>DIPH01000015.1:37431-163448 GCA_002424045.1 Firmicutes bacterium UBA5493 | reverse complement strand
CGACGTCGCACAAGATTAATTTTCCTCTTATGCGATGCTGTGAACGTTCCGGTGTTGCATTGGAGACTTCGCTCCTCGGTAGCTCAATGGCAGAGCATTCGGCTGTTAACCGAAGGGTTGTTGGTTCGAGTCCAACCCGGGGAGCCATTTTTAGACACCAAGGTGGTGTCTTTTTTTTCCATTTTTCTGGGCCTAGACAAGGATCCCCTCGTCCGTCCTTTTGTTTGTTTACGTGATCTGCAGAAAGCTATCCTACATATCGATAGAATCCTCTATAACCTGGTTCGTTAAACGTCGCCAACGTTTTGAGACCCTTGAAACGTAAATCGGTGTTTTAGTCTTATTTCACTCAGTCAAGTAATGAAAGTAGATCCTGGGGTTTATTCGTGATAATTCCTTGGACACCCGCTTTGAGGAACTCGCGCATATCCGCCTTCTTATCTACTGTCCAAACGAACACTTCCAAGTTTCGTTCAGAAGCACATTCCATTAATTCGGGAGTGAACCAGTTGTGGCGTATAGCTATTCCGCTGGCACCGACGAATTCAGCAATATTCGTCATCCACTGAGCTGCCTTTGCAGGTTCCGAGCTATGTTTTGGGTTACGTACCAGGAATATCGTGGGGATCTCTGGGGCCTTTTCTTTGGCCTTTTGGATCTGTTGGAAATCAAAGGACTGAATGAACACCTGGTCAGACATACCAAGTTCACGAACTAATTCTACCGTACGCACCTCTGTACGCTGCCCCTTAAGCTTAACCAATGCAACCGCTTTATCCCTTACGGCTTCCAGGACTTCTCTCAAAGTAGGAATCCGCTCGTTCTCAAACGAGTGGCCAAACCAAGAGCCCGCATCAAGCGCCTGCAATTCCGCTAAGGTAAGGCGGTTCACCGCGCCTTGCCCATTCGTCGTACGATCAACGGTAGCATCATGAATTACCACAAGCTCGCCGTCGGAGGATCTATGTACATCGATTTCCACCATGTCAACCCCCAGGCGTAGTGCAGCGTAAAGTGCAGCCATGGTGTTTTCTGGAGCGAGGGATGAAGCACCGCGATGGGCAATCACTAAGGACTCCCCGTCACTTGAGGTTGTTGTATTGCTGCATAGGGTCATTGCCAGTACCAAGATTGCCAAAATCAACCAGTTAGCACTATTCATAGAACACGTCCTTTTTGATCAGAATCACTCATTTAGTGAATTCGTAGTTAAGTGGTCTTTTTCCTGTCAGCGATTGGAGAAATTCTAAAGGAAGCACCAAGGAGGCGTCGAATGTAATGGCAATAAGTCTTACAGAAGAGAGTGGGGGCGAAGGAGTATGAAGAAGACCAATGCAGCAAGGCTCCTGGACAGCCTTGGGATAGCATACGAGCTTCTCCAATACCAGGTCGATGAAGAGGACCTGAGTGCAGATCGTGTTGCATTAGAGCTGAATCTTCCTACGGAGCAAGTTTTCAAGACTATGGTGCTGCGTGGCGATAAAAGTGGAGAGTTCGTTTGTTGTATTCCCGGAAGTGGAGAACTTAATCTGAAGGGGGTTGCGCGGCTAACGGGCAACAAGAAAGTAGATCTCGTTCCAATGAAGGAGATTCTAGGCCTCACTGGATATGTGCGGGGTGGTTGCTCTCCCTTGGCTATGAAAAAACAATACCCAACGTTTCTCGATGCCAGGGCTTTGAACTTCGATTTTATCGTGATAAGTGCGGGAGTGCGGGGAGCGCAGCTCAAACTAGCCCCACAGGACCTTGTTGCTGTATCGAAGGCTAACATAGAAGAGTTGATCGTCTCATGATTGACTACCATATTCATCTTGAACGAGGTCCTTATAGCTTGGAGTGGCTAAAACAGTTTTGGGATCAAGCAGAATTTCGGGGCATATCCGAAATTGGAGTCACCGAACATGCCCACGAGTTTTGGGAATTCAAATCGGTTTACGAGCATCTTTGGGAAGATTCAGCATGTGTTGGGATGACAGCTTCTTGGATTCGCCGTCACTTTCAGCATTCTGTCGAGGATTATTTTCGTCTGCTTGAGGAAGGGAAGAAGTCGGGGATCCCCTTAAAGATAGGTTTGGAGTGTGATTATTTTCCCCAAAGTGAAGCGAAAATACGAACTTTGCTGCACCGATATAACTTTGATTTTGTCCTAGGGTCAGTGCACTTTCTGGATGACTGGTCTTTTGATTGGAATCCTGAACTAGGATGGCCTGGACGAAATCCAGATGATGTATACCTCGCTTACCTGGGTCTATTGGAGAAGATGGCACAGGCGAGCCTGTTTGATGTTCTGGCTCATCTTGACGTCATCAAAGTCTTCGGTCATCGAGCACAAGAGAACCTAGATAGACAATGGAAGGCCTTGCTCCAACTTATTTCCGAGGCGGATCTAGTCATGGAAGTAAGTACAGCTGGCTTGCGCAAGCCCGTTGGTGAGATCTATCCCCATCCTACGCTGATTAAGGAGGCAGCCCGCTTGAACATCCCCATTACCATAGCATCTGATGCCCATACTCCCTTCGATGTAGGAGACCGCTGGCAAGAAGCGGAAACTATAGCTAAGGATGCTGGGTACACCAGTTATTGCTCCTTTACAGGGCGAAAGAGGATAGACCACAATTTGCCTTCACTTTAGCCTGCGGCGCCCTAGCAAGGCCCAAAGACGATCTCGTGCGGGGCCAAATCCCCCCACATTAATTACATAGATGACCAAGGCCGTAGTGGCTGTGAAGACAAGGACTCCCACAATGCTTCGCTGGGCAATTTGGTCTTGGTCCCCTCCGGCAGCTTCTGCCACAGGACCGTAGAAATAATGATCGACCACTTCTGCGAAGAGGCTGACTCCTCGTTCTGCTGATGGTCGACTATTGGTGTGCGCCCCCACCTCCAAAAGCAGGCTTAATGGGGTCAGATCCTGATTGTAGTTACCTCTTCCATAAAATATTCCCTTGACCAAGCCAGGATACATCTCATCGGCGGTGGCCTTCAACGATTGAGCATACTTGCGATTGACTCCTAAGTTTTGATTTTGTCTGCCTACGACGAACATCACACGGGTCATCCATTCGTCCTGGAGTTCAATGGCGTAAGCCGACTGCGGTGCCGCATCGCGGTGCACGTCGAAGATGGCATCGGGATTGCTTGAAAGGAGTTCTAACACGGTTTCCCTAGAACGACGATAGGCTCCTCGATCATGGGGAAGATGGAGATTTTCCGAATAATCAATCGCGATACCTAAGTCGTCCAAAGCGTCAGCAAAGGCTCGACCTACCTGATGAATTCCGCCTTTGCCATTAATGCTATCGGTTCCATCACTTGGAACATAGCTTTCGGCGTTATGCGTGTGATAGATGGCGATCGTGCCCCTTGGACCCTCCTGAGAGCCTTCGCTAACAGTGAGACCTAGCTCTTGCCTCAGTTCATTCCATGGAAAGATCTCCAGTCTCGCCTCCTCCACAAGCTCGCTGTGGGCAATTCGGGTATCCTCATCGATTGTTACCACTTCATAGAGCCTATTATCCGCCGCAAGATATTGATCTTGAAGATAAATTTGACGACCCGTTTCCAAGAGTACTTCCCCTTCAGGGTCTAGCAAGGTGTAGTATTCTCCCGTAGGAAGTAACTCCCCCCAAATTTCCTCATTGGCCATAGCGGAACAACATACCATCAGGATGATGACACAAGCCAGTAAGGTCACCCTTCTATTCATCATGATCACCGCCCAGCTGTATCTTTTCGCGTATTTCACCGATTACTTCAGCAATGATGACAGCTAAGAAGCAGCTTACCACCATACTAGAAAACAAACCGCCTCCGCCAACGGTGATCTGCTGCTCAATCGCCTCTACTCGTAGCTGAACGACATTGGCCACATCCACCAAAAAGACGCCAAGAAGCCCGGCGATAAAGGCACTTCGCCGCGAACGACCGAAGAAGGTCGCTAGCAGACCTGCGAAGATGCCTCCGCTCAAGACCGGATCAAGTAGACCGGGTAGAAGTGGCAGAAGCTTGTCTGATAGAAGAATCAAAAGTGCAGTCAAAAGACTTACCGCGCTCGCCCGCCTTTGCTCGACTCTAGAGGTGGTGACGAGAAGATAGATGACTACGCCTATGGGGATGAACCCCCCCAGATTCACTGCAAGATGTGGACTTAGAGAAATGGTAGGTAAGAAATGTCCTGCGACCATGAGGAGCAGGATTATGATAGCGGCAGAATCTGTGAGCCGCATATGATCAAGGACCCTTTGTCCTAGACCCAGAAAAATGAGTATCGTGATGAGAGCAAGCAGGGTGACACTAAAGGGAAGGGAAGCCATCGTTGAATCTCCTTGTCTGCATACTGCCTTTAGTGTACAAAAAAAGGCCCCTTTTTATGTAAGGGCCATCGCCATCATTTTGTCATTTCTCCGAATAAGGGGGCCATTTGAACAAACCAGATGCTGTGGTGGCCCGTATCAAGATCGCAATGATGGGTCCCACGAAAATCCCTACAACGCCGAAAAAGACTACTCCTCCGTATATGGCTAGGAGCATAAGTAAGGGATGAAGATTCACCGAATCACCCATTATTTTTGGCTCAACAAAGTTGTGGAAGGCGAAAATGATGAAGTAGAGTATTGTCAGATAAACCGCCCTATCAACGTCGCCTGCAATGACACTCATGCCGACCCAGGGAGTGAAGATAACTCCTGGACCGACAATTGGGATTTGGTCCAATATGCCAATGATGATGGCCAACAGTATCCAATAACGAGTGCCAATGAGAAAAAGCCCTAGCGCGGCAACTAGGGTCGAAATTAGGAGCATGACGACGCGACCCTTAATGTACCCGAAAAGGTCTACGCTCACAGTTTCTCTAAACTTCCCTGCTTGGTCCCGCGCACCAGGAGGCACGAATTGCATAAAGGCGTTAATAATCAGGTCTTTGTCTTTAGCGATAAAGAAGGTGGCCACCAGAGTGATGACGCTCACCAAGACAAAGGTGGGAAGGCTAGAGAATGTTGCTAAGACACGGTTAAGAAACTCTCTGGTGCCCTTCTCCAAGGTCACCAGAAACTCTTGCACGCTCGTTTGAATGTTCATGCTCATAACGTTGGGAAGGTTCTCATTTAGGATTTCGAATTGTCCCAGTAGATCTGTGGTTAAATTGGTAATTGATTCCCGGTATTCTGGCAATAATGAAGCTAACTCCACCAACTCTCCAATCAACTGACTGACAACCATGAAAACACCATAGGAAGCCATCGCCCCCGTAGCGATGAGGGTAGCAAAAACGGCCGGGCCCCTAGGCACACGCACACGCCTTTCCAAAAAGGTGATGACTGGTTCCAAAATGATGGCAAAAGTCACGCCTATAATGAAGGGCAAAAGGGCAGTGGCGATTTGCTTGGAGAAGAAGAGCAGGCCTACAGCGATGAGGATGAAGATAATCACCCGTTTGGGAGTCAGAAGTTCACGTAAGAAGCTCACCGATTAACCTCCTTTGGTTACGTTTTTAGTATATAATGTCGGAGAGCCGTTTGCAACAATTGGCACCCTAGGTTGCCCCTGAAAATTGACACTACTCCATTTTATGAGTATAATTACATGACAATCATTCTTAGAAAGAGGTTTAAAAATGGTTGAACAACCACATCAGAAGAAGGAAAATGTAGTAACCCTCAGCTACCTGGCTGTGGCGCTCTTACTAGTTTTCCAGATATCCATGATGGGCGGGTTTGCCAATACTGCAGACAGGCAGGTGGACATGCCTGCGGCTGCAATTCTCGATACAACTACGTATGCAGCTTCTGAGCATCCAGTCCCTGTGAAGTCCAATGCCGTAACGGTGTATCAAGTAAAGCCGGGAGACAGTCTGTATTGGATTGCTGCCACATACGGCATTTCTGTGGAGGATCTGCAGAGGCTCAATAGTCTTGAGGCCGATGCGATCAGGGTGGGTCAACGTTTGGTGGTCCCTTTGGATCACATCAAGTACTATCCCGCGGGTGTGACCTTAACAGCGCAGGAGGTTGAATGGTTGGCCCAGATGGTACATGCTGAAGCTCGAGGCGAACCGTACATAGGGCAGGTCGCAGTTGCGGCCGTGATTATCAACCGACTGTTGAGTTCGCAGTTTCCCAACACACTGCGTGGCGTATTGTTTCAGAGAAATGCGTTTCAGCCCGTGCAAAATGGCAGTTTTTACATGACTCCTAACGAGAGCGCACGCAAGGCAACATTAGAAGCCTTGTATGGACATGATCCCACAGGAGGCGCACTGTTTTTTTTCAATCCTCGTCAGTCATCGGATCGTTTTATGCATGGTCGTACTACGAAGATAACTATTGGTAGTCATCGCTTCACAAGTTAAGAGGTGCCTTGCGGCACCTCGTTTTTATGAAACGATTTTTGCTGTATCTCTAGCGATGACGACTTCCTCATCAGTAGGTATTACAAAGACTTTGACTTTAGAGTCAGGCGTGGAGATTTCCACGTCCTCGCCGCGTTTTTTGTTTTGGTCCTCATCAATGGAAATCCCTAGATAAGGCAGGTTGGACACCAGTTTGCTGCGCATGGCCGGGGTGTTCTCACCGATGCCTGCCGTGAACACAATTGCATCGACTCCATTCATGGCTGCCACATAAGAACCAATGTACTTGCGGATACGGTACTCGTAGATGTCAAAGGCTACTTTACATAGTCTGTCATCCTCTTCGATACCCTTTTCGATGTCCCTCATATCGCTGACTCCTGCAATGCCAAACAGACCTGAGTGCTTGTTGAGCATAGAGTCGATCTCGTGGAGAGACAGGCCTTCCTTCTTCATGATGTAGAAGATGGCCCCTGGATCAATATCTCCGCTCCGGGTACCCATCATCAAACCCTCTAGGGGGGTGAAGCCCATGGAGGTATCAACGGACTTACCTCCGTCGATCGCTGCAATGCTGGCGCCATTGCCTAGGTGGCAAGAGATGATTTTTAGATCTGCAATGTCGCGGCCCATCATCTCAGATGCACGCTGCGACACGTACTTATGACTGGTTCCATGGAACCCATAGCGTCTCACCTTGTACCTCTGGTAAACGCTGTAGGGAATGGCATAAAGGTGGGCATGGGGCGGAATTGTCGAATGAAATGCTGTATCAAAGACGGCCACCTGTGGCTTCTTCGGCATAATTTTCTCAGCGGCCCGTATTCCCGTGACGTTGGCTGGATTATGTAGGGGAGCAAGCTCCGCTAGGGAATCCAAAATCTCCTTGGTACGCTCATTGATCAGTACAGAATCGGAAAACGATTCGCCACCATGAACCACACGGTGACCAATGGCATCAATTTCATTAACGCTCTTGATAACTCCGTGTTCAGCATGTGTTAACAAGTTCAAGCTCTCTTGAATGGCTACGGTGTGCTCCAGAATTGGCATGGTCTTGGAGATCTTCTCTTTTCCTGTAGATTGGTGAGTGATTATGGCGTTCTCTTGCCCAATACGTTCCACTCGTCCTTCCGCCAAGACTTGTTCATTTTCCATCGCATACAATTTGTATTTTACGGAAGAGGAACCGCAGTTCAGTACAAAAATATTCATATTTAATCCTCCTTGTCGCCTTCGTCTTCAGTTAAGACGGAATCATCTTCGGTATAAGCAAGAAAGCCTAGCTTGGTCTTGACGCCGAGCCGTCCTTCGCGGACATAACGTCGGAGGATGGGACAGGGTGCGTAACGGGGACCAAACACGAGCTGCAGTTGTTCCATCCAATTGAGGACTAAGTCTAAGCCAAGACGGTCAGCCATTTCCAGAGGACCTTGCTTCATGCCCCAGCTTTTTTTGAGGATAAGTTCGGCATCCTGTGCCTCGCAGACTCCTTCATCCACCATGTAAGCGGCTTCATTGATCATTACCACTAAGGCGCGGGGATTGACTAAGCCCTGGCTTTCTTCAATTTCCACCGCTTGCTTTCCGAGTCGAGCCGCGAAAGCTTTAGCAGTCTCTACCGCCTCCTCGGAAGTGCGTTCACCCCGCACGAGTTCTGCCACAGACACTTGAGTGACAGGGGGGATAAAGTGCAATCCAACCAACATATCACTTCTGTCTATTTCCCTGGCCAAATCAGAGATTCTCATGGTGGCGCTGGCAGAAACGAAGACTACTTCTGGGCGGCACAGCTGATCGGCGGTGCGCAATAATTCGCGTTTAATGTGCAGGTGATCTAAGGTCGCCTCAACCAATAGGTCCGCCTTGTTCAATTCTTTGAGATCCTGTGTGTAACTAATGCGGCCCAAAATGAGTCTTTTTTCGGACTCGGTGATGCCCCATTTGGCCAATTTGCGATCTAGACCTTTCTCGATGCGCGTGAGGGCATCTTTCCCTCCGGCTCCTTGTGAAAAAAGTACTACATCATAGCCTTTGCTGGCGGCGTTCTCGGCAATACCTCGACCAAGCCGACCTGCGCCTAGTACTGCAATTCTACGAATATCCATCTGTCAATACCTCCTAAATTCACTCCTCACATGTTGCTAATTCTAATCCGCTGTCAGGTTTCCTGCTTTTTTCCCCGCTTTTGGTTGCTATTTACTCCGGTTATGATAAAATATCCACAAAATGAACGGTGTATTCTAAACACAGAGGGGGCCACATAGTGGATTTTCAAGAGAAATTTGGGCGTGAGGGACTAACATTTGATGATGTATTGTTGATGCCCATGGCTTCAGAAGTCTTGCCATCCGACGTACAAACAGCCACTTGGTTTACTAAAAAGATCCGTCTTAACATACCGCTAGTAAGTGCAGGCATGGATACTGTTACCGAGTCACGCATGGCTATTGCCATGGCCAGAGAAGGCGGAATAGGAGTAATCCACAAAAACCTCTCCGTCTATGAACAGGCCGGCGAAGTCGATCGCGTCAAACGTTCGGAAAGCGGAGTGATTGTTGATCCCTTTTATCTTAGTCCCCAACATTTGATAAGTGATGCCTTGGCTTTAATGGCTCGTTATAGGATATCTGGCGTTCCCATCGTGGACAAGGATCGCAAGTTGGTGGGTATTCTGACGAATCGGGACTTGGTTTTTGAGGAGAATGTGGATCAACCTATTGGCAATGTCATGACCAAAGAAAACTTGGTCACTGCACCTGTAAATACAACCCTAGAACAAGCCAAATCTATCTTGCACAAGTATCGCATTGAGAAGCTTCCCCTAGTTGACGACAATTACACGTTGAAGGGTCTAATTACCATTAAAGATATCGAGAAAGCTAGGCAATATCCTGACTCCGCCAAAGATGAAGGCGGGCGTCTCGTGGTTGCGGCCGCGGTGGGAGTGGGACCAGATCGCATCGAACGCAGCACGGCCTTGGTGGATGCAGGGGTGGATGCGTTAGTTATCGACACCGCGCACGGACACTCGAGGGGTGTCCTTGATGCCGTGCGTGAGCTGAAAGAGCGCTATGGACAGCATGTTGAGATTGTGGCTGGGAACGTGGCTACGGGTGCCGCAACGGGGGCACTCATTGAGGCTGGAGCCGATGGAGTCAAAGTTGGTATTGGTCCTGGATCGATCTGTACCACCCGGGTTGTGGCAGGTGTTGGCGTGCCTCAGCTCAGCGCCATATGGGACTGTGCACAAGTCGCAGCGCAGCACGGAATCCCCATCATTGCCGACGGTGGTGTTCGCTATTCTGGAGACATTGTGAAGGCATTGGCCGCGGGTGGTCAGACGGTGATGCTAGGGAGCCTTTTGGCAGGAACGGAAGAGAGCCCTGGTGAGACAGAGATTTATCAAGGGCGCAGCTACAAAGTTTACCGGGGAATGGGCTCTCTAGGAGCGATGAAATCAGGGAGTAAGGATCGGTATTTTCAAAGCGATGCCAACAAACTGGTTCCAGAAGGTATCGAAGGTCGAGTGCCCTTCAAAGGATCTCTCACCGATGCCATATTTCAGCTCATCGGCGGCTTGAGAGCGGGAATGGGCTACTGCGGAGCCCCTAACCTGGAAAGTCTCTATGCCAACAGTCGTTTTGTGAGAATCACTGCCGCGGGAACTCAAGAGAGCCATCCTCACCATGTTCAGATAACCAAAGAGGCACCGAATTACAGAATTTAGGAAAAAAGGACTATGGCAGACCTTCCGGTACGTGCGTACAAGTGGTATAAAGGAGGGGATCACCATAGGCTATTCGGATATGAATTTTTACTGGAATGTACTTCATGGTGAAGCATATCGATATTGGTGGGAGATTATGACCCGCACGCCGGCCTACGGAGTGTACAATACACAGGGATTTGTCGGTAAGGTAGAGTATAGAAGGTGATGTTAACAGGGGCGCAGGTGCGCTCCTTTCATCTAGGGGGGTAGAGACTGTGATTTCAGTAGATGCAGGTGAGTTTTGGGTTTTCTTTGTTCTAATAGCAGTACTGATCACCGGCCTTGTGGCAGGTTTTCTCCCCCAAACAGAAGGGACCAGGCTTGCCTTGCTCGCCTGGCAGCAGTTGCTTTTCATTGTAGGTGGCACCCTGGGGGCTCGTAAAGAAGTATTTCATCGTCCAGATGGTAAAACCCTTGCTGGCGGTCTAATAAGTGGAATAGGTCTTTATGTGGTGAACACTGTCCTGGGACTTATCAGTGTTTGGGTTGCCCTTGAGGTGCTCGGCTCTGCCATGGTCCAAAACCTAACTATGTTTGAGCGGGCGGGTGTAGAGGCCCTTTTAGCAAGCAATAAGCCCCTTGCGTTCTTCGGAATTGTGTTCCTTTTGACTCTCGTTGCACCTATAGGCGAAGAACTATTTTTCAGGGGCTTACTTGTGGACCTTTGGAAGGACCGCATGGGGACCAAAAGAGCCATATTCCTTGCGGCACTCGTTTTTGCACTCCTACACTTTTATGTGCTTCAATTCATCCCTGTCTTAATCGCAGGGATTCTTCTAGGCATCCTCTTTGTACGTTCTGAGAACGTCTTTGTCCCAATCATAGCTCATGCTACGGTTAATAGTCTGGTTCTATTTTTCTGGTTCCTTGGCCTATAGCTTCCAAAATTGATCTACATCAATCACAAACACGATGGCACCGCCGGCTTCAATCTCAACAGGGACGCCAATCGCAGTCGGTAGTTCGGGTGTTATTTGAGGAATAATTTTCTTGCGCGGTGCACATGTGGCTCGGATGACACTGATGACGGACTCTACTTGAGCATCCTGAACGCCAATTAACAGCGTTGTATTCCCCTGCAGCAAAAAACCTCCCGTACTGGCTAGCCTAGTGGCTTGAAATCCGTTATCTATCAGCGCTTCCATCAGAAAAGCAACGTCGTTGTCTTCAACCACTGTAATCACAAGTTTCATGAGAATTCCTCCTCCCTCTCCCTGTTATTTAGACATTTCCCGTGGTATTCCTGTCTACGTTTGCTTTTCTCCAGAACATTTCAAAAGGCATTTCCCATAAATCGCAAGGATTTTCTCCACCATGCTCTGGATACTGTAGTGCTCTTGAGCATATTTTCTTCCGAAGGTACCTAAGGCTTGTAGATCCCTTGAAGATGGTTCTTTAAGATGTAAAGCGGCCTCATTTGGAGAGAATAGTCTCTTGCTGAAACGACCGCTGAAATTTGTTTCTTCGAGCTGAGTTATATTCTCTGGAGTGATCAATCCATCACAATAGGTCCCTAAAACCCAGGCGGGAGTACCCCAAGCCATTGCCTCCCGCACCGCTCTACCGGTACCAATCACCAAGTTAGTCTGTTTGAGCAAGGTCCCTACCTCATTCATCCAGCCATGAGACGTTATGCCTTCATGACGCCAGTTGCCAGCGCTACTGATGTTCCATCCCCATGCCAAAAGGCTTTCGGTCATACTTCGGAAGTTCTTCTCCTTTTCTGGCGTTGCTTGGGCTAGAAAAAGGGCGTTCCGGCGCCAGGGCTTCATGGGTTGGTGCTGCGGTGGTAAGGGCACCCCGTTTTCCACCATATAGGTGGGAATCGTAAGGTGCTCGAAGGCCTTCTGCATCTCGCGACTGATCACGATCACTGCATCTTGCCGCTCCAAGACGCTGGCGGATCCGAAGCCCAGGTAATGTACAGTGGTAATACTTGGGATTTTCAAAAGACTACTCAAAGCTTCTGCAGTGGAGAGGGTATGGGATGAATGGTTATGGATGATGTGCGAGGCAGGGAGCCATCTTTCGACACATTTTGTGAGCTTACGGGGATCGGAGGCAGTTACATAGGGAATCTTTGTCTGTCTCAACCAGCGCGCATACTCAGGATCATGGAGCTGGTTCATGATCAAAAGGACTTGATGTCCCTGTCGCATCAGCTCTGCGCAAAGATCCGTTACGTGGGTTGTTTGACCATTTTTGTAGAAGCGAGTGGTAATGATAATTCGCAAGAGTGACCGTCCTTTCTATGGTTGTCCCCACTTCTGCAAAAGCCAAATCCAGCGAAGCGCTGGACTTGGGCTTTCCTTACCGATGCTCTCTTTGTGGCTGCGGTGGAAATGGAGGCCAGAACGCACCAGACTCCGCCAGCTCGAACCATTCTGGGCAACCAATGGGAGACACCTGCTCACACTCTGGTGGTTCGGGAGCAAAACGACCCAGGACCTCCAATTGAACCAGGGCGACGGCCTTCAAAACTAGGTAGATACCCACATCGCACTCAATGACTGTACCTCCATCAACAGCCCTGCAAGATAAGCAACGGACCAGGGGTAGAATCACCACATTCATCCCAGGGACAGCACCCTCCAAACGGACCCCGCGACGGCGGTATTGGGCGCTCTGTTGGATAAACTGGCTCGTTCCATTGCTGTCATACTCCACGTTCATGACAAAGTTGACAACGATGTCGATCTCGTTGTTTCCCACGATGACCCCTTCGGCAACAATGTCGGTGATGGCGCAATCAACGATGTTAACTGCTAACGGGAAGGTGGGAGGAATGGGAATCCGATAGGTAGGGCAGTCAATAATGGAGCATTCGTTGTAGACCTTATTGACATAAATTACCTCCCGCTGGAAATCGGGCTCATAATCACAATTCATACTTAATCCTCCTTTCTCTAAACCATACTATGCTAACTATGAAATGGGGTGCGTGGCTCACAAGAAAATGTCTGAGGGTCCAGGCTCCTGCATATCTTAGTTGTGGGGAGGTGTGGCTTTGTTAATAAAGATCAGGCATCCAAAATTCAGTTGTGTTGAGCTGCGCGATGGTTCCTTGGTAATCCACTCTATGCAGGGAAAGGCAAGGGTGTTACAGGAGAATGTGGCTGATGTTGCGGTAGTGGTGAACGGTGAGGCAGTACGCATTGTGGGTTTTTTAGACAAAACCTACGCTTGGTACTTTAGTGGCACAGAGGATTTGCGGAGTGAACGCATTGAATTTGACCAGCTCTATGGGGGAGGGGGTCGTCTGATTAACGACGGCCTTGGAAACAGTCACCTTTTCTACTTCGCTAAACAGTCTGTGGGACATGGCGCCCAATTAAGGCACCTGACCTTCAGTGACCAGTGGGGTATTGCCCAGACTGTGTCTATCAATGTTTTCGCAGAGCGATCAAGCCTCAGTGCCAGCTGGAATAGTGATGGCTATGTGCATTTAGTGTACTGTGGGCATAGCCATCAACACCTGCTTTACCGAGTATACAACCTAGAACATCGTCTGTGGAGTGGAGCGGTGGTTTTTTCAGAGGAGCGATGCAGTAATCCGCAGTTTATACCAACCAAAGAGCGCCTTTATCTTTTCTGGCAGGAAGAGAAGGAAAAGACGATTCTACGCGTTCGTCACAAGGAAGAACACTGGTCTCCCATTACGCGCGTCTCCTCGGGTAAGGGGCATGTATCGAATGTGGGCTACTCTTTCGAAAATGATCAATGGAAGGTTCTGTGGGGCGAAGAAAGTGGGTTCTACGCGGCGCATTTCGACCACTGGTCCGATCGCAAGGCGCTCCAGCGAGAGGACTTTGATTACGTATGGATGGTGGAGGGAATGCACACGATCGCTGTCTATGAAGAAAAGGAAGATGTAAGGGAAGTAACACCTGAGCCCAAGGTGATACCGCAGACAGCTCTGGTGGAGCCCGCAGTAGAGTCCATACCAGATCCAGAACCTGTGCCAGAACCGACACCCGAACTTGAACCTACACCGCAGGAAAGGGCGCAAACAAAGAGGGAGAGTGAAGAAGCGAAATTACAGGCAGCCTTTGTGGAACAGGCTTTTCGCACTCTGCAGGAGTGGGAAAAGGTGAGGGAAGAAATGGCACATTGGAAAAGAGAGTTTAGGTTACCAGAGCCTCTTGATCTAAATCCTCTTCTGACACGTGTAGAACGTCTAGAACGGCGTATACTCAGTTTGCAGCACAGCCATGAGCAAAGCAAAAAACTCTGGGAGGAGAATTTCGCCCAAGTGGAGCAGGGGATCACACGGACGAAAAACCGTCTGCGAGACTTGGAGGAGGTGGGAAAAAACAAGGAGCGTAGCCTGTGGCAGAGGGTCCTTGGGAGGGGGTAACGCATATACTAGTCCAATACCAGCAATGGGAGGGCTAGATGTGGACATAATCATATATGGAACGGCTAATTCGATCCTGTCGTCTTGCGGGGGTTGAAGGAAAAATCTGCCTCTGGGAGAGGCTGTTATGTACCTTAAACATGCTGTAAAAAGGGGTCTTGGTCCTGAATACAAGGTTCGTTTTCTTGAGGTTACGAGTCGAGAAGCTCTTGGACGCCATTGGAGGACAGAAAGGCCCTTACCGCTTGTGATCGTCGACGACGAAGTTATTTTTAGGGGAAGTTTTTCCCCACAAAAGATCATTCAGGAAGTGCGCAGAAATAAGAGTTAGCCTGTGACAATGCCAGAATTTACATTTCGAGCTGATTTCTATTCCTGTTATAATAGGACCTAGCAAATTTTTTCTAGGAGGAAATCAGCTTGAAACGAATTCTTTTGTTTGCTCTAGTCTGTCTTCTATTTGTAGCTCCTCTAGCAGAGGCGTCCTGGGGATGGTGGGCACCGACTGTACCCAATATTCAGCCTCCGTCTTGGAGTGAACCAAGCTGGCCAAGTCCGAGTCCGCAACCGGATCCGGAACCAAACCCAAACCCAAATCCAAATCCAAATCCAGGAAGTCCCATACTTCCGACGCAACCTAGCAATCCCGGCAGCAAAGTTCCCTTGCCTAATCCATCCCTTACCAGTGACGAACAAAACCTGATCAACCAGGTGAATCAGGAACGGGCCAAAAACGGCCAACAGGCACTCAAGATTGATTATGATCTAGTGGCATTGGCGAAGAAAAAGAGCCATGACATGGCGGCAAACAACTACTTTTCCCATGTATCCCCCACACTGGGCACTGTTTATAACATGTTGGATAACGCAGGCATAAGTTATTCTCGTGCCGGAGAAAACATCGCACGCACCGGTAGTGTCTCCAGAGCTCATCCTCTGTTCATGAATAGTGCTGGCCACAGGGCCAACATCCTACATTCCGGTTATACCCACATAGGTGTAGGCATTGTTAAACAGGGGACAAGCTATCACATTACCCAGATTTTCATCAAGAAATAGAGTCTTCTGCCCCCGCTTTCGGGGGTTTCTTTTTTAGAGAACTACCACGAAGAGAACTTGGATCAGCCCGATAACTAGACCCACGATAGCTCCGAACCACTCAATATATCGGAGCTCGTTCTTAGCCACTTTGAGCACGAGCTTTTCCAGATGAACAAGGTCGAAGGAGTTTATTTTCGATTCTACTAGATTTCCCAGGAGCTTCTTGTCTCTTAGTTCCTGGCTAACGCTGTCGCCTAATTGAGCAAACAGGTCTTCAATCTCCGCGCTCACTAAATCGTCTAGATGGTGCCGAATCTTGTCTTCTGCATGTTCCATGATGAAACGGGGCAAGAAACGCTGGATTTTGGCCGACAAATTATTGGTGATGATGTGGGAGACCCTCTCCCGGGTTTCTTTTGTGTTCACTGCATCAATGAGCTCTTCTGTGGGTAGTAGATCGTCATTGAGTACCTCGCCAATGCTTTGGGCTATATCGGGTTTTCGTTTGGGCAGCACGCCTAAGAATTCGAAACCAAGGATGCGGATGGGTTCTCTGGGCCAGAACAGCATGCGAATGGCGATAACATTAGTTCCCCAACCAATGATAGCTGCTACAATGGGTAGCAAGATTAGTTCCCAATTCATAATCATCATTCCTTTGGTGTCGTTACATGAGGTTGTCCTCAGTATACCTAACTCATCTTGAAAATCAACAGGATTTGGCAAACACGGCATGAAGAGTTTGTGGTGGAGCGCTCTCATGGAGAATATTATCTATTTCCCGGTGATCGCAGCCTCCTTGCTCGACAGGTAAACAAACCCCATTCCAAAGAACGAGTAATGAGAATGAAGCAACTGTTGCCTGCTGTAGTGACCTTCTTTAGTTTTACTGTAGTCGCTTCAGGTTCCAGTATATGGGCTTACTTTTCCCTCCTTTTGCGGTTCCATTCTGGCTGTGGCCCTTGTGCTTGTAGACGCCTTATGCCACGTCCTACCTGAAATGGCGCACTCCCATCTGGGTTCACTTTTGCGGCGTTACTGCATCCAGCCTTATAGGTGAACTCTTGCACCAAGTGGACGTGGGTGCTGAGACAAAGGATGATTCCTAATAAAATCATAATATGTCGACAAAATTCTGTACAGATCTAGGTTTATTTTGACATCTGTGGTATAATTTGAAAGATTGTACAATCTAAAAAGGGGGGGAAGGGGGCCTTGAGTAGTCTTCTTCATCGCTGGGCAAAATAGACAGAATTTTAGTTATAGTTGATGTATAGTCAAGTACGACTACTTGGGCGCTACGTATGGAAAGGAAGTTTTTCTTGGGGATAGCGGACAATGACCTTTTTGCGTCGGTTGTTGTGGGTGATCCTTCGGGTAAGGTTATTGCCACTAGTGTCGGAGGTTCAGTAAACTACCATTACTGGGGATTGGAACAAGCTAGGGCTAATCTAATGGATCTAGTCCATCAGACAGTGGGTTGGGATCGTCGGGCCAGTTTAGCGGGAGCCTGCTTTACCTACAAAGCGGACTTTGCAGTTACGGAATGGAAAATGCCTGACTTGGTGTCGGGCTTTTTGGAAGGTACCGATGTTATGGTCGAAGACTTTGCCACAAGCTCGCTTTTGGGCATGCATGGCGGCGAGGATCGATTGTTTCTGGTGGGAGGCCATTCGGGTCTAGCCGTTTTTGAAGATTCTACGGGTAGGCAGTTGCAAACGAGGCAAGAAGCACTAATGTGGAATCCTATCATGCGTTTGAATAGCAAACTGCAAGAGGTAGCTGGGGTTGACCGCAACCAATGCGTCGAAGACCTCTTATACCTGAAGTCTCAGATTGCACTTGGTAAAGGGTTGGGTGTTTTCACTGACATCCTCGATCAGCGTGTTAGTCAGGGAAGTTCGCTAGCCCTTGAGGTAGCTTACGAACTTGCCTACGATCTTGTGCAGATGGTAACTAGTATGTCCGCGCACTTTCGTGGTTTAGAGCCTGTCATAGGCTTGTATGGACAAATTCTACTGGGGTCGCAGACGATTCGAACTCGGGTACACCACCTGCTTAGTCTGCTCTTCCCCCAGTGTAGAATTGTAGATGTACCTCTAGCTCCCGCGAAAGGCGCCTATCTTTCTTCTGTGTTAACAAGGAGATCGGGGTTTGAGCAAGAAGTGATCACCAACTTGTTTAACTAGGCAGAAAAGGGTGATGCGGTTTGGGTCTGATCTCCAAGGTTGTTGACAAAACGATTACCAAGCGTGTGCAGGTGCCTTACTTCTTATACTTACCTCGAGACTTTGAAAAGGAGCAGTCAACAAAGTGGCCTGTGGTCATTTTTCTGCATGGTGCGGGTGAGCGGGGGAATGATTTGACGCTCGTGGGAAGACACGGACTCGTGCAGCAAGTACTGGATGGCAGGGAGTTTCCTTTTATCATAGTGGCTCCCCAGTGTCCTAATGATTGTACCTGGGATCGCAGTCTTGATGAGCTGGATTGTCTTCTCGAAGAGATCATCGCCGACTACCCAGTGGAGAGGCGGCAAATCTATGTAACGGGATTGAGTATGGGGGCGTATGGAACATGGCACTGGGCAGCTCGCCATCCTCATGCTTTTGCCGCTCTGGTACCTATTTGCGGAGGAGCCATGCCCCTCATGGGTTTCCCGGAAAAAGTCGCCTTACTAAAGGATGTGCCCATTTGGGTATTTCATGGTGACGATGATCAAGTTGTTCCAGTGAAGCAGTCGGAGCAGCTCGTTGAGGTGTTACAGAACTTAAATGCACCGGTTCGTTTTACAAGATATTCGGGAATAGGCCATAATTCCTGGAACCGGGCCTATGCAGAACCGGAGTTGATTCCTTGGCTACTGGCACAAAGAAACACGCGATTCTCTTTAGAAAAGGGTGATTGCTGTGAGTGAACGGATTCGAGTCACAGTGTGGAACGAGTATCTCCATGAATTAGAAGATCCTTCTATCGGCTCCATTTATCCCCAGGGGATTCACGGTGCCCTTGGCGAATTCTTGGGGAAAGAAGCCGATATTGAGGTTCGTTATGCCACACTTCGCCAGGAGGAACACGGTTTGACGGAGGATGTTCTTCGGCAGACAGATGTCCTGATCTGGTGGGGACATAAAGCCCACGACCAAGTGGAAGATACTGTCGCGGAAAGGGTGCACCAGAGAGTTTTGGAGGGAATGGGTCTCATTGTCTTGCATTCGGCCCACTTTTCGAAGATTTTCCGAAAGCTCATGGGAACCACATGCAGTTTGCGCTGGCGTGAAGCGGGAGAAAAGGAACGAGTTTGGGTGATTGAGCAGGGACATCCTATCGCTGAGGGTCTAGACCATTACTTTGAGATCCCCCAGACCGAAATGTATGGAGAGCGCTTTGATATACCAGAACCTGATACCCTGGTTTTCATCAGTTGGTATGCCGGTGGAGAAGTATTTCGAAGTGGTTGTTGCTATAATCGCGGTCGCGGCAAAGTCTTCTATTTTGCACCTGGTCATGAAACACACCCCATTTATTATCAAAAAGAGGTGCAACAAGTGATCAAGAACGCCGTGCGGTGGGCGGCGCCAATCTTGAGCTTATCGAAGCCACTTTCTGGTGATTGGGTAGCTCCCTTAGAACCCCTTGACTAAAGGAAATGCTGGAGTAGCTCAATGATGAAGGGGACACAGATGGGAACAAGGATTGAGAGGACTGTTCCTGAGTAAAACGCGACTAAGGTAGTCTGGCCATCAGTATTGGCTGCGATGATGGGTAGTGTAACGTCCATCGTGGTAGCACCGCCGGGAGCTATGGCAGGGAGATGCCCCACTCTTTTGGCGACGAGGGGAATCAAGAGGAAGGCAAAAACCTCACGAAAGACGTTCGTTAAGAGGGCTAAGGCCCCCAGGGTCACATCATAGGTCTGGGTAATGATTACGGCCGAAAGGGAGTACCAACCAAAACCTGCGCCTACTAAGGCCGCATCTCCTACAGGAAGGCGAACTACAAGACCTCCTAAAACGGCTCCTGTCAGCGAACCTATGGCAATCATGAATGGGACCGCCAAGTTCATCTTGGGCAGGTCCTTGATTTTTTGCCGCAGGTCGGCATCTTGGCCGAGATCAAAGCCTACCGCGAAGAGTAGGATGGCTAGAGAGTAATCGGTGAGAGGTCCGATCATGTTTGCGATACCCTCTGGTAAAAAAAATAGACCTGTTACAACACCAAGTGCCAAGCTGCCAAGGATTCTCAAGGTCATTTCGCAGGCCTCCTGACTCGAGTAACGAACCACACCAGAAAAACGCTGCCCAGAATGGTGCTTAGGCTAAGAACAAGGGCTTTCAGACCTAGACTAGGTAGAGCACTGGTGAGCTCAGAATTAGCCCCTAGAGAGAAACCCATGGAGAAGAGGAGCAAAACAAGGGCGAGATGACCGACGACGCCCACTCGTTTGCTCCACGTGTTAGGAAGCAAGTTCAGACGTGCCACTGCAAACCCCAAGATTAATGCTCCAAGTAGTAATGCCACATGTATCGCCCTTTCTGACGGAAACGTACAGCTCAAACAATTCGCCTCTTGGTGTCCGGTTCCTGTTTTTTGACAGAAAAATTCACAGGGGTAGCAGGCGAATGGTAAATGGAAGGGAATAAGAATAATATCCAAAATAGGGAGGTTGCCATGGTGAAGAGATTCAGTGTGCTGATTAGCTTAGTTTTAGTTGCAGTGCTTTTGACAGGTTGTTTGACTCCGAAGGTGAATGTGGGGATCGAGCCGAATCCCATCAAACTAACTGCCGAGAAATTACTCGATAATGATTTTGTCATCACGGGTATCAAATTAAACCTAAGGACTTCAGGTTTTAGTACCGGCTATACGATCGAAGGGGTTAAGGCGGTAGTCTTCGATGACGACGATGAAGCTATCTTTGAGAAGCTGGTCGACATTGACACAAAAATACCTATAGTGCCTGGTATACCACGCGAGGAAGAGGTACCGGATATCTCACTAAAAGAACTTTTTGATTTTGATGTGGATCTGGATTTAGATATCCCCATTGATGATGAGAACTATCATGAACGTTTGAAGGAGCAATTTAGCGAGTATTACAACGAAAATTGGAAAGACAAGGTCTACAAACTGACCGTTACTATTACAGGGAAGAACCCCACATCAGATACAGCAGAGATCAGATTTGAGTAAGGATGAACAGGGGATAGATCAGTATAGCCGCCTCGCGTCATGCTCTGGCGACCAAATGAAAGGGTGTTCGTAATGAGAAGATGGCGGATGGCTAGTGCTGTGTCTGTGTTAGTTATTCTACTCATCGCAAGCGCCATGGTACAAGCAGAGATAGTGAATTCTTATTGGCAGCGGATGGCTGAGGGTTTTCCTAATCCCACCTTGGTCCATGAATATGTCTATGAGTATAGGGGGCCAGAACTAGAGATCACCGCTAGAATTCCCCAGTTGGCTGGGGTAGCAGATTCTCTGTGGGAAGCAGACTTCAATCAAAACCTGCGCGATCGTCTAGATGCTTATGTGACCGAATTGAAGGAGTCAGCGCAGGAAGCCTGGAGTCTCGGTGCCGAGTCCGAATACCGTCCGTTTCCTTATGAAGGGATCGTGGATTTCGAGGTAAAACTAAATCAAGGCGGTCTTTTAAGTATCGCCGTTTTGAACTATACCTACACAGGCGGAGCCCATGGCATGACGTACTATGACTACATTAACGTAGATCTCACCTCGGGGCACCCTATTGGCTTTGGCGAGCTGTTCAACACCGATGCTGAGTTGGAGCGGGCTGCTGGGGTTATTGATGCGAGAATCAAGGAAGAACAGGACCATTTTTTCATTGATACATTCGCTCAAGATCAGTTCAACGAAGACCAGGGCTTCTATCTCAAAGACACCCAGGTTGTGATTTGTTTTGGTCTCTATGACTTAGCACCTTATGCCTATGGTATTCAAGAGTTTGCGATTTCAGCGCCATAGGGTACAAATTCCACAGTATCACCGTGTTTGATGGGGGTGGTGAAACCAGCTGCCTTTCCGTTGACGAGGATGTATCCGCCCTTTTTGACGAAGGCCCCATCGGGTTCATAATCACGGAAGATATCTGTGACAATGTATGAACTAAGGACCCCAGTTGATCCCGGGTTGTACTCGATGCGATCATGGGGTCTTATTATATAGTCAAAGGATACCTCTTGCCCATTGACTAGTGGTGTGGGTTCTTTGCGGGTGAGCGGAACATTTTCGCCGTTGACGTTCACTGTGATCTGAGGCATTTCTTCCGCTGGTATCGAGATACAATCCCGCAGTGTATAAGGCTTACGGAAGTACCTAGCTTCTAGACCCGAGCGCAAGGGGGTCTTAAATGACACTTTGGTGCCCCCTACAAGAAGCTCCGCACGTTCCACGGCCACTTTACTTTCACCATTGAACGAGAAGGGAACCTCTAGTTCTAGGGGAATGCCTAGATGCCCAAAGAGATCTCTAAAATCGGTGAGGGGTTCTAGGGTGATCCTGTCGCGATCCTGCAAAATATAGTCCATGGGCTCTTCGCAGCCGTTGACCAAGATCGTGGCTTTGATCTCAAGGGGCGTCCCATTGAGAGTAATGGAGAAAAAGTGTGCCTTTTCGTCGACGAATTCTCCTAAAGTGATGTGGGGCTCGCCGCCCGCTTCACCCTGATGCACTTGTAGATGGTCTCCGTCCATTAGGGGTGCACTAAGTTCACACGGTTCCCCATTTTTTTTAATTACAGCTGGCTGGCCTAGAGTTCCAGGGAGGGGAATGTACCGACCATTGAGTTCCACTGTGAAGGCGGAACCAGGTCGCCCCACCAATTCCGAAGGAGCCAAGCCTGCATGCAAGAGGGCTTCTCCCACTGTGGATGAAGCTAGTTTTAAGAATTGGAGATGCTGACCATTGACTGTGACATGGATGAGCTCCATAGCCCGTCCATCGAGATGGGTACAGCCGATGCCGATGGGCGTAATGACTTCAGGTCCGTTAAAATGGGGGAACCCGTGGACGATCTCCAAATTGCTGCGATTGCGGATGCGCACAAGGTTTTCTGGCAGTTCCAGGTGCTTCGCCAAAAGTTCGGCAAATCCAGGGACCTGGCTACCTCCGCCAATCAAAATGGCTCCTTTAGGCGCACCGCCATTGAGGTTTTTTACTTCCCCGGCGATTTTTTCTGCCAAGAGTTCTACCCGCGGCCGTATTACCGCCAGTACATCATCATAGGCCAGGTGCAGAGTGTTACCGAAAACGTCTTGGCATTCAGAGATTTGTCCAGGCTCTAGTTCTATCTTAACCTGTTCAGCAACTTTGAAGTCAAGCAAGTAATGATCTGCGAGCCCTTTGGTGATGGCATCTCCGGCGTAGGCCACCATTCCATAGCCTTTCACTGTGCCCTCTGCTGAGATGGCTAGGTCCGACGTTCCGGCCCCCACATCAACTAGGGCAATGTTGAGCATCTGCATAGTCGGTGGGACCACCACGTGCATGGCCGCAATAGGTTCAAGGGTGAGGGTCTTCATCTCTAATCCAGCCTCATTTAGGGATGTTCCCAGCGAATCGATGACAATGCGCGGCAAAAAAGTGGCAATAACGTCTGCCTGGGCCACGCGACCTTGATGGCCCTGTAAAGAGCCGATGGGCTCACCATCGAGATAATACTGAATCACACTATATCCTACGCACAGGTAGCTGTGCATCACGCCATTGGTCTTGTCGCAGGAGAGTTTCTCTACGGCATCACGGACAGCATCAAGCTCTAAGGCCCTCACTTCGTCCGCACTTAAACGCCCTCTAGGCACAAGGTCAAAGCTACTTCTTCCTATCTCGGTGAGCAAGGACCGCCCGGCCGCGGCCACCGCAGCTTTCTTGAGAGGAAGTTCGCAAGTCGCTTCTAGCTCTTCTTTAATTCTAGCGATGGTGCGGGCAACGGCGCCAATGTGATGAATTTGTCCGTCGGCCATAGCACCAGGCAACTGTTGGTGCAGGCGGGCTTCTTTAAGCTCAAACCCATCATCTGCAGATACCATGATTAACCCTGCAATTGTGCGGGTACCAATATCTAGAGCAAAGACCTCTTCCCTACGCATTTAACCTCACCTCGATGCTCTATTTCCACACAAACTGCCCTGATCCTGTTTTTGCCTCTTTATAGAGGAGAGTTTTGGTAAAAGTAGAAAAGATACAGGTATAACTAAAAAGCAAGGAGTGACGGGATGGCACAGCTTCAACGACGAGACGAGGTATCTTCCGACTTAAAATGGCGCTTAGAGGATATTTACGCAAGCGATAAAGAGTGGGAAAAGGATTTAGAAGATCTGAAAGCTAGTAAACAAAGGATGCTTGATCTACGGGGAACACTTACCTCAGGGGAGAACTTACTCCACGCTCTTAAGCAGAGGGATGAAATCTCCCTCATGTTGGACCATATTATCTCCTATTCGTATATGAGAAAGGATGAGGATAACGCAAATTCCTTGTACCAAGATTATGCCGGGCAAGCTATGGCTGTGGCCGTGGAACTAGGTGCAGCCCAGTCGTTTTTTGTACCTGAAATCCTAAGCCTAGATGCAGACACAGTCCGAGGTTGGATTAAAGAAGTCTCTGGCCTTCAACTTTATGAGCATCATTTGGAAAACATTCTGCGCATGAAGGCCCACACCCTGTCTGCTGAGCAAGAACAGCTCTTGGCCGAAGCTGGAGAGATAGCGCAGGCACCTAGTAACATCTTTCGTATGTTTAATAACGCAGATTTGAAGTTTCCCGAAGTTAAAAATGATGACGGGGAAATGGTGGAATTAACACATGGTCGCTATGGTCAGCTCCTCGAGTCGCAGAAGCGTGAGGTCCGACAAGGTGCATTCGAGGCACTCTATGAAACCTATACGTCGTGGAAAAATACTCTGGCAACCACCTTTGTGGCTTCCATGAAAAAGGAACTCTTTTTCTCTAGGGCTCGCAAATACAACTCGTCTCTAGAGGCAGCTTTGTACGAAGACAATGTGGATCCTGAAGTTTACACCAATTTAGTGGAGTCCATTCACCACCACTTACCTTTGTTACATCGTTATGTGCGTCTCCGCAAGAAGCTCCTAGGAGTAGACGAGTTGCACATGTACGATCTGTATGTGTCCATGGTTGCTGATGAGGATCTGAAGATTCCTCGCGAAGAGGCAGTGGACATGGTTCGGACCGGCTTACACCGCCTAGGAGAACAGTACCTTAGGGATATGAGTGCTAGTTTCACGGAGGGCTGGATTGACTGGTTAGAAAACCGTGGTAAGACCAGTGGTGCCTACTCGTGGGGAACCTACGGAGTGCACCCCTACGTACTGATGAACTACAATGAAACCCTGAGTGATGTCTTTACCTTGGCCCATGAACTCGGTCACGCTATGCACACCTTCTATTCTTGTCAAAACCAAGAGTTTGTGAATGCTGGCTACACCATTTTTGTGGCTGAAGTGGCCTCTACGCTCAATGAGGCTTTACTCATGAACAATCTTTTGGCGAAGACTCAAGAACCCAAAAAGCGAGCGTATCTCATAAATCACTTCCTTGAACAGTTTAGGGGCACTGTTTTTAGACAAACCATGTTTGCAGAATTTGAGATGATCGTCCATGGCAAAATGGGTGAAGGGGAATCGCTCACCAGTGACAAGCTCTCAGAGATTTACTATGATCTGAACAAAAAGTACTTCGGAGACGATATTGTGGTGGACGAGCAAATCGCTGTGGAATGGGCTAGAATTCCCCATTTTTATCGTTCTTTCTACGTTTACAAGTATGCCACTGGCTTCTCCGCTGCCATCTCCCTTTCAAGACAGATTTTGGAGGAAGGGGAACTTGCGGTCCAGCGTTACCTAGAATTCCTCGGTGGTGGTGGTTCCGATTATCCGATTAACCTGCTAAGGAAAGCTGGTGTGGATATGAGCAAGCCAGAGCCCATCGTACAGGCCATGGCCGTCTTTGAGGAGCTCCTCAGCGAACTAGAGCATCTGGCGGACACTGCGCTCTAAAGGGCAATCTTGAACCCCAAACACTGCAGGGAGCCATCGAGATAGTGGCTGTAGCTTAAACTGCCGCTGTTTACCGTCTTTCGTGGTGTGATGGAGTTCATAGGTCAAGACCGAGTTTCTCGTGTATTGTAGGTGGGCCCCTAGGGCCCATCTTTCGTTCACTGCAAAGATCACAGAGCCCTAGTGCTAGTGTTTTTTCTGGTATGATAGGGTGCGGGTGAACCAATTGGCCCTCAGGGTTGAGAGAGTAGCCTATACTAGAATGGAATGATTAGGAAGGATACTGTAGTTGGATTGCGAATTACTCAATAACATGAATTCTTAAGAAACGTATAGACAGGGGGCGTAAGCAATGAGCATGGTTGCCTTTATTAGAGTACGAGTCTAAGGAGGTAGAGTGTTTTGAATCAAAGAGTCAATACCCTACTACATATCAAGAGTATTTATCCAGTCCTTAAACCTGCGGAACGACGGGTTGCTGATGAAGTGTTGAGGCGCCCTAATCATGTGGTGCATTTATCCATAACAGAATTGGCCAAAGAGGCCAAAGTCAGCGACGCGACTGTGGTCAAATTCTGCAAGCGTCTAGGGTATAAAGGTTTTCAGGAATTTAAGATTCTTTTGGCCCAGGATGTAGTCGTAAAGCGGAGCGTTATAGAGGGCGAAGTAGAACCTGGTGATGACATCTGCACTATTAAGGAAAAAGTCTTCCGCTCCAATATTAGTGCTCTTCAAGATACGATCCAAGTATTAGACGCGGACGCTTTAGGCGTCGCGGTGAAAGCTCTAGCTCAGGCCAGAGAGATTCACTTTTATGGTCTTGGGGCTTCAAGTATTGCGGCTTTCGATGGGGAGCAGAAGTTTTCTCGTATCGGGCGCAGGGCTAGTGCCTTTGTGGATACCCATATGCAGATTACCCGTGCTGTGCTTTTGCAGCCGGGTGATGTGGTGATTGGACTATCTCGTTCAGGTGAAACTAGGGAAATCGTAGAAGCGGTGCGTACCGCCGGAGAGTGCGGTGCAGTGACCATTGCCATTACGAACCACTCTGCATCGAGTCTGGCTAAGGAAGCTGATCTAGTCTTGTTAACCTGCACACAAGGGAATCTCTTTAGCAAGGGTGGGATTTCATCAAGAATTGCACAACTTACCACTATTGATACGTTATTTATGGCAGTAGCCCTCGTCGATCTGCACCGCTCTCAAGAAGTCTTGGACAAGACCACGGAAATTCTATCGCAACGCACAGGTGTGCTATGAAGCTCTAGGACGCTCTTCTACCTTACAATTAGCATGACCAGATCGAAATCAGGCAGGCTGAGCCTTATTCCTACGGCCAGTTTGTGATAGGAAGGGATCTTGGGTATTCGTCTCGCCTTTGACGAGCTAATTGTGGTTCCTTGCATCCCAACTCACTTGGGTGAATCCCAAGTGACATGAAAGTGGCGTGGTGCGCGTATAACATCACCGTCAGAAATCCTGAAGGAGTTGAAAAGGGTGTTAAGACCATTGCACTTTAATGTTTTGCTGCCAAAACCAGTTAGCGTGAATCTAAAACCCGGTAGTTTAAAGATTGCTGCCGGTTTCTCCTTTCGAATTGAGGGTGGGACAGGGGACAGGGTAGCCAAGGCAGCCTTGCGTTTTCAAAAACGCCTGGCTGATAAAACAGGACTGTTTCTAGAATTAGGTGGATCTTCAGAAAGCTCTTTAGTGTTAAGATACGAGCGTGTAGGGGAGCTTTCCCTTCATGAAAATGAGAGCTATACCCTTGATGTTACACCTCACCAGGCGGTGCTCAGTGCAGAAACCGACCTAGGTATACTGAGGGGTTTAGAAACCCTGCTTCAACTGGTGAGTGCCGATCAAGAGGGCTACTTCATTCCCGCGGTCGAGATAGGCGATGAGCCTCGCTTTCCGTGGCGTGGGTTGATGATTGACTCTGCTAGGCGTTTTCAGCCTATGGATGTTCTAAAGCGCAACCTAGATGGAATGGCAGCAGTGAAGCTAAATGTATTTCACTGGCATTTAACAGACGATCAGGGGTTTCGCGTCGAAAGCATGGTGTTTCCTCGCCTCCATGAGATGGGATCAAATGGGGAGTATTATACGCAGGAACAGATTCGGGAGATTGTGGCTTACGCTGCTGATCGTGGCATTCGAGTTATTCCTGAGTTCGATGTTCCCGGGCATGCTGCAAGTTGGGCCATAGGATATCCTGAGCTGGCCAGTGCACCGGGCCCCTTCTCTCGAGAGATAAATATTGGCGTTTTGGATACGGTCTTAGACCCCGTAAAGGAGTCAACGTACCTTTTCTTAGAGAAGTTCTTTTCCGAAATGGCAACCCTTTTCCCCGACGAATACATCCACATTGGGGGAGATGAGAACAATGGTGAACAATGGCTCGCCAACCCTGAGATAACACAGTTTATGGAAAAACACGACTTCAAAACGGTCTTAGATCTCCAGTGTCACTTTAACAAGAAGCTGTTAGACATCTTAACAAAACTGGGCAAAAAGATGATCGGGTGGGATGAAATTCTCACTCCCGCTCTCCCGTCTACAGCAGTGATCCAATCTTGGAGCGGGAGAGATAGTCTCATTCAAGGAGCCAAACAAGGGCATAAGACTATTCTTTCCAACGGTTACTATATTGACCTCTGTCAACCGGCCGAATATCATTATATGAACGATCCTTTGCCGGCGGATCTGGAGTTAACCGAGGAGGAAAGCAAGTATATCTTGGGTGGAGAAGCCACCATGTGGAGCGAGGTGGTGAGCCCTGAAACCATCGACTCTAGAATATGGCCTAGGACGGCTGCCATTAGTGAACGGCTGTGGTCGCGTCGCGAAGACTGCACAGTAGAAAACCTCCACGAGCGGCTCGATGTGATCAGTCTGGCCCTTGAAGAGCTTGGTCTTACCCATGAAAAAAACTATCCCCAGATGCTACGAAGGCTCTGTGGTGGTGCTGATATAACGCCCCTCCAGAATCTCCTCGATCTGTGTGAACCTGTACAAGGTTATGAACGGGTAACGCAGCGTCTGCACACTGCGGTTTCGCCTTTAACCCGGGCGGTGGACGCTGCGAGACCCGATGCCCGAGGTGCTAGGGAGTTTCGAAACTTGGTCGCTCTGTACCAAAAAGAGAGGAAGATTCGGACTCAGCTCGAAGCAAGGTTACGCTTGTGGGCAGACAATCACGCAGCGCTAGTTTCCATCATAAACCGTTCGCCCATTCTTCGTGAAGTGAGCACCCTCTCCCTTGACCTCTCGAGGGTGGCCACCATTGCTTTAGACGCCATAGAATCACCAGGCAAACCACTGAATGAACAACAAAAAGCGGCCTTAGAGGAAGCTAAAAAGCCGCGAGCACAACTGCAATTAGTGATTGTATCTTCCATTGAAGACTTAGTCAGACTCCGCTAACAAACTTGAGGGATGGAAGCTCTGATTCCTATGAAATCAAGGGTCTGGCGGACTTGCCTTTCATCAAAGGCCAGACGCCCTGCCCTCCAGCAACAGAAGGTCGGCACGTTCTGCTCAATGGTTGCCAGGTGCCTGTAGAGAAGGGCATCTTGTTTGCCCTCCATCAGGTTCCTTCCTGCCTTTCCCGGCAAAAGGTGTGCGTTTTCGATCACGCCGTCTAGGGAATCATAGATGCCAAGCCAACGCTTGGCCGTCTTCGGCCCCACCAGGGGAATCCCGGGGATGTTATCGCTGGCATCGCCCATAAGAGCCTTAAGATCGGGAACGCGTTCGGGAGGCACTCCCATTTCATGGGTCACGAGCTCGGGCGTGAAAACTTTGTTTGCTTTACTGTTAGGCGAGATCACCGTCACATTATCAGAAACGAGTTGCAGGGCATCATGATCGGTGGTGACGATGAAGCAATGGGTATCACTGGGCGCGTGCTTAGAGATGGTGCCGATGACATCATCGGCTTCGTATCCTTCGAGCTTCACGAGGGGAGCTCCTAGACAGTGTACGATATCCTCGATGAGGGGGATTTGACTCTTCAATTCTTCTGGCATGGGGGGCCTTTGACCTTTATAGTCAGGGTAAAGCCCATGGCGAAAGGTGGGGCTCGGATGATCCGACGCCACAAATAAGTAATCTGGACGGAACTGTTCCATGAGTCCCGTAACGGTATTGTAAAAGCCAAGGACGGCATTGATGGCTTGCCCATCTTGCCTCTTAATAGTTGTTGGTAATCCGAAAAAAGAACGGTATACTAAAGAAAAACAGTCAAGGATCAGGCAAGTTTTAGACAACGATCGGGCTCCTTTAAATAGCATTGGGTCTATTATATCATATTTGATTCTTGGGGGGACATAGAAAGGAGAAGGCCATGAAAACTGCAGTGGAAAAGGCGTTAGAACTTAAAAATATAGCGGTGGTTGGGCTCAGCAAAGATCCCGTCAAAGCAGCACACAGTGTTCCA
This sequence comes from Firmicutes bacterium UBA5493, assembly GCA_002424045.1. Lineage (GTDB taxonomy): Bacteria > Bacillota > Limnochordia > Darwinibacteriales > Darwinibacteriaceae > UBA5420. The sequence continues at coordinate 133,454 of DIPH01000015.1, read as the reverse complement.
CGGTATCTTCAGCACCATGGTTATAAGATCTACCCTGTCAATCCCTTTGGAGGCGAGGAGCTTCTTGGAGAAAAAGTGTACCATAAGGCAAGCGAGGTAGAAGGAACCGTAGATATGGTTGTGATATTTAGGCCATCTGCTGAGGTTCTACCTGTCGTTGAAGATGTCCTCGCACGTGATGACATCAAGGCCATTTGGCTACAGGAGGGAATTACTAGCCCCGAGGCGGAGCTTCTTGCAGCTGAGAGAGGTCTTGTCTTTGTACAAGACAAGTGTATGTTTAAAGAACATCGAAGATGGGCGCGTTAGACATTAGAGGTGATTGTGTGAATTGGAAGGCACAGATTAGTGCAGAGATCAATGCTAATCGAGCCACGTTGGAACAGTTGGCGTTGACGATTGGAGAGAATCCAGAATTAGGTTTTGAAGAAGTTAGGGCCGCTAACCTCCTGACGAGCGCTTTGCAAGAGGCGGGATTTGAGGTCACCCTGGGCATAGCCGGGCTAGACACGGCTTTTTGTGGAACGCTCGGTCAGGGTCGGCCCAATATAGCCTTGCTCTGCGAATATGATGCTTTGCCAGAGCTGGGGCATGCCTGCGGTCATAATTTGATCGGTGTGGCGAGTGTAGGTGCCGCTCTGGGGTTGGCACCCTTCGTGGGGAAGTTAGGGGGAACCATCACCGTTTTTGGGACACCGGCTGAAGAGACGGGAAGCGGCAAGGTTGTCTTGGTAAGAGCGGGCCTCTTTGATCAAGTGGATGCGGCCATGATGTTTCATCCCTCCTCCCAAAACTTGTTAATGGCTACCAGTAATGCACTGGATGCTTATGAATTTGAGTTTATCGGAAAGGCCGCCCATGCCGCGGATTGTCCTGAAGAAGGCATTAATGCCCTAGACGGGGTCATCGCCCTCTTCAACGGAGTTAACGCCTTGAGAGAACATCTCCCCGATGGCGTGCGTATTCATGGAATCATTTCCCAAGGCGGAACAGCAGCCAATGTTGTACCGGCACGGGCTGTAGCACGCTTCTATATTCGCGCTCCTAGGAGGGAGGTGCTTAGTGGCATCACGGCGAAGGTATTAAACGTGGCTCAGGGGGCGGCTATGATCACAGGGACGCAGGTGGAGTGGAATGAATTTGAGTTAGGGACCGATAACATGGTGCCCAACCACTCCCTGGCACTAGCTTTCGGAGCCAATCTTCAAAGGCTTAACGTCATAAATATCGAGGAGTTTGCCGAGGGGAGAGGATCCTCCGATATGGGCAATGTATCTCGGGTGGTTCCAGCCATTCACCCCTATTTGAGTATCGGTGATGGGTTGGTCTCCCATACACCGGAGTTCGCAAAGGCAAGCGTGAGTCAAGAGGGGCTGCAGGCATCTATCACAGCTGCCGAGGCTTTGGCTTACACTGTCGCCGATATTCTGACCGATCCGCTGCTGTTTAAAGCCGTGCAGGAGGAGCATGCCAGGCTTAAGGAGTCTAGTGTGCTATGAGGCGACTTGCGGTTTTCTTTTCTGTGTTGTTTGTGCTTGTCGTCAAGGCTAACCCGGCCAGTAGCTATGAGGCTCTTTTGGAACTGCCTGCCGACAAGATTTTGCGCATTTCCCAAACGTGGGTGGAGTTTGAACACCATGGCTTCCTGCCCATCAGTGAGGGTGTAGAAGTCTTCCAGCACTGGGAGGACCAGGTTCATAGCATGCCCTTTGAAGCTGTAAAGGTAGGTTTTGAACAGGTGGTAGCCAGTATTTTACAGGGAGAGGTTGTACGTTTTGACGTCTACGATCCCCTTTATATTCGCACCATGCGCGTAGCCATTAGTACGGATCAATTCGGAACGATTGAACATAAAGAGCTAATTCTTAGTCCCACCTCCAGGCTCTATGTGGAAGAAAAGGGCACAGGACGTGGGTTTCAAGTAGATGTGGGTGACGAAGCAGTAGTCTTTGTGAAAAACGGCAAGCTACATGTTTACGATGGGCGAGGAAGCATCTGGGAATTTGATCAACGCTTACACATCTGGTCTGACCCAGAAGGGCTCATTCAGATCAACTCCTTTAAACGTGGTACTGGTTCGAGATTTTTTCCTCGCTATAGGGGTCGTTTTGAGCTCACCGTTGCCGATGATAATCGCTTTCTAGTGATTAACGAGGTGAGTCTAGAGGAGTATCTTTATCAGGTGGTTCCAAGCGAGATGCCTATCAACTGGCCTTTAGAAGCGCTTAAGGCCCAGGCAGTGGCTGCAAGAACCTATGCCGTTGCTCAGGCAATATACTCTCGCCAGGGCCATTTAGGCTTTCATGTGGCTGATAGCACAAGTTCTCAGGTATACAATAACCAGCCCGAAGCAGCGAGCACGACACGGGCCATTAATGAGACGGCTGGTCAGATTTTAGCTCAATCTGATGGTACCATTAATTCTACGTATTTCTACTCCACATCCCCTGGAACCATCCTCACAGATCTAGGCACCTGGAAAGACACTTCAGGCCTGGATCTTGAGGGTAATTCGCCCTGGTTCCGCTGGAGGTGTACATTTACCAAGATAGAGTTGGCGAGTCTTTTCGAGCTCGGTGAGATTTCCGGTTTACAGGTGGAGACAAGGGATGAGCGGGGCAGGGTTACCAGTCTTATTGTAGCTGGTACAGGAGGGGAAGAATGCATCGAAGGCGAACTGAACATCAGGCGTGCTTTGAGACCTCCTGGTTTAACGAGAATAAACGACAACCTGGGTCCCCAAACCTTGTTGCCGAGTGCGCTTTTCTTTGTTGAACAAACAAGGGACGCAGGGGGGCGACTTGAATCGGTCACCATCTATGGCGGCGGAAATGGTCATAATTTAGGAATGAGTCAGTGGGGAGCTAAGGGTATGGCCGAAGCGGGATGCGATTATTTGGGCATCTTAGGCAAATACTATTCAGAGGCACAATTGATTACTCATTCTGAACAGCTGAGGTATTAGGAACATGGACAAACCGGAGAAGTTTTCGTGGCGTATTCCCTGGAAGGGAATCGCCCTAACATTTATGGTAAGTATGTTAGCTTTAGTGGTCGTAGTATGGAGGATGGCAAACCCCGCCAGTGTACTAGAGGGTCTCGGGGAATATCCTCTCATCTATTTTTTTGGGGCCCTTTTCTTTGTGTTAGCCGCTTGGCTTGTGGATGGGCAGCGCATTGGAATGCTCGCTAGGGCAGTGGGACATTCTGTTCCCTGGTGGCAACTGGCCATCACGCTGGGAGCGGCAAATTTCTTGACGCTAGTTACCCCTTTTGCAGGGGGAGGCGGAGCTCTGATCATCTATTTTCTCTATAGGCGCGGCCTTAAAGGTTCTACCGCAACTGCTATTGTGCTAGCTGGAGGATTGGCGGGCCAACTCAGTCTGGCCAGCCTTGGCCTCGTCGTCTTTTCCAACCTAATCAACATTCCCCCAGATTTGGCTAGGTATTTTGACGCGGTGCGCATCGGTGCCGTTTTGTATATTGCCGTCTTGATTACTTTGTTGGTCTTGATCGTGCGAAGCAAGCGGTTTTTCCAGTGGATCGTTCGAAAAAAGGGAGAATCTCGCCCAGTGGTGTGGTTTGAGGAGTTTCGCTCGACCATTCACTTCATTCTAGGTCAAAGGAGAGGTCATTTTCTAGCTTGTTATGCAGTGGCCTTTTCATACTATGTGGTCTACTATGCGGGCAGTTTTATGTTGCTGACAGGTTTTGGCGTCTATAGCCCCTGGCTTCGTTATGCCATCGCTGTTCTCTTTGGTGTGGCCCCCATATTTTCGCCAATTCCTGGGGGAGCAGGTGTTTCTGAGGGAATTGCCTGGGTGGTTCTGGACAGTGTCTTAACCCCCGATCTGCTCGGCACCTTTATTGTCCTGTGGCGGGCTGTTGTCTTTTATATCCCCATCTTATTAGGGGGCACTATTTTTGCCTCTATGGCAATGAAATGGGCAAGCAAAGTAATATTACCCGAGGAAGCTGATCATACTAAGGAGTAGGACGGTTACCAAAGGGGGATACAGATGAGTTATCGGGAACAGCTTAGGCAGGCTCGAGAGATCTTACAGGGAGAAATTCAGGAACTGCAGATGAGTTTGGCCAGCAAGGAAGTGGACCTGCGCAAACTGGACGGTTTATTGAAGGACACCGGGAATAGGAGGGGAAGGGGACCATCTTTAACAAGTCAAATCGTGGAAGTCCTTCACTCCTTAGCTAAGGACAGCCCTGAAGGTGTTTCGGCCAGGGCTGTTGTACAAGAGTTCGGACAGACAAGGGATGATGTGAACGAGTCCACCATTCGATCGACCTTGTATCAAGTGACTCGTAAAATGCGTCCCACCGAGATCGTCTTAGGCGATGAGGTGCAGCAGGTCCGGGTGATAAAAAACGGACCTCTCTACGATGTTGAGTTAGTCTCCAAACAAGAGGCGGAGCTCATCTAAGTCCCGGGTGAAGCGGGCCGGGGGTAGGGAAGCCAAAAAGTCAGCACCATACCTAGCGGTGAGGATGCGCTCATCGAGGATAACAACGCCGCCTACGTCTGTCTTGGTGCGGATTAGTCGCCCAAAACCTTGTTTTAGGCGCAAAATGGCCTGAGGGACACTGTAGTCTCGGAACGGATTGCCTCCGGCGTCTTCGATAGCTTGAAGACGGGCACGGGTGACTGGACGGTCTGGCGAAGTAAAGGGCAGGCGAGTGATGATGACCGCCCGCAGCGCTTCTCCTGGGAGGTCAATGCCTTCCCAGAAACTATTGGTTCCGAAAAGAAGAGAACGGGGCTCATCCTGGAAATCCTGAATGAGTCCTAGGCGAGGCCCATCCCCTTGTTTAAAGAGGGTGTAGCCCACTTCGTCCAGTTTGGGATAGATCGTATCGGCCACTTCGTCCATAAGGCTGTAGCTGGTGAACAGTGCCAAAACACCGCCTTGGGTGAGGGCTAATGTCCGCAAGATTAGGTACGCTACATAGTGAGTATAGCGGGGATGGTTAGGGTGTTTGGCTTCCTGGGGAACGCATAGGATGGCCTGCTTGTCATAGGCAAAAGGTGAACCTAGAATCAACCCGGTTGCCTCCGAAAGGCCTAACTGGCTTTGAATGTAATCGAACGATTGATTGGTGCTTAGGGTGGCGGAGGTAAGAATGACTGAAGGGGTCTGGCTAAATAAGGTCTTCTGCAAAAACGCACCAACTTCAATGGGGGCAGCCACCAAACAGGGCTCCCCATTTTGCATTTCTGCCCAGTAGGCATAGCTTGTATCGTTGCCAAGTAAGACGAGATCGAGGGATGTTAACAGTCGTTCTGTAAAGGCGGCAAACTGTTCTACTAATCCTGAGATCTCACTTTCTTCGTCGAAGTTACACTCTTTGAGGACATCGTTGACGTCTTTGAGATGCTTAGGTAGACTCGTCTGGGTGAAGTGTGGCCGGTTTTGATCTGTTAAGGGAACAGTGAAGCCCGTGATAAAAGGTTGCATTTGGGAAAAGTACTGACCAGCCTCTTTAATGAGTTCGTCTAGGATGAGGTGGAGATCTTGAATGATGTATTCCGGTACAATATCGCGGAGCACAGCCTGTAACTGCGTTCCGGTACGGTAATACGCCAAAAAATCTGCTCGCTTGAGCTCATGGCTATAGGCACTCGTTGCCACCTCCTCTAAGTTGTGGGCTTCATCAATAACAACCCCTTCACAGGCCGGGAGAACACGGCCTTCTGCCCGGGCATCCGCGAGGAGCATAGCTTGATTGGTGATAATCAGGTGGGCTTTTCCAAGGCGGTGGCGCAAGTTCCAGTAAAAGCACTTGGTAAAGTAGGAGCACAGCTCCTCAGGGCAGCTCTCCTTTTCGCAACGAATTTCAGACCATAATTCCCAGGGTATGGTTAAGGGAGCCTCGCTATAATCACCTGTGGAGGTTTCGTTCACCCAGCGGTTGAGTAGCTCGAGATTATCCACTAAGCCCAGGTGATTGCCGCGCCCTTGAATCAGTTCGTTCCAGCGGCGTAGGCAAAGGTAATTGCTCCGACCTTTAAATACTTCCGCCTTAAATTCTAAGGGTAAGACCTTCTGTAAGAAGGGAATGTCCTTCTGAAAGAGCTGCTCTTGGAGGGTGATGGTATGGGTGGCCACGACGGCCAGTTTTTTTTCTTCCACCGTATGATAAATCAGGGGTAAGAGATAGGCTAGACTCTTTCCTACACCTGTACCTGCTTCGATCACTCCGTGGACCTCGTTTTGGAGTGCCTGGTATACGTGGTTGGACATTTGGAGCTGTTCTGGACGATACTCATAGCTAGCGAGTGTTCTGGCCAAAAGGCCTTTTGGTCCCAGAAGTTCCTTAGCGTTAAAACTCAAATAGGTCACCCCCTTGATTTAATTGTGCCATAGGGCAAGGAGAAAGCGCCTCAGCCGGTGAATAAAATAGTAACCAGAAATAGATAATCTAAGAAGGGACTGAGCGCGGTGCAGGTTGCCATAAGTATGCGGAGTGTACATGAAGCACTCTTGCAGGGAGAAATGAGTATCATTGGCTTTTTGAAATATGCAGCCAGTCTAGCCGTTGACGGTGTAGAACTGGATGACATTTATCTCCAAGGTGCCGATGTAAATTGCACCGAGATTAAGGAGATACTGACGGAGACGGGCCTTAAGGTGTCCTGTTACGACATTCATCATCGTATGGAACCTCTACGATGGCAAGAACATGAGAAAGCGTTGGAGAAAATCAAGGCAGAGCTTGCCGTCGCTGAATTTCTTGGCGCCGAGTATGTTCAGATCGTCGGTGAGGCATTTGATCCCACTGTTAGCGCCAAAGATGTGGAAACATTAATCTTAGAGCTTGTGGACATGGTTTTGCCCGCCTTACAAGGCAGGGACTTAATGCTGGCCATAGAAAACCCAGAGAGTGCCGAGTTTCAGAGCCATCATATGGCTGGGCTTCTAAAACAAATTGACAATCCCCAGGTGAAGGTAGGCTTTAATATGGCCAATAGCCTTGTAGCCGGTGAGGATCCAGAAGTGGCTTTAGAACGCCTTAAGGATCATATTGCCCACGTTCGAGCGGTTGATGTGCGGCTGGCCCATCAAGACGAAGAACCACAGAACGGTGGTTATGTTGGCTGCGTGATAGGTTTAGGTCTGGTTCCCCTGAAAAAGCTCTTTCAAGTCCTCAAGGCAAAGGGGTATGAGGGCTGGATTTCCCTAGAGTTTAAAGGCCTTGAGGAGGCACACTTTGGCACCGAAGCCAGCCTCAAGAACTTACGGCAGTCCCTCGTGGAATTGCAGAGCGACATCTTGCACCCAGATGAACCTAGAGATATGCTTTAACTATCTCACCGAGATTTTCTAGAATCACGTCAGGTCGAGTCTCCGTATCTGTTTTGTCCACATCCTCCAGCTGGGTTTCACCACTGAGTACGAGGATGCTGGTAATACCGGCGGCGTTTCCCATGGCAATATCGGTGTAAAGCCGATCCCCTACCATGGCCACTGTACTGGGGTCTTCAAGGCCATACCTTGCCCGTAGGGCTTCGATCATCTCCGGATAGGGTTTCCCGATTATTTTGGGCTGGACTCCTGTAGATGCAGTGATTAAGGCAATCATAGAGCCGCAATCAGGAATCGGTCCTTCCAGAGTGGGGCAGTTAAGGTCGGGATGTGTAGCGATGAACGGTAGGCCCTGACGAATGAAGAAGCAAGCCCGCTCAAGCTTTTCATAGGTAAGGGTAAGGTCAAAGCCTAGAACAACGGCTTCTGGGTCTTTTTTTGTGAGTATAAAGCCTGCTGCACTAAATTCTTCTTCAAGTGCGGGGGTGCCCACTAGGTAGATCTTTTTAGGGTAGTTATATCTTTTGAGATAGAAAATGGTGGCTTGACCCGCAGTAAACACTTGCTCGTCTGTGATGGTCACTCCCATTTTGCGGAGTTTCTCTACATAGTGATTTCCGTTTTGGGAGGAGTTGTTGGTTACAAAAATAAAGCGCTTATTCAGCCGCTCACAGGCGTGTACAAAGGGTAGAGACCAGGGATAGAGTTGATCTCCTAGGTAAAAGGTTCCGTCTAGGTCTAAAAGAAATGTTTTAATCTTTTTTAGCTTGTCCATAATGTCCCTCCAGAATTTCGATGCAACAAATCAAGTTCGCCATCTAGAGTGAATTTACCTCTTCGATTCTTTAAAGGGATTCGTGAAAAAAGGGGGAACTATCATAAGGTTGTTGACAACAGGTTGACCTGAAAGCCATCAAGGCCTTAACACAGCTTTACAATGATGCCCGCTATGGGAAAATCGGTGATCATGAAGCTGTAAGCCCTTCTAAGAAGGCATTTCGTGACGTCTGGCAACCATGTAGTTTTTTTGACAGGGTAGACTGAATATGCTATATTTGGGTCTAAGGGGGTGTCGTGCATGGACATGTTACTCAAACTCGCAATTGTTGTTCTGGTTGGATGCTTAGCAGGCAGATTAGCGAAGACCCTCAAGTTGTCCAATGTCTTTGGCTTTGTAATCGCCGGTATCATTCTAGGTCCTTCATGCCTAAAACTCCTTTCTAGCCAAGATCTTTCTTCCTTAGGCATCATTGCCGAGATTGCAGTGGCTATCGTGGCTTTCAAGATCGGGAGCGAATTTGTGGTGAGGGACATGAAGAAACTTGGAAAATCCTTTGTGGTCATCACTTTTTCGGAAGTTTTTGGGACCATCCTCGTTGTCTTCGCAACCATGTATTTCCTATTCAAACAGGATTTTGCCTTCAGTTTGGTGATGGCATCCATTGCCGCGGCCACAGCCCCTGCAGCGACGATCATGGTGATGAGGCAGTATCGCGCTGATGGCCCTGTCACGAGAACGCTCTTGCCAGTCATAGCGCTGGATGGAGTGTTGGGGGTCCTGCTCTTTGGGATCGCCATATCGATCACCCGCGTGGTGGCACTAGGAGCAGAGGTAAGTGTGTGGCAGACAGTGGGCAGACCCGTCATAGAGATTTTTGGCAGCTTGGCGCTGGGAGCCGTCTTCGGATTAGCCTTGACATTCTTTGGGCAGAAGGCGGGGGACAGTGACGAGCTTTTAGTGACTACGATAGCTATGATCCTGGCTTCTACCGCTGTCGCTAAGGTGTTGACCTTATCTCCTCTGTTGACCAATATTATGATGGGCGCAGTCCTGGTAAATCTCACCCAAAACTCCAATCGGATCTTCTTTAGTCTGAATCACTTTACACCACCTATTTACTTGCTCTTCTTTACACTGGCCGGTGCCCGTTTCGATCTGAGGGTTCTTCTCCAGGCCGCTCTCTTAGGTCTAGGATACCTTCTGGCAAGGGCTTTTGGGAAGATCTTTGGCGCATGGCTCGGTTCGAAGGCTGTGAAGGCCGAACCCGCTGTGCAAAAACACTTGGGCGTAGCACTGCTGCCCCAAGGCGGATTGTCTATCGCGCTAGCGATTCTAGTACTGCAACATCAGCCGGATATAAGCATGGATGTTATTGCTATAATTGTGGTCAGTGTCTTGCTCTACGAAATTGTTGGTACCAACATTGCCAAAATGGCCATCCAAAAAGCTGGAGAGATCCGTGGTATGGGGTCAACGATTAGGTAGACTATCAAAGGAGGCCGACAGTATGTATGCTTTGTTCCTGGTTTTGAATGAAACAGATTATCTAGATGAAATCCTGGCTCGATTCGTAGATGTGGGAGTGCAGGGAGCTACGATTTTGGACAGCCAAGGGATGGCCAGCGCCCTAGTGAGTAGTAGAGGAAGGGACTTTCCTTTATTCGGTTCCCTGAAGACCTTCATGGAAGGGGCTCGGCCCTATAACAAGACGATCTTCACTGTTGTAGACAGTGAGCAATTAGTTGAACGGACAGTAGAGGCTGTGAAGGATGTCCTCGGTGACGTGGATCATCCTAGCGTAGGCTTTATGTTCTCTGTTCCTATTGGCAACGTTTATCCTCTAAACTTTGGCAAGTAGACGGAAAGTCCCCACTGGCACCCAGTTTCCCGTGGGGATTCTTGATCCTAGATGTGGTCTGGATGCAGGTGGGGTAGAATAAAATAGGCTTGCGAACTCGGTAACCCTCACTGCAGGAATCTAGGGGAGAAAGGTGAATTGTTTTTATAGCGCACATATGCTTAAAGGGGAGGTGATGCCCATGAAGTGCCATTGCGAGTACGATGAGGAGTCGAATTGCATAACTCTTGTTCCGATCTTTCACAGTCTCACCGAGGAAGAGATGTTGGAGGTGGCCCAGATTACGCGTCGAGTGGTCGTTCAAAAAGGAGAAGAGATTTATGCCATGGATGATGAAGTAGATAGCCTATTTGTCATCCACTCTGGGCGAGTCAAGATCTATCGTCTGAGTGATACAGGCAAAGAGCAGGTGATTCGTATACTACGTTCTGGCGATTTTTTGGGCGAACTAACCCTGTTCAATCATTCTCCCATGGGCGATTATGCCGAGGCCTTAGAAGAAAGTAGTATGTGTGTTATTGACGGCGACGCTCTAAAAGAGTTGATGGGCAAATACCCCAGTATAGCCTTTAGGATTTTAGAGGAGCTCAGCAAGCGTTTGGAAACGGCCGAACGGCTTCTCGAGGACATTAGCCTGCATTCGGTAGAGAGGCGCTTGGCCCAGGCGCTCTTAGATTTGAGCATGGGTGATGTAGAGATTGAGCTGGAGATGAGCAAGAGAGACTGGGCCTCGCAGATAGGTATGACTGGCGAGACTCTAAGCCGAAAACTAACATCATTTCAAGAACTCGGTTTCATCGAGCAAATTGGCCAACGTCGAATCCTAATCAAAAACCGGGACGGTTTGAAAGGAGTCCGTGAGCGTGGTTAAGGAGCAGAGCTTTTGGTATCGGCTTGCGAGTGGCTTTGTGATTGGTTTCGGCATGGTGGTTCCAGGGGTGAGCGGAGGTGTTTTAGCCATGGTTTTGGGACTCTATGCACCCATTATTGCCGCCATTGCCAAGCCCTTTGCGAATTGGCGTGAAAACATCAAGTTCTTGGCCCCCCTTGGTATGGGGGCAGCCGTGTGCCTTCTCTTTCTGGCCAGAATTTTAGAGTACCTATTTGCGCAGCATCCCATGGCCACTTTATACTTTTTCTTCGGACTGGTTATCGCCAGCATTCCTTCCATGGTGAAGTTGGCCAATGCCAAGGGGTTTCGCCTCTCTTTTCTAGTAAGTCTTCTGGTTGGTTTACTCACACTGATTATGGTAACCGGTCTGCCTAGAATTGCTGGGGAAGGGTCTACCTTGACTTCAGGAGTGCTAAGCGCAGCGTTGAAAGGGAGTGTTTTAGGGATAGGTTTGGTTATCCCAGGGCTTAGTGCATCGTTTCTGCTGATTGCCTTTGGTTTTTATGAAGAACTTCTTAGGGCGGTGGTGCAACTCGATTTAACCGTTCTAATTCCAGTGGCTTTGGGTTTCCTTCCTGCCATTGTCGTGGTTTCCAAGGCCATGAACTGGCTTTTCAAACGGACGTACGGGCATGTTTCTTATGCCATCATAGGCCTCATGTTGGGATCTCTGTGGGCTTCGTTTCCTGGGTGGCCCCGAACTGCTTTTGAGTTAGTGCTCTGTTTGGGTCTGTTTGCCTGCGGAGTATGGATCGCTTCTTTGTTTATCCGAAGACAAGTGGAGTAGGGGGAGGTAGAAATGTTGCTGAAGATAAGTGAGTTTTTCAGCTTTGAAGGTTGTCCTTGCCCGGAAGCCTTTGCTCGGGCGCAATACCCCTGGGATGTATTGTGTATGATCGAGGATCTCATTGATGAATTGGTGCAAAAAGATCCTGGAAAATTTAGGCAGATTACGCAGGGGGTTTGGGTGGGAGCCCGAACCAAAGTGGCTGATACTGCCCATTTCTATGGTCCAGCCCTATTTGGAGAAGACTGCGATATCAGGCCGGGTGCCTTCGTACGAGGTAATGTTCTGGCTGGTGATGGAGTGGTTTTGGGAAATTCTAGTGAGGTAAAGCAGGCGATCCTTTTTTCTCGCGTGCAACTACCCCACTTTAATTACGTAGGTGACTCGATCTTAGGACAAAGCGCGCATCTAGGTGCTGGTGCCATCATCTCCAACTTTAAGTCCACGAAGGAAAATGTCAAGGTAAGGCTGGAGCAAGAAGTCCTAGAGACGGGACTGAGGAAGTTTGGTGCGATCCTTGGTGATCAGGTAGAAGTTGGCTGTAATGCGGTTTTAAACCCCGGCACTCTCGTGGGTAGGGGCTCCATAGTCTATCCCCTCACATCTATCCGGGGCAGCATCCCTCCTGGGATGATTTGCAAAGGTACAGACCAGGTTGTTCCCTACCTTCCTAAGTAGCAACTCGTTCCTCGTTGGCCTTTACGGGGGGCAGGGTCAGAATAAAGGAGGTCTCCTCTGGAGAGCTATTATAAGTTAGGGAGCCCTCTAGTTCACGGGCTATGTCCCGGCAGATCACTAAACCCCAGCCATGGTTACCGGAAGAATCATTTTTCGTGGTTACCCCTCCGCGAAACATCATTTTGCCGTCCCAGGGCGAGATTTCTGGTCCATTATTGGTCACCGTGAGGATGCGTTCTCCTGTAGGGCCAAAAGACCAGGTCAACGTAACTCGGGGGTTGGAGCGCATGGAAACGGCGTTAAAGGCGTTATCCACCAGGTTGATGATTAGTTTGGGAAGCAGACGCTGTTCTGTGAAACAGTAGGGGGCATCAGCTTGCACATCCACTTGAAAATCGATTTGCCGATGCCTGGCCTCTGTCTGCTTTAACTCTAAGACAGTGAGCCAGGCATCTTGGGGTAAGGTTGCATAGTTGTTGCGATCGGCCAGTTTGGCCGAACTATAATCAATGCAGGTCATGGCCTCTTTTATCTTCCCCATTTGAAGATATGTTGATATGAGGGTTAGCTCATTGATGAATTCATGGCGTTCTTCTCGTAGGGTCTTGATGGCTGACTTTTGGACTGCATGCTGTTTTGCATGATACTGCAGAGACTTGCCCGTCTGTATCTCCTTGGTTATGTATTGATGTACTGCGATGAGGGCAAGGGGTAACGTAAAAAGACAACCTCCAAGAAATAGGTTGCCAAAAAGGGCCCCCGTGCCTGAACTGACGTCTGCAACTGGGCTTCGGAGGTAACAACAGATGGCGATGGCTGCACATACTATGAGCCAGTCAACGCTACCTAGCTTTGCAGGCCGCCGACGATCATCGTCACTCTTGCTAGCCATATGATCCCTGATGAGAAAATAAGGGGCTAAGAGCAGAATGGGTATATAGGCCTCTAGACTAAAGGACGGACCGAATGTTCTTGCCGATAGGTTCGGCAGGTGAAGCTCATTGAGATAGGTCTGAAATAATCGTACGAACAGAAGTTCCCCCACGGCACCACAGGCAAGGGGGGTGAGATAACAGGCCAGAGCGTCTGGGAAGAGGTCTACATTGAAGACCCACATGAAATACACGAAATGTGTGACGGAGATGGCAAGAAACTGTGGTGCTGGACTAGGAATGATGTAGGTGAATAGCACGATAGAGGATGTCTGTAAAAGGGTAAAGGATATCACTTTCCACCACACAGTCTTACGACCAAGTAAGCGCAGGCTAACAAAAATTTGTAATCCGATGAGAAAGAGACACAGCAGTACTTCCGAAATCGACATTACGCCAAACTCCTCCTGAGTTATGCCTGTGTTAATTAGGATAATTCTACGTAATGTATCTGTTTCCCTACTTCGAAAATACTAAATTACGCTCCTTCTCTGATTTTTTTTACATTTCTGCAGTCACCCGCGAAATGATGCGACAAACGCGAAAAGGTAGTTGGGGATGTTAGTCACTTTCTAGGTCTATCTTAAGGGCGCTCAAAAATTCCCTGAGTCCAGCTCGATCGGGGAAATATACTTGGGCTCCTGTTGCATTTCCGCCACCCCGACCTCCTAGGGGCCCGGCTTTCTCCTTGATTAGCTGCCCTAGGTGCAACGTATCGGCTTGATTATGCGCTAAGACCAGTCGCTCGCCTAAGCGGATGATCACTGTTCCTGTCGCTAAATTCAACACGGAATGGGCCAGCTGCCGCGCTTCTTCTATGGTTGCATTGGGGGACTCCAGATAAAAAGGACTTGCGCCTTGGGCGACAATGCTTTGCGCTCTCAAATCCATGAGCTCATTTGTAAGTTCCAGAATTTTCTTCTCCAGCTCCTGTTTGCGTTCTAATTCCAGGGCCATGCGCTCATGTAGTGCCTCTTCTGGAACGGACAAGAGGCTACCCAAATTGTGACAGACTTCTTGTTTACGTCCATAGTCCCGTAACGCACGGTCTCCGCAAAGGAAGTACACCCGGGTCATGCCCTTGTACTTTTCGCTCTTGATGATTTTTACAAGACCAATCTGACTTGTGCTACTTACATGCGTTCCTGAACAGGGCGAATAATCAAGTCCTTGGATCTCCACAATACGTAGATCAGCGTCAAGGTTTGGAATCTTGCGGAGAGGGACCTTTCCTCGTTCTCCGGGACTGAGCGTATACGTGAGGAGGGGTAGATTGGAGAAAACCACGGTGTTGACCTTGGTTTCTACGGCAATTTGGTCCTCGTTGGATAAGGAAGGCGTAGATATATCGATGCTGCAGTATTCTTCCCCGAGATGAAAGCTCTCCGTGCGATAGCCATAGTCGTCATGGAAGACGGCGGAAAGAAGATGCTGCCCGCTATGTTGCTGCATATGGTCTAGGCGTCGGGGCCAATCGAGAACGCAGGAAGCGTCATCTCCTTGTAGCGGGTGTTCTAGGGCGTGGAAAACGACCCCATCCTTTTCGAAAACATCGATGAGGGATACTCCGTTGACGGAGCCTAGATCATGGGGCTGACCGCCCCCTGTGGGATAGAAAATTGTCTCTTCCAGGACAACCAAATGGCGGTCATCTTCTTGGTGCTGGGAGAGTATCTTGGTGTCGAGGTTTCGTAACCATGGGTCCGAATAGTAGCGCTTCAAGATAAAAATCACTCACTTTCTTGTTAGAGCGTTTCTACAACATCTGTTCTTTTAAACAAACCCAGTCTTGTAAAGGCAAAGGGGGCACCCAGACTAGCCCAGAGTCCCAAGAATCCATAACGGACCACGTAATCGATTCCCCCAGGCAGCCAGCTGACAAGTGGCTTAAGGACAATCCGCAATGCGAACAGCGCAGCTAAGCCCAGGATTAGTTTCACGACATTTTGCACAAGGGTGGCATCCTCCTGGAACTTCACATAGCGGAGTTCTAAACGATAGCCAAGGAGAGCCCCAAGTAGAAAACCCACAGTCATAGGCCCATCACCCGTAGGATGTAGAAGGTAGAGAATAGTAGCACTGAGAACGGAGCCCAGCATCCAAGTTCTGAGGGAGATTCTTTCTAGGTCCACCTTAGCCATTGGAGAGTAGGCTAAGAGTAGGAGAACACCTATGGTTAATCCGCCAAGAATATCAATGGGCCAGTGTACCCCCAAGTAGATCCGTGAAAAACTCACCAAAAGAATCATGGCCACAGCCCCAGCCCAGGCTAGGGGGGTTTTTAGCTTGAGGGCAAGAAAACCCCAAAAGGCTGTGCTACCCTGCGCGTGTCCACTGGGGAAGGCATAACCTTCTTGACTTACGAGGCGAAGCTCGCGAGGGGGACGCTCGGTCACAAAGATGTGCTTTGCCCCCGAATTAATGTACGCCGAAAAGATAAAGAAAATGGAGAAGCGGAAACCAAAGTGTTTGTCGACCATCCAATAAATAACTGGAATGGTTAGCATATAAAACTCCAGAGAACCAAGGGACGTAATGGCGGCAAAAAAAGCGGTTAAGGCAGGGCTGACAAATTCTTGCGCCCACAAAATTAGGGTCAAATCACCCATGGGACACAGCTCCTTTTTGTAGCTACTTACGATCAATATTCTAAGCCGGCGATATTTGTCCTTCTTTGAACCGAACAAAGCAGGAGTTTTCTCGCTGGAAGGGAAGAATAGTCGAGGAGGTGAGTCCATCGTGAAGATTAAAGAACCAGTGAATGCCCTTACCCATTTTGCCATGTTCCTCGCTGGTCTAGCAGGTTTAGGGCTTCTTGTTTGGAGAGCCTGGGGAACGGTACCTGGAGTGACTGTGGCCTTGATTTTTGGCCTGAGTATCATCATGCTCTATGGGGCCAGTACACTTTATCATTGGGTGCGTACAACGCCCAAGAAGGAGTTGCTCCTGCGTAAGTTGGACCATATCTCCATCTATATGTTGATTGCAGGTACCTATACACCTATATTATACTATGGTCTGGAAGGTCTGTGGCGCTGGATCATGTTAGGCGTTATTTGGGGTCTTGCCGCGGTAGGTGCTGTCCTCAAGATCTGGTTGGTAGGCTTACCACGGGCTGTTACCGCGGGATTCTACTTGGCTTTAGGTTGGATGGCCATCATCCCCTTTCGCCAACTTCTACAATCTTTGGCGAAACCCGCCCTCATTCTCATGGTGGCAGGTGGTGCAGCCTACACCATTGGCGCGATTATCTATGCCACTAAGATTTTTAATTTCGTCCCCAAACGATTTGGTTTTCATGAGATTTTCCATATTTTCGTCGGCTTAGGGACAGTACTACACTTTTTGATGATTTTTCTCTTTGTCTTGTAGAATGGGTGGAGAGTCTCGATGGCAAAACACAAAGATACAATTCTCGTATTGTTGATCACCTTCTTGTATCACACCATGAATCAGATGTTTGTACCCACTTTGCCTCTGTACATCATTGGACTTGGCGGTAGTGAAGTGGTGGTTGGAGTGATTGTGGGTCTTCTGTCCCTTGGAGCGATTGTCTCTAAGGCCTTTTTTGGAAAGATGGCCACCCGCCATTCAAGCCTCTTGGTCTTACGGATCGGCTTGGTCATTGCTACCTTTGTCTTATTCTTATACCAACCCTTTTTCGGCTTTGGTTTCTTGGCCTTGGTTCGTCTGCTCCAAAGCGTTGGACTTGCTGGCTTTGTGGTTGGGGCGCAGGGTATGCTGTCGGATAACACGAGATCGCATAACAGAGGTTTGTTCTTTGGGATCTTTGCAGCCACCATCGGTTTGGGCATGATGGTTGGTCCTTTGTTAGGGAGCTTTTTGGCTGAGAGCTTTAGCTATTCCACCCTCTTTTGGGGGGCGACTGTGATTGTGGGCGTGGCCATGGTTCTCGGTTTTGCCATTGGGGGCAAAACCGGAGGTCTTAGCCCTGGTATGGGCCGAGCGTACCAACCCCATCCGCCCTGGAAAAACCACAATCTCCTGGTATTATCTGGAAGCATGTTTCTGTCGGCCTCTGTTATGGGAGCCATTTCCTCCATGTTTGCACTCCACGCGAGAGCAGTGGGAATCGAGAATCCCAGCTTATTTTTTGGTTTATTTGCCCTCACATATACCTTAAGTGGAGCTGTTTCTGGCTATCTTTCAGATCGCTTTGGGCGTAGCGCCATGATTGTCCCAGGCTTTTGTCTGCTCATCGCTGGTCTCTTGTTCTTGACCATATTAAATGGAGCGGTGATCTTGATTTTGTCCGCTGTCTTATGCGGAGTGGGTTTTGGTTTTGTGAATACGGTACTCATGGCTATGGTGCCAGGATACAGTATCAATGCCATCGATGCCTCTAATGACCTAGCCTTTTTTAGTAATGCCTTCGATTTGGGTATTGTCCTGGGTTCCATCGGTCTGTCCTGGCTGGCGGCTCATTCTTATGCTCTATTCTGGCTGGCCGTGGCTGCAGCAAACGCACTTGGATTGCTTCTCTACGTGAGATACAACCCGGAAAAGCAGCAAAGCGAAAAGGCTCAGGTGTAACCTGAGCCTTTTCCAATCTCTCGGACCTGAGTTCAAGACGTTTAGTCCAGGGCTTGAATATAGGTGTTTGCTTCTCTAACGGCATGATTGAGAATCGGTTCTGGATTGGTGTTGCCGTAGAGTGCTTCCTCCACTGCCACACCTAAAATGCGGGATAGGTCTGCATAGCTTACAGTATTTGGTCTGGCCCTTGCGTAATCTGACTGCTCAAGTACGATTTGCATATGGGGCTCATCTGCCAGGTATTGCTGGTAGGTGGCGGACTTTCGCACTGAAAGCCTCAGGGGAATGTACCCCGTGGCCATACTCCACTTCAGATTGTTTTCAGCACTGGACATCCAATTCACAAATTCCCAGGCTGCTGCTTGTTTCTCAGACGTTGTCTTGAAAATGGCCAAACTGCTGCCACCTACGCCTGTAACTGTGTTCTTCTTCCCTGGTAGTGCCGCTACCCCTAAATCAAAGTCCACTTTGTTCTTGGTGGCAGCGATGGATGATGTGCTTGAATACTGCATCGCAATGCGGCCAATCTCAAATCCATCAGCTGGCGGAGAGAGGGAGAGCACTTGGTGCTTATGTGCAAGATCAATCCAAAACTGCACCGTGTCTCGGGCTGTAGCGTCGTCGAAGGTTGCTTCACTGTAGTCTTCGCTGTACAGCTCGCCTCCCGCTTGCCACAAGAAAGTTACAAAAGCATACATGGAGCCTAGATTCGCTCTAGTTGTGAAGTTTACACCCCATTCATCTATGCGTCCGTCACCGTCAATGTCCCGTGTAAGAACTTTGGCGTACTCCACCAATTCATCCCATGTTGTGGGAGGCTTTTCTGGATCCAGACCCACTTCTCTGAACTTATCTTTATTGTAAAGAAGGATCTGGTTGCTTAAGGAAAAGGGAACTGTCCAAGCTTCTCCATGGACTGTTACAGTGTCTCTGGAAACCTGGCTATAGTCCTGCAAATACTCTTCGGGGTCTACAAAATCCCGTAGAGGCACCAGCGCTCCGCTGGAAACCATGAGGGGGGGCCAAAACTGGTCCACTAAGGCCACATCGGGGGTCACGCTTCCCGCCACTGAAGCTAGAAGTTTGTCTCTCGCTACAAACTGGTTCCCAGTGTAGAGCATTTCAACTTGGATGTGGGGATGTTGGGCATTAAACTCCTGCACCATCTGTTCATGGATCGCAGCATTATCTCCACTGAGGTAATGCCAGTAATTGATGGTAGTGACATTCGCTTTGGCGCCGGCCATTGCGAACAAGAACCCTGTGACGATCGTGAACACGACAACAGACAGCTTTGATTTCTTGAACATAATTTGACTCCTTCCAATTGAACATCGAAACCTTCACACACAAAATAAACGTCCACAGAAAAAAGCAACCCAAAAATTCCTCAGGTTGCTTGACGCTTACAAAAGCTACAGGCAGAACGAGCATCGTTCTGTCTTTTCTTCTCCCATCCAGACTATACTGTCGGTTTTGGAATTACACCAAATCAACAACCAAAAAGCGGATTGCTCGCGGACTGTAACCGCCGGTGGGGAATTTCACCCCGCCCCGAAGAATTTCGTATGCAATTTTCACATTCATTATAGCTTAGCCAGAAATGGTAGTCAAGGAAATTGGGTCATTTGTACAGGATGAGCGCAATGTACTCTAGGGGCTCTTGGCCGATATTTTTCAGACCATGGCCTTCACCGGCTGCCGTAAAGGTGACATCGCCAGGGTGCACAGTCACCTTCGTTCCATTATCATCATACTCAGCTGTGCCCCGCAGGATGTAAAAGGTCTCCGACTCGTTTTCATGGACATGATAGCCCAGAGAAGATCCTACCTCAAGAATGCCATGGGCAAAAAGGCGTCCCTTTTTGTACATCTCCTCGGGTCCATTTAGCAATTGCCGCATGGTGACGGTTCCCTCACCGCCAAAACGCTTCTCATAGACATCAGTTTTGATTTCTTTGCTTTTTCGAATCATCGTTATCCTCCATTCCCATCTTTACACCACGTTTGTCTTTGAAACTTCGCTGGTTTAGCGAAAAAACCTGCTAATGGAGGTATGAAAGGATTGGTGGTTTTCCTTGCATTTCTGTCTTACTTGTATTATAGTTAGTAATACAGGTAAGACAAAGGGAGGGATTCTATGCTCATCACACTAGACATGACTGGGGAAGAGCCCATCTATCTTCAGCTGCGAAATGCCATCGTCTTGGGTATTGCCTCTGGGAGCCTACAAGCGGGGGAGGGCTTGCCTAGTGTCCGACAATTGGCCGAGGACCTGGGGATAAATGCAATGACGGTCAATAAGGCTTATACGCTCTTGAAAGATCAGGGGTTCATTGAAATCGACCGCCGTCAGGGAGCTAAGGTTAGGGTTTCTGCTGATGCAGAGCCTCATTTTCCCGGCCATTGGCAGAAGCAACTAGCCCTCTCAATTGCGGAAGGCTTAGCCCGAGGTATGGGCAAGGACGAGTTTATGAAAACATGTGAACAGCTCTGTGAGAATCTAGATCAGGGGGAAAAAATCTGATGACCTTTTTCTTAGCTTCAACGCTATTAATCATTGCCGTTTCCTTTTTTGTTAGTTTCCAGTCGGCAGCAACTGCGAAGAAAAATGTAATTCTGGGCGTAACCATACCCAGGGAGGTCCAGGGCGATCTTCGAGTTCGTGACATCGTTAGCAGGTATAAGAGGGCGAACTTGCTCCTCTTCTTTGCGGCTCTAGTGGGGGGGATATTGATCGCCTTACCTAGGGAGGCTAGCCTAGTCTTCCTCCTTTTAACCCTATGGCTTGGTCTTCTCCTGTTGGGAGGAAATATGATACTGGGCTCCTATTCCCAAAGTCTTAGGGACCTTAAGGCCCAGGAAGGGTGGTACATGGGAGCTACCAACACTGTAAGCGTTGACCTTATTGTCTCTCGGGAAAAGGAGAAAATGCCCGTTCCCAGGCTGTGGTTCTTACCTCCTGTCTTGGCAGCAGTGGGCCTTTTGGTGTGGGGGGGTTCTCGGGACAACATTTTTTTTGGCGCTTTAGCCTGTGGAGAAACCCTCCTTTTTTACCTTCTTTGGGTGCTTTCAGCACGTGAACGAGCTCGGGCCTATAGTGATGACACCGAGGTTAATCTGGCCATAACGCGCCTTTCGATTCGAGGGTGGACACTGTGCTGGGTCGCATTAGCTAACGTGCACAGCTTACTTCTTCTTTTTTCTGCTCTATTCTTGCGTTATTCGGAAACAGGTAGCCAAGGTGCTGTAGCGGCTTTGATCTCTCTCGTAACTCTCGGGTCCGTTGTCATGATGGCAGCTCACATTCGACGGAGCCAGAATCGCATCTTGAATAGCGCCGACTCTATTTTGATCGTGGATGAGGACGACTATTGGCGTGGTGGGGTCTACAACAATCCCCATGATCGGAGGATTCTCGTGGAAAAACGCGTAGGTTACGGTCAGACGTTTAACATTGGATCAAAAAAGGGGAAACTGCTCTACTATGGGATTATCACGGCAGTTAGCTTATTGGTCTTGGGAGTGCTTTTTCTCTTCGTCGGCCTCGATACCGCCCAATATACTCTGGAGATTACAGATAGTCAGGTTATTGTAAAGGCGCCTCTTTACGGGTTTGCTTTCTCTACAGGGGATGTTGAAAACATCTCTTTGATGAACGAGTTACCCCGTAGTACAAGGATGAATGGCGCGGAGACTGCACAGTATTCCCTCGGCAATTTTATCGTGACTGGCTTCGGTCAGAGTAAACTCTACGTATATAAAAATAGCCCACCCTATATTGCAATTCAACTATCTGACCTTTATGTGTTTTTCAATGCCAAGACTGTTGAAGAAACGGAAGGCTACTATCGAGAGCTACAGGAGCTCATCCCTTAGAAAAAAGGCCTCCTTAAGGAGGCCTAGCCTTCGAGAAATTGATTGGTATAGAGGCGGTAATAGTATCCTTTGGCAGCCATGAGTTCAGTATGGTTGCCTTTTTCCTGCACTTTTCCATCTCGAATAACGAGGATCACATCCGCGGAGCGCACGGTGGAAAGGCGATGGGCGATGATAAAACTGGTCCGTCCTTCTAGAACGGTCTTGATAGCGTCTTGAATCAACATTTCGGTCTCCGTATCGATGGACGAGGTGGCCTCATCGAGTACGAAAATCTTAGGGTCAGCCAGGACAGCCCTGGCAAAGGAAATCAACTGCTTCTGCCCGGTGGACAAAAGGCCTCCCCCTTCACCGACTTCCGAATCGTAACCTTGGGGTAAGTTAACAATGAAGTCATGGGCATTCACAAGCCTCGCGGCCTGTTCCACCTCCGCATCGCTGGCCTTTAAATTTCCATAGCGGATGTTCTCTCGGATATTTCCTGAAAAGAGGTGGGGACTCTGCAGAACATAGCCTAAATTCCTCTGCAACCAGGAAAGGGGTCTGTCGCGATAGTCCACTCCATCGATAAGCACTCGGCCTTTTGTAGGTTCATAGAACCGGCAGGCCAAATTGACAATGGTGCTCTTCCCTGAGCCTGTTTCGCCTACCAAGGCTACCGTTTGCCCTGGTTTGACCTTGAGATTAAAGTCTTCCAAGACGGGTTCTAAGGGGTTATAAGCAAAGCTGACGTTCTCAAATTCCACCGCACCTTGCAGATGGGGACACTTATCACTTAATCCTGGGCGATCCTGAATTTCAGGCTCGGTGTTGAGCAGTCCCATCACTCTCTCCGCGGCGGCGTGGGCCATTTGGAGTTCCGCAAAGATCCGAGCAATTTCCCTCACAGGTTCAAAGAACTGGATGGTGTAGGAGACAAAGGCCACCAATACTCCGTAGGTAATGGTCCCGGCAATCACGCCACTCCCCCCGGCCCAGAGCGTCAGACTGGTGCCTATGCTGCCAAGCATCAAAACGATGGGGAGATAGAGGGCAGAACAGGTGGCCGCCCGTATGCTCGAGGCTCGTAGCCCAGAAGTAAGGGACTGAAATTCCTTCAAGTTTTCCTCTTCGCGGCTTAGAATCTTGGTGGTTGTGGCTCCCATAATTCCTTCACTAAAAGCACCTGTGATCTGAGAGTTCACTCTGCGGACCTTACGATAGGCTCTTAAGATCTGTTTTTGAAAGTAGACACTAACTACCGCTAGAACGGGTATCACGCACACTGTCAGAAGGGCGAGGCGCCAATTCATACTGAACATCACGATGGAATAAAAAATCATGGCCACTCCGCCCCACAGAAGGTCAATTAGACTCCAGGAGACAATCTCTCCCAGACGGTTTACATCACTGGTAAGGCGGGCCAAGAGCCATCCTGCCGCCCTTTTGTCATAGAATGAAAAGGAGAGTTTGTGTAAGTGTTCAAAACCAACTTGGCGGATCGTATAGGTGATGCCTGATTCTACTTTTCCAGCCATATTGATGAAGATATAGACATTGAGACTTTGCACTAGAACTAAGGCAACAAAGGCCACAGCAAACCAGCCGATACCCTCCACTGTTTGCGGGACCACAAAGCGGTCGATGGCTACTTTCGTCATGTAGGGAAAGAGGGCGTCGCCCCCCGCCATGGCCACCGTTCCCAGCATGGCATAGATAATGTAGCGCTTGTAGGGTTTGGCCAACTGCAGGATTTGAGCCCACAGCTTGACATCAATCTTCTCTTCGTGGATTTCTTCCTGCGCAAGTGTGTGTTGCATGGGATCACCTCGCTTTCGTTATCTCGGCTTCAAGTGTATTCTGTATTTCCCAAATGCGGGCGTACGGTCCATCGTTGGCCATCAGCTCTTCATGGGTACCTCGCTGTACGATCGTTCCGTGGTCCAGAACCAAGATGAGATCTGCCCCAGAGAGACTCGTGACTCTGTGGGAGATTAAAAAGGTGGTGGCCCTATTGGAACGCCTCCCCAGAGCGTTACGAATAGCTACGTCTGTTTCTGTATCTACCGCACTTAGAGAATCGTCAAAAATCACAATGGGACTGTGGGTAATAAGGGCACGGGCGATGGCAATTCTCTGCCTTTGACCTCCTGAAACGGAGACGCCCCGTTCACCCACTAGGGTTTCATAACCCTGATCGAAACTTAGGATTACATCATGAATTGCCGCCTCTTGGCAGATGCCATACAGCTCCTCGTCGGACACATCGCCGCTTGCCAGGGTGATGTTCTCTCGAATGGTCTTGGCAAACAAGAAGGGCTCTTGGGAAACTACAGCAACATTTTTGCGCATCCACTTCTTGTCAATGGTCTTGAGCTCTATGCCATCCATTGTAATGGACCCTTCTTCGTAGTCATAAAGGCGGGCCAAGAGATGGACGAGGGAACTCTTACCAGAACCAGTGTGTCCCAAGAGAGCCACTGTTTGGCCCGACTTGACAGTGAAGCTCAAATTCTTCAGCACCGGCTGATTGGGCTCATAGCCAAAGGAAACGTTATCGAAGACTATTTCGCCAGTAATAGGAGGCTGTTGGAAATTTTCAAGGAGGTTTTCCTTCGGTTCATCGAAGACTTCCTGCAGTCTTTCCGCCGCCACCAGCGCTTTACCCATGTCAGTTAGAACTCGTCCAAGCTGACGAACGGGCCAGACCAGCATACCAATGTAGGTACTGAAAAGTGCCATGGTGCCCATGGTGATCTCTCCCCGGGCAGCAAAATATGCGCCCGAGACTAACACCAAGCCAATTTGGAGAAAGGCCAGGAAGTCACTGGCAGACCAATAGCAGGCCAAAAGCCAAATCAGGCGGTAGAGCTTGTCGCGGTTGACTTGGTTCTTGGCATCAAATCGTGTGATCTCATACTCTTGATTGGCAAAGGCTCGCACCACGCGGATCCCGGTCAGGTTCTCCTGGAGTACTGTGGTGAGTTCAGCCTCCGCTTCGTCAGCCTCCCTGAACGCCCTTTTCACCTTAATGAAGAAGACGATGGCAAAAGTGAAGATAATGGGTATTGCGATCATGGAGAGCAATGTCATGCGAAGATCAGCACTGAGCATGATGCTGATGATAAGAAACACCATGAATAGCGCATTACCCATTTCAACGAGTTGCACACCCAAGAATCTGCGAATCGTGTCCACGTCTGAGGTACATCGTTGCATGATATCTCCGCTGTCGACCTCCTTATGATATTTATAGGGGAGGTTCTGGATGTGGTTGTAGATGCGATCCCGAATGTTCTTGGCGATGTTCTCACTAGCCTGGGCAGACAGTCTGCCCCTAAGAAATAGAAAAAGTCCCCGGAACGTGGTGATAACAATCAACACTATACCAGGGACCCAAAGTGCTTGACCGATGTTTTCCACAAAGCTACGTACCAAGAGAGGTGCTACTAGTGGTTCATCTCCAATGACATTATCTATGGTGATGCGAATCACCAAAGGTGCGGAGATAGCGGCTAGACTTGCCAAACCTACCGAGAGGATGGCTCCAAGATATAATAGTCGATTGTTGGCCATGTACTTCCATAATATACGTACGGATTTCATGCTACGATGCCTCCTTTCGGTTTACAGAATGTGCACTTATTCACTATAGCACCGTTTTTTTCTTTAATCAAGCGCCCTCTTGTTTGGGAACCATTTTTTCCTAATTTTGCTTGCATTTCCCATATCGGTTTGATATCATAATAATATCAAAATATATGTGAGGAGGAATTGTGTATGGAGGAGAAGATTCTAAAGGCCAAACCGGGGTTGCCCATGTTAATTTTGTTTTCGTTGCTGTATCTTGGGATGATCGGGCTCGTTATTTTGGGAGGCTTCTTGCTAGACGATGGATTGAGTATAGGTGCCTTACCCCTGGTTGTCGGGATTATTGGACTTTTCGTGGGGGTTATCCCCTTTTTCGGACTAAAAGTCATCAAGCCCCAGGAGGCGCTCGTCCTTACCTTGTTCGGAAATTACACTGGTACATTGAAAGAACCTGGGTTCTTCTATGTCCATCCTTTCTCGTCGGCCGTTAACCCAGCAGCGAAGACGCGTTTGGGCCAAAGCGGGGATGTGGATACCAATGCAGGTTCCAAGGTGATCCTTTCAGGTCAGGGAAGCACGGGGCAGGTTAATGTGGTAAATAAGAAGATCTCCCTGAAGGTTATGACGCTTAGCAATTCCAAACAGAAGGTCAACGATGCTTTGGGCAATCCTGTAGAGATCGGTATAGCCGTAATGTGGAGGGTTATTGATACGGCGCAGGCAGTCTTCAATGTAGACAATTATAAGGAATATCTGTCGCTGCAATGTGACAGTGCCTTAAGGGATATCGTCCGCATTTATCCCTATGATGTGGCTCCAGGAGTGGACACCACCGGTGACGGTCTGCCCGATGACGGTAGTCTGAGGGGTTCGAGCGCCGTTGTAGCGGATCGTATTCGGGAGACGATTCAATCTAAAGTGGAGAACGCAGGTCTCGAGATCATTGAAGCTCGCATCACACATCTCGCTTATGCACCCGAAATTGCCGCGGTGATGCTTCAGAGACAACAGGCCAGCGCCATCATTGATGCCAGGAAGATGATTGTTGATGGGGCTGTGGGCATGGTCCAGATGGCTCTTGATAGTCTTAGTGAAAACGACGTTGTACAGCTTGACGAAGAGCGTAGGGCGGCCATGGTATCGAATCTCCTTGTCATCTTGTGCGGGAATAGAGACGCCCAGCCTATTGTGAATAGTGGAAGTTTGTATTAAAGATGGCCAAGAAGCAAGTCCCACTTCGCTTGTCTGTGAGACTTTATGAGGAGATTGCCGCCTGGGCTGAGGATGATTTTCGATCTGTAAACGGACAAATTGAGTTTTTGCTCACAGAATGTGTCCGGCAAAGAAAGAAGACCGGCAAGTATATACCGGATCATACCGGTGCTGGCAGAAATCAAGCAGACAGTGATCGATGACCACAAGGGGCCCTAGAAGGCCCCTTTTAACTTGACGGAAATCTTTGCTAACTTGTGAAGGGGAATCGGGCGGAGGAATCTAATAGTAATACGTAAAGAGAACGTCAAAAAAATGCGAAGGGGAGTTTACATGACATCCTATCAACCAGAACCGTACAAAATTAAGATGGTGGAACCCATCAGGCTCTTACCTCGGGAAGAACGCCAAAGGTGTATAGAAAAGGCGGGTTACAACCCGTTTTTATTACGCAGTGATGAAGTCTATATCGATTTACTCACCGATAGTGGTACAGGCGCCATGAGTGATAGGCAGTGGGCTGGATTGATGCTTGGGGACGAATCCTACGCAGGTAGCCGCAACTTTTACCACCTTGAAGAGACAGTTCAAAACCTCAGTGGCCATATCTACGTCATGCCTACACATCAAGGGCGTGGAGCTGAGCAGGTTTTATTCCCCCTCCTTATTAGACGGGATGGACAGTATGTCTTAGGCAATATGCACTTTGATACAACGAAAGCCCATATTGAGATGGCCCGTGGAAGAGCGGTGAACTTTATCACCGCGGAGGCCTTAGATACAGCCAAGGAGCATCCCTTTAAAGGAAACTTTGATCTAGAGGCAATGGAGAGGTTCATTCAGGAAAAAGGCCGAGACTCCATTGCAGCCATTGTGACTACTGTGACCTGCAACAGTGTAGGTGGTCAGCCGATTTCCATGGCGAACATTAGGGCAACCTATGCCATGGCGAAGAAATATGACATTCCAGTTGTTATGGACAGTGCGCGCTTTGCGGAAAATGCCTATTTCATTAAGGAACGGGAAGACGGGTATGCCAATAAGAGTATTCGTGAAATCGTCCGGGAACAGTTCTCCTATTGCGATGCATTCACCATGAGCGCCAAGAAGGATGGCTTAGTGAATATTGGCGGCGTCTTGGCTGTACGGGAAGACATAAATCTTTTTCAACGTTGCCAAGCCATGGTGGTTCCACTTGAAGGCTTTCCAACCTATGGGGGCCTGGCCGGTCGGGACATGGAAGCTTTGGCCATAGGCCTCGAAGAAGTCGTAGAAGAAGATTATTTGACCCAGCGCATTTCCCAGGTAGGGCTTTTGGGTAAACGCTTGCAGGATGCTGGTATTCCGGTGCAATCGCCAATAGGCGGTCATGCTGTATTTGTGGACGTGGGTAAAATCTTACCCCACATGCCAAAAACGCAATATCCTGCCCATGCCTTTGCTGTGTCTTTGTATGTAGAAAGCGGTATTCGGGCGGTGGAGATTGGTTCGCTCCTTTATGGACGTGACCCTGATACGGGAGAAGATGGTTTGTCGGAGCTCGAGCTTCTGCGCTTAACCATTCCTAGGAGGGTGTACACAGATAACCATATGCGTTATATTGCAGATTCCATCGCTAAAGTCTACGCTCAGAGAGATGAAATTAAGGGAATCGCCTTCGAATATGAACCTCCTATTTTGCGCCACTTCACGGCACGTTTTCGCTTAGTCGATTGAGGCTTATGGCTCTTTCATGGTATACTGAAATTCCAGGGATCGCTGTGGAAGGAGTATGTATCATGCAAGATCAAATCATGGATATTCTGAAGACAATCGCTGACGATATCACACAGGTTAAGACGAATGTTGAGCGGGTAGAGGCCCGGATGAATCAGATGGAAACCGGTTTGCGTGAAGACCTGGGCCGTGTTGAAGCACATCTCGGTCAGGAGGTCTTAGGCCTAGGTCAGGAGATTTCCCGCCTAGGTCAGGAGATTTCCCGAGTTGAAAGAAGTCTCGGTCAGGAGATTTCCCGAGTTGAAACAAGTCTCGGTCAGGAGATTTCCCGAGTTGAAACAAGTCTCCGACAGGACATTGTCAGGCTGGAAAATGCAATGGAAGAGAACGATGGAGCCCTCTTTGATGGGTACAATCTTCTCCACGATCGTCTGGGCAGAATTGGAAAACAAATAGATAGGATGGCCATGACGGTAGAAAAGCATAGCATTCAGTTGGCCAAACCATCGGCCTTATAGAGAGGAGGAGGTAGTATATGAGTAACGTAGAACAAACATGGGATTTGGAAAGCATCTTTCCGGGGGGAAGTTCTTCACAGGAGCTCCAGAAACATATAGAGACGGTGCGTACCAAGATATCGGCTCTAAGAGAGCAAGTTGAAGCGCTCACCGCCGATCTGGATGTGGAGCAGTTGAAAACACTTGTCCATGATATGCAGGACGTGCAGATGAATCTGGGACAGTGCAGTGCCTTTGTGGGCTGTCTCATGGCACAGAATGTAAGGGATGACAAAGCGAAGCTGCTGCAGGGGGATCTGGGCCAAATCAGTGCATCTTTGGCCGGGGTTTTTACCGCCATCGATCACATTTTTGTGAGCATTCCTGAAAAGAATTGGCAGTCATTTCTGGACGATGAAGAGCTTAAGGAACTCCATTTTTCCCTGAATGAAAGACGCAATGTGGCCAAGACAAAGATGTCTCCAGAGTTAGAAGCCTTAGTGACCGACTTGGAGGTGGATGGTTATCATGCTTGGTCCCACCTTTATTACACCATTGTTGGCGAGATGTCTATCGATATGGAGCTAGACGGAAGGCCTCAGACACTATCCATGGGGCAGGCGGCCAATTTGCTTTCCAACCCAGACCCCAAAGTCCGCGAAGAGGTTTTCCAGAAATACGAAAGGGCCTGGGCTGAAAAGGCCGAGCTTTTTGCTAGCACCTTAAACCATCTTGCGGGCTTTAGAATTAATCTTTACAAAAACCGCGGCTGGGATGATGTGCTCTCAGAACCCCTACAAAGAAATCGCATGGAACGGGCCACATTGGACGCGATGTGGACGGCTGTGCAAGGGGGGAAAGCTCATTTAGTAAAATTCTTGGAACGTAAAGCAGAGCTTTTGGGTCTGGACCAAGTTGCCTGGTACGATCTGCGGGCCCCTGTGGGGGATGCGGGCAAGGAGATTCCTTTTGCCGAAGCACAGACCTTTGTCGTTGATCAATTTCGCAAGTTTAGCCCCGAAATAGCTGATTTCACCCAGAAAGCCCTAGACAAACGCTGGGTTGAAGCGGAAAACCGGGCAGGAAAGCGTCCTGGAGCTTTTTGCACCTCATTGCCTTTGAGCAAAGAATCCCGGGTTTTCATGACCTACTCTGGTACCCTTGATAGCCTAGGCACCCTTGCTCATGAGCTTGGTCACGCCTACCATGGTTATGTTCTAAAGGATGCTCCCCTGTTTCTGCGGCGTTACGCCATGAACGTGGCCGAAACGGCATCCACTTTTGGAGAGCTTCTGGTGGTGGATGGAGCCATAGGGGCGGCTACCAGTCCAGAAGAGAAATTGGGCATTTTAGAGGACAAGATCGGACGTAGTGTTTCCTTCTTTATGGACATTCACTCTCGTTTCCTCTTTGAAACCCGTTTTTACGATGCACGAAAGAAGGGTCTAGTGAGCTCAGCCCAGTTGAGCGAGTTCATGACGGAGGCCCAGAAGGATGCCTTCTTGGGGAGCCTAAAGGTCTACCATCCGCATTTCTGGGCATCCAAGCTACACTTTTACTCAACTGGCGTACCGTTTTACAACTTCCCTTATACCTTTGGTTATCTCTTTAGTGCGGGAGTTTACGCCAGAGCCAGAGCAGAGGGGCGGGGTTTTGCCCAGAGCTACGCACGCCTACTGGCAGATACTGCCAGGATGACCGTGGAAGATCTGGCCAAGAAACACCTAGGGGTGGATCTCACCAAGCCGGATTTCTGGGAGGCAGCAGTAAAACTGGCTACTGATGATGTGGAAGAATTCTTACAACTAGCGCAAAAATAGAAACAAGGGCTGCTGCCCTTGTTTTTCTGTCTGGGCATTCAAGCTCAACGCATGATGCAGGATTTATCGTGGATAAACTGAAGTAAATGTGACAGTAGGTGGTACGGGAGGCGATGGCTGGTGAAGAACATTTTACAAACGAAGGGTCCTTTCCGCCGTTTTGGCCTGATTGGATATCCCTTAGGGCATAGTCTCTCACCTTTCATCCATGAGCGCATTATGGAGGTGGCAGGTCTGCGAGGAGAGTATCAACTCTATGAGCTAGAACCAAAATCTCTGCCCACAAGGCTACCTAAGCTTCTTGATGCACTCGATGGGCTTAACTGTACCATTCCTTATAAAGAATCTGTAATACCCTATGTAGACAAGCTGGGACCTTCTGCTTCTCTCTATGGTGCCGTCAACACTGTGCATGGGCGCACAGGACATAACACTGACGGAGAGGCCTTTGCTGCCTGCAGGGTGCCCATGCATGGGCGCAGAGTTTGTGTTTTGGGAGCAGGTGGTGTCGCTCGGGTACTGACTATGGAAGCGGTTCGTGCTGGCGCTACGGAGATCCTGATCCAAGTTAGAAACTCTCATCGGGCAGAGACGTTGGTGGGTGAGGTTAAGGAAAGAGATTACCATACCATCCATGCTGTTTGGGGTGATGAGGGAAGAAATTTGGACTGTGAGGTCGTGTTGAATGGAACACCTGTGGGGATGTGGCCCCATGTAGGCGGTATTCCAGTAACAGAGAGACAGCTTGAGGCGGCGCAGGTTGTCTTTGATACGGTATATAATCCGAGCGCAACTCGCCTTGTGTTGCAGGCAAAGTCCAGGGGACTCTGGGCCAAGGGGGGCCTGCAAATGCTCTTTGAACAGGCACTGGCATCCCAGAAGATCTGGAACCCCCAGGTGAACTTTGATTCATGCAAGGATGAACTTGACGAGGTGCGACGAGAACTAGCAGAGGAAGTACTCCGTAATAGTCCAATTAAGCTTGTGCTTACAGGTTTTATGGGTAGTGGAAAGACCCATGTTGGGAAGACTTTAGCTACAGCCATGTCGTTGGACTTTGTAGATTTGGACGATCGCATCGTGCAAGAAACTGGACAAAGCATAACCGAGATTTTTGCCTCCCGAGGAGAAGAAACCTTTCGTAGCTTCGAGAGGCGGATTTTCCTGGACCAGCTCCTCTGTCCAGGGTCGATGGTCGTGGCCACAGGTGGCGGAACACTGCTCCAGGAGGGTATTCTAGAGGCAGTTCATGGGGCTGGGGCTTTGGTCATTTATCTCGACGTGTCCCTTGAGGTGGCCTTACAGCGCATAGGGGGCGATTCGAATCGACCTATGCTCAAAGGAGGCGTAAAGGAAACTCGCAAGTTGTTTGAACGGCGCCAACCATTGTATGAAGCTGTAGCTGATCTAAAGGTCTGTGGCCATGGAGAGGTTGCTCAGATTGTGGACACGATAATGACTGCCTTCGGGTGGAATCAATAAAGGAGGATGTCCATGGCATCAAGCTGGGGTGAACAACTAAACATTACCCTATTTGGAGAATCGCATGGACCTGCAGTGGGGGTTGTGGTGGATGGTGTGCCTGCTGGCGAAAGGCTCGACCTTGAAGCCATGCAAGACTTTGTGGCTAGGCGTGCACCAGGACGTACACCATGGTCCACAGCAAGGACGGAAGGGGATGCCTTTACTATTCTCTCAGGGGTGTATCAGGGACAGACAACGGGTACACCCCTCTGTATCGTCATAGAAAACAGGGACGCGCGCTCTCAAGACTATGATGAAAGGTTGAAGCTACCACGGCCAAGCCACGCGGACTATACGGGGACTGTGCGTTTTGATGGAGCTGCGGACCCTAGGGGAGGCGGACACTTTTCTGGAAGGCTCACAGCTCCCCTGTGCGCGGCTGGGGCTATCTGTAAGCAGATGCTGAAGCGGCGAAGTGTCGAGATTTTTGCCCGTATAGCGGAGTTGGGTGGTGTTTCTGATATCACTTTGGATATAGCCAATCCCAATATAGAGGAACTCCAGACCCTGGCGGCTAAAGACCTTCCTGTTCTGGATGATGGCAAAAAGGAAGAGATGGTAGAACTGGTAGAAAGAGTGCGCCTCCAGGGCGACTCCCTTGGTGGCGTGGTGCAGTGCATCGTCTTGGGCCTACCGGCGGGCCTGGGAGATCCCATTTTTGGTGGGGTTGAGTCTCGCTTGGCGTCACTTCTCTACGGTATTCCAGCAGTGAAAGGCGTGTCATTTGGTGATGGTTTTGCCGCCTGCAGGCGCAGGGGGTCGGAGAATAACGATCCTTTGTACATAAGTGCAGAAGACCAGGTGCGCACTGCCACCAATCATGAGGGTGGAATCAACGGAGGTATTACAAATGCTATGCCCCTGGTATTTCAGGTGGGTATTAAGCCCACGCCGTCCATAGCCCTTCCTCAGCGTAGTGTGAATTTGGAGACCATGCTTAGCGAGACGATTACCGTCGCTGGGCGTCACGATCCAGCCATTGTACCTCGTGCAGTAGTTGCAGTGGAAGCGGCGGCAGCCATAGCCATCATGGACTTGATGCTGGTGGCCTTTGGAGTGCAGGGCTGGGGAGGGAAATCACATGGGAGAGCTTGAGAGACTCCGTCAGGAACTGTCCATCATTGATCAAGGGCTTCTAGAACAGTTCCTGAAAAGGATGATGATTGTTGACCAGGTAGCAGAGCATAAGGGAAAGACAGAGGGTAAGGTCTTCATCCCTGAGCAGGAGGAAAGGGTGGTTAGGGAAGCTGAGGCCAATACACCGCCGGAGTTTAGACCTTACGCCAGCGTTTTTGCACGTACCCTAATGCGTCTTTCTAGGGAGAGACAATACGAACGTCTAATGGATTCGGGCTTGGTCCTAGTACAAGTCTTGCAGCACGCTAAGGAACCCCAGGGTCAGGTGAGGACCTTGGCTTTGCTCCCAGGCCTAGGGCGGGATGACACACAGGTTGTAGCGGCCCTCTACCCAGAGGCGGCGTTGGTGCAAACGGATGACGCCGGTAGTGCCTGCCGCCAAGTGGCAGAAGGGTCTATAGACTATGCCCTCTTACCCTTTACGGAAGAGTTGGTTTTTCTACTCGAAAAGCACGCTCTCTACGTTCAAGCGTGCCTACCCCTTAATCGACGATATTTCGCAGTTGGCTCAAAACTTATCTTGCCTTCAGATGTCCAAAGTGTACGTTTCTTGATTCAGATCAAGACTGTGGAGACCCTTCCCCTTATCATCAATATCCTAGGGGACTTGGGGCTTAGCATGGTACAAGTTCAATCCCTACGGGATTCAAGTGTTTGCGTCGAGTTTTCGGCAAATCCCGCTAGCCCAAAAACACATAGAGCTTTATACCAAATCCAGCAAGAAGCTGGAGCGATGCGCCTCTTGGGTTGCTATGACGATTTGTCTTCCAGCATTAATTTGGTTAACTCCAGTGGCTGAACCTGGGCACCATCTTTATAGGCACGCATATTGCCTCCGGAGATCTCGTCTATGAGTGCAATATGATGGTCGTGGCCAACCCGGCCAAACTCAAATTTTATGTCATACAAATCCATATCTCTTTGGGCCAATTGGTCTTTCACTACATTTGCGATTTCGCGCGTGAGCTGACACAGGGTTTTGTATTCTTCTTTCGATAGAATCCCCAGCATAACCAGGGCATCTTCTGTGATGGGCGGGTCTTCTCTAGCATCATCTTTGAGGGTGAATTCTACAAAGGCATTAAGGGGATCGCCATTTTTCACATACTTGCCATAGCGCCGATAGAAACTTCCCACCGCTCGGTAACGGCAAATGACTTCTAGACCTTCACCAAAGGGATTGGCTGGCTGAACAGTCATCGTCTTTTCCTCTAGATCCGCTGCAATGTAATGGGTGGGGATTCCCTTTTTATGTAGCATCTCAAAGAAGAACTTACTCAGCTGTAGAGCGGCCTCACCGGCACCTTCCATAGCTAATCCCACTTTATTGGCCCCCGGATCAAAGACGCCATCCTCACCGGTCACATCATCCTTGAACTTCAACACATACTTGCCATCATCTAACACAAAAACATCTTTGGTCTTGCCTTTGAACACAAGTTGCATGGGCGTAGACTCCTTTCAGTCTCATTTTATAGAAGTCAGAGGCAAGGATCAATAGCTGGGGCGGGGTTAATATTCAGTAAAATTTTCTCGAGTATTTTTTAGGAAAAACGAAATCTTTGGGGATGAAAACCCAAACATTCGTGAACGGCATTAGCCAAGACAACGCAAAACAGCAGTGCATCGCAGTTCTCGGGAAATGATCCCCGGAACAGGAAGCAGGAATCGGCGATAAAAACATGAAGTACATACATAAAGTAGAAATAAAGGGAGTGTTACATCGTGAAGATTTCTCTGGTGAAGACTACAACCCCGAAAGCCAAACCAGATGAAAGCAACCTGGGTTTTGGGCGCTTTTTTACTGACCACATGTTCATCATGGACTACACAGAGGGTCAAGGGTGGCATGACGCCCGTATTGTACCTTATGGGCCCTTCGATATGGACCCGGCTTGTGCAGTGATGCACTACGGCCAAGCGGTCTTTGAGGGTATGAAGGCGTATAGAAGTCCCGAGGGTAAGATTCTTCTCTTTAGACCTGAGCAGAACATGGCCCGCCTCAACCGCAGCAACCAGCGAATGTCCATACCGCAATTTGACGAAGAGTTCGCTTTAGAGGCCATTAAAAAGCTGGTTGCCCTGGACCAGGATTGGATTCCTAGAACACCGGGTACAGCCCTTTATCTCAGGCCCTTTGTTATTGGCGCCGATAATGTTTTGGGCGTTCGGGCCTCCCGTACCTACAAATTTGTCATCATCTTGTCTCCAGTGGGAGCGTACTACGCAGAGGGTCTAAATCCCGTAAGCATCTGGGTTGAACCACATTATGTGCGTGCTGTGCGCGGCGGTACCGGCTATGCGAAGGCAGCTGGGAACTATGCCGGGAGCCTCTTAGCACAGAAGAACGCCCAGGCCCAGGGCTACTCGCAGGTGTTGTGGCTGGATGGACTAGAGCGCAAGTATGTAGAAGAAGTGGGAGCCATGAACGTCTTCTTCAATATAGATGGAGAGCTCATTACGCCAGATCTGGGCGACAGTGTTTTGCCTGGAATCACCCGTAACTCCGTATTACAGCTCCTGAAATCCTGGGATATTCCTACAGTAGAGAGGCGCTTAGGCGTTGAAGAGATTTTCCAAGCCCATGCAGACGGCCGCCTGATTGAAGCCTTTGGCTGTGGTACGGCAGCGGTGATTAGCCCCATCGGTAAACTGGGTTGGGCAGACAAGACCATCGAAATTGGCGGAGGAAAAACAGGGGAAATCAGTCAAAGACTCTACGACACCATGACAGGAATCCAAAACGGAAGATTGAAGGATCCGTTTGGATGGGTCATGGAAGTCGAACCTTAGAGTCATCTCGAACGATCTATCAAGATAATGATTGGTCCTTTAAGAAAGAGAAAACCTCGCTTGTGCGGGGTTTTCCTTTTGGGAAATATGGAGCGTCGGAGCTAGAAAATCAGCATCAAGAGTCCAAGGAGTAACAAGAGGGGTGCCGCCCCAAAGAGAATTGGCACAAGTAGTCGAAAAAAAGCCCAACCAAGTTTCAAGAACAATACAATGGGGATAAAGGCCAAGGACAGGATGAAAAATGGGCCCAAGACCCCAAGGATCACTAAACTAACAATTACAACGACAAGAATTGTGGGTATGGCAACGAGGGCCTTTATGGGTGCCGAGTTTCCGTCTATTTCGAAGATAACTTCGCCATCGTCAGTGACCGTTTTCTTAGGTCTAGAGCTATTCTGATAGAGCGCTACCAATCCGAGAACGATAAGAACTACGGGCCAGAAAACATTTGAGCTCGGGAGAATGCCGAGATTGTTGGCAAGGAAGTACCCGCCAAAGAGAATCAACGCTAAGGCGCCGAGATGTTTGGGTTCCATGATCATAACCTCCCTTTTTCTATAGTATAACAAGATAGAGAGAAATGGGCAATTCGCCTCTAGTCTGTTTCTTGGTCCGTCTCAAGTCTGAGTCGCGGGACGCTAGAGAACCGAAAAATCCAAGAAACAAGGAAAAGTCAAAAAAGGGCTGGACTAAGCAAGAGAAATTGTCGATAATGAAGTAGTTGCGTTCCAAGGAAGGATTGTTGTTTAGGATGAACAATAAATTGCGGACAACCTGGGCTCGAGCAAGCGCTTTGGTTGGACTAGACCCCGCCACTCTGCGGCATAGCCAACGTGTGCAGAGGCTTTCCCTGGTCCTTGGTGAGAACTTGGGCTTGAGTTCGGCTGAACTCAACACGCTTTCGCTGGGTTCTCTACTTCATGATGTGGGAAAAAAACATATTCCCAGGGCTATACTACTGAAGGAAGAGCCCCTCTCTGTGGAGGATTGGAAAGCCATTCAGCAGCACCCCGTCAGTGGTTGGGAGTATGTGAAAAAGAGCGTCCTTGATGAGCGAGTGCGGGAGATTATCCTCCACCACCATCTGTGGTTTGATGGACAAGGCGGCTATCCTGAGAGTAGTAAGGGTGTAAGGCCTAGCTTTTTGACGCAGATTGCCAGCGTGGCTGATGTGGTGGATGCCATGACTCAAGATCGTCCATACCGTCGGGCTTTGAGTCTAGATACAAGCCTGGATTTTCTGGCTGAAAAAAGTGGAACCCAATTCTGCCCCAGTGTCGTTGAAGCTGTGCACAAGAATCTAAATCAGATCATCAAACTGGTGATTGCTTAAAGAAGAGAGGTGGGCCATCTGTGAAAGAGCTGAAGAGGCTTTTATGTGAGCACCTAGAACGTTACCCCCAACTCACCCCCCGAGATTTAGCCAAGCTCATCTATCAAAATGAATTTGGCAGTGGTCATTTCATCAACGATGAGGAAGTCAGTTTAGCGCGCCTTACGGAAGAAGTAAAGGGGCTTACCTACACCCCGGGTGAGCTTTTTGAGGACATTGGTAACGGACTTGTTCGCCTAAATCTCAAAGCCTTAGGCCATGCCCTTTCTCTTCAGACCGTGAACCGGTTTTTCGTCTTGACTGCGGCCCAGGAGCGGGGGAATAGGGAAGAATTTGAGGCGAAGTTGTCCATTTTAAGGGAGTTTTATCCCCCGGCAGATGTAGATTCGTTTCTGGAAGAGTATAAAGAGGCGGGGTATCCACCCATGAGCCACAGCCCGCGCTATAGGGAGCATTACTCCCCTAGTTATCGGGTGGTAAGACGTGTTTTTGCACTCTATTTCCCAATTTTTGAGCGCATTGAGCAGCTCGTGGCAAACCAAGGGTCTACAAGTGTAGTTGCCATTGACGGGCGGAGCAGTTCAGGAAAGAGCTCCCTTGGCCAGCTCCTTCAGGATGTCTATGGCTGCCCAGTTATCGCCATGGACGACTTTTTTCTCAGACCTGAGCAGCGTACGGTCAGTCGCCTTGGGGAACCTGGGGGTAATATAGATTATGAACGTTTTCAACTTGAGGTCATACCTAAGCTCAAGGGTGGCAACCCTTTTCACTACCGGGTTTACAATTGCCAGCAGAATAACTTTATCATATCACCTACCATCAAATCACATCGCCTAACGGTTGTGGAAGGCTGCTACAGCCATCACCCTACTTTCGTGGAGAGCTATGATCTGAAGGTCTTTTTGACTGTGAGCCCAGAGGTGCAGAAAGAACGATTACTGAAGCGCAGTGGCCCGGCTATGTTGGAACGCTTCGTCAACGAATGGATTCCCCTAGAAGAACTCTACTTTTCCGTTCTAGACATTCCCCGCAAAAGCGATGTAATCCTAGACACTGGCGAATAAATCCGCGGGTTTGGGGCAGTCTAGGATCGAGTGAGGAAGGGAGAGTTGTCATGGCTATGGCGACGTTTACGGTGGGGGCCCATAGTAAAAACCCCACCAAGACCGTGGTAAGGGCGCGCAATTTCGAAATGATCATTGACGAACCACGAAATCTGGGTGGTACAGACACCGGACCAACTCCAGTAGAGTATGTCTTGGGGGCCCTAGCCGGGTGCTTGAACGTTGTGGGGCATGTGGTAGCGAAGGAAATGGCCTTTGAGCTTAAAGGTATCACCTTTGAGCTTGCAGGAGAATTGGATCCAGCCAAGTTCCTCGGAGAATCTACCACGAACCGGGCAGGCTTTCAAGAAATTCGCGTGAAGGTCATACCCGATTCTAATGCAAGTAAGGAGCAACTAGACGCCTGGCTGAAAACGGTGGAGAGCCGCTGCCCGGTGAGTGACAATCTAGCAAACACAACTCCGGTACAATTGACCCTTTAGCATGGACTAAAGGGTCTTTTCGATCAGGTCGTCCCGGGAACGCTTCGGAACGTAATGAACGCCTTTGTCATCTCTCCAATAGCGGATATCCCCGTCGCTACCAACCGTAGTCAACATAACCTCTTCACCTGGTGTGCCTAGAGCTACAACCAGTTCAATCTCTAGGTGTTTGGGAATGTCCAGCACTTCCCGGAGACGGGACCTATCAATAGCTGCCAGGAGACAAGCACCAAACCCCAGTTCCTGTGCGCCTAAGACAATACTCTGGGCTGCTAGGCCAATGTCAATACCGGGATTCTTCGACTTTTCTGGATCGCTGAGGATAACGATATAGGCGGTGGGTTGCTCACTGAGGGCAGGACCTGTCCAATCCTGTAAGTAACCGGCCCATCTCAACGTTGAGAACACCTCAGGAAGTGCTTGCTTATCTTGAACCAAGATAAACTTCAAAGGTTGTCTGTTACCGGCAGATGGAGTCAGCCTGGCAATATCAATAAGACTCTTTAGATCATCCATGCTCGGGGCTGGATCTTGTTGGAACCGCCTAAAACTCCGAGTTTTCTCCATCAATTCAACGAACATGAGAGTTCCTCCTATGTTGGATTTGTTCTACCGCGATCTCGTGCTCTAACGCGGCAGTTTGGTCAAGGTCAATTACGCCTGCACCAAAGTGACTTGCGTTTGAAGAAGCCGCCGCTAGACTAAAGCGGAAGGCTGGCGCGAAATCCCACCCATCCTGCAACTTAGCTAAAAGACCTGCGACCAATGTATCGCCGCTACCTATTGGA
This sequence comes from Firmicutes bacterium UBA5493, assembly GCA_002424045.1. Classification (GTDB taxonomy): domain Bacteria; phylum Bacillota; class Limnochordia; order Darwinibacteriales; family Darwinibacteriaceae; genus UBA5420. The sequence goes on along the minus strand of DIPH01000015.1, from coordinate 93,835 downwards.
CTTGCCACTTTGATGGGGGGGAGCTGCTGTACAAGATAGGAATGCTGTCTATCAACTGCCAATGCGCCTTTGGCGCCCATAGAGACTACGACAATCCCCACTCCCTCTTCTTCCACGATTCGTCCTGCTTTTTCCAAGGCTTGCACTGTTGAATAGCAGGGACCCACTAATTCTTGGAACTCTTCCCAATTGGGCTTAATCAGATCGGGACACGCCTTGATTCCTTCCTTCAACCACGGGCCTCTCGTATCGAGGGCCACCTTCACTCCTGCGGTCTGCGTTTTTTGGATCAACTCATAATAGAGGGTGGAAGGGGCACCCGGGGGCGGACTGCCGGCAAAAACCACCCAGCTACAGGTAGGAGCGATCTGCATGATTTTCTTCTCTAGGCGTTTCCAGGCGTCTTTAGGGATGGCCGGACCTGGTTCTTTGATTTCGGTGTGAATGGAGTGGTGGCGATCTATGACTAGGGAATTGGAGCGAGATTCGGCTCGAATCTGCACAAAATCGTTTTCCACACCCAACTGCTTTAGAGCGGTTTCGATCTGCTTTCCGGTAAACCCTCCCAAGATACCAGTGGCCACAGTTGGTACTCCCAGTGTTTTTAGCACCCTTGAGACATTTAGGCCCTTACCAGCAGGCACTATAGACATGCTTTCCACCCGGTGAATGCCCGTCAGGGCGAATCCGGGGATACTATAGTTCTTGTCTAATGCGGGATTTACAGTCACAGTGAGGATCATCTTAACAACTCCACATTCCTATGTCCATAAGTATTTTCGGGAGACAAGGTCTTTTCCCTTCTAGCCCAGGAAGGTTTGAAGAGGTTTTTTGGATACAGGTGGGGCCAATTCAAAATTATGTGCAGCTCCAACGCTTGTTGCATTTCTTTTTCGCCAGTCGTATGAAGCGCGTCAGAGTCATGGGCTTCAGATAGCGGAAAATTCTCGAACTGGATTCATAATTAATTGACAAATCAGAAAGGATGGTGTACAATTCACTCAAATAGACCTCCAGGGTTGCTCGTGCAATCAAACTAAAAAATCGAAGTAGGGGAGGGAGAGAGTTGCTCGATGCCCAGCTGGGTAGTGGATGGGGGGTCCCCAGTTGGAGGGAAGCGTTTTTAGCGCCAGTGGAGAAAGGTAAACATTGCCGAACTTGGCCACGTCAAAATACTGAGGATAGACCCTAAACGTGGCATAGGGTTCTAGGCAGGAAAGAAAAGGAGCAGAGGAGCTTGGGGGAACGAGCTCCTTTGTTTTTTCTATTCATTTGATAAGAAGAAGCCGATCTTATGATATAGTAAAATCGAAATTTCAGAAAGAAAGGAGAAGGTATCTTGCTCCATTTGACCCAAGACCAATTGAAACAAGCATTCGTGTTAAAGCCCAACCGGGTTCTTCGTACCTATCGTGGAGGACTACTCTTGGAGGCCTTTCGAAGGTACCCTAATCCCCGAGATAGCTGTGCACCAGAGGATTGGCTCGGATCGACAACAGCTTCTCGTCTGAAAACGCATCCCAACGAAGGTTTGAGCCTTGTGTCCGTTGGTGATCGTGAGCTCATGTTAGATGATGTAATCAAGCAATATCCACGGGAGATGCTCGGGGAAAAACATGTGGAAGTGTTCGGTGCGCATCCCTTCCTTTTGGCCAAATTACTGGACTCCTGTGAACGACTGAGGGTTCAGGTGCATCCATCGCGCCAACAAGCCCTGTCCTTATTCGGTAGCCGTCATGGCAAAGCTGAAGCCTGGTACATTCTTGAAACCAGAAGCATCAATGGTGTTCCGCCTTATATTCTCTTGGGTTTTCGTGAGGGGGTTCGTGCTCTGGACTTTAAAGAGGCACTCCTGAATCGGGATACAGAGTCTCTCATTGCCATGATGCACCGAGTTGACGTCAGACCAGGGGACATTTTCATGGTGGACGCGGGTGTCCCCCATGCTATTGGTTCCGGCGTACTCATGTTAGAGATCCAAGAGCCCTCGGATCTCACAATCTACGCTGAAGCGAATGGTCAAGATGCCCCCCTCGAGCATTCCTCCAACCACTTAGGGTTAGGCTGGGAACGAGCCCTAGACTTATTCCAGTACCAGGGAGATTCTCCTGAGGGAAATTTGGCGAAAAGAAGACTCGTGCCGATAGTGTCCGAAGGGGCCCAGGTTAGCGTTTACGAGACCATGATGGGAGACCCTGATCAACCCTACTTTGGGCTAACAGAATTTGTGGTGCGGGGGCGCACAGAACTAGAGATGGAAACCTATACCATTGCCATTGCCGTACAGGGTCGAGGCAGTATGGAGGTAGGCGGTCGAAGATGGACCATCAATCAGGGGGATGTCATGTTTTGGCCAGCTATCTTAGGCGAGTTCACTCTCTCCACAGAAGCGGAGCAGACTCCTCTTAGACTCCTTTGTTGCCGTCCTCCGTCACACTACCTCTAGTTACGATCGGGTGAAGGTAAGGCAATGTTTAGGGTGATCGGACCCAGGCTGATATGATTAGTGATAATATCTTCCGAGCTTTATTTTCGCGAAAACGGTTTAAAATGCCAAAATTCGTCCAATAACAAGTACATTTATGGGGTTGACTTCTATTAAATACTAGGGTAATATTACTACTGATAATATTAAATAAACGCAACGTTTGCTATAAAAGGAGAATGATTGTGGATCGACGGGAACGCCTGCACGCGACACTTCGTGGAGAAAGCATAGACGGAGTTCTGTGTGGCTTTTGGCATCATTTTAGTTCCGATAACTGGACGGGCCGTGCCGCAGTAGAGGCCCATTTGGATTATTACCAGAAGGTTAAACCAGATATACTCAAAGTCATGAACGAGCATTTTTATCGCATGGAAAAACCAATTTCTAACATATCCGATTGGAAGGATCTAAAGGCGTTGCCATGGGAACGCACTGGATATGAAGAATACCTCACAGAGTTTCGAATGCTTCGTGCTGAGTTGCCACAGGACCTACCGTTGTTCGCTACGGTACATGGAGTTCTTGTTTCAGCTTATCATGCAACGGAAGAACCAGGCTATTTTGCAAACCCAGATAACTTAGTGAGCAGGCATCTTAGGGAGGACCCTGAGACAGTGGCCACGGCGTTAAAAAGCGTGGTAAAAACGCTGTGTGAGCTCAGCACCAAGTTGGTCGAAGCTGGTGCTGACGGGATTTTTTATGCCGCTCTAGGTGGCGAAGCGCATCGTTTCGAACAAAGCTTGTTTGAGAAGTATGTCAGGCCTTTAGATGCTGCAGTGGTTGATCATATCAATGAGCAAGGTGCAATCAGTATCCTGCATATCTGTAAAGGCGGTACTAACATACCCATGTACTCTCCGATCAACGCTGACGTGATCAACTGGGCGATCCACGAAAGTGACTATACATTAGCCGATGGAAGAAGATTGTTTCCTGGAAAAACGCTCTTGGGCGGCTTTGACGACCGTAGTGGTGTGCTCGTTGATGGCCCCACAGAGGAAATTGCCCGCACGGCAGCTGAGATCGTTGCTGAGGTCGGCCGGGAGAGGTTCATTATCGGTGCCGATTGCACTCTGCCGGAAAACATTGAAGTCTCGCATCTCCGGGCAGTGATGGATGCTGCGGGTGATCTCTAAGACGAGTCTGTGACAATAATGCAAGGCGAAGGGGAGTGGGGGAATGGCACTACAAAACTCAAAACCATTAACAAGAAAAGTCTATGATCAAGTGTATAGCGACGTGATTAACGGAAAATACAGCTCGGAGGATATTATTACGGAGAGCAGGTTAGTTCACGAGTTCGGGGTAAGCAAATCGCCGGTTCGGGAAGCGCTCATTGAACTTTGTAATGAGGATATTTTGCGTTCTATACCGCGGCTGGGCTATATGGTAGTGCAGATCACTCCCAAGCAAATAAGGGAATTAGCCGAAGCACGCCAGGCCTTAGAAATCTATATGTTGGAAAGAAGCTTCCACATGCTGACCGATGAAGTCATCGCCGAGTTGGAAAGATTGAACCATGCCAATCGCAAAGATGCTGAAATTCATGGGGCACCCATGGACAACTGGAAACGCAACATGACTTTCCACCTGCAGCTGGCTTCTTACGCCCAAAATCAGGTTCTCTATGGGCTTTTGGAACAGATATTACGTAAGTTGACTCGGGCTACGACCCAACACTTTAGTGGCTATGACCGCGACAATCCTCTCATGAAGGAGCGCTCCTCAGGTGCGCGCCATTTTGAGTTCGTTGAAGCATGCAAAAACAGAGATTTAGCCTATGCCAAACGAGTATTGGAAGTTGACATTGATTCCTTGCGCTAAATCTGTGCCAACTATGTCGCGTCTTATGATGTGGAGGGGATTGGAGGTGCTGTTCAAGAGCTCATCAATGCTAGAGAGCACAAGATTTATCCTACTGTTATTGAGTAAGATATCGAAGAAGGAGGACTCTCAAGAATGTACAGAAAATCAATGTCCTTAGTGTTGCTTGTCGTCGTTTCGTTGGTTATGAGCGTTTTTCCTGTGATGGCTCAAGACACTTATCCAGATGGAAAGATTCTCATTTACTCTACTGGACAACCTCATTTCCGGGAACTATTCTACCAACCTTCCATCCATCGCTTTGCTCCTAATGTGGATGTTGAGACAGTTCAGATCGAAACCATGCACGCTGGCGTTCAGAAGATCGCCATGGATAATCTCGCTGGCGCTTACAAAGATATGCCAGATGTGATTATGCTTGATGCAGTAGGCATCATGAACTTGGTTGATGCTGGATTACTGTTAGACATGACTGATTATTGGACACCAATCGCAGATCAGTTCGTGGACGGTGCAGTACTCGATGCCACCATTGATGGACGTGTTTGGGCTCTGCCTGACGCTGTTCGTCCCCAAGTGTTATTCTACAATGCGGCGATTTTCGAAGAGTATGACGTAGATCCCGCTATGATGGGCACCTTTGACGGATATCTTGAAGCAGGACGTCTCCTAAAAGAACGCAGCAATGGTGAAGTCTATCTATCTTATATTGATCCCACCACCTATACCTGGCGTTACTGGGGTCGTCGCGGTTTGATGCCTCAAGCCAATGCTAGAATCTGGGATGAAAATGGGAATGTGGTCATCGGCGAAGACGAAGGTACAAAGCTGGCCCTTGGATTCTTGGATCAGCTTCACAGCGAGGGGCTTCTCTACAGAACAACCATGATGCAGCCGCCACTTTATGAAGCAACGGATCAAGGCAAAATTGCTACATTCTATATCGGTGCATTCTGGGATGAATTCTTGCGCAGGAACCTGACAGCCACTGTTGGTGATTGGCGAGTGATGGGTGCGCCTGTCTTTGAAGAAGTAGGCACCGGCGGTGCCCCTGTTTCTACGTACTTCTGCGTAGTAAACAAGGGAGACGACACCTACGTGGATCTGTTCTTGGATATGTGGTATGACTTCTCGACCAATACTGAAGAGCGCAACGCATGGGTAAACGAGATGGACAGACTGAATGGTCCCTACTCCAACCCAGTTTCCCTTGAAGTGCTGTCGGATCCATTCTGGCAAGAACCCTCGTCTTTCTACGGCGGTCAATCGTTCCGAAAAGCCGAGGCTGATGGTCTGTTCAATCCTTCACCTAACATGACAGTAACGCCACAGGACAATGAAGCTGACGGCATCATCAGTGCTGAGATTGAGAAATATGTGGCCGGTGAGCAAACAATGGTACAGGCAATTGCTAATATGGATAAAGAACTCAAACTCCGTATTGGCCGGGCAGAGATGCCCTAAGGAGTACTCTGGCCCTGGCGCGCTCCGTACTAATGGGTGCGCCAGGACATCTCGCCCGAGGTGAGGCCCGTTTTCCGGGCGTTGCCGGTTAATAGCGGAAAAGGAGGATTTTCATGTGGGAGACGTTGAGAAAGCATCGCCATCCCTATCTATTCATCGCACCTTATCTCATTCTCTTCCTGGTATTTCAGCTTGTTCCCACCATTGCCACTGTGTATTACAGCTTTACTGAATGGAACGGGCTAAGGCCTCCGAGGTGGATTGGGTGGAGAAATTACCAGCTCATGATGAATGACTACATGTTTTCCAATGCTATCCAGAATACATTTCGCTACTGGATCGTGGGAGCCATTGGCATCATGGGATTGTCTTTACTCATCGCTGTTTTGCTCAATAGCAAAGTGTTACGCTCGAAACAGTTCTTCAAAACGTCCACATTTCTTCCGTATGTCTGTGCTTCGGTGGCCATGGGGTTAATTTTCCGAATGTTGTTTGAAGAACATGCAGGCCTGGTGAATGAGGTCATTGTGTCCTTGGGAGGAAGTCGTATTCCCTGGTTGACCACAAGTGCCTATGCCTGGATTCCAGTAGTGATCTTGTTTATCTGGCGCCTAACGCCTTGGTTCACAATGATTATCCTATCTGGTCTATTGAATATCTCCGATGAGTATTACGAAGCAGCTACAGTGGATGGAGCATCGGGCTGGCAACAGTTTCTCCGTATCACCCTGCCACTGCTAAATAATATTCTGTTCTTCTGCTTTATCACCATCACCGTAGACGCGTGGCGACTTTTCAATGAGTCCCACATATTATCTGGGCCTGGAACATCAAATACATCGTTGTTTGAACTGATGTATACGTCCGCTTTCACCAACTTCAAATTGGGTTACGGTTCTGCGTTAGGTGTAGTGTTGATTGTAATTCTGCTTGGTATTTCGCTCATTCAGTTCATGGTACGACGCAGGACGGGTGAAATCTAGTGACGGGGGGGTTTGTTATGAGCTACAAGACAAAGGAAGTGCTTCGTAAACTTGTTGTCCATGGATTGCTGTGCATTATTGTTGCCTTTTGTCTCTTCCCAGTACTCTGGATGTCCATTATTTCCTTTAAAGAAGTGGGAGAGAGTATTACTGGGTTTAATGCCCTGCGTATTCAAAGTCCAACACTGGCCAACTACAAGCGGCTTTTTGAACTCATTCCAATCTGGACAAATCTCTTAAACAGTGCATTTACCTCCATCGTGGGGACGGTGACCACGTTGTTTTTCTGTTCCCTGGCAGGATATGCCTTTGCTAAATTCGATTTTCCCGGGCGCAATGCTCTCTTCTATTTTGTCATTGCTACCATGATGATTTCGCCAGAAGTTGGTGCGGTTCCCATGTTTGTGATCATGCGCAGAGTAGGCTTGGTTAACAGTCTATGGTCCTTGATCATTCCGCGGATGGCCACTGCCATTGGTATTTTCTATTTGAGGCAATATATGTTGGATATACCCGACGCCATCATTGATTCGGCTCGTATTGACGGATGCAGTGAATTTGGCATCTATAGAAGAATTGTTGTGCCCATTGCCAAACCAGCATTGGCCTCCTGGGCATCTATCACGGTTATTGCCCGTTGGAACGACTACTTCTGGCCCCTTCTGTATTTGCGCGATAGTTCTAAGTATACGCTGATGGTTTCGGTTTCAATGCTCCCAGTCAGCGACGGATTATCGACGCCATGGCAAGTGGTACTGGCGGGCACTACCTTGGTCATTGTCCCCAGTATTATTCTCTACCTAGTCATGCAGACATATCAGAAATCCGGTCAAGTGGCCGGTGCGGTTAAAGGTTAATTTCGGTTATGATGAGGTGACATATGTGTATTGATAAGGTGAAATACGAGAATTATATTGCTATCTTGGAGGAAGAATTGGTACCTGCTGTAGGTTGCACCGAGCCTGCTTGTTTGGCTTTAGCCGGTGCTAAGCTTCGGGACGTTCTAGGTGAGGTTCCTGAGAAAATTGAGGTCAGGATGAGTGGAAACTTGATCAAAAACACCAAGTCGGTGACCATTCCCCACTCTAACGGTCTAAAAGGAATTGCGACCGCGGTATGGCTGGGCATTTTCGGTGGAGAAGCAGATCGTGGTTTGGCGGTCCTAAGTTCTGTTAAGGAAAAAGACATTGAAAACACGAAGGAGCGCATCGCTGATGCTTCGTGCTGCGTGGTGGAACTCTTGGATAAAACTCCAGCTAAACTCCATCTTATTGTGGAGGGGACGTCGAAGCAAAGCCACGCCTTAGTTGAGATTTTGCATACCCACACGAGCTTTGTGCGGATCGAAAAGGACGGCAACATCCTCTTGGATAAAGGAGTAAGTGCCGAGGGTGGTGAAACACTTACCGATCGTTCGCTCTTGAATGTCAGAGATATTCTGGACTTTGCTCATTCTGTGAAACTCGAGGATGTTGAGCCCATTCTCAGGCCCCAGGTTGAGCATAATACCGCCATTGCAGAAGCAGGCTTAACAGAGGACTACGGCGCTAGTGTGGGCAAGGTCCTCCTGGAGAACTTCGGAAATGCCGTCGGGAATGTTGCCCGTGCTACAGCTGCTGCCGCTTCCGATGCCCGCATGGACGGTTGCCAATTGCCTGTTGTGATCAACTCTGGAAGCGGAAACCAGGGCATTGCTGCCTCTATCCCCGTTATCGTCTATGCCAGATACTATGAATTGTCTGAGGAAAAGTTGTTTAGGGCTCTGTGTGTAAGTAACCTCGTGGCCATTCATCAGAAAACCGGTATTGGTCGCCTTTCGGCCTATTGTGGCGCGGTAAGTGCAGCCTGCGGTTCAGGTGCTGCCATCACCTACATGCTCGGAGGAGATTATGAAGAGGTTTGCGATACCATCACAAACACATTAGCTAATGTTTCGGGCATTCTTTGTGATGGAGCCAAACCGTCGTGTGCAGCAAAAATTGCATCGTCAGTAGATGCAGCCATTATGGGGCTGACCATGTCCTTTACCGCTCTGAAGTTTTTGGATGGGGACGGTATTGTCAAGTCCAATGTGGAGGAGACCATCAGTGTAATCGGGAACATTGCCTCTGAAGGCATGAAGAAGACGGATGTTACTGTTATCAACCATATGATCAAGTAGACTCCTGTGGAACAGGAATGATGGCTATGGATATTCGAGAGAAGCTCCCCATTTTAAAAGAGATTAGTCCCAGATTGGTCCTAGGTCACATTATGCGGGCTGGATCAATCTCGCGGGCTGATATTGCGCGCCAGACAGGACTCCATCGGTCCACAATCACTCGTATCGTTGCTTCACTTTTGGAAGAAGGATTCGTGGAGGAGAGTGGCGAAGGAGACAGTGGGCTTGGTCGTAGACCCGTGATGTTAAGTCTGGTTGCCGGCGCCGTTCATGTAGTGGGAATCGCCATTGAATCAACATTTGTGGCAGGAGTCTTGGTCGACTTTAACGCCCAGATCACAGAACGTATGGAAGTACCACTCCGAGATGCCAGCCGGGATGCTGTGATGGCGGATGTCTATGGTGTCATAGATTCGTTGCTAGAGCGAGCCCAAGAGAGAGAAATTACTGTTTTGGGCATAGGCGTGGCTATGCATGGAATTGTTAATAGTCATCAAGGTCTTAGTGTTTTCGCTCCGGCCATTGAGTGGCGTAATGAACCGGTGGCCGTCAACATTGAAAGTAGGTATGACTTACCCGTCCGCATGGAGAATAATGCCAACGCCATGGCACTTGGAGAATCGTGGTTTGGTAATGGGCAAGCGGTGGAAAATATCCTCGTAGTAAAAGTTGGCTCTTCTATCGGATCAGGTGTGATCTTGGGCGGTAGGTTATTTCCTGGGACGGATTATAGTGCAGGTGAAATCGGACATCTTACTGTCCTTCCAGGTGGTCCCCGCTGCAAATGTGGTAATTTAGGTTGTTTAGAGACGGTTGCATCCATTGATGCGATATTGAAGCGCGGAAGGGAACTGCTAAAGAAGGGTGAAGCCCAGAGCCTTATGGCATTTACCGGAGGAGATCCCAACCAGCTCAATTTCGAGAAGCTGTGCCAGGCCACGTTTGCCCGTGACCCAGCAGCCCTTAGATTATGGGAAGAGGTTGCCGCTCACTTGGGTTTGGCACTGTCCTACACCATAAACATTCTCAATCCTGCGAAGGTTTTAATCGGAGGAGATGTGTTTCCGGTGCTGGATTATATATTACCCAAGGTTCGGGAAACCGTAGGTATCCAGGTGCTCCAGCCCCTAAAAAGTCACCTAAGGTTAGAACCAGTGGGTTTGGGGCAAGACTCCGTGACAATTGGAGCGGCAACCTTACTATTGCAGGATATTTTTGAGCTACCGAAATCCAATGGGTGGGATCATGTATAGGCTGAAGTGGTTCTAGACCACTCTTTTTTCGGTGACTAAGTTGCGTCACGCAACTAAATAGCTTGTTTCAGGACAACTTCAAAGAATTTCTATGTCGACAAAGCACAAGAACAAGGAGGGGCATCTATGCAAGGATTATTTGATTTGAGTGGTAAAGTTGTGGCAATTACGGGTGGAGCAGGTATTTTGGGGAGTGAACTATCCCGCGGCCTAGCCAAAGCCGGGGCCAAAATTGCGGTATTGGATCGTAACCCCGCGGATGAACTGGTTGCGGAAATTAAGGAAGCGAGGGGGGACGCCGTCAGTATTCCATTCGATGCTTTAGATCGGGAAAGTCTCCTGCAAGCTCGGGAAGAGATTCTAGCCAAGTATGGTACCATCGATATTCTGGTGAATGGGGTCGGGGGCAATAGCCCATCCGCAACCACAAGCCCGAATTTGTCCTTTTTTGATTTACCCGAACAGGATCTGGATAACGTTGTGCGACTCAACTTCATGGGCACCTTGCTTCCTTCGCAAGTTTTCGGCGAAATCCTCGCAGAGAAAAAAGAGGGAGTGATTCTGAATATCTCCTCCATGGCAGCCATACGGCCATTGACCAATGTTGTAGGTTATGGCGGTGCTAAAGCAGCAGTAAGCAATTTCACCCAGTGGCTGGCGGTCCATCTAAACAAACACTATTCCGCAAATATAAGGGTGAATGCAATGGCACCAGGCTTCTTCTTGACCAAGCAGAATCGCTTCTTGCTAACCGAGGAGAAAACAGGTGATTTAACAGCTCGGGGCCGTACAATCTTAGAGCACACACCCATGGGCCGCTTTGGAGAACCTTCTGACCTAGTGGGTACCGCTATTTGGCTCGTATCGGATGCAAGCCGATTTGTCACCGGAATCGTTGTACCTGTGGATGGCGGATTTGCAGCGTTTTCGGGAGTATAGAAATAGAGGGTGGTGTAAGGTATGGAAAGTCGTTTCTTGGCAGACGGTCCCATCGATTTAGAGACCGTCCAAAAGGAGTTGGCCACATGGCTGGGTGCATACGAAAAGCCCCTAGATAAAGTGTTGCTAATCCCTCCAGACGGCACCAGGGCACATAGCATGGCCGGACCAATCACGAGTATGTTGCACCACTTGTTGCAGCCTGCAGAGGTAAGAATTTTGCCGGCCTTGGGAACCCATGTACCCATGACCTTGGAGGAAAAACAGCGGATTTTTGGGGCAGATGTACCGCCTGAGGTGTACCTAGACCATAACTGGCGCACCGATGTTAAAACGGTGGGCGTTGTGCCAGGCGGTTTTGTAAAGGAAGTCTCTGAAGGCCTCGTGGATTATTCCATTGTTGTGGATATCAACAGTGAAATTCTCGAAGGCCAGTATGATCTCATCTTGTCCATCGGTCAAGTCGTACCACATGAGGTAGTGGGGATGGCCAATTACACCAAGAACATCGTGGTAGGGTGCGGTGGTAAAGATATTATTGACAAGTCCCATTTTCTCGGAGCAGTTTACGGCATGGAGAAAATGATGGGTCGGGATTATTCCCCCGTTCGTAAGGTGTTTGATTATGCAGAAGAGCATTTCCTGCATGATTTGCCCTTGGCTTATGTTCTTACCGTAACTGAAACAAGGGACGAAGCCACTGCACTGCAGGGCTTATTCTTGGGCAAGGAGCGCGAGGCGTTTAGCCAGGCTGTAGCTAAGAGTCAAGTATGCAATTTGGACTTGCTCTCTGAACCTCTCAAGAAAGTTGTCGTCTACTTGGATCCCAACGAATTTAGGAGCACCTGGCTGGGCAATAAGTCCGTGTATCGCACAAGAATGGCCATTGCAGATGATGGTGAGTTGGTCATTTTGGCTCCTGGTGTTCGTATGTTTGGCGAAGATCCAGAGATTGATCGTTTGATTCGCGCTTTCGGTTATAAGACCAGTCGTGAGATTCTAGACTTTGTGAAAACCAGTGAGGAACTGGGGAAGAATCTGTCGGTGGCAGCACATTTAATTCATGGTTCCTCGGAAAACCGCTTCAAAATCACCTATGCGGTGGAGCATTTGACGGAAGAGGAGATTCGAGGAGTCAATTACAACTACGTGCCCTATGCCCAAGCTGTCAGCCAGTATAGGCTAGACCAGCTCAAGGAAGGCCGTAATATCGTTAACGGAGAAGAAGTCTTTTACATTAGTAATCCAGCTCTAGGTCTTTGGGCTTTGGAAAAGGACTTCCCCAAAGGTAACAAGGAGGCTTAGCTCAATGATTAGGGAAATGCAGTTCAATAACATTAAGGTCAAAGTGTACGAAAATGCGCAGGAGTTGGGGCGTGCTGCAGCAGAGGACACCAGCTCATACTTGCAGAGTGTGCAGGAACCCATGGTAAATCTGTTGTTTTCGACGGGGGCATCACAGTTTACCTTTATGGATGGTCTTAAGACACAGACTATTGATTGGAGCAGGGTTATAGCTTTCCATCTAGACGAATATAAGGGGATGTCCCCGGAGCATCCTGCAAGTTTCAGGCTATGGATTAGAGAACGCATCGAGAAGGTGTTCCGCCCCAATAAAGTAGAGTACATCCAAGGTGACGCCGCAGACGTAGAAGGGGAATGTGAGCGTTATGCTCAACTTATTGAAGCCAACCCTATTAAGCTCGGTTTTATCGGAATCGGTGAAAATGGTCATATTGCGTTCAACGATCCCCCGGTGGCCGATTTTGAAGATGAGTTTCTGGTAAAAGTGGTGCAGTTAGATGATGCTTGCAGACGGCAACAATTGGGAGAGGGCTGGTTCAAAGCTTTAGAGGACGTTCCTGAAGAGGCACTGACCCTCACTGTCCCAGCCATCTTGAGATGTAAGAAGATTATTTCGGTTGTTCCTGATGGGCGAAAAGCCCAGGCTGTGCATGATGCCCTGAAAGGGCCCATCAGCACGAAGTGCCCTGCATCGATCCTTCGAACTCACGCGGATGTCACTTTGTATCTTGATCGAGACTCGGCTTCGTTAATTCTCTAGCTGGGAAGGCCCGGTGAAGTTTAGACCACTACGAGGAGGAATGGTTGTGACAAGTTGGCGCGAAACGGTGAAACAAGCCGAGACTCTTGAAGACTTGAAACAACGCTTAGAAGAAGAATCGGGCGATGTCTTCCCCGACTCATTACAACTCGCCTATGATAAGCTTCTGTTCATGGTTAAGGAAGCTCGAGAAAGGCGAGTGGTCGTTGTCTCAGATCGGGAGGGGACTGACCAATTCGAAGGCGAGGTTTCTAACGTAGGTGTTTTTATGGTGAAACAGGTTGCCTTAAATGGCAAGAATGCAAAGGTTTTACGTTCCCTTTTGACTTGGACTGCACCTCAGGCTTTAGGCACCAGTGGGATTTCCATGGGGCTCGGAGATCGTCTAGGTCTTGCAAGTCCCGGACATCTTAAGGCCATTCGTGACACTCCAGTGCGCCCGGTTTTGGCCCAGCAATCTATGCGAGAATTGGAACTAACAAACCGCACCTATGTAGACGTCCTTGATGCGGCTACTTGGGCTGTCTTCCAAGAAGGGTATCAAGGAGGATATGGCGCAGACGGTGACCATCTTAAAAAGATAGAAGATATTCTAATGGCTTTGGAGCTAGGATTCAGCATGATTACTTTGGATTGTTCGGAACACATCAATGATGAAATCCTAGACCTAACAGAGGCTGAGGTTCTAAGCCAGTATAACCAGCTTCCAAAGGCAAAACGAAAAGAATTTGAAGAACTCTATTGTGATCAACGCTATGAGCTCCAAAATGGTGCAACCATTTATATGGATCCAGAGCATTACCAACGGATGGCATTAACCTACCATCAAGCTCTGGACTTCATGGAAAAGGTCTATGAACAAGTAATTACAAAACTCGATCGGCCCATAGACTTTGAGATCAGTATCGATGAAGTGGCTACACCCACAACCCCCCAGGATCACTTCTTTGTCGCTAATGAGCTGAAAAAAAGGGGTATCAAGGTCTGTAGCGTTGCTCCGCGCTTTTACGGTCACTTCGAGAAAGGCATTGACTATATGGGCGATCTAGAACAATTTGAGCAAGAGTTTGCAGTTCACGCGGACATTTCCAGTCACTTCGGATATAAACTCAGTATCCATTCTGGAAGCGATAAATTCAGCGTCTTCCCCATTATCGGTAAATACGCAAGGGCTACAGGGTATCATGTAAAAACTGCCGGAACCAATTGGCTGGAGGCCGTGAGGGTGATCGCACATGTAGATCCTTGTCTTTATAGGGCACTCCATCAAAAAGCTCTGGACTCTCTTAAAGCCGCTCGCAAGTATTACCACGTGAGCATGGATCTCGCGAAAGTCCCTGAAATTGATACTCTCGAGGATCAGGAACTACCTGGACTCCTTGACCAAGATGATGCTCGCCAACTCTTGCACATCACCTATGGGTTCATGCTGCAAGATCCCAAGCTCAAAGAGGGTATCTACGAAGTGTTAAAAAAACATGAGGGCCGGTATGAGCAGTTTCTCGTCTGCCATATGAATCGCCATTTGAAAGCCCTTGGCATAAAACAATAAGAACAGGAGGACATTCCAATGAGTCTACAATTGCGAAAGGATTTTACTTATTCTTTGCTGGTTCCCACGAGCATGGGAGTGCGCATTACGCCAATGAACGGACAGCCTGTGCATTCTAGTGATATGTTTCAAATGCAGGTCACCAGCGCAGAAACGAACGTAGCCAGCATTTCTTCGTATCTTGGTTTACCGGTTAAGGTGCTAACTGCCTTTGTAAAGGGCAGTCCCATTGCCCAGTTTATCAAGAACAACTTAGCCAGCAGGCACATGACCTATGAGGGTCCTGAAGTACCTCAGGGCGGACCATGGGGTTATCGCCATCAATTCAACATTGCAGACAGCGGATACGGTACACGCGGTCCTAGAGTGCAAAATGATAGGGCAGGAGAAGTAGGTCGCACACTGAATGTAGCGGACTTTGACATGGAGCGGATTTTTGGCGAAGAAGGTGTACAGATTATGCACCTTTCGGGTCTAATTGCCGCATTATCCCCTGAAACCAGTACCTTTTGTCTGGAGTTGGCCCGCTCTGCTAAGAAGCACGGAACGCTAGTTTCCTTTGACTTAAACTATCGGGCAACATTCTGGGAGAATAGGGAAGAGGAACTACGGGACATCTTTACCGAAATCGCAAGCTTAAGCGATGTTTTGATCGGCAACGAAGAAGACTATCAACTCTGTCTGGGCATCAAAGGCCCTGAAGCTGGCGGCCAAGACATTAATGAACAGATCCATGGCTTTAAGGACATGATTGGAAGAGTCAAAGAACAGTTTCCCAACACCTCTGTTTTTGCCAATACCCTGCGTGAAGTTGTCAGCGTAAACTCCCATTTGTGGGGAGCCATCTTGTTAGCTGAGGACAAGTGGCATGTGGTTGAGCCCCGTCCCATTACTGTATTGGACCGCATTGGCGGGGGCGATGGTTTTGTAGGCGGTCTGCTGTATGGCATTTTACGGGGCTGGGATTCGGAAAAATGGGTTCAATTTGCCTGGGCCACTGGTGCCATGGCTACTACGTTCTTGACCGACTATGCCCAACCTGCCGATGAACAGCAGGTATGGAGTATTTGGGAAGGTAATGCGAGGGTGCAGAGATAGCGAAAAATAAGGGGTGTATGAAGTATGTCAAAAGCAGATATCGGTTTAGTCGGTTTGGCAGTAATGGGCGAGAACTTGGTTATGAACATGGAAAGCAAAGGCTTTTCCGTTGCAGTTTATAATCGCACAGTGGAAAAAGTAACGTCCTTCGTAGAGGGAAGAGCGAAAGGCAAAAATATCATTGGGGCACATTCTTTGGAAGAACTGGTGCAGAGCCTGAAGACCCCTCGTAAAGTGATGCTCATGGTTAAGGCAGGAAAGCCCGTAGACAATCTGATTGAGCAGCTGATTCCTCTCCTCGAAGCAGGCGATATCATCATCGATGGAGGCAATTCGCACTTCCCCGATACCATTCGCCGGACGAAGTATGTGGAGGAAAAAGGCTTGCTCTACGTGGGAACGGGAGTATCTGGCGGTGAAGAAGGCGCTCTTCTTGGACCAAGTCTCATGCCAGGCGGCTCACCTGAAGCCTGGTCCCATATTAAGCCCATCTTCCAAGCAGTAGCTGCGAAGGTGGAAGATGGTAGTCCCTGCGCTGAGTGGGTGGGGCAGGATGGTGCCGGACACTTTGTCAAGATGGTGCATAACGGTATCGAGTACGGCGATATGCAGCTCATCTGTGAAGCCTACCATCTCTTAAAGGATCTCTTAGGGATGACACCTGATGAGATGCATGAGATCTTTAGCGACTGGAATCAAGGGGACCTGGATAGTTACCTCATCGAGATTACCGCGGACATTCTAGCCTATAAAGATGAAGATGGTTCGCCTTTGGTGGAGAAAATTCTAGACACGGCTGGGCAAAAGGGAACAGGAAAATGGACAGCCATTTCGTCTCTAGATGAAGGTGTTCCCCTAACCTTAATCGGGGAAGCAGTTTACTCACGCTTTCTGTCTGCCCTCAAGGAAGAAAGGGTGGCGGCTTCCAAGGTTCTCGAAGGTCCGAAACCGAGCTTTACAGGCGACAAGAAGGCCTTTATCGAAGATGTCAGGCAAGCTCTCTATGCCTCCAAGATTGTCTCCTACGCGCAAGGGTATGCCTTGATGCGTGCAGCAGCAGAGAGTCATGGTTGGGATCTAAACTACGGCGGCATCGCACTCATGTGGCGGGGAGGATGTATTATTCGCTCGGCTTTCTTGGGTGATATCAAAAAAGCTTTCGATCAAAACCCAGAACTCGCTAATTTGCTCTTGGATCCCATCTTCAAGGAGAAGATTACCCAGGCCCAGGAGAGCTGGAGAAAAGTGTGTGCCACAGCCATGCTCCATGGCATTCCAGTACCGGCCTTTAGCGCAGCCCTCAGCTATTATGACGGCTATCGCAACTCCCGGCTTCCAGCAAATCTACTGCAGGCCCAGAGGGATTACTTTGGCGCCCATACCTACGAACGGATAGACAAACCACGTGGAGAGTTTTTCCACACGAACTGGACCGGTCAAGGGGGAAGCACCGCGGCATCTACCTATAATGCCTAAATAGACACAACCCGTACTCCTTGTGATGGGGAGTACGGGTTTTTTGGTAGAGCCAGACACTCAGGTAAATCCAATATGGAGGGAGAAACGCATGAAATCGTTTATGGATGAGAACTTTTTATTAACGAACCCAACAGCAGAAAGACTCTATCATGAATACGCGAAAGACATGCCTATTTTTGACTATCACTGTCATTTGAACCCCAAGGAGATCGCTGAGAACAAGAGGTATAGAAATATAACCGAGATTTGGTTGGCCGGCGACCATTATAAGTGGCGTGCCATGAGGGCCAATGGAGTCGACGAGAAATACATAACTGGTGAGGCCAGCGATAAAGACAAGTTTATGAAGTGGGCCCAGACGATGCCAGCATGTATTGGTAACCCCCTCTATCATTGGACTCATTTGGAATTGCGAAGGTACTTCGATATCGATGCACTTCTCTCGCCAGAAACGGCGGAGGAGATCTGGGAAGAGTGTAATCGTCTGTTACAGAAAGAAGAGTTCAGGGCTAGAGCATTGATCGAAAGGTCCAATGTCAAGGGACTGTGTACAACTGATGACCCCGCCCATTCTCTAAGATACCACCAAGCCTTGGCTGAGGACAATGATTTTGCGGTAAAGGTGTATCCCGCGTTCCGACCCGATAAGAGCTTTAACCTTGATCAACCTGGGTTCGTTGATTGGGTCACGAAGCTTGAAGCAATCGTTGGTGGGGAGGTTCGAACATTCGCAGACTTCAAGGAAGCACTGAAGCAGAGGATTGAATTCTTCCATAGCATGGGATGTCGCCTATCCGATCATGGTTTGGATCCCATTGTTTACGGGGAAGGAACCGATGAGGACGCGACTTCTGCCCTGCAAAAAGCCTTACGCAGAGAAATGCTTACCCAGGAAGAAACGGAGATGTTTAAGACACAAGTCTTGCTTTTCTTAGGAAGGGAATATGCTGAACGAGGCTGGGTTATGCAACTCCACCTTTCTGCAATCAGAAACAACAGTGCTCGTATGCACAGACTCTTAGGGCCTGATACCGGGTTTGACTCCATGGATGATCGAGTTTATGGTCGAGCTCTCGTTGCCTTTTTGTCCAAACTTGACGAGACGAATCACGTGCCCAAGACCATTTTGTATTCTCTTAATCCAATCGACAATGATCTTTTAGCCACGATTGCAGGCTCTTTCCAGGGTGGAGGGATTCCTGGCAAGATGCAGCTTGGTTCGGGTTGGTGGTTCAACGATCAAAAAGACGGGATGATTCGTCAAATGGTAGCTCTAGCTAACATCGGTTTGCTTAGCCGGTTTGTGGGCATGCTGACGGACTCCCGAAGCTTCCTCTCCTACACCCGTCACGAATATTTCCGCAGAATCCTCTGTGACTTACTCGGCGCTTGGGTGGAGACTGGGGAGGCCCCCAACGATTTGGAATTGATGGGACGCATGGTCAGAGATATCTGTTTTAACAATGCTCGGGATTATTTTGATGTGGAGTTGTAGCACTGTTTACTTCGTGATGCGAGACGACGAGCTTTCGGTTCAATGCCCTGGCAATAACCCCAACCCCCCAAAAAGGGGGTTTTTCGCGTCAAAAAAGGGAAAAATGCTCATGAGAGATCGACATAACCAGTGAGGGTGATGAAATGGGTTGGGATGGATGGCCTTTTAGGCGAATGGTGATTTTGTTTACGGCTTTTGAGTTCTCGTTGATTTTCCTGCAGGTGACACTACTACATTATCGACAAAATTTCAGGCACAAACCACCTTGTTCCTAAGGTGGTTTTTTGTGCCCCCCTTTGTAGAAATTAACAACGAATTACCACTTCAATTGTCGTTTTAAACAAAGGATAACGTCTGGTTTTGTTGAAATAAGTTTTATAAATCGAAAGTAGGCGTAAGGAAATTGCCTAATATGTGGAAGCATGAAGAAGTAAAACCTCGGATGAAAGGAGGTGTACGTAGCGAACTTACGTTGGTTTGTCTAGAGGTGAAAAACGAAAGGGGTAAAAGGATGCGTAGAAATCTAAAGGTTATTCCACTAATGGTTCTCATGGTAACATTATTGGCAGGTAGTGTGGTAGGTGCTCAGACTATTAAATTTGGTTTGGTTGCTCCCTTTACTGGATCAGGTTCTATTCTTGGCGATTATATCCAAGAAGCTTTTATGTTAGCTGTTGATGAGATCAATGCAGAAGGCGGCATTGAGGGCAAGAAGATTGAAGTCGTCGTTTATGACGACGAGGCCTCTCCAGCCACTGCCATCAACGTTGTAAAAAGGGTCATCGAAAATGATAAGGTAGACGTAGTGTTTGGACCAAACATGAGTAGTTCTGTTTTGGCCGTACACCAAGTTGCCCAAGAAAACGAAACATTGATGATGGTCGGTGCTACTTCTCCATCACTTGGCTACGACAACCTTGCCAATCCATGGCTATTCCGTCTAAGAGCTGATGATAGAGTTAGAGTAGAGAATCAAGCTGAATATGCAGTCAACGTATTGGGCTCCAAGAAGCCTGGTATTATCTACGGAACAACAGACTATTGCACCAGTGCTCGCGACGTTATTATCCACAAATTTGCTGAGTATGGCATTGAGCCAGTTGCCGTTGAGCAAATGCGCGAAGGCGACAAGGATGCTACTGGACAGATCCTCAATATGGTACGTGCTGGCGTAGACTCCATCATGGGTCTCACCCACGAATCCGAAGCCGCAGTATTTGTGCGTCAACTGCGCCAAATGGGCGTTAATGTTCCTGTTGTAGGCTTTACTGCTTGGGGCGTACCAGCATTTACTGACTTAGCACCAGAAGCTGCTACTGGCGTCATTGCTGTTCAAAGCTTCACACCAGAAGATACCAACCCAGTGGTTCAAGAATTCGTAGAGAAGTACCAAGCACGTTATGGCCGCTTACCAAGTGACCCGGGTCAAGCCTATTATGATGGCGTCTATGTAATCAAAGAGGTTATCGAACGGGTAGGATTCGACAAACAAGCTATGCGTGAAGAACTAGAGAATTTCTCTGGATTTGTTGGCTTACAAGGCGAGCTCGTAACTGACGAAAAACACAATCTTTCCAGGTTCAGTCTCATTTCTGAATTCCAAGGCGACGGCTGGAAAATTATCGAGAAGTACTAAGGAAAGTAGGGAGGAGATCCCCCTGAGGGTCTCCTCCTCATTACGGCCCGAAAAGTCATAGAACGCTACGAGGTGGTAAAATGTTACAGATGGTGTTGCAAAACTCTATCTCAGGTATGGCTATGGGACTGCTCTATGGGGTTATTGGCATTGGGGTATGTCTTTTTTGGCAGACAACGGGGTTAATCAATTTTGCTCACATTTCGTCCGCAATGTTAGGAGCTTATTTCTTTTACACCTTTCATGTTATGTGGAACCTCCCAATCGTCATTGCCTTTGTCCTAGCAGTTGCACTGGTTGCCCTATATGGCATCCTTATTCTGAGGGGAGTTGTTTACAGACAGATTATGGGTAGAAAAGGTGGTCGACTTGAGTTCATTGTCGCCACCATGATGCTGAACATTTTCCTTTTGAATCTAACGATTGTTCTTTGGGGTGGGGTTCCTTATCCTTTCCCGAATATCTTTGGTAGTCCCATGAATCCGTTGCGGATAGGCGGTATCACCATCCAGCATCATTCGCTCTGGGTGCTTGGATTCACTGTTGCCCTAGTTATCGGTCTGAACTACTTCTTTAAGAGAACTCTTACTGGTAAAGCCCTTAGAGCAACAGCGCAAAACAAGGACACGGCTTCTTTGATGGGAATCGGCGTTGAAAAAATGACGGCCCTTTCTTTTGCGATGAGTACTGGCGTAACGGCCATTGCGGGTATTTTGCTAGCACCCATCTACTTTGTCTCTGTAGAGCTAGGTGGGGGAATTATCGGAATTAAAGGTTTTGCTTCTGCGGTAATTGGCGGACTCACTAACCCATTTGGTGCGCTTGTTGGCGGCCTCTTGATCGGTCTGACAGAGAACTTCTCCGTCTTTTATATTTCTTCTTCCTATCGGGATGTCATTACCTTTGTGTTGCTGGTATTTTTCCTAATCGCTAGACCGCAAGGGCTTTTCAAGAAAATGTAGGTTTGGGGGGGACAATGTTATGCAAAGGAGAAAAATTGGCTTTTTGATCATCGCTTTACTAGTTGTGTTATATCCGCTAGTAATCGGTGACTCCTACAAAGTTTATATTATGAACCGCAGCTTGATCCACGCCATCATTGCCATGGGCTTGGTTACGCAGGTGGGATTTGCAGGGCAGATTTCTTTAGGGCACGCGGCATTCTACGGAATTGGCGCCTATACTACATCGTTGACGGTGTTGAAATTGGGCTTCCCAATCGGTCTTGGTTTTCTTGCTGCGATCCTCATGTGTGTTATATTTAGCGTGTTTTTGAGTGTTCCATCATTTAAATTAAGTGGGTTCTTTCTCTCACTGACCACCATTGCCTTTGGACACATCGTGTGGGTCATCATTGTTAACTGGCAGAGCTTGACAAATGGTCCTTTGGGTGTATTCGGTATTCCCGGGTTAAAGCTCTTTGGGATCAAATTTAACAATACCCACTACTACTATCTCTTGGTAGCTACAATTGCCCTTTTGTATCTCTTCATCAAGAGAATTACCAACAGCTTCATCGGCAGAGCTTTCATGGCTATGCGTGATGACGAATTGGCCGCCGAATGTAGTGGGATCAACACTCGAAATTTCAAGCTTCTTGCTTTTGGTATTTCTGCAGGATTTGCAGGATTGGCAGGGGCTTTTTATGCCCATCTCTCAGGGTTCATTAGCCCAGAAAGTTTCGTTTTTGCAGAATCCACAAAATTCGTTGGGATGGCTGTAACAGGTGGTTTGAGACACTTGCTGGGTGGTATCATTGGTGCACCAATTGTAACATTCTTGCCAGAGTTGTTCCGCTTCCCTGGCTGGGAGACCTACTACATGATGGCAGCTACCTTCATCATCCTGATGATCGTGGTGTTTATGCCTGATGGTCTGGCTCCTTTATTTGAAAAAGGATTCAACAAGATCTTTGGTGAGCGAGACGATGTAAAAGGTGGTAGTAGCGAATGAACATTTTGGAAACTAAGGGATTGACAAAATCTTTTGGCGGCGTTACCGCTAACTCAGACCTAGACATTAACATCGAAAAGGGCTCCATCACAGGGTTAATCGGGCCAAATGGTTCCGGAAAAACAACATTCATCAATGTCGTCTCCGGCGTTCACAAAGCAACAAGCGGTAGGGTGATCTTTAATGGTCAGGACATCACGAATTTTGACAAACACAAGATCGCTAGAGCAGGAATTGCCCGTACCTTCCAGACCATTCGTTTGTTTGAACGTCTAAGTGTTCTAGAAACAGTGCTTGTAGCTCGGCATGCCAGTTTTGGAGCGAAAATCTGGGATGCAGTGTTTTCTACACCCAAACTCAAGATGGCCAACGCTAGAGAAGAGGCTCGGGCGAAGGAATTGTTGGAGATTGTAGGCTTAGGTAAACAACACTACCATCAGATGGGAAATAGCTTGCCCTATGGCTACCGTCGTAGTTTGGAGATCGCACGCGCTCTTGCCTTGGAGCCGTCTTTATTGCTCTTGGATGAGCCAGCTGCAGGAATGAACCGTGAGGAGTTCAACTTTTTACAAGATATCATTTTAAACGTGAAGCAACAGGGGATCACGATTCTGCTCGTGGAACACACCATGGAATTAGTAGAAGCGGTTGTTGATCATTGTGTTGTCTTGAATTATGGCCAGAAATTGACTGAAGGACCGTTCTGTGACTGTGAATCGGATCCACGAGTTATCGAGGCCTATTTAGGGAAGGAGGAAGCCGAGTGTTAAAGATCACGAATCTATCTGTTTCGTACGGTGATATTCCGGCCCTGAAAAAGGTAAGCTTGGAAGTAAAGCAAGGTGATGTAGTCTCTGTTTTGGGTGCAAATGGTGCAGGGAAAACCACTCTATTGAAGGCGATTTCTGGTTTGTTGAGAGGCGATTCTGACACCCAGATCGAGTTTATGGGAGAACTTATCCACCAGCTTCCGCCTAACGAAATCGTCAAGCGAGGTATCGTTCATTTACCCGAAGGAAGGCAAGTGTTTTCGGACCTAAGCGTCCTTGAGAATATTGAAGTGGGTAGTTATTCGAGGCAAGATCGTAGCAACATTAAGAGCGAGATCGCTGAGTGCTTTGAGATGTTCCCTGAATTGGTGGGCAAAGAAAAGCAACTTGCAGGAACCTTAAGTGGTGGTGAGCAACAAATGGTGGCCACGGCCCGGGCTTTGATTGCCAAACCGCAGCTGTTGATGGTAGACGAACCGTCAATGGGTCTCGCCCCTGTGGTTGTGAAACGGATTTTCGGTCTCTTGCGCGAGTTTGTAAAAAGGGGTATCACAATCCTCCTGGTGGAACAAAACGCTTATATGTCTATGGCGGTAAGTAATTACGCCTATATCATCGCCCAGGGCGAAATAGCATTGCATGGTAGTGTAGAAGACTTGAAGAAAGATGAGGCCGTCAAAGACTCATACTTGGGTGTCAAGAAGAAGAAGAAAGACTGAGCTTAATAGGAGGGTTAACATGGAATATCGTAGCCGCAATATCGTCTCCGAAGCACCGCAGCGGGCTCTTTTAAAGGGCGTTGGTCTCAGCGATAAAGAGATGGAACAACCCATTATTGGAATCGCAAACTCCTGGGGCGAGCTGTCTCCAGGTCACATCCACTTACGCGAAATTAGTGAGTATGTGAAAAAGGGAATTCGCTATGCAGGCGGAACGCCTTTGGAATTTAATACAATTGCACTTTGTGATGGATTATCTGGAGCATTTGTGAAGAATAAGGATGCCCAGCGTTACACTTTACCTTCAAGGGACATTATTGCTGATTCCGTTGAGGTTTCTATCGAATCGAATCAGCTCGACGCCATGATTTTGATTGGCACCTGCGACAAGATTGTACCAGGTATGCTCCTGGCCATGGCTAGGTTGAATATACCTGCAATTTTTATCCACGGAGGCCCCATGATGGCCGGAAATTACAAGGGGGTCTCCATCTGCGGCGGTTCTACAGAACTGATCGAAGCTGCAGGAGCCTTCCACGCAGGCAAAATGTCTAAAGAAGATTTGGATGGTTTCATCGAAAACGCTTGCCCCACGCCTGGAGCTTGTGGTTCCATGGTCACCGGCAACAGCATGGGCATCATTATGGAAGCTCTGGGACTGACGTTACCAAGGGCATCCACCATTCCTGCTCAAGACCTCAGGCAGTACCGCCTAGCTGAAGAGGCCGGTCGGACCATTGTGGAGATCTTGAAGAAGGATGTACGTCCACGTGACATTATTAATGAGAAATCCATTGATAATGCCATTCGTGTGCTGTCAGCAACAGGTGGTTCCACCAACTGTGTTTTGCACTTAGCTGCCTTGGTCCAAGAAATGGAACTGGATATTGATATTCTTGGCAGAATTGACGAGTTAAGCAGCAATACTCCACATTTGGCGCCCATGACGCCATCTGGAACCTTTACGGTTCCAGAACTGAACGAGGCCGGCGGAATTCCAGCCTTGATGCAGGAATTGCGATCTCTCTTGAACCTAGATGTAATGACAGTTACAGGTAAGACCTTGGGCGAAAACATCGCCAAGGCCGAAGTCCTAGATTCACGTATCATTCGTCCCATGGACAATCCCTTCCATGCCCAAGGTGGAGTGGCAGTCTTGTACGGCAACCTCGCTCCCCATGGAGCAGTTGTGAAACAGTCTGCTGTTTCAGAAGGTATGATGGTTCACTCTGGCCCAGCCCGCATCTTTGAGTCAGAAGAAGAGGCTGTAGAAGGAATTTATGCCGACAAAGTCAAGGCAGGAGATGTCCTAGTTATTCGCAATGAAGGACCCAAGGGTGGACCTGGTATGCGCGAAATGACGACAGCTATTGGTGCTCTGTGGGGTAAGGATTTGGCAGGATCGGTCGCGTTGGTTAGTGATGGTCGATTCTCTGGTGCCATTCGCGGTCCCGCTTTGGGATATGTTTCGCCTGAATCAGTGGAGGGAGGCCCCTTAGGACTACTTGAAGAGGGTGACATGGTTTCCATTGATATCCCAGCCCGTAAAGTGCATGTGGACTTAACAGATGAAGAGTTGGAGGCAAGGCGTGCTAAATGGCAACGTCCTCCTTATAAAATTCGTAAAGGTATCCTGCGCTTGTATGAGCTCTTTGCCACATCAGCAAACAAAGGAGCAGTTTTGGAAATTGATCGATAGGTAGAAGAGGTGACAGTCTTGGTACAAACAATTGAACTTCCTTATGGAAATAAGAGTCTTCGCTTTGAGCTAGAGGCGGAAGCACAAGTTACGCAGGCTACACTCAATACGCTACCGGAGATTGACCTGGATGGCGAATTGAAGAAGGCCCTGGATCGGCCTATTGGAAGCCAACCCTTGGAGGAACTGGCTAAAGGCCTTGGATCCGTCTTGCTTATCTGTGATGACAATACCAGACCGACACCCGCGCACCTGATCTTGCCCTCAGTCATTGAGAGACTGAGGGCAGCAGGTGTTGCCCTTGAGAATATTGCCATTCTTATTGCAGGTGGATCCCACAGACCCATGACAGAAGAGGAGCTCGAAGCCAAGGTTGGGTCTGAGGTTTACCCCTCGGTGCAGGTCCTCAATCACGAATTTGACAACAAGGATAAGTTGGTGCACCTTGGTGAGACCAAGAATGGAACACCCATTTGGATCAATAAAATGGTTTTTGATGCAGATCTGGTGCTGGGAATCGGCGGTATAGTACCCCATCGTTACTGTGGTTGGTCCGGTGGAGGAAAGATTATTCAACCGGGAGTATGTGGTGAAGACACTACCATAGCCACCCATTTGATGATTACGAAAGATGAATCTATTACACTTGGAAACATCGACAATCCTGTTCGAAAAGAGATAGATGACATTGCCCTGAGGGCTGGTTTAAAATTCATTGTCAACGCTATTTTGGATGCTAATCAAAGGATCGTGGGACTTGTAGCCGGTGATCCTATCAAAGCACACCGCGAGGGTGTGGAACTGGCTAAGAAGGTCTACGGTGTCCCCCTTAAGCAGGCTGATCTGGTAGTTACGAGTTCATTTCCCGCTGACCTGAACTTTTGGCAAGCGGGTAAAGCACTCTACTCGGCAGACCTGGCTGTGAAAACTGGGGGTACCATCATTTTGGTGACTCCGGCTATAGAAGGACCTGGAGAGCATTTGGAGTTCTTAACTCTTATGGCCAAACCCTACGATGAAATCCTCTCCCTGGTGGATAGGGATGAAGTTCAAGATAAAATCGGTGCCGCGGGAGCCCTAGCGGTTGCAATTGTAAAACAGCGAGCCCAAGTGAAGATTGTTAGTGACGGGCTCACTGATGAGCAGGTAGAGTGGATGGGCTTTAGACGTTATAATTCAGACGCACTTCAAACAGCGGTTTTGGATGCTTTGGCCAATCTGGGCGAGAATCCAACCATCAACGTCATCCACGAAGGTGCTGAAATTCTTCCGCTCATTGATTAAGCGATAGTAGAAAGCTGGGATTTTGTTGAATGTCAATTTGAAGTATGGTAGAACAACTGTCAGCGGAACGTTGCCCTTAAGTAATGTTCAGACCCTTACTCCCAGGCCTTATGAGGTGGAGTTGGGAGACTTGTCAAGCTTCTTGAGGCAGAGACTCAGTAATCCCACCAAGGGTCCAGGTCTTGATCAGATTGTGAAACCTGGGGAGAAAGTTGTGGTCGTAGTGAGCGATATCACGCGAACCTGGACTCGCACGAGGGACTATCTACCGACCATCCTGGAATACCTAACAGACTGTTCGATTTCTCCTGAGGACATCTGCATTTTGGTGGCTCGTGGTTGCCACCGTAGCCAAACTGAAGCAGAGTTTAAGGAAATCGTAGGAGAGGACATTTTTGCTAAGTACGAAGTTGTTGAGCATGATGCTGATGATCCGGACGGGCTGAGCTATGTGGGCACAACAACGCGCAAAAATCCAGTTTATGTGAACAAGCGCGTTGTGGAAGCGGATCGGGTTATTATGACTGGTGGCATCATTCACCACGCTATGGCCGGCTTTGGAGGCGGGCGCAAGAGCATATTGCCCGGGATATCGGGCAGACAGACCGTTGAGAACAACCATCTGCACACCCTCCATCCCACCGAAATTGCCATCAATCCAGCCATTGGTTCCAACAAATTACAAGGTAATCCCCTTCATGAAGATATGGTAGAAGCGGCTGCATTTGTTAATCCTGACTTTTTGGTGAATGTGGTTCTCGATCAGCACAATGAGATCGTTGATTTCTTCACCGGTCATTGGTTGGACGCCTGGGCCGCAGGTTGTGAATTGGTTAATGAGATTTATGGAGTTCGTTTCGATGAACAAGCAGATCTCGTTGTTGCGAGTTGCGGGGGTTTCCCCTATGATATTTCCCTCTATCAGGCGAGTAAGACCTTTTACAATGCAGGCTTGGCCACGAAAACGGGCGGCTCACTCATTGTCTTGGTTCAGGCGGAAGATGGACCAGGGTCCGATGACTTCTTTGGGTGGTATGAGAATCAAACCTCCGAAGAATTCTATACGAACCTCAAAGCCAATTTTTCTATCCCTGGATACTTGGCGTTTTTGATTTTTACGATTGCCCAAAGTAGGAAAGTCTATGTAGTAACAGATTGTGATGCCAAGCAGGTTGCGAAAATGGGTGTAATACCCTGTGAAAGTCTGCAACATGCGATTGATCTGGCTTGTGCTGATCTTAAAGATGATGCTAAGGTATGCATTATGCCTGAAGGTGGATTTACATTCCCAATTATTACGTCATAAAAAAATAGGAGGTATAACAACATGACGACACTTAAAGAACTAAAGGATATGCCCATGCAAGGACAACCATACTTTAGTGACAAAAAGTGGGTTTCGCCCGTTAACTTCGAAGTAGCGGGTCCCGAGACCTCCAAGTCTATTTACATTCATGATGTCACATTGCGTGACGGTGAACAGACTTGTGGTTTGAACTGGACTGAGGACGAGAGGGTCGAGATTGGCGTTGCCCTCAGTGATCTTGGTGTAAAGAGAATTGAAGTTGGTATGCCGGTTATCTCCGAAGATATCCGCCGTGCCATCAAGCGTTTGGTGGAAATGGATCTTCAGGCAGATATCGTCACCTTTGCCCGGGCCAAGAAAGCAGATATTGACTACTCCGTAGAATGTGGCGTGAAGTCAATTGTTGTGGAACACGCTGTGAACCCTTATACTTGCCAGTACGCCTATGATGTTGACACCGAGCAGCTGATCAAGCGCATCGTGGATCACATCAAGTATGCCAAAGACTGTGGATTGAATACCACCTTTATGGGCTGGGATGTTACCAGAGCAAGTCTGGACTATGTGAAAAAGGTCTACTCGGCCGTGGTCGAACAGGCCCAACCGGAAGCAGTAGTCTATACCGATAGCTTTGGAGTCGCCTCACCTATGGCCGTTTACCGTGCCATTAGCGAACTGAAGAAACTTGGCGTACCTGTTGAATTCCATGTCCACAATGAGTTTGGCATGGCCATGGGTTCTGTCTTAGCCGCGGTTTATGCCGGTGTTGACGGCATTCACTCCTCCATTAACGGTCTCGGTGAGAGAACGGGCAATGTGGCTACAGAAGAAGTAGCTGCAGCTTTAGAGATTCTCCTCAACGTCAAGTCTGGCGTTGACATCTCGAAGATTGACAAGATTACCAAGATGGTTGAAGAAATCACTGGAATTACGATCCCACCGAATAAACCTGTAACAGGTAAGAGGCTTTTCTGGCTGGAGTCTGGTGTAGTAGTTCATGCCAAAGAAAAACTCGAGAGAAACGGTATTCCTTCTGCCATGACACCATACCTGCCTGAATTAACTGGACGGGAAGATATTGAGATCGTCCTAGGCGGTTCTAGCGGTAAGGCCAGTGTGCAGTATTATCTCGACAAGCGGGATATTGAGGTTACCGATGAACAGCTAGATGTTTTGGTCGAGAAGATCAAGGAAAAGGGTCGTGAAAAGCGTGATGTAATCAGTAAGGAAGACTTTGACACGATTCTTACAGAAGTTCTATAATGTGTTCCGCCAAGAAGTATCGCATTTTGGCCATAAACCCAGGTTCAACATCGACGAAGATCGGCTTGTACGAAAATGACAAGTGCATCTACACCAAAGATATTGCCCATGGCCTAGCAGAGCTAAACCGGTTTGACCTAGTTATCAATCAACTGGACTATCGGGAAGAAGTCGTTCGTCAAGTCCTTGCTGAAGCCGAGATCAAGATAGATTCACTGGATGCCATTGCTGCTCGGGGTGGCAGATTGCAGTCCATCCCCAGCGGCGTATATGCAGTGAATGATGCCATGCGCCATGACGCCCAAATCGGTTTCCAGGGGGATCATGCATCGAATTTGGCTTGCCTCATTGGGTGGAGGTTGGTACATGGTCTGGATATTCCAGTCTATGTCGTCGATCCAGTCTCTGTCGATGAAATGTGGCCTATCGCCAAGATCTCAGGACTTCCCGAAATTCCTCGGACTAGCCTATCCCATGCTCTGAACATGAAAAGGGTAGCGAAAATGGCGGCTGAAAAGCTCCGCAAGTCGTATGCAGACAGCCGCCTCATTGTTGCTCATCTGGGTGGGGGCGGGTCAGTCAGCGCTCACCTGGGCGGAAGAATGGTCGATCTATACAACTCTGACAAAGAAGGGCCTATGGCCATTGAGCGCTCGGGGGGTATTCCTTCCATCGAGCTCATGGAGCTTTGTTACTCAGGCCTATCCAAACAGGAAGTCCTGAAGAAATTGGCTGGTCAAGGAGGTGTCTTTGCCCATCTTGGCACGAAGGACCTTAGGGAAGTGGAAGAGAGAATCAAAGCAGGCGATGAGCATGCAGCCCTCATTCTCGATGCCTACTGCTACCAGGTAGCAAAATACATTGGAGCCATGGCAATATGCTTGGAGGGCCAGGTTGATGCCATCTGTATTAGCGGTGGCATCGCCCATTCGCAGATGGTGCTGGAGAAGATCACCAAGAGGGTAAGATTCATTGCAGATGTGATGATCTTCCCCGGTGGGGAAGAGCTTGATGCTTTGGTGCTCGGTGTTTTAGCGGTTTTGAAGGGAATCGAGGACGTCTCGATTTATCCACATGGAAAATAGCATGGATGCGTGTTGGAGTCTGAACTTCCTGCTTCAGCACGCTTCTTATTAATGAATGGAAGCAGGAGATGGTAGGTTATGTTCTCTTCAGTTCAAAAACATGTTCTAGAGATTACACCACAAATGATTGAATGGCGGCGTTTTTTTCATGAATACCCTGAGTTGGGCTTCGAAGAAGTGAAGGCTGCCGAGAAAATTGGTTCGTTGTTGAGGGAATGGGGTTATGAAGTCACGACGGGTATTGGTAAGACTGGTGTTATTGGATTCTTAAATAATAATAGCGATTTCACCCTTGGTCTCCGGTTTGATATGGATGCTTTGCCCATAACTGAAGCTACCGATCTTCCTTTTTCATCGAAACATGCTGGAATTATGCATGCCTGTGGTCATGATGGGCATATGTCTGTGGGCCTAGGCGTTGCCTATGTCTTAGCACAACTGAAACAGAGTATTTCAGGGAACATCAAAGTGATTTTTCAACCAGCAGAAGAAGGATTAGGCGGGGCCCTGGCCATGATTGAAGATGGTGTCCTCGAAAATCCCAAAGTAGACGTAATTCTGGGCTTGCATATTTGGCCAGAACTTGACTCTGGAACAGTAGGCGTTCGCCCAGGAACAATTATGGCTGCTGCGGACAAGTTTGAGATTACCTTGTACGGTTCGGGAGGACATGGAGGCCAGCCCCATCTTGCCATTGATCCAATCACCCTAAGTGCGGAGGTAATTGAGGGCCTACAGACGATTGTCAGCCGTGAAGTGGCTCCCACTGAACCTGTTGTGATTTCCATTGGCTCGGTACATGGGGGAACAGCCTTTAACATTATTCCTAATCAGGTGGAATTGACAGGGACCATCCGTACAGCGGACGAAGCTGTTCGGGAGCGTGTTCTAAAACGCATTGAAGAAAAGGTACAAGCCATCGTCAAGGGCAATAATGCCAGTTGTGATATTCATTTCAAGAGATGCTTCTACCAGACGTTCAATGATGACAGTCTCGTTGAGGAGTTTCGATCCACGGTCATAGACTCTTGGGGCGCAGAAACATTGGTGGATCTCAAGGCGCCGACCATGACCGGGGAGGACTTTTCGGAGTATCAACGAGTTATTCCTGGACTCTATGTCTTCGTTGGTACAAGAAGTGAAGCAAAGGGACTGACTTTTCCCATTCACCACGAGAAATACAGTATTGATGAAGATGTCTTGGATTTTGGGGTGGAGGTAATGGTTAAGGCGACGTTGAATCTTCTCAAGAAAGGAGGCCGTTAGAAAGGAGAAAGTGTATGACTGTCACGATTAGGGAGGCACTAGAGTTATCTCCCCTCCAGAACGCTCAGGTTCTCACCGGTGATGTGGGACTAGACCGCACCATTAGTGCTGTTACCGTCATGGATGCACCAGACATTGTCAACTGGCTAACCGGTAATGAGTTTGTGATCACCAGCGGTTACAGTGTTAAGGATAACCCCCTTTCTTTGGAGACCCTTGTGAGTGATCTGGCCAAGATTAATGCAGCAGGGCTCGGGATCAAACTACGTAGGTTCATTGATCAAATTCCGCCTAGCATTATCGCCTTGAGTGTGTCACTTGAATTACCCATTATCGTAATTCCCTTCGAGGTCCCGTGGGTGGATATCATCAATGGTATTCATCGAGAAATCATGCATCGCCAATCACAACTGATTTTGCAGGGTGAAAAAATCTATCGGAAGTTTAGTATGTCCCTCCTCGAAAAGGGTGGATTTGCAGAGATCTCCCAGGTACTTTATGACTTGATTCACAGCCCCGTTCTCATTTTGGACTATCAAGGCAACCGCTACTCCCATGGTTGGGACGGCAAATGCGTGGCGGTTCAAGGTGCAGTAGAAGCTTTGATGAGTACCTGGGATTGGCGAAGCGAAGGCGACTATTCTGCTGAAGTGGAAGATTCCACAATCAGCTGGATGAAGCTAGAGGACACTCCCTATGAAGTATGTGTTTGCCCGATTATTGTAGAAAATGAAGTAAACGGATATATAGTAGCCCTGAAACTAGAGTCGGTGTGCAAGGATCTGTACTATGAGATTGCCATTGAACAGGCAGCCATCATGTGTGCACTTCGTACCATGATTACGTTTAATACCAAGGAAGTTCACAGACGCTTTAAGAATCGATTCGCGCAAGACTTGTTGGCATGGAACTTCCGGGATATTGCCTACGCGAGAAAACAAGCGGCCTACGTCGGTTGGGTTTTGCGAGACAGCTACAGTGTTTTGGCCATTTCCATTGATGATCTAGGTTCGCACTATGTAGAGCGCGGTGCTGACGAAGGTTATATACAGGCAGCATTAGAACTTCTGTACAAGACTATTACACAGTTGGACAAGGCCAATAATCTGGAGCTCATTATTCACGAACAGAGCGATTGCTTTCTCGTTCTAAAACCCCAGGATAGCCTGGATTCAGATGACCGAGTCAAGGAGCTGACAATGGAGTTTTCCAAGGCCTTACAGACAAAGGTCAATGCCTCTCTAGAGGACTTAACGGCGTCCATTGGCATCTCTCGTTTTAATCGTGATATCAGAAAGCTCTCTGATGGCCAAAAACAAGCCACCAGTGCTTTGAAATATGGCCGCATGCTCGAGAACGGCAACGGCATCTGGCATTATGATGACTTGGGTATCTACCGGATCTTATGTGAGTTTGATAAAAAGGCGGAGCTTCAGGGATATTATGATGATACCATTGCCAGATTAGAAGTCTACGACCAAGAGCACAAGGCGGAGTTGGTAAAAACGTTGGTCGCCTACTTTGATAATGATTGCAGCTTTCAGAAGGCTGCAGATGAGTTGTTTATTCACTATAATACGATGCGTTATCGCATTGAGCGCATCAATGAGGTTACTGGTCTAGACGTTTTTGATAGCAATGATCGCTTGAACTTACAGGTTGGTTTGAAGATAGGCCAGTTGCTGAACTAAAGAGTGAGATCGGAGGCTGAACAGGCATGGGCCACATTCTCATCTTAGATCACGCCCGGGATAATGTTGGCGTGGTCCTGAAAGATGTTGAGTTAGGAGAACGCATAACCATTCTTAAAAATGACGAAGAGCTGGATTTTAAGGCATCAGACAGGATCCCTTCAGGTCACAAAATAGCGCTCATGGATATCCCAAAGGACAAGCCAGTAATGAAGTATGGGTATTCCATTGGCAGCGCAACACAAGACATTTGGCAGGGCCAGTTTGTCCATGCCCATAATGTGACAAGCATGCGTGGGAAGGAACTTTTGAAAGAGGGGTCGGACCATGATGAATAATACGTTTATGGGTTATGTTAATCCCGATGGATCCGTAGGAATTCGCAATCTAGTCGTTGTCTTACCCATGGTAATCTGTGCGAACTCGGTCGCGCAACAAATTGAGAAACAGGTTCCAGAGGTCGTAGCCATTCCCCATACCCATGGATGCACCTTAGATCCCACAAGCAACCAGGAAATGACAGAAGTTCTTGGTGGTATCGGAAGCAATTCTAATGTCGCTGGGATCATCTTGGTGGCTTTGGGTTGTGAATCTGTGCTCATGGATGATGTAGCAAAGATCATTGCTAGAACCAAGAAGCCTGTGGAAACATTGGTCATCCAGCAATTAGGCGGCACCAAGAAAACCATTGCCAAGGGCGTGAAGCTTGCTCAGGCTCTTTTGAAAGAAGCCGCGCAGCGTTTTCGCCAGCCTATACCCCTCTCGGAGCTCATTGTGGGAACAGAATGCGGAGGTTCCGATGGCTATTCTGGTCTTTCCGCCAACCCAGCCGTAGGTGTGGCTAGCGATCTTCATGTGGATCAGGGCGGTACAGTCATTCTCTCGGAAATTACTGAGTTTTTAGGCGCCGAGACCATTCTCGCTGATCGCTGTGTGAACGCGGATGTTCGCAAGCAATTACTGGATCTGGTGGCCTGGACAGAGCAAAGTCTAGCTCGCCTTGGGTCATCGAATGTAGCAGACATCACTCCCGGTAACATGAAGGGAGGACTAACCACGATCGAAGAAAAGTCCTTGGGCTGCATCAAAAAGGGCGGAAGTCGAATGGTTGAAGAAGTGGTAGGTTATGGAGTACGACCAACGAAGCGAGGCTTGGTTGTGATGGATACACCAGGTCACGACATCGAGTCCATGACGGGAATTGCCGCTGGTGGAGCTCACCTTATTGTCTTTACAACAGGTCGCGGTACGCCTACTGGTTCCCCTATTTGCCCGGTGATCAAAGTGTCCAGTAATACACCATGTTACTTGAATATGCAGGATAATATAGACGTGGACGCCGGATTAGTTCTTTCGAACAAAGAAAGCCTAGCCACCATGGGTGAGATTATTTACAGAGAAATCATCCAAGTGGCCTCTGGGAAGCAGACCAAGGCAGAACTTTCGCAGAACCGCGAATTCGCTTTGCGCCGCTATGGTAGCGACTGCATCATTTATTAATCTCAAAGGAGGAGTCTGGATGTTAAAAGAATATTTGGGAGAGGTTCCCGTTGGAATATCCAATCGCCATGTACACATTTGCCAAAGGGACTTGGAGGTCTTGTTCGGTCGCTCGGAGCTGACAGTGATGAAACCCCTTTTTCAGCCCGATCAATTTGCCGCAGAAGAGAAAGTGACGCTCGTTGGCCCGAAGCGCTCTATTGAAGGAGTGCGCATTTTGGGGCAGATGAGGGACTATACGCAGGTAGAAATCTCTCGCACGGACTCCTATACACTAGGAGTTGAACCTGCTCTACGCGATTCAGGTGATCTAGAAGGGACTCCTGGAATTACCATTAGGGGACCAAAAGGGGAGATTACCTTAGAGAAGGGCGTAATTATCGCACGCAGGCATATTCATATGACCGAAGCCGAGGCAGAGCAATTTGGAGTCAAAGACAAGGATGTTGTGAATGTCCTTGTTGAAGGAGAAAGACCTGTGGTGCTCAGCGATGTGCTAATTCGTGTGAACAACGACTATGCGTTGGAGATGCATATTGACACAGATGAAGCCAATTCTGGCTTTGTGGTTAACTGGCAAAAGCTGAAGGTCTATCGGTAAGGATTTACACCCAAGCTCCCAAGGAAGCCACTCCCTTGGGAGCTTGCTTTTATGAAAGGCACCTTATTCTCTCTTCTTGCGAACTAGAGAAAGACTACCAAAACCTGCGATGACGGCGACGTAGAATCCGAGGTCATACCACCAGCCAGCGTTGGCTAGTTCATAAAGGCGAATGTTGTCGCGGAATAGTCCAACGATTAAGGATATGGGGGCAACCCAACCATGCCAGATCCCCCATAGGAATCCCGCGGGGTTCTCCACATCATTTTTCCCATCTCCAGGCAAACAACCTGTTAAGAGCAGGACAACAGACAGTAACAATACGACACGCAAAACCTTCTTCATTAGCGAAAATCTCCTTTCCGTGTACACTCTGACTAAGCTCGTCATTCGTTCATAACTTGGCGAGGATCGAAGGCATCCCGAAGCCCATCACCAACAAAATTAATGCTCAAAACGATAACGAAAATTGCTATACCTGGAGGTAGCCACATCCAGGGCATACTAGCTAAAATATGTAAGGGACGGGCTCTATTGAGCATGTTTCCCCAGGACGGTGCCGGAGGAGGTACTCCGAGACCCAAAAAGCTCAAGCCTGCTTCGGACAAAATTGCAGAGGCCACACCCAAGGTAGCCGAAACCAAAAGTGGAGAAATAGCGTTGGGGAGGATATGGCGAAACATTACACGGCTAGGATTGGCACCAATTGTTGTGGCCGCGAGGGCAAAATCTGTGTTCTTCAACTTCAAGAACTCAGCCCGCAAGAGCCTTGCTGAACTGGGCCAGGAGAGTATTCCTAGGATGATCATGGTGTTGTAAATCGATGGTCCAAAGATCGATGAGATCGTAATTGCTAGAATCATGAAGGGAAAACTGTAGAAAACATCGGCGATGCGCATGATCACTGTATCAAACATACCGCCGAAGAACCCGGCTACAGCTCCCAACACAACGCCAATACTTAGGGAGATTCCCACAGATACTAAACCCACTGACAAAGAGATGCGACCCCCATACAGGGTGCGGGCGAAAATATCGCGTCCCATATCATCTGTGCCAAAGAGATGGTCCCCAGAGGGGGGCAAGTTGCGATTACGTAAATTCGACCGGTTAGGGTCGTAGTTTGTTAAGAACGGTGCAAAGACTGAGACAAGCACAAAAAAGATGAGAATAACAAGACCAAGTATGGCCAGTTTGTTGCGGCAAAACCGCCTCCAGATCTTTTTGGATTGAGAAATTTGCTTCATAATCCGCCCCCTCACTCATACCTGATGCGTGGATCGGCAAACGCATAGGATACATCGGCAATAATGCTACCTAAGAAAATAAGAACTGCAAACATGAGATTAATCCCCATGATGACAGGATAATTCCGTTCGTTTAAGGCTTGAATGGCAAGGGAGCCCAGTCCTGGCCAGGTGAAAATATTCTCGACGATGACTGCCCCTGAAAAAATCGTAGGGAGCATAAAACCCATCAATGTTAAAATCGGTAGGAGGGCGTTACGGAGAGCATGCTTATAGACGACAATGTTTTCCCGTAGACCTTTGGCCCGTGCCGTGCGCAAGTAATCTTCATTTAGTACTTCCAGAAGACTTGAGCGCATGTACCGGGCTACACTGGCAATACTACCTAGTCCAAGGGTTAGGACTGGCAGGAGCAAGTAGCGGATATACCCCACAAATGTATGGGGCTCGCCTGCCATGAAGAAACCGCCAGCCGGTAGAACATTCCATGTGAGGGCAAACATATAGAGCAGTACAAGTCCAAAGAAAAAGCTGGGAATAGATATTCCTACAAATGCAAAGAACGTGATGATATAGTCAAAGACGGAGTATTGGTAGCGGGCGGAAAGTATACCAACGGGAATTCCGATTCCCCAACCTAGGATAATCGATGACAAGGAGAGAATGATTGTCGCGGGCATCCTTTCTCCAATCAAGTCAATGACGGGCCTGCGTGCCGAGTCAAAGGAAAGTCCTAAGTCTAGACGTAGAATCTGCCCTAACCATCTGCCATATTGAATAAGAAATGGCTGATCTATCCCAAGCTGCGCCTCCCTCTGGGCGATAACAGCGGTGTCGAGATCCGGGACGCCTCGCAAATGGGTGACTGGACTTCCCGGTGCAACTGTGATGATAAGATACAGTAAAAAGGTAAATCCCAATAGCACTGGGATCCCCTGGAGAAAGATCCTTCTAATAATATATCTCCACATGCAACCACCTTCCAGAATGGGTGGAACAGCAGAAACTGCTCCACCCTGACAAATGTAATCGTGGATGTTTGACGAATGCCAAACTCCAAGATGACCACGCAGTGGTTATCAGAATACGTAAGTATTCATCAGTCAGCTAGCCAGATTTTCCACAGAAGTTGTCGGCCAACTAGGGGGCCATAGGGACCTGGGTCTGCATCAATACCTTTGACACGTTCGTTGATAGCCCCGATCGCGACGCCGTAATTTAAGAACATGGAAGGCAATTCATAGTTGATTACTCGTTGCCAATCGGCGTAGATTTCCTTGCGTTTTTCCAGATCGGTCTCTAAACGACCTTGTTCAATGAGGCGGTCTGATGCTTCATTGTAGAAACCTGGGTCATTCCACAGGGAGGTGGAGTGCCAAATGCTATAGGGGTCAGGATCCACAGCCAGGCTCCAGCTCATCGTAAAGGTATCAAACTCCCTAGCGTCAACCCGGTCCACTGCGGCACTAAACTCCATAAACATGAGGTTTACTTTAATGCCGATATCCTCCATGTTTTGCTGGAAGAGGAGGGCCATTTGTTCGGTCAGGCGACTGCCATCAGGAACTAAGAACTCGAATTCCAGTCTTTCGCCATCTTTTTGGAGGATACCGTCACTACCAGGCGTCCAACCAGCCTCTGACAACATTTCTGCAGCTTTCTTAGGATCATAGTGGTACGGATCAATTCCTTCACTTGTATAAGCCCAGGACGCTGTAGGCATCGGTGCATTCGCAACAATACCAAAACCTTCGCGAATTAAGTCCACATAAAGCTGCCTGTCAAAGCCATAGGTGATTGCTTGACGAACAGCCACGTCGTCAAAGCGTTCCTGGCGCAAGTTAAATGCGATATAACTATAGCTCAAAGCTTCATAGATGTAGGTATCGATATGCCCCAGATCGCTTACTTGGAGGAATTGGTCTGGCGAAATCTCGATAAAGTCGATGCGGTTCTGTTGTAAGAAAATGGGGATGGTGTCTTGGGAAACCTTCTGATATACCAGGGTATCGATGTTCGGTCTTCCGAAAAAATACTCCTCATTAGCCTCAAAGGTTACATGTTGGTCCGTTAAGAACTCAACAAATTTGAAGGGTCCGCTACCGATGGGATGTAGATTGAACTCGGCTGTCTCCAGTTCACCAACGGGAATATGGGCCAGTAAGTGTGCTGGTAAGATCCCATAGCCAAACGATGAGAGGAGCGGTGCGTGTGGTCGATTCGTAGAGAATTTTATGGTATAGTCGTCAATGATCTCAATTCCTGGTACGGTCGCCTGTGTGCCATCTTTGTACTCCTGGGCACCAACAAGCATGTTAAATGTTCCAAATCTGACACCTGTGTAGTCAGGATGAAGAATTGTCATATAGGTATAGGCTACATCTTCGGCAGTGAGCTCTACACCGTCATGAAACCTGATCCCCTCATGCAAATAGAAGGTGATCTCTAATCCGTCTTCAGAAACCTCCCACGCTTTAGCGACTTTCGGTTGGGGCTGGAGATTAGCGTCAATTTCGATGAGTCCGTCATAGACAACATCTATGACATAGCCGTCATACGTCTCAGTATAAAGAATGGGGTTGAACATGCCACGGGGGTTAACCGTCGTTCCATAGCGGAAAGTTCCACCTAGAACAGGTACCTCTTGGGCCGAAACAACAACCGACAGACTCAAGACGAACAACAACAGCACAATAACGAGTTGCTTCTTCAAAATCTCATCCTCCTCATGGAAATATTCTCTTGTGATTCTACATAAAAATGCATCTTCCTTGTTTAAAGTTTCATTTTACAGTGGTTTTACAGAAAAATAGAAACCACAACATAATCATAGGAACCCTGCGCAATTATTGGAAAACTGAAGGGTTCTCTCCTCGTTTGTTGAAAACCTAGTTGCATAAGATTGCTTTGTGGATTGGAGGAGGGCTTATGCTAGGTATAAGGGATGTCAAGATTATGACCATGACCGGCGGAACCATTGAAAAAGGCAATGTCTTACTTGAGGATGGCAAAATTAGGGCCTGCGGAAGGGATGCGGATCTATCCCCTTGTATAAAGGTCATTGATGGAAAAGGAAGGGTTGTAACACCTGGGCTCATCGATGCCCATACCCATGTGGGCCTTTCAGAAAGCGGTGTCGGTAGAGAGGGTACAGATACTAACGAAGGTACCAACCCCTTAACACCGAGCTTAAGTGTGAGGGACGGCATTAATATGCAGGATCAGGCTTTTGAGATTTTTCGAAGATCAGGGATTACCACGGTAGGCATCTTGCCGGGAAGTGGGAACATTTTAGGGGGAACAGGCCTCGCCCTAAAGTGCAAGGGCGCTATTGTAGATGAGGCGGTCCTGAAAGACCCCATCGGAATGAGGGCTGCTCTAGGAGAGAATCCCAAGGGGAATTATGGGGGCCAGAGGAAGTCTCCTGCTACCAGAATGGGTAATGCCGCACTTTTAAGGGGCGCTCTTCAGAAGGCCACAGACTATCTAGATAAGCTAAATCATCCAAGGGATGAAAAAGGGAAAACGCGAGACAAAGACAGCGAGGCCCTCTTACCTGTCATCAAGGGAGAAATCCCTCTTATAGTCCATGTCCATAGGCATGATGATATCGTTACGGTTATCCGCATTTGTAAAGAGTTTGGCGTGAAGTGCATTTTAGATCATGTCACAGATGGTCATCTGGTGAAAGATCTCATGAAGCGCGAGAACATCCATTGTGGGGTAGGGCCCTCGATGCACTACGGTTCTAAGGTGGAAAACAAAGATAGAGATTTCAGAACTCCCGTTGTCTTCCACCGCGAGGACATTCCTTTCTGCTTTATTACAGATCACCCTGTCGTGGGCGGAAGAAACTTGATCCTGACCGCTAGTATCGCAACCCAATGGGGACTTCCCGATGACAGTGCCTTAAAGGCCATTACCTTAGCATCGGCCCAGCATCTCGGGGTAGACGAGTGCGTGGGATCGATTGAACCTGGCAAGGATGCAGATTTGGTCCTTTGGTCTGGGAATCCTATGGAGTATACGACCTTTGTGGACATGACAATTATCGACGGGGAAATTGTTTATGAAAGGGGTATGTATCAATGCTAGTCGTAAAAGGGGCAAAGATCTATCCTGGTACAGGCGCTGTCTTGGAGAACGGAGTCATGATCATCGATGATCAGGGGAAAATAAGGGAGATTGGCCAGAATCAATCTGTGGGAGAAGCGGACCAGTTCTTAGACTTTACTGGAAAGGTAATCATTCCGGGCCTCATCGATGCCCACACCCATGTGGGAATGTGGGGAGATGGGGAGGGACGCTCTGGATATGATGGAAATGAATCCGTCAGGCCCATAACCGGTGAGGTCAGGGCTCTTGATGCAGTAAACCCCAGGCAAATCAGCTTTGCAGGAGCAAGAGAAGGCGGGATAACCACCATTCAAATTCTGCCTGGATCGGGAAATCCCATAGGGGGATTAGGGTTTGCCTGCAAGACGCAGGGTACTGTCATTGATGACATGGTGGTGAAGCATCCTACAGGGCTTAAAGGTGCAACCGGTGAGAACCCCAAGCGGGCACATGGAGAGTCACAGAAACAGGCCCCCGCAACTCGCATGGCAGTGGCTTCTATGATCAGAGAGTACTTCAAGGACGCGCAAATCTACGGTGATAAGAAAAAGAAGGCGGAAGAGGAAGGAAAACCCTTTGACAAAGACCTCAATTTAGAATCGGGTCTGATGGTGCTCAAAAAGGAGATCCCCTTTCGGGTTCATGCCCATAGGCATGATGACATCGTTACTGTCATACGGATCTGTGAGGAGT
Organism: Firmicutes bacterium UBA5493; assembly: GCA_002424045.1. GTDB lineage: Bacteria > Bacillota > Limnochordia > Darwinibacteriales > Darwinibacteriaceae > UBA5420. The sequence continues at coordinate 52,205 of DIPH01000015.1, read as the reverse complement.
TCGGCATCGAGTACACCATTGAACACTGTACCGATGGGCATTTGATCGCAGAGTATTTGGGGAAGAAGAATGTTACAGCGATGGTAGGCCCTGGCTTATCTGCTGCTAGCAAGGTGGAGACGAAAGACATAACCGATCAAAATCCAGCCATACTAGCCAGGCACGGCGTCAATGTGTGCCTGATGACAGATCACCCCTTTCTAAACTGCCGCTATTTTCTGCAGTACGCAGCCATAGCTCACAAACATGGTTTATCCTTTGAGGATACGCTAAGGGCAATCACGATAAACCCCGCCCGTGCCCTGGGTATAGAGGACAGGGTAGGTTCACTGGAAGTAGGGAAAGACGCAGATTTTGTCGTTCTTAATGGGGAGCCATTCAGTTATAAGGGGTCCATTGCCCGAACCTATATAGAAGGTCAGCTTGTCTGGGAGAGGGAAGCATATTAATTCTAGTTCGAAGGGAGTCTGCCACTTGTTAAAGAATTCGATAAAGAACAAATTACTGGCTGGAGAGGCGCAAATTGGTATTGTTTCAGATTATGGCAGCCACCTCATCACCGAGGAACTGTCCTTGCTGGGCTTTGATTATGTAATCATCGACCATCAGCACGGCGCTTGGAATCACGATCGCATTATGGCAGCTATTCGGGGGATTTTGCTTGGGAAAGCTATGCCCATTGTGAGAGTGGAGCAAAACGATTTTGCTACAATTGGCAAGGTACTTGATTTGGGAGCATTGGGAGTGATCGTTCCCATGGTCAGTAGCGTGAGTGAAGCCTCGGTTTTTTGACGCTAAATCTATATTCGCTTCTAAATTCCTTGTTCAACCCCGATTTTCTTGGCCATGCTAGTACTCATGTTTCGTTTGCCACTGGTTTGACATTCAAGATCGCGCCGGAATATGCAAATCCAGGAAATAGCGCATTGTTTGTGGTACTTGCCATCTTAGGATTCATCACGACACCCATATCAATGTTCATCATTTACCAACTGCGCGCCTTGTTTCAAGCCTTTACGCGGAAGCAGCTGTTGATGCTGCAAAACGCCAAAAGAATCCGGCTTATTGGCTTTGCCACTGTTGTGGCCTGGGCTTTTTCTGTGGCCGCCGATTTCGTTGGTAGAAGTTATGTGATCAACTCGTTTAACATCCCGGGAGTTGAATTGACCAGCACTTTTGTGCCGGATTTCTTCATGCTTTTTCTGGGAATCATTGTGTTGGTGATTGCAGAAATCTATAGAATGGCTGCTGAGATAAGGGAAGAGAGTGACTTTACAATCTAGGGAGGAGGGGTGATATGGCTATTCGCGTGCACCTTGATCGCGTCATGCTCGAAAACAGAAAAAGTCTCACACAATTGGCACAGGATATAGATATTACAATGTCCAACCTTTCGATTCTCAAGAACAACAGAGCTAAGGCAATTCGCTTCTCCACCCTAGATGCGTTGTGTAAGGAACTGGGCTGTCAACCAGGGGATATCTTTGAATACATCCCTGATGAGTCCGATGATTAGCGCGTCCCATGTAACTGTGGGAGTACAGGTTGCCTAGAAATGTATGTGTCGGGTACCGCCATCGCCACAAGGGCTCAGAAGGTTAATTTGGCCGCTGTGGTAGCTTTTCATGGATCAGGAGTCATGGTGTGAATTTTGCCATCAAATCATGAAAAATAACAGGGAATTATCAATTTAGGGCGAAGATCAAGTATTGTGGGAAAAAGAGGAGAAGGGGTTGGCGAAATGGTTATGGAGACTAATGTGGACGTGGAGTTTCGTAATCTGCAAGAAGCCGAACAGATGGTTAGAGAACTGCAGGAACAGCTGATCTCGGAACGACGCCTTCTTCGCACTATTGTAGACAATCTACCCACAGCCATCTACGCCAAAGACTTGGAAGGGCGCAAAATTCTGGCCAATCGTACTGACCTCGAGAATAGTGGAGTGAAACATGAGGCGGAAGTCTTGGGAAAAACGGATTTTGATTTCTTTCCTAAGCATATTGCAGAACAGTTTTACCGCGACGATGCCGTTGTCTTAAAAAGGGGACAAGCCATTGTTGACAGGGAAGAGCTCTTATCGGACAACAATGGAGCGGAGAAGTGGCTTCGTACCTCAAAGCTGCCGCTTCTAGGGGACAATAGCGAAATCCTAGGCCTTGTAGGATTCGGGCAAGATATTAGTCTTGAAAAACGCCTTGAAAAGGAAAACGCAGAGGCCGCCGCTAGGATTCGCGAACAACAGCAGATGGTGGAACATATGATTAGCGATCTTGCTGCTATTCCCGAGAAGATCGGAGATTTGGTAAACGGCATCACCTACATTGCGAGACAGACGAAAATGGTTTCTATTAATGCAACCATCGAAGCGGCGCGGGTAGGGGATTTAGGCAGGGGGTTTCAGGTAGTTGCCCAAGAGGTGGGTCAACTGTCGGATCGCTCCACTGAAGCCGCCACCCAGGTGCGCGAAGGAATCGCTGAGGTCGAATCGTTGGTTACGAAGATTCTAGACGTCTGGAGGGGACGGTAAGTTGTCTTTGACAGTCTCGGGATTAGAGAGTGTAAGTGTTTAGAGCCGGGTCTTGTACCCGGTTTTTTGGCGGTGCGATCCACGGTCTTAGAAACGCTGGCCTGCTCGTTCCTAAGACCACAGGATCTTTCTAACATTAATGGGTCGAAAAAAGGATGATAAGATCCTGAGGCGAAGTAGTTAGGAGGCCCAAGACGTCCCTAGGAGTTTCCGTCGAGGGCCAGAGTCAAAATCATCGGGAGGGGTTTGTTAGGTTCCCTCCAAAATCCTTTGCGAGGTGGGCTTCTGTCTATGAATGAGCTAACGGTGGCTAGAATCAAAAATGGCTTCTTTCCTGCAGTTCCAGTCATAGTAGACGAAGCAGGGAATCTAGATATTCCTGTAATGCAGGATTATATAGACTGGCTCTCACCCCAAGGAATTGCCGGGGTAGCCGTATGGGCTCATACGGGTAGAGGCCTTAAGTTGGATAGATCTAGTCGAGAAAAAGTCGCGGAGATGTGGAGATGCAAGCTAGGCGAAAAGCTTCTGATTTGTGGGGTGGGCAGCCAAGCAGGTACTATAGATGACGTCATCGACTTAAGCCTAGAGATGGCCAGGCATGCCCGTGATTGTGGGGCTGATGTGCTATTGGCCTTCCCACCTGCGCGCCTTATTGACCGCACCCATCATGATATCGTGCGTTACCATAGGGAGCTAACGAAGGTGGGCTTGCCCATCCTAGCATTCTATTTATATGAAGCGGGCGGAGGAATTCACTATGACGATCAGCTCTTACGGCGAATTTTGGAACTACCTGGGGTTGTGGGCCTAAAAGTTGCAACGCTCGATTCGGTGATGCGCTTTCAAGAAATCGCACAACTCATGACTGAGTTTCCCCAAAAAGTCTTAGTGACTGGGGAAGATCGCATGTTGGGTTATACATTAATGCTGGGAGCCACGGCTGCTTTGGTGGGTTTAGGGGGAGTGCATACGGCTATCCAGTTGGGTATGTTTGGAGCCTGGCACCAAAAAGACTATTCCACCTTCATTCGCCTCTCCAAGCTTGTCGATACCCTGGCAGAGGTTACCTTTGTTGAACCCATGGAAGGATATATTGGTCGAGTCCTTTATTGCCTCAGTGTAGAAGGAATTATCCCCTCCTCTGCCACTCGTGATCCGTGGGGGCCGATACTCACCGCAGAGGAGAAACACCGCATTATTGAAGTAATGGATTATTTGTGTTCTAGAGAGAGGATGTGAGCGTGTGGATTACAAAATAGGAATCATTGGTCCCCAGGACCTGGTGGCACAAACCGTGGACTTGATGGCCCTTTATCCGCTGCTTTGTCCTCTGCCTTTACCTTACGAAAATGAGACGTTTACCGGTTATTCAGTGGAACAAGGGCTTGACAGACACGTGCAAGCCTTTTTGTTTACCGGATATTTGCCCTACTCTATGGCCCTCAATGCAGGATTGACAACGCCATCCTTCTATTATCAGCTAGCCGATACCGGTTTGGTGTCTCTCTTGTTTCGTTTGCAAGTGCATGACGGCATTGATGCTGAGCAAATGAGTTTCGATACACTTCAACAAGCCGAAATCTATGAGGTCTACAAACAGTTAGGGTTGGAGCACACCAGTTTACACATCAATCCCTTGGGCTTAGAACGATTTGATTTGAAACAGTATGTCAAATTCCATACCGATCTCTTCAATGCTGGAAAGACGCAAGGGGCAATAACAGCCATTAACTCAGTCTATAGGAAGCTGTTGGAGCAAGGGGTAACAGTTTGCCGCGTGGTGCCAACACCGGCTGCTATGAGGCGGACCTTGAAGTTAGTTGCTACCTTTGTGGATGGTGAGATTGCCCGGGATAGTCGCCTCATGATCCAGATGTTTTGCACGGAAAGTCAACTAGAGGAAACAGTTTTCCAGGTATTATGCGAGAGATTACAAGAATATGCAAAATCTCACCATGGTGCATTCATGATTACTCCTGATCGGGAAGTCGTCATTTTGATTAATCAAGGAATCTTCAAGAAATACTCTAATCTCTACGAGAGCATACCTGAGGTAGGGAAGATCCAGCAAGAGATTGGCGTTCCTTTATATGTAGGGATTGGAATGGGTTTAACAGCTCATCAAGCAGAAACCAACTGTCGCGATGCTCTTTGTCTGGCCAAGACCAAAGCAGATAGTAATGCTTACATCATCAAAGCTGAACAGGAGGTGATTGGGCCCTTACGTTTGAGGGATGAGAAGACAGTTAGCTTTCGCCTAAGGTCTCAATCGCCGTATTTGCAAGAATTAGCACAGAAAACCAATTTGAGTATTTCTACGCTTACGAAGGTTGCACATTTGGTAGAGGATGTGTCTGACAATCATCTAACGTCCAAGACGATTCAGGATGGGCTCAGAGTTACGCTAAGAACAGCGAATCGGATTCTCGGGCGACTGGTGGCGGCTGGAGTAGCAGAGGAAGTAGGGGTAGAAGGTAGAGTAGGCAGGGGTAGGCCGCGACGTGTCTACAGAATAAACTTGAATGAGAATCAACGGGAATAGATATTAAAAACCCGTTCTTCTTAGAGGATTTTGTGAAAATAAGTAGAAGTATCGAATTAAGGACCATATAAAGACACACATTGGATGTCGTACTATTCAGGAATTCAGATTCTTTAGAAGTTGAGGTGTAAGATATGAAACTCGTTTTGGCCGGAGCTCAGCACTTTCACATGTACCATTTGTTGGATTACGTCCAGGAGACTGGCAAAGCAGTTTTTGCTGGTGTGTATGATGATGATAGAAACGTCCTGCAGGAAATAAGTGATAAGTATGGCGTTCCCAAATACGACGATCTAGACGAAATGTTGCAGACTTGCCAGCCCGATGTAGTTGCCTGTTTCGCCAAGCCTTCTACGCGGGGCAAAGTGATTGCAAAGTGCCTTGGTGCAGGCGTAAGTGTTCTCGCTGATAAACCTCCGGTGCTTAACTTGGAGGAGCTTCATGACCTAAAGAAAGTTGTGTCAGGAATGTCTGGTCCAAAGTTTACTGTGCTGCTCAGCGAACGCTACAATCCGCCCGTTAGAACCCTGAAGCGAATCGTTGACGATGGGGAGATTGGTGATATTGTCAACTTTACAGCTTTCCGACCCCATAAAATGAAGAAATCCGAGAGACCTGACTGGTTTTTCAGACGGCAGGACTATGGCGGAATCTTAGTTGATCTGGCTATCCATGATGTAGATATCTTCCATTGGATAACAGGAAGGAAAATCCTTGAAGTCACAGCCCACGCCGGTAACTTTACCGTCCCAGAATACCCGGAGTTTGAGGATAACGGTCAAATCATTTTTCGGGCTGATGGGGGAGTCACTGGCCTCATCAAAGTAGATTGGCTGGCACCATCAGCACATCCGACCCATGGCGATTGCCGTTACTTCATAACCGGCACAAAAGGCACAATCGAGGTTAAGACCGGTGGGGACATTGGAACCACAGGGGGGACGATCACTGTTTGCACCGAGACGAAACCACCTTATTCAGTAACCCTAGATAGAGTTGAGAGCGATCTCTATGGGGATTTCTTCGCCGCCATTAAGGACAATGCAGAGCCAGCCATATCAATGAAAGACGTTTTCGAGGCGATGCAGGTCGTACTGGCAGCCCGGGATGCAGCCGATGACAATTGCATTATTTCACTTGAGTAGGAGGAGACCATGAAATTTGCCGGATTAGAACTCAAAAACCCGATGGTAGTGGCGTCTGGGCCAGTTACCGCTAAACTTTGGCAGCTACAAGAAGCAGAACAACATGGTGCTGCAGCAGTAAGCATCAAGCACGTTATGAACAAGCAATCGTTCCGAGGGAACATGCGCTGTTACTCCGATCCTGGGGAGGTCATGATCTTTCCCATCGATCGCAGACTCGATGTTGAAGAGGGACTAAAGCTTATTGAAGACGCTAAGAAACGAACCTCCCTTGCGATTATGGTCAACTTTTCCAATGAGTTAACGGATATTGAGGAATACGGTCGTATGGCCAAAGCCTTTGAGAACGCTGGTGCAGATGCTCTAGAGATAAACATGTGTTGCCCCAACTTCAGCCTGGGCAATCGCGACTTGGGCATTGATCCGGATCAAATCGATGCAGGAGCCATCACAGGGCAAAATCCCCAATTGGCGGGAGCCATTACCAAGATCGTCAAAAATAGCGTCAACATACCGGTCATACCCAAACTCACCCCGACCGCCCTTGATATTGTAAAAGTCGCGAAAGCATGCGAAGCAGCCGGGGCCGATGGGCTTTCTTTAGTTGGTGGTCCCTCAATCGCTGCTCCACCTGTGGACATTTATCAAGGTGGGCGACCTCTTTATGCATTGATGGACAAGACTGCCTATGGAGCCATTACAGGTTCGGCCATTCGCTACGCAACCTTTAAAGTAACAGGGCAAGTGGCTGCTGAGGTCTCTATTCCCATTGTGTCATCTGGGGGAATTGACACTTGGGAACATGCCATTCAGATGATGATGTGGGGTGCAAGTGCTGTCGCTCTTTGCACCGCAGTGATGTGGGAAGGCTTTGGGGTCATCGAAGAGATTCATCGAGGCATGGAAACGTTCCTCGAGTCGCAAGGCTATTCGTCCTACGACGAAATTGTGGGTAAGTCTCTGGAGTATATTAGCCCCAACAAAGAAATGGAGTTGCTTTCGGGATCCGCGATCGTGGATGAGGATACCTGTACAGGATGTGAGCGCTGTTTAAGGGTAGGACACTGTGATGCCATCGTCATGCAAGAAGCCTACGCCAACGTAATCTCTGAAAAGTGCATTGGTTGTGGAGTATGTGTAAGCGTTTGTCCATTTGATTCCATCTCTATGATTGAATTCGCAGGGAGGTGATGAGGCCCAAACTGGGAAACCCGAGTGTTTAGTTTTCAAATCTAAAAAAGGGGTGTTCATTAGTGAAAAAATCTTTAGTAATTGTTGTGGTAGCCTTGATGTTGTTGGCTGGAATGCAAGTATCGGCAGCAGAGCCCATCGTAGTTGGAGCCATCGTTGATTTAAGTGCAGCCACCGCTTTGTGGGGACAATCCCAGGCCCGTGGAATTGAAATGGCCATCGAAGAATACAACGCGGCCGGCGGATTGCTTGGACGTCCTTTAGAGCTTAAGGTATACGACTTTAAGATGGATGTCCAAGAGGGAATCACCGCGTACCAAAGACTGGCCAACCAAGACAAAGCTAGCGTGATCTTGGGTGCTCCTGTGTCCAACTTACTTTTGGCTCTGGCTCCCATCGCCGATCAAGTTAAAGTTCCTATCGTCGGTGAGCCTAGTGACCAGCGCGCCACAACCAAGAGCCCAGGTCAACCTTGGCCTTACATTTTTGCATCTCAAGCCACATGTGTTGATTACGGTGAGACCGCGGCTTCCTATGCCATTTATGAGTTAGGCTTAACGCAGCTTGCAGTCATTAACAACAAAGGTAATGCATGGGCCGATGAAATTGCAGAAGCTTTTATAGCTTACGCTAAAGAACATGGTGCTACAATTGTATCCCGGGAAGCATTTAACTGGGGAGACACCGATTTCCGTTCGCAGCTCAGTAACATTCAACGGGCGCAACCTGAAGCAATATTTGTGCCTGAATATCTACAAGAAGCTTCTCAAATCACAAGACAAGCTCGGGAAATGGGTATGGACATGGTTATCCTCGGACCTAACTCCTATACGCCACCGATGGTAGAATTAATTGGTTCTGCAGCAGACAACGTTTATTTCGTAAACAACGTAGCCTTTGATCTTCCTCAAATTAAGGAGTTCACCGCGAGATATGTTGAAAAGTATGGTATCGAGCCGACAGTCAACGCCTACTTTGGCTACGACAATGCAGTTATCGCTCTAGAAGCTATTCGACGAGCAGACTCCGCTAACTCCCAGGAGATCAGGGATGCTCTGGAAAAAACAGAGAATGTACAAGGATTGATTTTCAACTACACCTTCGACCCTGTCACCCATAGAACTGACGAGTTTATTGCCACCGTTATTAAGATCGAAAATGGCGAATATGTTACTGTTGGGCAGTACAAACCTGTGAAAAAGTAAGAAGTTCTAGTGCATTAGTATAGTGTTTTGGCAGCGTCCGCAGCCAAATTGCGCCAAGCGTAGTTTGGCTGGGAGGCGCTGCCAAATACTCAAGAATGGATGGTGAAATCTTTGTTAGTCCAGCAGATAATCAACGGATTGTCCTTAGGATCCGTGTATGCACTCATGGCTGTGGGCTTTGCACTTGTTTTTAGCATTTTGAAATTTTCCAACTTTAGTCATGGTAGTGTGATTATGCTCAGTGCATATCTGGGATTGTGGTTTTCCAATCGCTTTGACGTGGGACTGTTTCCCACTCTTCTAGTCTGCATGATAGGCGGCGGAACAATAGCCGTTATCATTGAAAAGATTGGCTTTAAGCCCATAAGGGACAAAAATGGTCCACTGATCTATCTCTTTGTGAGCTCCATTGCCATATCCATGTTTTTGCAGTATCTTATGACCGCTCTCCTAGGTGGTCGCTTCTTCATGTATAGACCCTTGCTGAAGAGCAGTTCTTGGCGTTTTGCTGGCATAACGATTCCCATAGTGAACTTGGCCATGTTGGCGGCTAGTATAGTGGCCCTCGTATTTTTGCTTTATGTCTTATATCGAACGACCATCGGTATAGCTATTCGGGCAGCGGCTACCGATCTGTCCACGCCTAATCTTCTGGGCATAAACATCAATATGCTTATCTCCATCACGTTCTTTATTTCTGGGGCCTTGGCAGGCATTGCAGGACTGTTTTTGGGCATGAGCCTCAATGTCTACCCTCAGCTTGGGGGGTTGGTTTTGAAGGCCTTTGTGGCCACCGTCGTGGGCGGTCTAGGGAGCCTAGGGGGAGCCGTGATTGCCGCCTTTCTGTTAGGTTTACTTGAGACTATGATTACAGCTTATATTGGTGGTGCTGTAACACCCATGGTGTCTTTTACCGTCATGATCCTGTTCTTACTTTTCAAACCAGAAGGGGTTGCTGGTCTGCTCGGCCTTAGCAGTGGCTCAGCGACTCAAAAACTGTAATAGTCATGGGGGAATATTATGAACTCCTATTTAGCTAGTATTTTAATTTTCACAGGTATCAACCTCATATCTGTCTTGGGTATGTTCTTATTAATGGGTCTAACGGGCCTGCTGTCCTTCGGCCAAGTAGGCTTTATGGCAATCGGGGCCTATGTAACAGCCATTAGTTATATGCGCTTTGGTCTGCCCTTTGGAGCCGGATTACTTTTGGGGGTTGGCGTTTCTCTCCTTGTGGGGCTTGTGATCGGGACGGTTACGCTGAAACTAAGAAATGACTATTTTGCCTTAGCTACCTATGGGTTTGCAGAGGTAATCAAGAATGTTCTAATCTATTTCTCAGGCTATACCGGCGGTTCCATGGGCGTATTTGGCATTCCCGCAATCGTTACCCTGCCTATGGTCATTGTGATTTTTCTGGCAGCCCTCGTTTTGTGTAGGAATTTTAAGGTATCCAAGCTGGGAAGAAACTCTCTAGCCATTCGCAACGACGAACTGGCCGCCAAGGTGATGGGAATAAACACCTTCAAACAGAAGCTTTTGGTTTTCTTATTCAGCGCTGTATTTGGCTCTGTTGCCGGTTCTCTTTTGGCTTTCTCCACCTACTATATTGAACCGAATATGTTTAACTGGAGTAAGTCGGTGGAGTTGATCGTTATTGTGTTCTTCGGCGGGATTAACAGCCTAACGGGGGTGGTCTTTGCTGGGATGGCCCTGACCCTCTTGCCAGAGATCTTGCACTTCGGAGCAGAATGGCGCATGGTTATCTACACAGCCATCATTATTGTTACGATGATTTATCGACCGACAGGGCTCTTCGGTCGCTGGGAATTATCTCTTTCGCAGATACTTGGTTGGATCAAAGGTCGTCGCAAAAGCGCAGTAGGTAGAGGGGGCCAAGGGGCATGAAAGAACAGCCGAAAACTTTACTTCAAATGAACAACGTTACCATGCGCTTTGGCGGAGTTGTCGCTGTAAATGGGGTTAACATTAACCTCTCCGAAGGTAGACTGGCTGGTATTATTGGTCCCAATGGAGCCGGTAAGACTACGGTCTTTAACTTGATCAGCGGTGTTTATGACCCTGTAGAGGGAGATATTCGTTTTCGTGACCAAGTCATTTCCGGAAAATCCCCCTCAGAGATTACCCATCTTGGCATTGCTCGGACTTTCCAAAACATCAGGCTGTTTAAGGGTCTGAATGTTTTTGACAACGTGAAAATGGCAACCAATTGCCGCACTGAGTACTCTTTTATGGAGGGAGTCCTTGGATTGCCGAGGGTTTGGCGGCAAGAGAAGGAATCGGCAGCTGAAGTTGAGCGCTATTTAGAGCTCGTCGGGCTACTGGGCTACGAGAACACATGGCCCGAAAACCTTGCCTATGGTTTGCAGAGAAAGTTGGAGTTGGCCAGAGCTCTGGCCACAAAGCCTGCTTTGCTCTTGCTTGACGAACCAGCAGCGGGTCTTAATCCTACGGAGATTCGGGAACTTATGGACATCATCCGGCGCATTCACAAAGAGCTTGATATGACCATCTTGTTAATTGAACATCACATGGACATGGTAATGGACATTTGTGAAGAACTATGGGTAATGAACTTCGGTAAAGTTATTGCAAACGGCGATCCCGAGCATATTCAACGCGAACCAGAAGTCCTGCGTGCTTATCTTGGGTCTTAGTAGGAGGTGGAACAATGGCATATTTGGATGTAAATAATATCTGTGTTTCTTATGGTCGAAATCAGGCGCTAAATAATATCTCCATGAAAGCGGAAAAGGGACAGATCGTAACTGTTATCGGTGCTAACGGCGCAGGAAAATCAACCTTGATTAATGCGATTTCCGGTGTCTTGCGTTATTCTGGGAAGATTTCCTTTGATGGCAAACCGCTACCATATCCTGCCTATAAGGCGGCCTGTTCTGGAGTCATTCAGATTCCTGAAGGCCGCAAAATTTTCCCCAATATCAGTGTAGCGGAGAATCTAATCTTGGGTGGCTATGCCCTCAGAGATAAGAGCCAATTTGAGAGTCGACTACAAGCCGTGTATGAACTTTTTCCTGTCTTAAAGGATCGTAAAGAACAAGCCGGAGGCAGCCTAAGTGGCGGTGAACAACAGATGCTCGCCATCTCTCGAGGCTTGATGAGCAATCCCAGCCTGCTTTTGTTGGATGAACCCTCTTTAGGACTTGCACCTTTAGTTATCCGAGATGTCTTTAACTTGATCAAGACGGTAAACGCCCAAGGGGTAACGGTCATTTTGGTGGAACAAAACGCGAAACAGGCTCTGGAACTTGCGGACTGGGCCTATGTTCTGGAGAATGGAGTTTTTGTTGCAGAAGGGTCAGGCGAAGACCTCTTGGCCGACGACGTTGTGCGGCGCGCCTATCTCGGTGTGCGGGATGCGACTTAACTTAAAAATACTTTTCACGAGGTGATGGCATGAAAACATTAGTAGAGTTAGAAAACAAGCTGACCGAACCAACTCCAGCCCTGATTGAGGATCTCAGGGGCCTCGATGGAGATATCTTGATCTTAGGAGTCGGAGGAAAAATGGGGCCCAGTTTAGCGAAGCTAGCTAAGCGGGCGATTACTGAGGGTAATTTGAACAAGAGAGTTATTGGTGTTTCCAGGTTCTCATCGGGTACATTGCGAGAGGAATTGGAGGCGGCGGGTATCGAAACCATTTCCGCGGATCTCCTTGATCCTGATGCAGTAGCGGCGCTACCTGATGTGAAAAATGTAATCCATATGGTGGGTTATAAGTTTGGTACAAGCAGTAATGCCCACATGACTTGGGCTATGAATACATTAGTGGCTGGACAAGTGGCCCGAAAGTATCGGAATTCGCGCATTGTGGCTTTCTCTAGCGGCAACATTTATCCATTCACGCCTGTCCGTCAAGGCGGTGCCGATGAAAACGTAGAGCCTCAACCAGTCGGTGAATACGCCCAATCCTGTTTAGGCCGTGAGCGCCTTTTCGACTATTTCTCCAAAACCTATCAGACGCCGGTTCTCCACTATCGTCTCAACTATGCCATTGACTTGCGTTATGGCGTGTTAGTGGACATTGCCAGGTTAGTGAAAGAAGGTAAACCCGTGGATCTTACCATGGGTAACGTAAACTGTATCTGGCAGGGCGATGCCAATACCTACGCATTACGTGCTCTCACCAAGTGCCAAGCTCCAGCCAAAATCCTAAATGTCACTGGACCTGAGACCATTTCCGTGCGCTGGGCTGCCGAGCAATTTGCCAAACGCTTTGGAACGACGGTGACGTTCGTAGGCGAAGAAGGACATGAAGCGTTGTTGAATAACGCCAGCCAGGCCCATAGACTCTTTGGCTATCCAAGAGTTGGTTTAGCCCAAATGATGGAGTGGGTTGTGGACTGGATAGAGTCCGGTGGTGCTCTATTGGACAAGCCCACGGGTTTCCAAGAAACAGAAGGGAAGTTTTAGTTATGACACTATCTCCGCAAGTGAGTAAACTTCTACATGAAGGTACGGTGATACCTGCTCTACCCCTAGCTTTAACGCGTGAGAGGAAGTTTGACGAAAGAAGGCAACGGGCATTAGTCCGCTATTATATGGCGGCTGGCTCTGGTGGTTTAGCAGTGGGTGTCCATAGCACCCAATTCGCTATTCGCGACAAAGATGTCCGTCTATTCGAACCAGTACTGCGGATTGCTATGGACGAGATGACTACGGAAGGAGCTCCCCAACCCTTCATTAAAATTGCAGGGATTTGTGGCCCCACTGACCAGGCGTTGAACGAAAGCAAGCTGGCGGCCAGCCTAGGCTATGACTTAGGCCTTTTGAGTATGGGTGGCTTGGATACTTATAGTGAAGAGCAACTCTTGGACAGAGCTAGAGCAGTGGGAGAGATTATACCACTCTTTGGCTTCTATCTACAGCCCTCAGTGGGTGGACGCGTTTTTAGCTACAAGTTCTGGGACGAGTTTGTAAATATTCCTCAGGTTAAGGCTGTAAAGATTGCGCCTTTCAATCGGTATTTTTCCTTGGATGTGGTGAGGGCGGTGTGTAGTTCGCCTCGGGTCGACGATATTGCACTCTATACCGGCAACGATGACAATATCGTGGTGGATTTGTTAACAACGTTTAAGTTTCAAGTTGAAGGAAAAGTGGTGGAAAAATCAATTGTCGGTGGACTGTTGGGGCATTGGGCAGTCTGGACCCAAAAGGCGGTCGCTTTGCTAGAGGAGATTAAGGCAGTTCGTCAGGGTGACCAGATTCCAAAGGAGCTTCTAAGGCGCGCTGCTGAAGTAACGGACGCCAATGCAGCTTTCTTTGATTCCGCCAACGGTTTTGCGGGATGTATCCCTGGAATTCACGAAGTTCTGCGCAGACAAGGTATCTTGGAGGGGACATGGTGTCTGGATCCTAAGGAGGTACTATCTCCAGGGCAGTTAGAAGAGATCGATCGGGTTTACGAAGCCTACCCGCACCTGCACGATGATGAATTTGTAAGTGAGAATCTGGCCAAGTGGCTAAAATAATGAATAAGGATGGCAAAATGAGGACGTACAGATTTGGCATCATCGGTTGTGGTTCCATAGCCCATCATCATGCCCACTCCATCCGAGAGACAGGTCGCGGAGTCATCACGGCAGTCTGTGATCCTAGCCTAGATAAAGCCAGAAGCTTTGCAGAGCAATATGGCGGGGCCCGAAGTGTAACGGATTTCCGGGCGTTGGTTAAAAGTCCTGATGTGGATATCGTTGCTATTGGCAGTCCCAGCGGCAGTCACGGGGAGATGGTCGTAGCTTGTGCGGAGGCCGGCAAACATATTCTTTGCGAAAAACCCATTGCCATAACGAAACAAGGGTTGGACGATCTAGTTCAAGCAGTGGAGCACCATGGGGTTAAGATGAGTAGTGTTTTCCAAAAGCGTCTGGCACCAGATTTCATTAGAATCAAAGAGGCGGTGGCCCGAGGTGTGTTTGGCCAAGTATTTTTGGCTGATGCCTACATCAAATTCTACCGCAGTCAGGAGTACTATGATAGTGCAGGCTGGCGAGGCACCTGGGAGCATGATGGCGGCGGAGCTTTGATGAACCAAGGGATCCACACCATTGATCAACTTCTTTGTTTGGCCGGTGACGCGGAAAGCGTTTTTGCCAGAGTGGGCACAAAGGCGAGAAACA
>DIPH01000015.1:0-37383 GCA_002424045.1 Firmicutes bacterium UBA5493 | reverse complement strand
TGGGCACAAAGGCGAGAAACATAGAAGTGGAAGATACCGCTGTTGCCCTCGTTCAGTTCAAGAGTGGGGCCTATGGTGTCATTGAAGGCACAACTTCGGTATATCCTGGGGAACAGGCTCGAATCGAGCTACATGGTACGAATGGAAGTGTCATTTTGGCCGATAGTGGGATCAAATTGTGGGCCATAGAGGATCCCCCTGTCCTAGAAGATGTTGATCTCTGTGGCAACGACGCTAGTACCAGCAAAGACCCTGGAAACTTTCCGAAGAATTCCCATGTAGAGCTCATCGAGGATTTGATAGAATCGATCGACAGTGGGAGGGAGACGCTGATTCCTGCCAGAGAAGGCCGAAAGGCTGTGGATTTAATCCTGGCAATTTATGAGTCAGCACGTACGGGTAAAGAAGTTCGACTTTGACCAAGACCAAGTGACTAAAGAGGCATGGAGATCGCTCCATGCCTCTTCCATTAACAACCCCCAAAACTAGTACAAAAAAGATGAAATAAAATCTTAAAAAAAGAAGGAATTTGACAATACGTGCTTAAATTATAACAAAGGTCTTTTTATAAGGGTTTTAAGAACAGGGAGGTCGGAACGTTGAGCGTACACCTGGATTCCAGCGTGGTGCGGGATATAAACACCAGAAAGGTGCTAAGTGCTGTAAGGCAGAAAATGTCTACCCGCACTGAATTGGCTAGAATAACCCATTTGAGTTACCCGACGGTAGGGACCATTATTAAGGCACTTGCTAAGGACGGATTCGTGGTGGACGAATGCCTTGGCGAATTTGGTGGTGGTAGAAAGCCAATGCTTGTAAAATTCGTTCCTACAGCCCGGTATATTATTGGCGTTAACTTAGGGGGGGCGGAGCCCCAAGCTGTCTTGTCAGACTTAAATGGAGCCTTTGTCAGCTCGATTGTAAAAGGTAATATTGAACATCTAGAAGAGGATACCACAGGTTCCGTCATCCGGTTAATTGAGGATTTGAGGAATGTTCATCCGTTTTCGTGGGACCGAATTATTGGATTAGGAATTTCTGTCCGCGGTTCGTTTGATATCCCCAATGGACACTATTACTACCCAGGGCGAACCACACCCCTTCGTCTGCAGGATGATTTGGAAGAGCGCTTTGGTGTTCCCGTCATTCTCGAGAGAAATGCCAGCGCGGCTGCTCTTTCGGAGTGGGTCCGTCGAAAACCTACTGGTATTCGCAATATTCTTTTCATCAACGTGGACAAAGGCGTGAGTTCAGGGTTGGTCGTTGATGGGCAGTTGGTCCGGGGTTTTCTAGGCAATGCAGGGGAGTTTGGGCATGTGGTTGTAGATCGGAGTGGTGAGTTTTGTCCAGATTGTGGCCAAAAGGGATGCTTAGAAAATGTAGCCTCCCTAGGCGCCATCGCCGATGAGGCACGCCGCGAGGGAATCCTCTTTCCAGAGCACGACAGTGTCCTTGACAACTATCGTGATTTGGTGGCTAGAGCCCGCTCGGGCCATGACGTTGCCTTGAAGTGCTTTGCGCGAGTCACTGAAGTACTCGGCAGGGCCACAACCAGCCTTGTAAATGTCATTAACCCTCAGTTGCTGGTGGTAGGAGGTCGGGTCATCTGGCACTATCCCGAGTTATTGGATGCCATATCGGATTTTGTAGTAG
This sequence comes from Firmicutes bacterium UBA5493, assembly GCA_002424045.1. Classification (GTDB taxonomy): domain Bacteria; phylum Bacillota; class Limnochordia; order Darwinibacteriales; family Darwinibacteriaceae; genus UBA5420. The sequence continues at coordinate 35,730 of DIPH01000015.1, read as the reverse complement.
CGAATTGTTGGCCTTATTCGAAGCAAGGCTTGGAGTTTGCCTTGGCCACCGAAGACAAGCATAACTTTTTGCATGGGGCCATCGCCCTTATTCTTGATAGACTCTTTATTTCTATTGGCGACGAATTTGTGGCTGATTGGAATTCGCACAGGGAGTTTATGGGAGGACGAAATCGTTTGGCGTAGTAGCCTCAGTGGCTAAACGGAACAACCAGGATAATCTTGCTGCAAGACTCCAGATAGCGACACCTTAGTAAGCAAATAGTGGATGATCCTTAAGGGCATGGTTGAGCCACTGGAACTGTTGATGCTGTGCATATGGCAACCATTAAAGTGGCCGAGATGTGTACGTGGAAGTTGTTATCGGTGCAATCGCGAAAGGAATGGGGTCCGTTAAACGGCTTTCAACGACAGAAATGGACATTCTGTTCAAAATGGTTAGTGGGTAGGGGTCTGTGAGAGAGGAATGCTGTGCAATTACAGTGATGGAGAATGCGATTTACGGAGGCGAAGCCATGGAAATAGGTGTAGTAGCTTTGAGTTTAAGCTGTATGGATTTCACAGAGATGTTGGAGTTCGTTAGGGACATTGGAGGAACTACCATTGAGCTGTGCACTGTAAAGGGAGCCCATAACGGTACGGTAAATCTTGGGAAAGATCATCGTTCTGAGTTGGTGGAAGCCGTTGAAAGCCGCGGATTGTCAATCGTTTCGGTAGCAGGATACAATAATTTTGTCTGCCTCGAGGAAAGTGAGCTCGAACGTGAGGTTGTGCGCCTAGAATGGTACTGCGAACTCGCTTCAGATTTGGGTGTTGGCATAGTTCGAGCCATGACAGGAGATCCCCACCCTGACTTAAGCCAAGAAGAGATGGTTGATTCCATTATTCGGGGTTTTCGCCTTGCCGTCCAAGTGGCAAGAAAACACAATGTTGTTCTTGCACTGGAAAATCATGGTCATGTGGTCAACGATGGACAGACATTGCTGAAGATCATTAACGGGGTTTCTGATCACCATTTACGCCTAACCATCGATACGGGCAACTTTTGCTGGGCTGGGCATTCCGTAGAAGATGCTCACCGCTTCATTCGTCATCTCGTACCACACACCGCAAACGTTCATCTTAAAGACTTGATTTTTGCTGAAAAGGAAGCGGTACAGTTTGTGCCATTAGGCCAGGGGAAAATCGATTTGAAAATGACAATCGAACAACTTGCGGCAGAGGGTTATAATGGGGCTTTGCTATGCGAATACGAAGGCATGGGTGATCCGAAGGACCTTTTGGGGGCTGGAACTTTTACCCGGGATAGGTTCGTAAAGGGTCTGAAGCGGGGTACGCGAGAAAGCTTGACCCATCTAGAGACGCTGTTGTAAGGCAGGACAAATCAGCATGAGGGGGTGGGAGACGAAAGTTTAGGCTCGATTGTGGTCTATTGTAGAATGAATCACCGGCAAACACCACACTAGGGGCATGGTGAAATAGGTAAAATGTAGAGATAGGGACACTCCCACAATCCATTGTTTTGTGTTGTCCAACCCAGAGATAAATGCCAAGACTTGGGGAGGGTCTCCGATGGGAAGTTACGCAAACGAGAAAATTCCACAAATTTAGAATGACACATTTGGTATTGGCGTCGACATTACCGAAGACATGCTGTGCTAGGGCTGCTTATGAAGAAAGGAACTGGGTAAATTGCTGAAATTCTGAAATCCGTGGACTGGAGTGGGAATCCCTTGGACATCACCGTGAAGCGTCTCTATCTTGCAAGGAAAGGCTAAAGCACAAGGGAGTCCTGGTAGAGGAAAGAGATAAAGAAAACCAATTCTGTACTGGTGCAAGATGCCTAATGCAGAGGATGTGTCGGCAGTTAAGGGCTCGTAGAGGTTATCTTGCCACGTTCTTAGTCGTCTCACAAGATGGCGTGTGTGCAGAATGGCGAGACCACTACAAAGGAAGTTCGCGTTGCACGGGTTTGTCTGCAAATGCCCAAGACAAAGCATTTGCTAGAGGCTATCCTCAAGAAGGAATGAGTAATGACGTACCGAGATATCACGAGTAAGGGAAGAAGAGAAATGATAAAGGGAGGATTTCAAATGAAAAGGAAAGTAATGGTTTTGGCAATGGCGTTATTCTTGGCTTTTGCGGTTGCTGGCCCAATTGACGCACAGGGTGGAAAAATAAGCGTTTGGATCGGCTGGTCTCAGCTACTTCCAGCATATCAGGAAGCGGCCGCGGACTTCCAAGCTGAAAGAGGAATTGAAGTGGAAGTTCTAGCATTTCCGCTGCGAGAATTCGAACGCAAATTGGCCGTATCCGTGCCAGCAGGCGAAGCCCCAGACATTTTTGTAACCTCTGAGTACATCATTCCACAATATATTGAGGGAGGATATATTTCTCTACCCCCAAGTGATGTTAGCGAGTTCGTTAACAAGTCGTTCGATTCCAGGACTTTGGAACTCAACACCATCGCTGGAGATATTTACGGTGTTCCCCAGATTGGTATAGCAAGAATCTTGTATTGGAACAAGGATCATTTTGCAGAAGCGGGGTTACCTGATGCTCCCCCCCAGAACTGGGATCAATTGCTCGAATATGCAAGGGAACTCACCGTTTATGATGATAAAGGTGAACCTGTCCGCACAGGCATCTCGCTGCGCAAGTTCGGCGATGGTTCCGGTGTAACAGAAAAATTCCAGATCTTCCTGGCCAGTGCCGGTGGGGAAATTCTGGAACAGACCGCAGATGGTAAATGGAGAGCGGCTTATAACGATGAAGCTGGAAGAGAGAGCTTGAAACTGTATATTGATTTGATTCATAAGTACAAGACTGACAGTTTCGACACAAAACAAGACAGCGAAGCATTTGCCCTTGGGCACACATCTATGTTTATCAGGGAGTTCTGGCCCATTCCTTATTTCAAAGAAACAGCTCCGGATCTGAAATACGGTACGGCGTTAATTCCTGGCAAGTATGAAGGTAATTCTGGTACAGTGTACTCCACTGAATCGGCGTTTGTACCGAAGAGCAGCAAGAACGCTGACATTGCCTGGGAGTTCATCATGTTCTTCAACGATGACAAATATATCAAGAAAATGTTCGAGGAAATTGGTTGGCCCGCTCCTAGAATAGACATTGATTTCAGCGACGTATTTGAAAGAGAACCTGCATACGCTATCGCAACTGTTCGTCCGGAAGGATATAGATACTCGACTTACCCACCCATCGGTGCGGCAGATGAAATCTGGACAAGGCTTGGTGAACGTCTGGAAGCTGCATTCAGAAATGCCTCTTTGGTAGACAATCCCGAAGGAATCGACAAGGTGCTAGAGGATGCAGCCAAGGAAACAAATGAAATTCTGAAGGAGCATGGTCTGTACTAGACCAAAAACTCTAGGGATTCTTCGTGTGGAGCGAGTTCTTCGCTCCACATATTCACAAGACAGAAGACAGAGGCTGTCAGAAAAATCGTTGGGGGGAAAGTAATGCCCAAAACATTAGTTAAGGAAAAACTTGTGTTCGGGAAAACCAAAGGTTTGGAACGTCGCAAACTCCGCTTTGCTACGGCGGTTATGATACCCACGTTTACCTTATATCTTGTTTTAAGAATTATCCCGATTCTGGGTACTCTTTATCTTAGCTTTCATGAGTGGCACCTGATCAGGCGTCATCGGCCCTTTGTGGGACTGGCCAATTTTGCTAAAATCCTAAGTGACACAACATTTAAAACCGCTTTACTTAACACAACACTGTTCGCCATCATTGTGGTGCCTGTCAGTATTATGCTGGCGCTGCTACTAGCACTGGCATTAAAAAAGAACACTCGTCTGAACTCCTTTTATGAGTTTGCGTATTTTCTGCCCTTCGTTATTCCGATGGTTCCAGTTTCAATTATCTGGAAATGGTTGTACGACCGGACCTATGGGATAATTAACTACGTTTTGACCGCGGTAGGTTTAAATGCGGTTGGTTGGTTGACTAATCCGGATGTGGCACTATTTTCAATCATCATTATGAGTATCTGGAAAGTCGTGGGTTATTACATGGTCCTGTTTCTTGTGGGCTTGCGGGACATTCCGGAAGAATACTATGAAGCAGCAGCGGTGGACGGCGCTGTTGGCTGGAAGGTCTTTCGCTATATTACCTTTCCTTTGCTCAAACGTATGGCTCTTTACATTTGCGTCGTAGCGACGATTCAGGCTCTGAACGTCTTTACCCAAGTATACGTGATGACAACTGGAACGCAGGGTGCACCTGCAGCGTCTGTGCGGGTTCTGGTCTACGAGATCTACCAGAACGGCTTCCGCTACTTCAAGATGGGTTACGCTTCAGCGCAGGTTGTGGTCTTATTTGCCATAGTGATGATCGCAAGTGTGATCCAGTTCAAGATGTTTAAACCGGACGATTACTAGAGGGAGAATAACATGAAAAAGAAAACGAGAAAGCGAGCTACCAATTGGTACCATATTCTTCTTATGCTCGGTGTGATCATGATGCTGTTTCCGTTCCTTTGGATGTTGCTTTCCTCATTCAAAACGGAACAGGAGATTTTGGCTGTGCCGCCAAGTATTTTTCCCCGCGATTTCACTTGGAACAACTTTGTCAGTGTGACAACGCGCATTCCCATTTTTCGCTATTTTCTGAACAGTGTTCTGGTCAGTACTGTGTCAACGATTTTTGTTCTGATAACATCTGCATTTGCGGGGACAGTCTTTGCGAAATATGATTTTCCATTCAGAAACACCTTGTTCATGATTATCCTGGGCACTACCATGATCCCCTTCGAGTGCTACATGATTCCTTTCTACTTGATGGTGTCAAAGGCGGGGTTCATCAACTCGTACACCGGTATTATAGCGCCTTTAGTGGTTTCTAGTTTCGGTATATTTCTCATGCGTCAGCAAGTAGGTTCGGTGCCAAATGAGCTGATGGATGCTGCTCGCATTGATGGTTGCAGCGAGTTCGGAATTTTCCTGAATGTAGTGCTTCCCTTGACAAAATCAGCCTTGGCTGCCCTTGCGATCTTCAGCTTTATGTTTGGATGGGCTTTTTTTGTCTGGCCCCTTATTATTACGAACTCATCTGATCTATTTGTGCTAGAAGTGGGTCTGACTATGTTCCAGAACTCGTACACCGTTGAGTACGGCCCCGTTATGGCAGGAACCGCAATTTCCGTAGTACCTTTGATTATTGTGTTCATGTTCTTCCGCCGCCACATAATTTCGGGCATGGCCATGAGTGGGATCAAAGGATAATAAAATTACAAGATTGAAGAAAACATTACAACGAAAGTGAGGCATAAGCAGTGAATGATTTAAGCAAACCCGTGTATCCAGGTGCAGTAGTCTATGATCAGGAAGAAATTCGTTCAATATCCGAGGTGATCGAGAATCAATCGCCTTTCCGTTATTACGGGCCAAATCTGCAGGGAAAAACAGATGCTTTTGAAAAGGAAGCCGCTCAGTTCTTTGGGGTAAAGCATGCCCTTGCGGTTTCTTCCGGAACAGCTGCTTTAATGGTAGCTTTGAGGGCGATTGGAGTTGGCCCCGGCGATGAAGTGATCATCCCGGCGGTTACCTTTGTTGCTTGTGCTGGTTCAGTTGTTTCCTGCAATGCCATCCCCATTTTTTGTGATGTGGACGAAAGCCTGAACTTGGATCCAGATGCGTTGGAACAGTGCATAAATGAGCGAACTAAGGCGATCATGGTTGTCCATCTGCAAGGTTCCAGTGCAGACATGACCAGGATTCTGGCGATAGCCCGCAAACATGGATTGAAGGTCATTGAGGATTCTGCCCAATCATTTGGCACTACCTACCAGGGTCAGTATGTGGGAACGATGGGCGATATCGGCACTTTCAGCCTCCAGATAAATAAAACCATTACGGCAGGCGAAGGCGGTCTGGTGATTATGAATGATGACGAATTACATGAAAGGGCGATCATGGCCCATGATCAGGGCGGGGTTCGAAATGAAAATGGATATGTAATAGTAAACCCCGATTGCCCTGGTTTCTATGGCGAAAATTACCGCATGAGTGAGTTGACGGGGGCGGTGGCCCTTATGCAGCTCCGTAAGGTGACTGATATTGTTGACACAATGAAGGTAAATGCAGCTAAAATTCTGGACGGACTGGTAGGGATAGAAGGCCTCGCGCTGCGGAAGAACTTCGATGAAGAAGGATGCAGCTATGTTTCAATCGCTATTTATCTTCCATCGAAAGAGGCTGCTATTCAAGCGGAGGCCGAATGCAAAGAGAATAAAATTCCAGGTGCCAGATTATACCAGGGGCTGCCCACATATGCTTATCCTTTTGTTCTTGATAAGTTGACTGTTCATTCTTCCGGGTGTCCCTTTTCATGTCCTCTGTATAAAGGAAACCCAAGGTATGAGATGGGAATGTGTCCTATGGCGGAAAACCTAATAGCCCGGGCGCTGTTTATCCAGGTCAGTCCGTTGTTTACGGATGAAGATATTTATTACATTGTGGAGAATCTCAAAACGATTTTGGGTAAGTATGCCCGGTGATTTACAGATTGCTTAGGAACGGAGATGGTTGCCCATGGTAGAAAAAATGCGCATAGGTGTAGTCGGTTGCGGCAATATCGGTAAAGTCCATGCTAAAGCAATAAAAAACTTAAAAGATGCTGAATTGGCGGCGGTAAGTGATCAATGGAGGACAAATTCGGAGTCGGTGGCACATGAATTCGGTTGTGCATGGTATACGGATCATCGAGAAATGATGGCTAAGGAAAATTTGGATATTCTTACCGTATGCACCCCTAGCGGAACCAGGCTGGACATCTGCAGAGCAGCGGCCGATGCGAGGGTCAATCTGTTAATCGAAAAACCCCTTGATATTACTATGAAGCATACCAGCCAGATTATTGAACTTGCGCAAGAGGCTGGAATAAAGCTTGGCACTGTCTTTCAGCTTCGCTTCATGCCCCTTTATAGCGGTTTAAAGAAGGCTGCAACTGATGGAAGGTTCGGCCGACTGATTATGGGGAATGCTGCCACCATTTGTTTTAGGTCCAAAGATTATTATTTAAGCGGCGGCTGGAGGGGCACCAGAGCACTGGATGGCGGCGGAGCATTGATGAACCAGGGAATCCACACCGTCGACCTCCTTTTGTGGATCATGGGCGATGTGAAGAGTGTGTTCGCCTATGCAGGCAATTTAACCCATGACATCGAGGTCGAAGATACTGTTACAGCTGCAGTTGAGTTTAAAAATGGAGCGGTGGGAACCATTCAAGCCACAACATCTGTTTACCATGGCATAAACAAGAAATTGGAGATTTATGGGACAGATGGAAGCGCAATCATCCTTGATGAGGATCCCCTGCTGTGGCAGTTCAGGGAGGACCGGGAGGATGACTCATCATTTTTGCACGGTCATGCTCCTGTCAGTGCCATAAGCCCCATTGTCGAGGATACTTGGGCCCACGAACAGGCCATTTTGGATATGATGGGCGCGATCGCAGAGGATCGTCAACCATTTGTTTCGGGAATGGAAGGGGAGAAAGCCACGGAGCTGGTGCTGGCAATTTACAAGTCAGCTGAAACGGGTAAAAGGGTAGATTTGCCCTTGGCAAGAGAATAGGGAAGAAGGTTATTTGGATGGCTAAGTGTTTAAGAGCTGGAGTGGGGGAGTTAGCGATTACCCCCCCTTTCGACTGTGAGTTGTCAGGTTTTGTGGCTCGGAGGGCCCGGTGCCGGGGCGTTCATGATCCGTTATACGCCAAGGCGTTGGTTTTGGCAGATGGAGTCAAGAAGCTTGCCCTCGTTTCAGCTGATCTGATAGGTATTGACCAAGGAATCCTCGCGAGGGTGCGGGAAAAAGTGTCGCTGTTGATGGACACGGATTTTTGTTCTATTTTGCTCAGTGCTACCCACACCCATTCTGGTCCCGCTGTTCTCGAAGATGCCTTTTTGGGCCAAACTGATTCCGGATATGTGGAAGGATTAGTGAACAATCTGGCTGGTGCTGTTTACTTAGCCAACAAAGACCTAGAGCCTGTACGGTTGTTCGTAGGTGATGGTGATTGCTCTTTAGTGGGCAAGAACCGCAGAAAAAAGGACGGGCCCACAGATTCGCAGGTATTGGTGGTGCGTCTTGAGGCAGATAAAGGAACTAAGGCGATCCTTGTGAATTATGCCTGTCATCCAGTTGTTTTGGGACCAGACAACCTTTTGGTGACGTCAGATTACCCATTTTACTTGAGAGCCTCGTTAAACAATTCCTATCCGGGGGCGCAGGTGATGTTCTTCAATGGTGCCACAGGCGATGTAAACGTAGGTCACAATACACAGGATAGCATCAAAGGGGGCAAGCACGGACACAGAACGTTCACCGAAGCCGCTAGGTTAGGCGAAATGCTCGCCCGCGAAGCCCTTCAGGCTTCCGAGACTGCTCAGTGGAAGGATTCGACAGATATTTTGTACAAGCACCAAAGAATGTGCCTTTCTTTGGAAGAGGTACCGACAGCCGACAGCTACCTGGAAGAGGCGGAGGCTTTTAGGGCCATTGGTGCGAAGCTTAGAAATAGTGGAGCTTCCTTTGGCGAGGTGAATCAGGCGGAAGTCTGGACCAGCTGGGCTGAACAAATGGGCCGATTGCAGCTGGCAGGCGAAATTGAGGCGGGGCGGGAGGTAGAAATTGCCGTTTTTTCCCTGGGAGATCTGGAATTTGTCACATTGCCTGGGGAGTTTTTCCATGAGTTTGCTTTAGAAATCAAAAGAGCAAGGGCACCGCGACGAGTGTTTGTCCTTGGCTATACCAACGATGCCGTCGGCTATGTGGTGCCTGAGAGAGTTTACGATGAGGGCGGTTATGAAGTGAATGATTCTTTCCGCTACTACGGTTTGCCGTCTCGCCTTGTCAGGGGGACGGGCGAACAGGTTACGCGGACCTTGATAGAAATGCTGGAAAACATCGGATATGCGTAGAGTCTGTCACAAGGAAGCCTTCGCAGAATAGCGCTTGATGTGGGAAGGTGAAACTAAGTATCTGGGGTGCCCTCGTTCTGTTTGTCCTTCCTTGGGCTCTTTTTGATGTTGCTGTCATTGCACTAGCCATCGCCACTGAACCTTAGCATTCAGTATTCCTCCTGAAGTGGTGAGAGTGCCCTTAGTTCTTAAGGATATTGTAGATACGTCATCTGACGGCACCTGCACATATTGGTAAGCCTACAAAGCTACGAGACCGTGTGACGTTGCTGATAAGTATATTAACAGCCACTTGCCCTTAGGCGATTCAGTGGTTGAGCTAGAAGGTATTCCCCAGAAGATGGGTCCTACTTCAACGTACGCTAATGCGTTTACCATTAATCTGTTGATGATGGCTACCGCACAGAAATTAGTAGAACGAGGAGTTCACCCCCTAGTATGGACCAGAGCGAATCTACCGGAAGGCGATAGATTGAATAAAGAATATGAAGAGAAATATGGTTACAGGGTTCTTCACCTAGCGTAGAGAGCACAACTATTGAACCGCTGGGTCTTCGCCAAAAATGCGGGGGTTCCGTTGATCCTCACAACTCTTAGATCGTGCAACTCGACCATCAGTATGCAACCAACAGGAAAATGGCCGTTGTTTCCCCAAGGCGTACGCCCTCCCGAAGAGAGTATATCCTGAAACTGTGCTAGGAATCATGTACACAGTGCGTTTCCTGTATTGTTCCTTCCAAGAACAAGAGCATGTAGTCAAGATGTCCTATTGAGATTAGCTTCCCCGCCCCTGCGCTGCATGGTCATCCAAAGGACATGTTAGGAGCAGAAGACATGAACAAAGAAAAACTTAAAGATCGGCTTTCATTCTATCGAGAGCACCTATATGGTACCATAATGCCATTTTGGCTCGAAAAAGCCATGGATAAAGAGTATGGAGGGTATTTCACCTGCTTCAACAGCTATGGAGATCAACTCGTGAGTACAGATAAGTATACATGGTCACAAGGTCGCATGGTGTGGCTTTTGTCCAAGTTGGCTGAGATGGAGGAAGACCCGGCACAGTATTTGTCATTGGCACAAAGCGGCTATGAATTTCTGCGAGACCATAGCTTTCTGCCCTCAGGTCACAGCGCATTTCTCTTGACAAGAGATGGCACCCCTAAAGAGCCCACCCAGGGCCAGGGCTATGCGATTAGTACCTATGCAGACTGCTTTGTGGTTTTAGGCTTTGCTAAGTATGCGGCCATGGGAAGGGATAGAGAGGCCCTTGATCTAGCGCTGAAGTTATACAATTCCATCACCCGGCGCTACGAGAACTGGGAGTTTCTGACCAATCCTGAGCCACTACCCACAGGCTACAAAGCCCATGGCATCCCCATGATTCTTCTGAACACGAGTCAAGAGTTGCTTTGCGCTGCAGAAAAATTCTCCCATCCAGATACAGAGGTCATCGCTAATAGCTGTCATCGTCTCGCGGAGGATTTGATGTCTAACTTCATCCGCGAGGATGGGACCATTCGAGAACTGGTCCACGATTCTCTGGATGCGGACACCTACCTTTTGAGTCGGTACGTTAACCCAGGTCATAGTTTAGAAGATATGTGGTTTCTTATGCATCATGCCTTAAAGCTTGGAGGAAAGCGTCAACAAGAAATCATCGATACGGCCTGCAAAGTGGTGAAAAGGGCTTTTCAGCTAGGATGGGACCAAGAATATGGTGGCCTCTATCATTTTGTTGATGCAAATGGTGGCCGCCCCCAAGGAGATGTGGGAGTCTTTGCCGATCATCCGCTGACCAAGAAACTACTGGAGGGCTGGTCCGATAAGCTCTGGTGGGTGCATTCGGAAGCAGTTTATGTGACACTTCTAGGCTATACTCTTACGAAAAATCCTGATTTGAGGGAGCTTTATGAACAAGTCCATGACTATACATTCCGTACGTTCCCCCATCCTGACCCCGCGGTTGGCGAGTGGATCCAGATTAGGGATAGACAGGGACAGCCCATGGATAAAGTAGTAGCTTTGCCCGTCAAGGATCCGTTCCATATCAGCAGGAATTTAATCCTTTTGATCGAGCTATTGGAGAAGACGATATAGATCCGAGGAGATGAAGAAAATGGTGAGTAGGGAACAATTCTTGGCTGTATTGAAAGGCGAATCGAATGAAGTCATCTCCTGGACCATGGGCTTTTTTGATGAAAAGCTGGCCAGCGCACTCCTGGGAGAAGACTGCATTCCCTCCGATATGTTGCCTGGTCCCGAATTCTCGTATGGAGCTTCGCCTCGCCAAGACTGGGAGGTAAAGGCGGAATATGCGAAAAGGGCTGGGATTCCTGCCGTCGCCGTAGGCTTCGGCGCTTCTCTTGCTTTTGGCCATGGTGGACCTGGTGAGTTTTTGGAAAAGGTGATTTCTTCCGCAGAGAATAGGCGCATCACGATCTACGAGACGGGCGTCCATAAAGAAGTGCGCTATGAACCGCATTTTTATCACAACTATGACTACCCCTTAGAAGATCTGAGCAATCTGGATTTACCCTTTCCCGATCCGGGCGATCCCTTGCGTTATCAGGGGTTGGCTGATGAAATCGCGTACCACAAAGGGCGCGACCGGATGACCTACGCCAATCTCAACGGCTTTTTCTCCGGAGTGCATTATTTTCTGTATCCCTACGATAAATTTCTAATGGACTTATTATTGGAGCCCGAGGCCACCCGGGAAGTCGTGGACAGACTAGGAGAGTACAATTTGCAGGTGGCTGAGCACTTGCTCAAGGCAGGGGTAGACATTATTTGTTTTTGTGATGACTTAGGGAGCGATGCAAGTCTATTAATCAGTCCACAGCTTTACCGAGAGTATTTTAAGCCCTGGCATGGACGGTTAGTTGAGCTCTGTCACAAGTATGGTGCATTCTTGCATATGCATAGTCATGGTAACATTAATCCTATTATGAGCGATCTATATGATCTAGGTATTGACATGCTCAATCCCATCGATCCCACAGAGGAAATGGACATTGCCCAACTCGTTAGGGATTATGGGGATGAAATTACCTTTGTAGGAGGCATCAACAAGTTTTTCTTTGACTGGGATGAGCAGGAACAGTATGCATATCTGAAGAAGCTTTATGATTCCGTGGACCGGGGCTTTTTCTTGATGGATTCGGGTGGAATTCCAGAACAAGTCTCTAAGAGCCACTGGGAGAGGTTTAAGGAAATGAAGCAAGTGTTGGGAAAAGAGCGTGAGAGAAGTGAAAGGGGCATATAGGGCCGGATTTGCCAAGGCGGATATTACACCAGGGGTCGGCGTAGCTATGGCAGGCTATGCAGCGAGGGAAGTAGGCGCCAAGGGGTGCCACGATGAACTCTACTCCCATGTCATGGTAGTGGAAGATTCATCGCGGGTGGCAGCCGTTATCAATCTCGATTTACTTGAGGTCACATCCCAGCTCGCTTGGGACCTTCGAAAGCGGATTTCGGAGGTTAGCCGAATTCCCGAAGATCACATATTCATTAGTGCCACCCATACCCATTCAGGCCCCCTTGTTTCTGAGTGGTTTGGTAAAGTGCAGGAGCCTGAAACAATGGACAGGATCATAGCAGGCTCCGTCAAAGCGGTTCAAGAGGCGCAAGGGAACATGGAGTCGGTTCAGGTGAGGCGGGGCCAGGGCATCCTTCACGGAATTGGGAAGAACCGGCGCTCTCTGGAAGACACCCCTGATCCGAATTTACAGGTTTTAGGTTTTTATGCAGGCCCGAGCCTCGTAGGCTGTGTAGTCAATTTTGCCCTACACCCCACAGTGCTAGGAGCCGATAATTTGCTGTATAGTGCAGATTATCCAGGTTATATTAGGAAGTTCATTACCCGGCATCATCCACGCTGCAGTACACTGGTACTAAATGGTGCTGCCGGAAATATTAACATAGGGTATTCTGCCGATGCAAGTGCCTTGGGCGAAGTGATGGATTTCCGTACCTTTAGGAAGGCCGAAGAGGTGGGGTTGGCCATTGCTCAGGAAGCCCTCGCGGCACTGCAACAAAGTCTAAGCATGGAGAAAATCAGGATCTGTGTTGGCAGCTCAAAGATTAGATTACCCTTGAAGAGGTTACCAAGTCTCCGCGAACTGGAAGATGAGATCTCGCGGTTGCAGGGAATAAGAAGGGTCTATATGGAGTGTGTGCGCGATGCCATCGAGAAACTTGGGGTCGAAGGTAGCCAAGAGTTACCCATAGAGTTACGAGCCTTAAGCATCGGTGATGTTGTACTCATAGGCATTCCAGGGGAACCCTTTGCAGAATTAGGCCTGGCCATGAAGGACGGTTGGCCGACAAATCAAGTCATGGTGGTAGGATATGCCAATGGTTCCGTGGGGTATATGCCCACGTCTTCCGCACATCAGGAAGGCGGATATGAAGCTGAAACGACGGTTTTTCACCCCAGTATGGCTGATGTACTAGTTCGAGAGGCAAGACGTCTGATTGAAAATTTGCTAGCTCAAGAAGGGGAACGATAGTATGAGAAACATCACAAAACAATATCTTACTGCCGTATCGGAAATCATTAATAAGATCGCCCACGAAGAACAAGAATCAATTGACAAAGCCGCTGACGTCCTCGCCGATTTTGTCCTCAAAGACAAGCTGATCAATGTATTTGGACCAGGCGGTCACTCGAACTTGGCCGCCGAGGAGGTCTTGTGGCGAGCGGGGGGATTGGCTTGTGTTAACCCAATCCTTGATCCGGGAACAAGTCTGTTCTTTGGGGCAAAACGTTCGAATTATGTAGAACGTACACCTGGATATGCCAAGGCGGTTTTTGACACCTATGGAGTACATGAAGGGGATGTGCTAGTTATTGTCAATGCCTACGGCATTAACTCTGTGACCATAGACTCTGCCTTGGAGTGTAAAAAGAGAGGTGTGACTTCGATCGCCATCACCTCCAAGAGCTTTGGGGAGCATGTGCCTAAGGGAACCGCGTCTCGCCATCCTAGTGGACAGAACCTCTATGAAGTTGCAGATATGTACATCAATAGTCACTTGCCCTTAGGGGACTCTGTGGTTGATGTAAAAGGGATTACGCCTCAGAAGATGGGTGCCACTTCAACTTATGCCAATGCATTTGCAATCAACTTACTAATGATGACGACTGCGGAAAAACTAGTGGAGAGAGGAGTTCGCCCTCCTGTGTGGACGAGCGCAAACCTGCCCGACGGCGATCGGTTGAACAAGGAATATGAAGAGAAATATGGTTACAGGGTTCGTCATTTAAATTAAGGTGGGGAGATTGTATGCGGAGGATTTTGAAAAACGGCACAATCATTACACCCATTCGCACCGCTGAGCACAGCAGTGTGATTATTGAGGGCGATACGATCACAGCCATTGTGCCGGATTCTGAACTTGAAACCTGTGAAACAGATGAGGTCATAGATGTGGGTGGACGGTTTATAACGCCTGGATTCATTGATATTCACAGCCACGGAGGTGGTGGGCACGACTTTATGGATGGGTCCGTAGATGCTATCATGGGTGCAGCCCGTTCCCATGTTTGCTTCGGTACAACGACCATTCTTCCAACTACCGTAACTTCCACGTGGGACGAACTGGATTCGACGCTAGCCCAATTTGCTCAGGCCCAAGCAGAGATTGAACTTGGTCCCAATATCGCAGGAGTTCACTTGGAAGGTCCCTATTTTTCCATGGAGCAAAGGGGAGCACAAGATCCGAGATACATCAAAACTCCGGACCCTAGCGAATATAGGCGGGTTGCGGAATATACCAATCTGGTGAAGCGTTGGACGATTGCTCCTGAACTGCCGGGTGCTTTGGAAATGGGGCGCTTCCTTTCCGAACGTGGCATTTTATGTTCCATCGGACACTCCAATGCCATTTACGAAGAAGTGGTGGCTGCGGTGGAGAGTGGATATTCCCTCGTCACTCACTTGTTTTCGGGGATGTCTAGTGTTAGGAGAATTAACGCTTATCGTTATGCCGGGGTCCTCGAAAGTGCTTTCCTTCTAGATGACTTAACGGTTGAAGTGATCGCTGATGGAGTGCATCTCCCTAAGAGTTTGTTACAACTTACCTACAAGGTGAAGGGTCCTAATGCTATCTGTCTGGTCACAGACTCCATGCGCGGAGCAGGTATGCCTGAGGGCGAGTCTATCCTAGGCAGCCTTTCGGACGGGCAGAAAGTGATAATCGAGGACGGTGTAGCAAAGTTATTGGATCGCTCGGCCTTTGCCGGAAGTGTGTGTACAGCAGATAGGCTTGTGCGTACCATGGTCAAGGTCGCAGAAGTACCGTTGTCTGATGCAGTGCGGATGGCTACTCTAACACCTGCTAAGGTGCTCGGTCTCCATCACCGTAAGGGGAAGCTTGCAGCAGGTATGGATGCAGATATCGTGGTCTTTGACTCCAACATTGATGTGTTCTTAGTTTTAGTCGGAGGCCAAGTCTGCTTTGATGCAAATAGTATGGACAGGGGTGTAAATGCATAATGGTAGTACTGGAGTTCTGTCAAGATCAACTGGAAATTGCCGTCTGTCCCAATCGCGAGGCGATGGGGTGCACGGCCGCAGCGGAAGTGGGTGCATTGATTCAGCGTCTTCTAGAGACTCGTCAATACATAAACATGATGTTTGCTGCTGCACCTTCCCAGAGCGAGTTCTTAGAAGAACTATTGCAGATGGAGGGAATTGATTGGTCGCGGGTTAACGGTTTTCACTTGGACGAATATGTGGGTTTAGATAAAACACATCCACAGAGATTCGCTGCTTTTCTAGGGAATCATATATTTGATAAAGCGCCGTTTAACAAGGTTTATTACATCGAGGATACAGATCTAAAGGGCGATGGTGTGGTTTGTCGCTACTCCAATTTGCTCAGGGAGCATCCCATTGACATTGCTTGCATTGGGATCGGAGAAAATGGACATATTGCTTTTAATGATCCCCATGTGGCCGACTTTGCAGATCCCCATAACTTTAAGATAGTAGACTTAGATGATCGGTGCCGCACCCAACAGGTTAATGATGGTTGTTTCCCTAATTTTGATGCCGTTCCGAAAAGGGCATATACTGTAACCGTTCCTGGTATTATGTCCGCGCGGTACATTTACTGTATTGTTCCCTCCCAGAACAAAAGTGAGGCTGTGAAAAACACCCTCAGAGGCCCTATTGATACTAGTTGCCCAGCCTCTATACTGCGTAGTCATCAGCGTGCTAAGTTGTATCTCGATATGGAGGCAGCGTCTTCGATACTCGATATCTACGATTTGTAGGCAGTGGTATATCTAATAGTAACGAGATGCTCCCCTTGTCGTGGACAGAGGGGAGCATTCTTAATTTCCAACGAAGCCACCTATTCGGGGAAAATGACCTCTACACCTGCTGCCTCAAGATGAGTTAGCCATACGTCAGCAGGACGCTTATCGGTGACTAGGTAGTCAATCTCTTTAATCTCGCACACTAAACGATAGGAAGTCTGATCAAACTTCGTGTGATCGCACAAGAAAACAACTTTACGGCTGTTCTTAATCATCTGCTGCTTTAGGTACACATCCTCTTCGTTTACATCGGTGATGCCAGAATCGAGAGAAATATAACGAGCTGAAAAAAAGAGCACATCTGTGTGATACTCTGCAATTCGTTGTCGGGTAGACTCTCCTTCGAAGCCCAAGGAGAATTTGTTCATCCATCCGCCTGTGCAAAAGACTCGGACCGATGGGAGGGTGTCTATGCACTCTATTGCAATTTGTGCGCTATTGGTGAGAATCTTTAGATTCTCCTTATCGCGTAAATGGGGAACCACAAAAGCTACGGTACTAGTAGTGTCAAGGGCTATAAACTGGTTCTCCACGACCAAGTCCGCTGCCAGCTCGCCGATGGTGTTCTTGGCAAACTTGTTTTCGTTAGTCCTGATGGAATAAGGAATTTCGTTACTGGGGTGTATTAGAAGTACTGCACCCCCATAGGTTCGCCTAATCAGTCCTTGCTTTTCAAGGACATCTAGATCACGCCTGATGGTGGAAGGGCTAACGAAGTATTTTTTCGCAAGTTTATGGACAGTAACCGCTTTTTTTCGCTGTACTTCTTCTCGAATACGATCAATGCGTTCCAAATTCAACATCCGACAACCCTCTCAATGCGTATTTGTGCACGTTCTTGCGCAAGGGCATGCTAGATCATGCACTTTGTCCGAGTTTAACACAGGGACTATGAAAACACAAGTTCTTTACCTTATAATAGTAATACATTAAAGTATTGTAGGATACGGATGCGGCTAACGTTAGCGCAAGGGAAAAGGGGTTTAATGATGAATTCTGACAAGGTCGACTTGGTTCACTACCTTAATAACCCGGTAGAATGCAGTTGCGGAAGAACGCATTTTGCCGGCATTGAGTTTGTAGAAATTGGCGACGAAGCATTGGACAAAGTAGCGTCAATTGTGAGGAACGCTGGTTATCAGAAGCCATTCGTTATTGCAGATTGCAACACTCAAAAGATCGCAGGCGAAGTAGTTCTCGAAAAGCTATCGAAGGAGGGTATTCCTGCCTCATCGTTTGTGTTCGACGATCCTGCTTTGTCTCCTAACGAGTCTGCATTAGGTACGCTGTTGATGAACTTCGATCCAACATGTGATTTAATTTTGGGCGTGGGCTCCGGGACTATAAATGACTTGTCACGATTCTTCAGCTATCAACTGGGAATGCAGTATTTTATTGTGGCAACAGCTCCTTCTATGGATGGCTATGCTTCGTCAGTAGCCCCACTACTGAAGAATAACCTGAAAACAACCTTCGAATGTCATGTGCCGAAGGCTATCGTTGCGGATTTGGACATTCTCTCTAAAGCTCCTGTAGAAATGATTGCCGCAGGTTTCGGCGATGTCCTGGGCAAGTATACCTGTCTTGCTGACTGGCAGCTATCGGCTATTATCAACGACGAATACTACTGTGATCGGGTTGCGGCATTGACAAGACATTCGTTGGAAAAAACCATTGGGCTCCGGAAGGGTATAGCGAGTGGCGATAAGAAGGCTATCGGAGAATTGATGGAGACGCTAATTTTATCAGGGGTAGCCATTAGTTATGTGGGCAACTCCAGACCCGCATCCGGGAGTGAGCATCACCTGGCCCATTTTTGGGAAATGCGGTTGCTGTGGGGAGGCAGAAGTCATGTTCTCCATGGCACGAATGTGGGAATAGGTACCGTTTTGATTCTCCAATTGTATCAATACCTTCTTCAGGAAAACCTTGATCCAAAGACCTTTGAAAGCATCCAGGCACCATTAAGCGATACGTGGAGTGCTGATATTGAAAGGGTATTCTTGGAAGGTGCTTCCGAAGTTCTTGCCCTAGAAGAAAAGGCTAGGAAGAACGATTTAGAGCTGCATAAAGATAGGTTAGCTGCGATTGCCCAGAATTGGGACCAAATTCTTCAGACCTTAGCCACTGTCCCATCTCCCGCTGAGGCCAGAGCATTGTTGGCGGAGGTCCATGCGCCATTCGAACCCGCTCATGTTGGAATTGAGCCCCAATTGGTTTCTGATGCACTTTTATTTGCTAAAGAAATCCGAGCTCGTTACACTGTCTTGCAGCTACTTTGGGATTTGAATTTACTCCGGAATTTTGCTGGGCGAATAGTCCTCGGTGCCGAAGACTAGAAGGTATAGGAAAGAATGGAAACCGAATGTCTTGGTCATAAGAGGAAAAGTGTTCATAATATCGAAAGGTTTATTAAACACATTCGCACTTATTGATCAGGGTTTGTGAGGGCTCTGAACTTGCGACAGGAGTGATAACGGTGAGTGTAGTGATTACTATAAAGAACGCGTTAAAGAAGTTTGGAGACAACGTGATTATTCCAGACCTCAGCCTAACAGTGAATCCAGGCGAGTTCTTTACGCTCTTGGGTCCTTCAGGCTGCGGAAAGACGACATTGCTACGAATGATTGCAGGTTTTAATTCCATTGAGGGCGGCGAATTTTACTTTGATAAACGCCTCATTAATGACTTGGATCCAGCTAAGAGAAATATAGGCATGGTTTTCCAAAACTACGCTATTTTTCCACATTTGAATGTCAGGAAAAACGTAGAATTTGGCCTTACAAATCGGAAACTCTCCAAGTCGGCCATTCGTACACAATCGGAGAAATTCCTAAAGTTGATGCAGATTCATGAGCTAGCGGACCGCATGCCGGCGAATCTGTCCGGCGGACAACAACAAAGGGTAGCCTTGGCGCGTGCTTTGTGTATTGAACCAGAAGTGCTCTTGATGGATGAGCCCCTATCCAATCTAGACGCCAAGCTCAGAGTGGAAATGCGCAGTGTCATCAAGAACATCCAAAATACTGTGGGGATAACGACCATCTATGTAACGCATGACCAAGAAGAGGCCATGGCGGTTTCTGACCGCATCGCGGTAATGAACAAGGGCGTGATTCAACACATTGGCTCTCCTAAGAGTATCTACCAAAGGCCTGCGAATATCTTTGTTGCCACGTTCATTGGGCGAAGCAATGTCGTAGAGGGGGAATTGGTGATCAAAGGCGGGATTCCCCATATGAAGCTATATGACTATGAAGTTGCTATGCCCAATGTGAAAGAAGAGTATAGAACTCCACAAAAAATCCAAATTTCCATCCGCCCTGAGGAGCTTTCCGTTAGTCGAGAGACCGGCAAGGGTATTAGAGCAACAATAAAAGACAGTACTTTTCTTGGGCTAAATACCCACTATTTCATGCAGATTGATAGTGGTTTGCAGTTGGAGTCTATCCATGAGTCCACTATAGAGAGCATCATTTCACCAGGTACTGAGGTTTCCTTCACTGTCAATGCTGAGAAGATTAACTTATTTACTGCTGATGGTTCTGCTAACATCCTCGAAGGCGTCAGTAACGATGCTGTACCTTTCACTAATGTCGCGAGCCGTAGCCATGTTGCGGTGTGATTAGGTTGAGGGGAGGGATATATGATGGGTACTAAGAAAAAACCGGATAGGTGGACCATTTTGTCCTTTAGTGTACTTGGGTTGTTTGGGCTCTTTTTGCTTTACCCATTATGGGGGCTGCTCAGGCAGGCAGTCCTAAGTTCTGGGGGCGAACTGACCCTAGATTATTTCAAGCGCTTCTTTGAGTATCGTTATTACAGTAGCACAATTATCAATAGCCTTAAGGTCTCCACGGCCATAACCCTTGTTACTCTTATCTTGGGGATTCCCATATCCTATTTTTATTCTTTCTACCAACTGAAAGGGGCAAAAGTGTTATTCGTGGCCAGCCTTCTTTGTGCCATGTCTGCACCTTTTATCGGGGCCTATTCGTGGGTGCTCCTTTTGGGACGTTCGGGGGTTATCACGAAGTTCTTTTCTGATTATCTGAACATCAATCTTGGGAGCATTTACGGTTTCAATGGCATCTTGTTTGTCCAGGCTTTAAAGCTGTTCCCATTAGTGTTCATTTACATGAATGGTGCCTTCAAAAGTATCGACAATTCGCTGATGGAAGCCTCTGCAAACATGGGTACTGTCGGTATAAAAAGGTTTTTTACCGTCATTCTCAAACTCGCCATGCCTACCATTCTAGCCGCGTCTCTAGTGGTCTTTATGCGGGCTTTTGCCGACTTTGGTACCCCATTACTTATTGGGGAAGGATATCGCACCTTCCCTGTAGAGATCTACAACCAATACTTGGGAGATCATGGACGGGACTATAACTTCGCTGCGGCAATCAGTGTTATTGCAGTTGTATTGACATCTGCGGTCTTCTTGCTTCAAAAATGGGCTACCAGCCGTTACGATTTCTCCATTAGTGCCATGAATCCTGTGGAGAAGAAAAAGCCAAAAGGTCTAATGGGCATTTTGATGCATCTATATGCTTATCTCCTAGTGGGTGTAGCCTTTTTACCCCAGGCCTACATTGTTTATCTCTCTTTCCGAAATTCAGATCTTGCGGTGTTCCTCCCTGGTTATTCTTTGAACAACTATCGGATGGCCGCGGACCGACTGTTGGGACGCTCCATTTATAACACCCTGGTTCTAGGTGTGGGTTCATTGGCACTCATCATTGTCCTGGCCATAATTATCGCCTACCTTGTTGTCCGGCGCAGGAGTTTGCTCAATAACTTCATTGACACCTTGTCCATGATTCCATACATTTTGCCTGGCTCTGTGATTGGCATTGCCCTCGTTATTGCCTTTAGCGATCGTCCGTTTGCGTTGACGGGGACAGCAGCGATCATGATTATTGCGTGGGTTATTCGACGGATGCCCTATACCATTAGGTCAGCAACGGCAACTCTTCAGCTGATACCCATGAATGTGGAAGAGGCTGCCACAAGCCTTGGAACTTCGAAACCGAAGACCTTTGCGAAAATTACGGTGCCCATGATGCGCAACGGGATTGTCTCTGGCGCAATTCTTAGTTGGATCACCATCGTAACAGAACTCTCCAGTGCCATTATTCTCTACAACAACAGAACTATTACTCTGACAATGTCGACATATGTAGCGATTTCCAGGGGAAATGATGGCTTGGCAGCAGCCTTTGCTGCTATAACTACCGTTGTTACGGCTATTTCGATTATCATCTACTTGGCAGTAAGTAAGTCTGAGGATGTACAGCTTTAGGCAGTCTAGGTTTTGTATAGCACATTGCTATATGAGATAACAAACAACAAAGGAGATGTTGAGATGAAACGCCATGTAGTCTTTTTACTCGTTCTGATCATGTCCATGTCCCTCTTAGTTCCGGCCGTTGCATTGGGAGCCTCTGATTTTCGAAGTAACCTTGTTCTATACTCTAGTATGACGGATAATGACTTGAATAATCTAGTGAAACTCTTCGGGGAGAAATATCCTAACATTACAGTTGAAATCGTCAACGGTTCTGCTGGTGAACTTACATCCAGGATCAATGCTGAGAAGAATAGGCCCCAAGGCGATCTCATGTGGGGTGGCTTGAGTAACAGTGATGGACATATGTACTCGGATCTTTTTGAACACTGGTTGTCCGATCACGAAGATGAGATCTTACCTGCTTATAAATCGCCTAACGGTTTTTACAACCTAAGTCACTTGTCTACAATTGTTTTTGCAGTGAATACGGATCTCGAAGCAGAACTAGGCATGAATATTACCGGATATGATGATTTGCTAGATCCGAGACTCGCAGGCAAAATCGTTATGCCTGATCCCAATTCCTCGTCTTCAGCTTGGAACCATGTCTGTAACATCTTTGCCGCTTACGGTAACGACAGCCCTGAGGCTTGGGAATTGATGGAAGGAATGCTCAGGAATAAAATGGTTATTTCCACCTCCTCCTCGGTGGCTTTCAGAAGCGTACAGGCTGGCGAGTATGTTGTGGGACTATCCTATGAAGATGGAGCATCAACACTCTTGAAATCTGGTGCCACCAATATTAAACTAGTCTATCCAGAACAGGGTGCTTCTGCTTCCGCCTTTAGTGTTGCGATCATCAAGAATGCACCTAATATGGAAGCGGCCAAATTAATGGCCAATTTCCTGATGAGCGCTGAGGGGCAATCTGCCCTTGGTACTGCATTGGGTACACTTCGGTTTACCAATGCTAACGCTGTCTACGAAACCCCTTATATCCCAGCCACGGAGGAAATCTATTGGGTTGACCGAGACATCGATTGGCTTGTTGAAAACAAGGAACAAGTTCTAAGACGCTGGAACGACATTTATATGAGGACGAGATAAAGAATCAAGGAATAGAATACGTAAGAGGCGCTAGGGCAACCTAGCGCCTTTTGTGATGGGCAATTGGATGAGATGCCATCGTTGTGGCATCTTTTGTGGCTATAGGCACAAAATCTTGCTCCATTTAACACTATCAACAGGAAACCTAGCCTCTGTTCGAGAAATACCCTGAAGAGAACCCTGCACCTGCCATTTTATAGAAGGGATGACGAGATGGAGATTTTGCCTGTGCTTGTTATGACCCTGGCCCTTTTTGTCTTGGGGGTCTTGGAAAACGCTCTGCATCAACGCAACGTAGAAAAAATTCCTATCCGCATCCATGTCAATGGAACGAGGGGTAAATCCACAACAACAAGGCTCATTGCGGGAATACTGCGGCAGGCAGGTTATCGTGTTGTGGCCAAAACAACAGGGACAGCAGCTCGATTGATCTTCGAAGACGGGTCGGAAGAGCCTGTTAAGCGCAGGCGGAAGCCCTCCATCATTGAGCAGGTGAGAATTGTGGCAGAAGCGGCCAGGCGCCAAGGGGATGTACTGGTGATCGAGTGTATGGCCGTCCATTCAGAAATGCAATGGGTATCGGAGAGGAGAATTCTAAACTCTACCATTGGAGTCATCACTAATGCCAGAGAGGACCATCTAGATGTCATGGGTCCAACACGCAAGGACGTGGCGTCAACTCTAGCCCTGGCCATTCCACACAAAGGCAAGTTGGTTGTGGGCGAGGACGAGTTCTTTGACTTTTTTAAGGAAGAAGCCAAAAGATTAGGAACAACAGCGCATCTTGCCGACACGTTCATCGCAGATAGCGACATGGAGAGGTTTCCCTACATGATGTTTAAAGAAAATGTTGCCTGCGCCCTCAAGGTGGCGGAGCTCTTGGCCGTGCCTTGCAACGTAGCCTGGGAAGGCATGGTCCGAGCCACCCCAGACCTCGGCTCCACGCAGATTTACAGGTTGGAGCAAGCGGGGGTCAACGTCTATTTTGTCAACGCTCTGGCGGCTAATGATCTCACTTCCACTGTCTTGGTCTGGGAGAGGTGGCAGGACATGTCAGAGGCGCTAGGTCTCACAAATACTCCTATTGTTGGGCTACTTCATAATCGAGAGGATCGGAGCTTTCGAGTACCAGAGTTGGCTCAACTTGCCTGCTCAGAGCTTCCCATAGAGTGCCTATGGTTAACTGGGGATTTGATCCCAGTAACAAAGCGTTTCCTGAAGAAACAGGGATTTGATCTTAGCTTAGTAAATACCCTCAAGAAACCTTCACCTCAGAGGATCATGGATCATCTGTCGCGTCATTACAAGGGAGATGTTGTGCTGTTTGCCTATGGGAACACCCAAGGGTTTGGACAAGAACTAGCAGACTTCTTTACTAGAAACGGAGTGCAGGTAAATAATGATCACACAAGCGATGGGGTTAGGGCTAGTTATTAGTTTCTTCTTCACCGAAGTGGTGGGTCTCTCAGCCGGTGGCTTGATCGTCCCGGGTTATCTCGCCATTTATTGGGATAGTCCCCTCCGCATACTAGCCACCCTTGTAGTGGCCTTGGTCAGTTATCTCATCATGCGGCTTATTAGCAATTTCACGATTCTCTATAGTAGAAGGCGATTTTTGGCCACGATTCTTGTAGGTTTTCTCGTAGGATGGTTACTGGATATGGCCTTGCTGCGCTCTCCCGCAGGTTTCCAAGACGTTAGAGCCATCGGATTTATTATTCCAGGCCTGATCGCAAACGACATGATTAAGCAAGGCGTAGCAAATACAGTGCTTAGTGTAGCGGTAGTAACAGTCGTGGTGAGGCTGATCATTCTTGGGATCAACTGAAGGGGTGGTAGACATGACACATTGGGTGAAACCAGCCATTCCTCGTAAGTTTGCAATTCTGGCTTGCCTTCTAGCCCTGGTGGGAATTTTCCTCGTACAGACCACAGCTACAAAGGAAAAACATCCCCACTATGAGCAACAAGTCTTAGCAGCTCAAATCATGGAGCAGTCCTTAGGAGTCCTTAGGGAGGCTAGATTTGAGAAGGGCCTTCCCATAGACAGGGAGCTTGATCCCAACGCAACAGGGCTTATTGGCGATGAGTTTACGGTGATCACCACATCCATCGGCAATCTTGAGGCGAAACGAACGAGCACCAATCCTTCCTTCGCAGCGCTATTGGTACGGCTTTTTCATGAGGCTGGCTTGGAACCCGGAGCAAGCGTGGCCATTGGTGCTAGCGGATCATTTCCTGGACTTATTCTTGCTACTCTAGCCGCCTGTGAGGTCATGGAGGTAGAGCCCTTGCTCTTCTACTCTGTTGGTGCCTCTATGTATGGGGCCAACATCCCGGAATTCACCTTCATTGATATGCTCCACGCTTTGCATGAAAGTGGCATGCTTCCCTATGAGATTTTAGCGGTTTCCTTAGGAAGCGATAACGACCGGGGAGATGGCATGTTCTTACCTGAATCGCAAGGGATCATGATGGAGATCGCCGTATCGAGCCAAGCCCCTTTGATTTTTGCGGAAGACAATGCCCAGAGTATCAAGGAACGCCTTGCCCTATACCTCCAGTACAATAACCTGCGCCTTCCAGACCTTTTTGTCAATATTGGCGGCGCTTCTCCTAATATGGGAAACACCAATGCTTCTTTGCAGTTCCCGAGTGGTTTGGTTGAGACTATGAGTCTAGCCACAGATAGCCCAGAACGGGGTTTAATCTTTGAGTATCTCGAATTGGGCGTCCCCGTCATTCATCTCTTGAACATTCGAGACTTAGCACTAAAATCAGGCATAACCATTGATCCGATACCCTTTCCGCCTGTTGGGAGCGAGGATGTCTACTATGTCACGAAACACAACAAGTGGTTGATTTGGGGAAGTGCTATTATGGTTATCGGCATCTTCGTAATCGGAAGGAGACAAAAGGAGTTCGCTCAGAGAAGCTGACATTTGGTTAGCGTCATAAACTTATGGGAAAAGACAACATTCCCACCTTTCTAATTGCATGTTTTAACAAAGTAGTGCTTAATGGCGCTATTTTTTTCGCGAAATTAGAGGAGAACGGATGTTAATGTAGAATATGTGGTGCGCGGAGGGAAATTGGAAACCGCTGAGCGAACCAACTTCGAATTTGAAGTGATATAAGAGAGGAGAGACAGTCGATGAAGAATTTGGCCGATGCAAATATCCATGAAGATGGGACGACCGCTCAAGCGGATCCTGATATCCTTCAATCTGCCGGGAGAATTCTAGATGTCTTATTGTGTTTCACCAAGAATCATTCGGATTGGAGCATTGCCGAACTCGCAGAAGAATTGGGATTTCACAAAAGTGTAACGCGGCATCTTGTTATCACATTAGCTTCGAGAGGTTTTTTACGGCAAGATCCATTTGACAAAAGATACAAGCTTGGTCTCGTTTTATTTGAGCTAGGATCAGTAGTTTTCCCCACCGAGGAACTAGTTGACCTATCTAGGCCGTTTATGAAGAAGCTCTCTAAGGAGACAAACTTATCTGTTTTTTTGACAATAAATGCGGATAATCAAGCGGTCTGCGTGGCTAGAGTAGATAGTCCGAATCCGCTAAGGGTCACCTTTGAGGTTGGTCGTCGAAGTCCATTGCATGCGGGAGCTTCTGCAAGAGCAATTTTGGCCTTTTTGCCAGATTCTAGCATCCGCTCGATTCTGGAGGAAGGACTGGAGTCGTTTACCGATGCGACTATAACAGATGTGGAGAGCCTCACTGAAGAGTTGAACAAAACCAAGGAGCTCGGTTACACCATTAGTACTGGTGAATTGGATGATAGAGTTACGGCTATTGGTGTGCCAATCATGGACCGAAATGATCAAGTTTTAGCGTCCTTGAGCATAAGCGGACCAACCACAGATTTTCCGCCCGATAGGCTTTTACCTCTTATTCAAAGCACGCGGGCTTGTGCCACTACCATTCAGAACGTGTTGAGAAACCAATGAGGAGGCTGATTAAAATGCTACCCTGACCTAGTTGAGTAGTCATAGGAAACAAAATTCAACAATGGGAGGAACTTAAAATGTACAAACACAGTAGTCGCTACCCCAGAGTATTCGGTCTATTGGCGGTAGTCGTCATGTTAGTTGCTTTGCCTGTACACGCACAAATTCCTGAGGCCGATCTGCCGGTAGTCATTACATCGAGTGGCCAGAGCCCGGATGCTTTAATGATTAAGTTGCTTGGTGATCAGTTAAAGCTAGACAGTGTATTTGAGTTAACCCTCCAACCTGAGCAGCTACAGGGGTATGGGACGCTCATTATAGGTATTGGCGGAAGTGTAAAAGGACTAGGCGAGGCAGGAATTGACACCAATGACGAAATCGAACGTACAAACAATATCATTGCAGAAGCTAGAAAACAAGGTATGTTAGTGGTGGCTATGCACACAGGCGGACATCCTCGCCGTGGTGACTTGGCCGATCCGTTTATTCATGCTGCAGCTCCCGAGGTAGATTTTTTGATAGTTAGAAATGATGGGAACCGAGACGGTCTCTTTACCCAAATTGCAGAAGAACACAACATTCCTGTAGTATACATCGAGCAAACAATGGAAGTAAAAACTATATTGGCAGAAATGTTTGGGATAGAGTAGAAGTCTTGTAGACAGGGGAGATTGTGGATGACAGAAATTCGTTGTGATATGAGCACGGCTAAGGCTGCGGTTCTAGGAGGATGCCTCTTAGGAGGCGGCGGAGGAGGTTCGAAGGTCCAAGGATTTGCCCTTGGAGGACTTGCTGTTCAAGTAGGGCAACCGAAAATTGCTAGCATAGGTTCATTGAATAGTGATGACAGGTTACTAACTGTAGCACTCGTCGGCTCTCCAGCCTCTCCAGGGTCATTTGTTAAGCCTATTCATTACTCTCGCTCCGTAGAGCTTTTGATGGAGGAACTCAAGTTTGATATCGCCGGGCTTATAACTAACGAAAACGGTGCAGTTGCCACCATAAATGGATGGTTTCAGTCCGCCATTACAGGTATCCCCGTAGTGGATGCCCCATGCAATGGTCGCGCCCATCCAACCGGTGCCATGGGATCCATGGGATTAGACTGTCTGGAGAATTATGTGTCCGTTCAATCCTTTGCGGGTGGTGGGGGTTCTCATCCCTACGCAGAGGGTGTGGTAAGGAGCACTCTGAATGTAGCATCGGGTCTAATTCGGCAAGCATCAATTGGGGCAGGTGGATTTGTTGCGGTTGCTCGTAACCCCGTTGAGGCGTCCTATGTACAGCAACATGGGGCTCCAGGCGCCATCTGCCAGGCTATTCAAGTAGGACAAGTCATCGTAGACAACATGGCGGTTGGAGGAACCAAAGTTGCAGAAGAGTGTGCGGGCCTTCTTGGTGGCCACATTGCCTTCGTGGGTACCGTGGAAAAGGTGCGTCTTGATACTGACGGTGGATTCGATGTAGGAGAGGTCGTTGTCAAGGACTCTGAAAATTCCCTAAGAATGACCTTTTGGAATGAGTACATGACTGCTGATAAGAAGACCAATAACAACACACAAGAACGCGTTGCAACTTTCCCGGATTTGATTGCTACGTTGGATTATGAGTCTGGTGAACCGTTAACAACAGCTGAAATACAGAAGGGCCAAAGAATCGTTGTTCTCGTTGTGCCTAAAGCTGGCCTGAAACTGAGTTCAACAATGCACAGAAAAGACTTGTTGGAAAAGGTGGAAAGCGTTCTAGGTGAGACAATTGTTGACTATGTGTTTGATACTTCGAGGAGGTAAGAAACGTGACAAAGAATCGCATAACATCCCTTATTGTTGTTATACTGGCCATCGTTTTAACGATGGGAATCGTTACACAGTCGTTCGCCGCCACTAGACCAGTCGTAACAAGTAGCAACGGAATAGTGGCAACAGCACATCCTTTAGCCTCGCAAGCGGGTCTTCAAATTCTGATTCAGGGAGGAAACGCGGTAGATGCAACAGTAGCTGCAGCCGCAGTTTTGGGGGTAGTAGAACTTGATTTCTCCAGCGTAGCTGCTGGCGGTGTCATGATGATTTACGATGTAGATGCAGAGGATATCCGTGTAATCAATGCTAACGCACCAAACCCGGCTGCCGCCACGGTGGATGTTTTAACTAGAGAGACTGCCCAGCGCGGCTATATTGCTGGTATGGTACCAGCAGCATTTAAAGCATGGGACGAAGCCCTCAAGGCCTCTGGTACCATGACATTATCCCAAGTACTAGCTCCTGCCATTGAATACGCTGAAAAGGGATTTCCTATCACCAAAAGGCTCTCCGATGCAATCGCAAGCAACGCCAGCTTGCTCTCTATCTATCCAACATCAGCCGCAGTTTTCTTGCCAAATGGCATGGTGCCTGAACCAGGCGACATGCTCGTCCAAACAGATTTGGCCAAAACGATGAGATCGGTTGCTGAAGAAGGGATCGATGTGTTCTATAAAGGCGAAATTGCTGATGAAATGGCCCGCTTTTGGGAAGAAAATGGAGCCCTCTTGACCAAAGAGGATTTGGAGAATTACGACGTTGAATGGGGAGTACCACTTCATAGTACCTACAGAGGCTATGATGTCTATACTCCAGGTGGAGAGTTCTGCGGTGCATTAGTACTGGAACAACTAAATATCGTAGAGGAATATGACCTTACTGCAATGGAGTCCACAGATCTGTGGCATCTCATGGCTGAAGCCACGAAGCTAGCCGGTGCAGACCGCGATAGATATATTGCTGACCCGAATTTTGTGGACATTCCTGAACAGGCTTTAGTATCAAAAGCATATGCTACAGAACAACGGGATCGTATTGATATGGCAAACGCTATGGATCAAGTAGGTAGTGGAAATGCGGACATGTATGAAAACACAACCCACATTTCTGTTGTGGATGGCAATGGGAACATGGTTGCCTACACCACCAGTACGGGAAGTAGCTTCGGTACAGGCGTCATTGTAGGTAACACCGGCGTATTTCTCAACAACGGCGGCGGTTGGATGGAGTTCGTTGATGGTCACGTGAATATGCTCGAACCCCATAAACGTCCTATGAACAACATTGCTCCTGTGATCGTAATTAGAGATGGCAAACCTGTCTTGAATATTGGTTCCCCAGGTGGCGATGCCATTTGGCAGACCATGTTCCAACTCGTTGTACATATTCTTGACTTCGATATGGACGTTCAAACAGCTATTGAAGCTCCAAGATATAGGACCTACAACTTCGGTGGTAATGACTTGAGATTAGAGTCAAGAGTCAGCGAAGACATCATAAATGCTCTTGCAGAGCGCGGCCATAATATCCGGATGTTCTCCGATTGGACCATGTCTGTTGGTGGGGCGCAAGGCGTCGTAATCGACTTTGACAAAGGTGTGTTAATGGGCGGTGCAGACCCACGTCGTGATGGATATGTAGTTGGATGGTAAGAAAGTAGTGAACTGCGCAGGGATGCGTTTATCCCTGCGCAATCAATACATTCTGTAACTGAGATTAGGGGGGATAGAGTGGCTAATGCCCTATTGGTATTTGTCGTTATGGTCGCAATCTTTATAGTCTGTATGAGATTTTTCAAGATGCCAACAACCTTGGCCATGACATTTGGCGCGATTGCGGGAGCTGTCACCGCGGGATTTGGAGTCCCAATTAGGCGTTTGGCAGAGGGTTCTACTGCATATATATCATTCTTATTGATCGTTGTTAGTGCAGCCATATTTATGGATGTCCTAAAAGAAAGTGGCGGTTTGAATATCCTAGTGAGGGACATAACAAAAATGTTCTACAAGGTTCCATTCCTTCTCCTGCTTATGTTGGCTATGGTAGTCATGTTTCCAGGGGCTATTACAGGCTCGGGAACAGTGGCGGTCTTGGCAACCGGGGGAATCGTTGGCCCCGTTTTACTAGGAATGGGAATCCCCTCAGTGGATGTGGCTGCATTTGTGGCTTTATGTGGAGTCTTGAGTCTCATCGCTCCACCGGTTAATGTTTATGCAATGGTAATGGCAGCAGGAATCAACTTGCCATATTCTGGTTTTGATAAACCGTTGGCCATCTTCACGTTAATTCCGACCATTTTCATAGTGCTAGCTTATGGCGTGCGTTGGATCAAAGGACCCTTGGCGCTTGAGAAGATTCTCAAGGGCATTCCGGAGGTGCCCGAAGAAGCCAAGAGGGCTGCTGTCTATGCACCGATTGCGGTGGTGATCGCTTTTATGGTTGCTGTGAGGGTGTTCCCTCATTCAATGCCAAACTTTGGGATGCCTCTGATCTTTGTAATTGGTATTGGCATCGCCTATCTGTGCGGAGCGCGTGTAAATTTGTGGAAGTCGTTCACCAACTCCTTTGATAGCCTGATTTCCATTATCGGCATCATGATTGCTGTTGGAATTCTAGTGAACATGATGAGTCTCACGGGAGTGAAGGGGTTATTTGTGACGACAGTCCTAATTTTACCAGCCTTCCTTCTGTATGTTGGACTTTTTGCCATCCTTCCCTTTGCCGGAACATTTCTAGCCTTTGGGGCTGCTGCAGTTTTCGGCCTTCCTTATATGTGGGCCTCTTTAGGAGCCAATCCTGTTGTCGCCATTTGTGGTCTCACCTTGTGTATATCTCTCGGTGCAATGATCCCACCTACAGCCCTTGTTGGCAAATTCGCTGTGTCGTCAGTTGGCTTCGAGGGAGAGTATTCAGCTTTTATCAAGAGATCCGGATGGGCCATGGTTCTGATGAACTTGGCAGGGATTCTATCAGTGTACTTTGCAGACAGTCTGACGTTCTTGCTGTAAGGAGGCGACCAAACATGAGTACCTTTATCTCCATTGCTTATTCAATCCTATGTGGGCTGATGTGCATCGGTTTGATCTATAAACTGTATAAGTCCGACGATGTCTATGAACAGATTACATGTGGAATAGCGCTTGTACCGTTTCTTTTGAGAACATTTCAGATACGCTAAGGTAGGTGAGATACGTGGTTGACAAGGAAGTTGATAGAAGAAGGCGCTACACGAAAGCTACTATAGTATTAATCACAACACTGGTATTTACGTTTGCCGCAAGCAAACTTATAATGAGTTCCTATGAAGTGGAACCAATCGTGAAGGGACCATCCGTAAGAGAGGTGAAAAGACTCTCTCATTACCATCCAGGAATTGCAGGTACACCTGGCGATACAGATGTATATTTTCTAGATAGTGGAACGCCAGGTGGTACAGCCCTAATGCTTGGCGGTATACATGCAACTGAAGTGGCAGGCATGTTAACATCGGTGCTGTTCATCGAGACCGCTCAAGTCAATCAAGGACGATTGATCATTATTCCACATTCCAATAACAGTGCATTTGCCACACAGCCGGCTGAAGACGCATTTGTTCCGGTCTTTTATATCGAGACAGGTTGGGGAAAGAGATGGTTCCGTCTAGGAGACAGGCTAACCAATCCAGTTTTGCAATGGCCTGATCCAGATGCTTATGCCCATTATCCGTCGGGGCAGATCTTGAGTGGCTCCGAGGTACGTAACCTCAATAGGGCTTTCCCAGGAAGACCTGATGGTTTGTACACAGAACAAGTGGCCTATGCCATCACCCAGCTGATCATCGAAGAGGATTGTGACTTAGTTGTAGATATGCATGAAGCATCTGCTATGTACCCTGTTGTAAATGTGATGGTATCCCACGCAAATGCTATGGATATTGCCGGTATGGCCGCGATGACCATGGACTTTGAGGAAGGAGTCTATATCGGAGTTGAGGCTTCCCCCGAAGGATTGAGGGGATTAACCCATAGGGAGGTCGGTGATCATACGCAAGCGAAAGTAATCCTCATGGAAACAGCGAACCCTATCATGGACTATGTACGTGGCAAGGCTACAGAAGAGCTAGTTGTAACCGGGAAGGATGAGTTTTTACTGATGGCTGCCGAGCGTGGCATGGTAACGATTCCCTATGATGAAAATGGAGTACCCATTGAGGAGCGTGTAGGACGCCATTCGTCTGGAATGCAACAGATTCTTAGCATCATGTCCATGATGTATCCTGACTCGGCCATCGAGGTGGAAGGCGTCCCAAAACACGCGGAGCTGAAGGAACATGGGTTGGGCCAGTTCTTGAAAAATCCAAGCGACTTCTCGCAGGAAGCATTGTAGCAATGGAAACTAAAAGAGATGTCGCATTTGTGACCATAGGACAGTCCCCTAGGCGTGATATGGTGGATGAAATGGTGCAGATTGTCCGAAGTCTCCACCCGGGTCGAACCGCTCTACGGTTCAGGCAATCGGGAGCGTTGGATAATCTAGACAGGAAAGAGATCGATTGGCTTCGGCCTGTGGATCATGAAGAAGTGTTAGTCACCCGGCTGCAATCTGGAGAGACCGTGAAGGTCTCCGAAAACCGACTAGAGCCTTATATGCAGAAAGCGGTAGATAGGGCTGCATCTATAGCAGACTTAGTAGTCTTGCTCTGCACGGGTTCATTTGCTAATCTACATACTTCTGTTCCACTCGTCTCCCCTGATAGGGTGTTCCTAAGCTATTGCTTTTCAGTCCTTGCAGAGGGCACAATCGGCGTGATCGTTCCTGATGAAAGTCAAATCGAGCAGCGCCTTTTGCTTTGGCAGGAAACTGGTGGTCCGAGCACCGAAAAAATCAGGTTAAAAGTGCGTGCGGCATCACCGTATGAAGGGATAGAGCCAATAGCATTGGCTGCCAAGGAACTTTCGGATTGCAGCTTAATCGCTTTGGATTGTATGGGTTATACATTTGCTGCTAAGCAAAGTGTATCCCAAATAGGAGGTCCTCCGGTTGCCTTGGCTCGTTCAGTCACGGCCATGGCTGTTGCGGAGTTACTGTAATCGCATGGAAATCAAACACAACAGAGGCTAATAGTGATTTGTATGGTGCGCTATTGGCCTCTGTTGTGTATTGGGAAAGGGTTTATCGAGTTGGGTGAAGAATGATGACGACTAGAATCTGTAGATAGGACCAGATTGGAGGTACTATGAAAAGCAATCTGAGTAGAGTAATCCAAGACATCGAAGCATTATCTGCCTTCAATTCTACTCCAGGAAGCGGCGTAACACGGCTTGCCTTTACCGAGGAAGATAGAATGGCTAGGGAGTACATAAAAAAGCAGATGAACGAGCTTGCCCTTGGGGTGTGGGAAGACGGGTATGGTAATCTATTTGGTAGAAAAGAAGGGACCAACCCGAATGCCCCAGTCATTATGCTGGGCTCCCATTATGATTCTGTGACAAATGGTGGACTGTTTGATGGAGTAGCCGGTTTGGCCGCAGCTCTCGAAGTCGTGAGGGTTTTTAAAGAAAGCCAAATTGAGAATTATCATCCCGTAGAAATCGTCGCCATGAATGATGAAGAAGGGGTACGGTTTGGCACAGGCATCTCAAATTCTAGGGTTATGGCTGGATTGATGAAGGAAGAAGAATTAGATAGAGCCAAGGATCAAGACGGCATTACCTTAAGAGAAGCCATGGAAATCTTTGGGGTTACTCCAGACTTAGAGAGTGCCAAAAGGCCCGTCGGTTCAATAAAAGCCTTTTTAGAACGCCATATAGAGCAAGGCCCTATCTTAGAGAATACTGGCCAAGACTTGGGCTTGGTGGAAACCATTGTTGGGCTCGACAAATACGAGGTCGTTTTCAAGGGGAAATCGGGACATGCTGGCACCACTCCCATGGACAATCGAAACGATGCTTTGATTGCTGCATCAGAGGTCATTTTGGCTGTAAATAGGATTGTGAAGGACATAGGAGATAGAACTGTGGGTACGGTTGGACAACTAAGTCTGTCTCCCAATGCACCTAATGTGATCCCTGGCCATGCTCACCTGTCGATAGATGTCAGGTCGACGAAGGAAGAAAATATGAAAGAGGCATACGCTAGACTCGTGAAAGAGGTAGAAGTCATCAAAGAGAAAGCGGATGTGGAGATCATGATTAGCAATGGCCTTTATATTCCACCCGTGAATATGTCCGAAGCGCTTATACGTCTCATGGAGAGTGTATGTCAAAGATTAGGATATAGTTCCCTAAGGATGAACAGCGGCGCAGGTCATGACGCCATGGCCATGGCTAAAGTTGCTCCCACCAGTTTGGTTTTCGTCCCTAGCAAAGACGGCCTAAGCCATCACCCTGACGAGTGGACCGACTACGAAGACTTGGAAAAAGGCATAGAGCTTATGTTGCATACGGTCCTTGAGCTAAGTAGTGACCTGGCAGGGAGGTGACCTAATTGAAAGTACTTTTAACGGGCTTTGACCCTTTCGGCGGCGAGTCCATCAACCCTGCTTGGGAAGTGGTGAAGAAGGTGTCCGCAGAAAAGTTGGAGGGCATCACTTTGATCACAAGGCAGCTTCCTACAGTCTTTGATGAAGCTATCCAAGAAGCCATCCTGGCCATAACGAAAGACAAGCCTGATTCGGTGATCGCTCTGGGCCAGGCCGGTGGTCGGTCTGATATTTCAATCGAAAGAGTAGCACTGAATATCAACGATGCTTCAATTCCAGATAACCAGCAAAACAAACCCATAGACACGCCAGTTGTGGAAGGTGGTCCCGCCGCCTATTTTTCCACCTTACCAATTAAGGCCATGGTAGAGGAAATCCGGGGAGAGGGGATCCCGGCCAGTGTCTCCAACACCGCAGGGACATTTGTGTGCAATCATACAATGTACGGTATTCTCCACTATATTGCTGAAAGGAAACTCCCCATTCGGGCGGGATTCATTCACATACCCTACTTACCAGAACAGGCGGTGAATCATCGAGGAGCACCATCTATGTGTTTGCCGGATGTGACAACTGCCCTGAGGGTGGCACTTACTGTAGCAGCTCAGCCCATTGACTGACCCTTTGTAATCGTAATAAGTTGGTTAACAATCGTTAACAAGAAGGATAAAGCAGGTAAAGAAGGGAAAACATTCACAATGAATCTTTCTCGTCGCGTTGTTATATCCAGAAAAGGAATGGTGTTATTTCCAGAAAAGGATGATGATCATGCTGAGAATTCTTGTTCTGTGTGTCAGTTTAGTGCTCTTGGGTCTATGTTACAATTCCGGA
>DIPH01000041.1:35914-46056 GCA_002424045.1 Firmicutes bacterium UBA5493 | reverse complement strand
CCAAAGAGTGTTAGAAATTACAGTGATCCTTCTTCAAATTTAACCTCGAAAAAGTTCAACAATCTCGCTATGTAGTTCTATTACGTAAACTCCATTTCTGAAACAACTGGGATATATCCCAGTGTTTTCCACTCAGTGAACCCAGTTTCCCAGCTTTCCCAATTGTTGAGGAGCGCATGGTCGATGCATGCATCAAACTCTGTCGGTGTTATGTTATTAAAGTCCTCCAATAAATGTCCAAAAATGTTTTCTAACATTTTTTGGTCAGTATACACACGGTCGGATATGATAATCACTATAACACTGCCACCTCCAAAACAGGGTCAATGCTGATAGAAGTGCCCTTATTGATAACTTCAACTCTAACCCACTTACCAAAGAGGGGCAACTCTATGCCTCTGCCTAAAGTCCCTAACGAAGTTAAATCACTCATCAAATATTCTTTATAGTAATACCGTGTGCCGCTATAAAGGAGGTGCGCCTCTGTACCAGCCGAAGTTAAGCGCATGGCTGTGTGAACCACCTGCGCTGCCGACCCAGGAGATATTGCAATTCGCAATTTTTCTTTGCTCCCAACATCCCATTGACCAACCAGAAATGTTGTTCCTGGGTCAACGTGTTGAATCCCGGAAACAAGTATTGTTTTAGTGCCAACTTGTTGGACTTTCACATGACCTTCATCTGTAACCGCCATAGGAACAAAGAGCCCAGTTTCTGTTTTCCCCCACTGGATCCCGTCCAGCCCAAACCGGTTATTTCCCAAATTTTGACCTGTTAATGCCCTATAGTTATCAGCTGCTACGTCAAATCCTTGCGGTACTATCTTCCCTTCCAAATCCCGCAAGAGACTTTTGGTATTATAAGCCATAATTCGTCACTCCTTTATCTGGATATGGGCTCCAATAGTTACCCGGTTACTCGAGGGCACCTTGTAGATCAGCGTGTTGCCTGTTCCAAGCTCAACTGCACCACCATACACCCCACCACTAATTATGGATGCACTGCCACCTGGCTCTGGAGCTTGTCCGCCCGTAGTATTCAGGTTTGTGTCAAAGTGCCACAGGTAACTGTCCTTTGGTTTGTTGACCGGGATGCCCTCATAGCCGCCACCAACCGTTATTTTTTCAGCTCGTAAATGGAGCACGTTAGCTTCATCAAGGTAGGCCAGCTCCGCTTTAAGCAACAACACCTTGATCAACTCTGCTTGTAACTCCGGCGCACGAAGTAGACCACCCAGTATCATCTTGCCTGGCGAGTAGATTTCTGGAGGGTTTTTCGTTGTATCAACCATAAAGGCGTACTCGCCTTCACCCTGAACGGTAGGCTTAATCACAAAACGATCTGCGAGCACCGGGATGAGGCTTTGCCCCTGTTCATCAAAACCTGCGCCGATGCCTGTTACAACAAGCTCACCATTCACGGTTTTCTGTACTTTGATGGTGATCTGCTCGGCAAGTGTCAGAATCTGCGCAGCTGCGGCCCCGACATCAGCCTCTAGGCTACCGACCGATATGTCGACGCCGTCCGCCCTAACTTCTAGTGACCCGATCTTCGCTCCCTGGGCACTCAGATCATCGGCGATGATCTGTACCGCATCATCCGTTTGCCTAATCTCAGTGGCTAAGGATTCAGAGTTGTAAATCCGGCTGATTGTCGCCTGGTCATACTGGCCAGTTGTTGTAACTACCCGAAACGTGATCGAGACCTGATTAGGCCCAAAGAGTGAACTGGCCGATGCAATAGACAGACTCTTAGTACTCGGGTCAATCGTAAGACCGTGTTGCCCTGAGACTACATCGGCGAAAGCACTACCATCCAAACTGTACTGCCACTTGTTGTAGGTAGCATGCTGTAAACTAAGATCTAGCGAAATTATATCAGGAGTGTAGACCCTGACTCTTTCGCCCCCCTCCCCTACATCTTCAGCGACAAAATACAAATGACTCGCGATGATGTTTACCAGCTTGGCAGGCTCTCCGGGATCTCCCTTTTCTCCAACACCCGTACCCGTTTGTCCCTTCTTGGCTTTATTCCACATGAAACGCTTGGTGTAGGTTACATCCTCAACAGTAATTGGGATCTCAATATACCCCGCGTCAGCATCCACCGTGGCACCTACTGGGATAACCCACTGTACAAATCCAACTGCGCTTGCGCTAGGATTGCCCTTGGTAGGGCTAGCTCCTCCAAGTATAGTTCCGTCCAACTTACGTACAGTAAGACTACCTATGCTGGCTGCGGTCCGGATTTTGCCCAAAAACACCTCAATTTCTGTCCTCAGTGTTACTTGTTCGGTGATGGAGCCATCATACTCCGTGATGAAAGATTGACTTTCATTCGAAAGTACAATGAGTGGCGTTATTTTGTTTACTAGGTCCTGATAGCCAGACTCTAAGGTGGGAATAATGTCGATTTCATCTTGAAGTGACTGCTCTAACTTGTTCTTCGGAATCTTTGGTAAGTCCATCTCACTCAAGTGGGTAGTGGTAGCCTGCAAGGGCTCTGACTTTGGACCTTCCCCCAGGACGTCATAGGCTGAGATTTGGATCGTTACTGTTGTACCGGAGGGCGCTGGATACGAATAGTCCCCGCCAGCCAGCACAGGGACTCTAACCGTTTCTGCACCCCTTGTCACGTAAATGTAATAGCCCTGGATGGATGGTAACCCCAAAGGTTTAGGTAAGATCTTGACTACGTTGAAGTATTCTTCGGTGTTCGGCTGCTGTGGAGCGGGAGGCATAGGCAACTCTAACTCTTTGATTGCAGATTCCAAGCTATAATTCCCATGCCTGTCAAAGGCCCTAATGTAAAACGTGTATTCCCTGACACTTGGGGCAAACACATGGCGCAGCTCGCTGCCACGATAGATTAAGTGCTCATTTCTAGCTCCCCAATTGACATCTTCGGTTCGAATCTCATACCCGGCGATGTCTCTTTCAGGAATCGGAAGCCAATTTAGTTCCACAGAATCAACAAAAAAGCAGTCGCCCCACTGCACACTGCTGGGGTTAGACCGCTTCCCGAGGATCGTAATGTTTTGGACAGGAGCCGCCCCAAAGTCCTCTTTGATGCGTTTCTGATTTTCACTAACCACTTTTACAAGGTACTGTTGATTGCCGCCAACATCAAGTGTGAGAGCCGCACCTTCGACACGTCTGACAAACTCCCAAGAGGCTCCATTATCAGATGATAACCACACATTACCGGCCCTCCAGACAATATCGTCCGGTAGCTCCCACTCTACTCTGATCTGGGGTATCCAGGTTCCATCTGGCAGCTGCTTGTGTTCTTCAACTAGAGTCAGATTGCGGACAGACGCAGGCGGTGCATTGGGGTTAGGTAAAGTTGTTGCTCGCCCAGGAGTATACACACTACCCCTATCATGGTAGATAGCCGAATTATACTCCCGACACCGAAGAACCATCTCATCATTTTCTTCTTCCTGGATCTCAAGGATCCGAAATTGTTTCTCAGTCCACCCTGGAACATCATGGGACACCTTAACGACATCCCCGACTTCGCAATGGAGAGAATCGATGCCGACCCGAAACTCGCAGAATGTACTGCAGATGTAGCCACTGTCGTGGTAAAACCTCGCTTCACGGCCCGCTTGACCGGGCCTGGTTACGCCATACAGGGTAATTGTTCGGGTGAGAACGTCTCCCCGCTCTTCTTGGTCAACCTCGTTATCATAGGAAATGTCTGCTTGCTCCCAGTTGGATTCCGGATCAATCCATTCAACTCTGATCCGATTCGGGATTTCTTTTAGACTGGCTTTGGAGTAGCTAAAGCTATCAGCTACGATGTTGTCCATGGTAAAGGACTGCACAGGCACCTGGCTCTTCTCGATCTGGAGCCGTAACTTGCCATCAGAATAGAGAATGTAACCTCTGAAAGTACTTAGAATCTCATCAATGAGATCCAACGACGAACGCTGAAAGTCCACATTGTAATCCAACCTAAACCGCGGCTCCTGACCACCATTGCCGTCATCCACTAGTTCATCGCAGTACTGGGCTTCGGTTCTAAAACTATCGAAGTCAATATACTGCTCCTTGATTCCAACTCCATAGCGAGAAT
Source organism: Firmicutes bacterium UBA5493 (assembly GCA_002424045.1). GTDB lineage: Bacteria > Bacillota > Limnochordia > Darwinibacteriales > Darwinibacteriaceae > UBA5420. Next base: position 41,976 of record DIPH01000041.1, on the reverse strand, counting down.
TGGTCATGAGGTCGAGGATGCACCACGCAGGATTGTTGGAGTACTGACTAACCCAGCCGCTTCCACTCCAAGTTCTCACTTTACGTCCTTTGACAACACAGGTAATAGTCGGAGTCATACTTAAATCTTCAGAAGCTTTAAATCTGCAGGCAATATAGGCCGTGTTAGGCCATGTTTCGCCTGTGTCGACCCAAGAGATGGCCGACTGGATTTCTGTTCCAAGCCTGACATGGTGCTCCGCATAACCCTTAATGGATGTGATGGGTTCGTCATTGACGCGTATGTCTTCAACAGATTCTATGGGGCCCTCACCAAGGCCGACAACCATGAACAGTTCTTTTTCGTTATTGGAGATCCGATGATAGATGATGTTGCCTGCAACTTTGACCCGGCCGTATGTGACAGGGATTGGAATCCGCTGGGCATACGTATTATCGAGCTCTCCAAAGCTATAAGTTGGCGAGGCCGATTTAGGTCTATCAAACATTCGGCCCAGTGATGCGCCTGTCACGACCGATGCTAACATCGTAGCACCAAATATGGTAGATCCCGCTGCGCTTGCAGCACCGGCCACAACTGCTCCAATTATCGCTCCAGCACCCATCACATCAACCTCCTAGCACCTGCAAACTTTTCCTTCCAAAATCCCTGAAGTCTCGTTAACTGTACACTGCGGCCTTCCAGGACATGCAAAAAACGGCCTCCCGTAATTAAGATACCGCTGTGTGTCACTGCATCATTGATGACCCGAAAATAGACTAAATCAAGCGGCTGCAGGGGTTCTATTGCTTCTTTGCCGATAGCAAGCAGCCCCCGAAGATAGCGCTCCGGATCTGATTCGTGCCAATTGGCTTCAACAGGTAGCCCGTCTCCCGCGGGAAAGGAAATACCCAGTTGAGTGTAGACATACCAGACAAGGCCTAGGCAGTCGAGGCCTTTGATAGTTCGCCCATTGTGCTCATACGGAACACCTACCAGCCTACCGGCCAACTGCTCCAGCCTCTTAATCATTCTCGGACATCCTTCTCGGACGGTACTGACAGAAAGCCGCCGAACCTTGCTTGGTTACTAAACCTGGCACATCCAGTGTCGTAGTCCTTGTTGCATCCTCTGCGCATGGTGTAAGGCTTGCCGACTACGTCTTCGGGAAAAGAGTATTCAACGTCAATAGTACTTCCACTGCTTGCCACAACCTTTCGGGACAAACCATCTATGGTCAGTATTCCATCCTCAAAGTAACCTGCCGATTCAGATCTGCCTGATAGGGTTAGCTTTCTGCCTTGATTGCTGACCCCAGATACAGTTCCGGTCACTGTCACAGATGCAAGATTAACCCCACACTCAGGGCCGCCAAACTTCCAGTTACAAAGCCTTTGGTAGTGCCGGCGTGGAACACTAACATTGAGAGTATCAAGTCTGCTGGTAACGGAGACCGTCATCGCATGTTGATTGGCCACCGGGGCGTCCATTACTCCATCGAAGATGATGACGTGATTGGCGAAATCCCCTAGATGGTCAAGAAACACTTTGACAATTTTTAGTCTGCACCCTCGGAACTCATGATGGGCCATGTAGGCGCTCATCTCCCGGGTGACGTTATCAATGGATACAGAACATTCGTCTACTCTGCTTTCAACATTAGTTCTAATCGAGCTACGCCTGATTCCAGAGGCGTAGTATAAAGTGGGTGTCCCATCCTCATTGAAAAATTGCACATTCTGGTCATGTGCAGCCAAGTGAAGCGTTTCCTCATCCAGATAGATGGCATAGAGTTCCACCGGTCTGTTCTCGATTTTCTTGGATTCTTGCGAAACACCTTGAGATAAAGGCCTAGCCACTCCCTACCACCTCCAACACCTCCAAAAAAGTTATACCGTACTCGAAACACAACTTCCAAAAGACTTGCCTAGTCAGATTGTCCTCGGCAAAGCGCACATTATAGGCAACCCCATCAACAGGGTTAGTCCAAGTAAACGCCTGGTAAGCCCCCTTTCGGGCAATGTAAAAGGACCAGATAGCATCTGCATCTATCTGATCCTTCCTAAACTTCAATGACCATCTTCTGCGAGGAGTCCCTTTCGAACGACGTTGCTCCTTGCCACTTTCAAACTCAGTTACAAGAGTTCTATGTTGAATCGACTCTTGAATGTTTGCCGGATCACATGGCCAAGTAAACACAGCCATAGCATCAACTCCTTGCTAACTGCAGTAAGATCTTGCGCAGGGGTCCATTACGCCCGACGTCGTCGATGATGAGGTGCTTCACTCCATCTGAATTGCGCATCAGAAGCTCCTGGAAACTGGCTGCGTCCACGGCGTTGATGTTAACCTCAATGTGTTGGGCACCAGCCCCATCTGTAGACACGTTCTGTAGTAGACTCTCAAACTGATCATTCTGCTGGCGGGAAAGAACTCTCTCGCCAGTTTGGGCGATGATTGGCACCTCGTCAGATCTTAGCTCTCCAATGTAACCACCCGAGTGATAGTAAGCTGCAGGGCTGAGGACGAGTCCGCCGTCGTGGAAGATGGGTAAGCCTGCCAAGAAGTCTCCAAATCCAATTTTGTCAAAGAGTGGTGCAAAGACTTGGGTCTGTAGGAACTGGCTGGCCAACATTCCCAAGAAGTTATCAAAGACATTAAGCACACCATCAAAGGTTTCTTTTAAACCCCGTCCATAGCCGATGGCGTTGGAAAGGCCGCTAACAAGACTGTCGGTCCACTGCTTGGTGGTTTCTTTTACCTTGTCAGTTTCGCCACCGATTCCTTCAATTAGTTTTGTGAGCCTTTCAAAATCAAGCTCTGCCTCTTCAAACAACCCATCGAATTCAGCCATAAGTTCCGGGAACTGCCCTTTTAGCCAACCCATTGTCGAATCGCCCAAGGCTGAAAGTAGCTTTTTGACGTTGGCCAAAACTCGCATATACAAAGGACTGTCCTCGTCAGATATTTCATCAGCAAGTTCCACTCCATAGGGAGTCAAGGCTACTTGTTTCCCGGCCGCCAAGCCTTCAAACAATCCTTCTTTGGCAGATTCGCCTACTTCTCTGGCTGTTAGCTCCAAAGTAGGTATACCATCCATCAAGCCTTTACGCGCGCCCTCCATACCAGCTTCCATGGTCTTTTGCATACCGATATCAATGTACTTGAGCGGGCCTTTTGGAGGTGGCGATTGGCCAATAAGAAAATCGGCTACTGTTTGAGCCAGTTCCTCGGCAGATGCTTCTACTCTAGGCTTTTTATTGAGCATTCCATCTGCCCAAGCGTCAATAATCGCCTCGCCACCCTCAGTGAAATTGTGGTAGGTAGTTAATTGTTCTTCAATAGTTCGCCGATGTCCGGTGGCCAACATCGAAAAGTCCTCGTCAAGTTCTCCTGATAAAGCAGCGGTATTTAGAGCATTAACACCTTCTTGATAGGACAAAAATAGGGCTTCGGCGAAAGATATGCCTAGTTCTTCGGCAACTCTCATAATTTTGTCTGATTCCTTATCCAGTAGTAACTGAATATAGCGGATCCCCATTTCGGTCTGAGCTACCCAATTATCCTCTAGTGACATGCCATCTACCCAAGAATACAAGTTTTCTTCGCTACCAAGGCCACCCCGGTTGAGTACGTCCCTTCTCGAAACAGGCATGGACTGTAATGGACCCATCGCCCCTGATTCAGGGTGTACAATATGCGTTACTCCTTCGCCCCATTTTGCCCCCGATTCCAACCTTGCCAGCAACATTATGAGTTCTGGATCAACTTCTGCCCCAGTGATGGCCGTGAGTAGTTCAATCGCTTTTTGGACGTTTGCCTCGGTCATGTCGGGGAATAGATGCACCGATTCTGCGGATAAATCATCGAGCGCTTCAAGTAAGGTCTCGACCCCATCAATTATATCATCAATGCCAAGCCGCCAATCTAACCACTCGTCCCACTCTAGCATCCCTTCTGGCCTGCCACCTGTTGCTTGCCACCACAATTTTTGAAAAACATTCATGCCCTCGGTGGCTTCGTCGATCAACTTCTGTCGGTACGCTCCGTATTCTTCAAGATAGCCCCAGTGTTCCCTTGGGATGCCCATTCTCTCGCCGAGAGCGTCCCGCCCTTCTTCTACAGCATCGGATACAACATCACCAAGTTTAAAACTAAGGGCAAGGTTAAACCCCAGCAATGCACCACCTGGACCGAAGACAGCCCCGCCGATGGCCCCGGTAAGTGTCGCTACCAGCACATTTTTGACGAAGCTTTCAAAGCCTCCGCCTTCTAAGGCTTCTTTCAGCTGGATACCCAAAGTAATAATACCGATTGCTAGCGGGATTCCACCAATACCCAAATTACCCGAAGTGTTTCCAAAGAATGCTCCGATAGCAATCATGATGCCTTTTACCGCTCCAGAAGTCAGCTGTAATGTCAGCAAAAGGACAGCAATGCCACTCCATACATCACTAACAATTTTCCAAAACTTAGTCCATTCTCCAGTCTCGGCTCCCTCTTTGAGGGCTTCATACGTTTCACCTTCGGGCTTAAGGCCAAACCCAAGGAAGATTTTGGTGGCATCCCAAGTTAGCTTGAGCTTTTCAAGGAACGATGTTTCGGAGTCGCCCCATATCTTCTTAAGGGTGTCCCAATAATTCTTAATGCTGGCAACAGTTTCCGGGCCCAAGATGAACTTCATGGTTAGGGTAAACGTCTCAGAAAACTTCTGTATCACTGGTTTTTCAGTATCCAGCCAAATCCCTGCAAGATCTGTCCAGTATTGCTTAATATTATGGGTCGTTCCTTCGCCAAAAACAAAGTCTACCACTAATTCTGTGGATTTGCCGACTTTTTGGGAGAACGTAAGTTGCTCGTTTGACCAGACTTCGTTTAAGTCAGCCCAAAGTTTCTTAAACCTTGCAGGCAGCTCCTCCCAGCCCAGCCACCTAAGGAGCTTGTTCAGTTGCACAAGGACATAATCAACAGCCACCTGGGTTTTTTCTTGAATCCCACCCCAGTTCTCATCCCAGGCAGTGTAAAGCAGGAGTCCTAGCGCAATAAGCCACAAGATTGGGTTGGTCAAAAGTCCAAACATTCCTCGTACCAAGACGGCACCTTTGCTAACTATAGTCATGCCGAGTGCGACTGCACCCAGTGCAAGTCCTAAAGTGGTCAAAACTCCACCCAAAACAACACCTTGAGCAACAAGCTTCGGATTTTCTCGCACCCAAGCCATTAGAGATTCTAACCCCTCGTTGGCTTTCTCTCCTAGTAAAGTAAAGACCGGGACAACTGCCGTGGCCAGTTGCATTTTGACGCCATCCATACCAGCCTTCCACTTGTCCATGACCTCACCATAGTGACCAAACTTCGCAATGTTTTCGCGAGATAAGACTATACCGAGCCGATTCGCTTCTTCAGCAAATGCGACGATTCCTTGACGCCCCTGGTTGAGTAGTGGGATTAAGTTGTAACCTGAATCACCAAGTAGGTTAAAGGCAACCTGCGTTTTCAGGTTCTCATCTGTGGACTCAGCAAAGGCATCAGCCAGACTTAAAAGGAGCTCGTCAGTGCTTTTGATGTTGCCATTGATATCTCGAAACGATACACCCATTCGTTCATAACTCTTTATATAAGCTTGGTTCCCTTGCGAGGCTTCCTGCGTTCTGCGGGTCAGACGCACCATAGAGCTACCCAGTTCTTCCAAAGAGGATTCATTTTGCTTGGCAGCATAACCTAAAGCAGCCATATTTTCAACAGCAACACCAGTTTGTATTGACAGCTTCTCGAGATAGCCTGCATATTGCTCGGTGCTCTTTACTAGAGTATTAAGGCCAGCAACGACACCGGCCGCTGCAGCACCAGCCGCCAAGCTCCAATTGCGGAGGGTTCTAATGTTATCTTTAGTCTTTTGCTCAAATTCTTGAAGTTTGCCTTTACTCTCAGTCATCTTCTGCTTATATTCAGTGTTTGTAGCTCCAATCTTGTAAAACAAGGTTTGTATATTCAAAGCCAACATTATCCCTCCTTCTCAAAACTGCTTATTTGCTTAAGCAAGAGCTCTTCTAGCTTGCCTCTGGTTTCTTTCCTGGCCACGA
>DIPH01000041.1:0-35847 GCA_002424045.1 Firmicutes bacterium UBA5493 | reverse complement strand
TTCCTGGCCACGATGCGCTCTGGGTTCTTAAGGTCTTTCTCCATCTCAATTAGCTGATTTTGGACTTGCTGAACACCGGCACCTTTTTCTGTATAAGGTGCTATGGCAATCTGTAGCAACATGCGATATTCACTGATTTTTTCCAACGCCTTAGCACGATTGCGTTCGCCAATTCGCTTGAAATACATGGGTAGTTCTTCTGGATAAATCTCATCTAAGACCTGGTTCTTAGACCAGCCATAGGCATCAGCAAATACATCTATTGTATCTTGGAGCCACTCTTCTTCGGATTGACTGCCGCCAGGGTCTTCTGTGCCCTCTGTGCCCAATTCGGAGACAAGAGGGACAGGGCGTTTTTTAGATTTGCCTGCATTGCCGATAAGTTATTAACTTTGACGATGAGCAAGAATAGTTCAGCCGCTTCATCAAGCCCTAAGTTTTCGATAGCTTGCCGTTCCAGTCCAGAGCCGACCTGTAGAATTTCAATGATTGCATCCTGAGCAACTTCCAAAAGAGATCCAAGGTTATTAGCTATAAGCACTGCCATATCTACTAGATCCAAGTCTTGTGATTCTTCAGCAAACAGAACCTTTGTCTCTTCGCCTTCCATCAAACCTTTTATCGCAGAAGGTAGTTCTTTAAAGGCCCTGCTCAATTCTGAAGCTTTGCCCAGTGGCAATTTGCGAACCTCATGAATTACCTCGTTGTCGTCCTGGTCATAGTACCGGAAAGGAAGTTTTCGCGGTAGAGACTTGCTTTCGCTCATGATTACACCTCCGAGTAATTAGTGAGAATAGGAAAGAGTAGTCAAAAGGAGCCCTCGAAAGGAAGGCTCCTCGTCTGTACTGCGTCTTTCTTAAGCCTATATTGCAGCTGCCGTTGCGCTATCGTCACCTTGAGACCATACATCACCAGTCTCCTTGACAGGCACACCAGTAAATGTAATCTTGTAGATCCGTTCTTGCTGAAGTTGGAAAGCAAACTCAAATTCAGCTCTTGGAATAGCATGATAAAGCGTGACGTCTCCATCTTTGATGTCTTTTGTTCGATCGTCTCTGTCTAAATTCTCGATGGGTCTTAAAGTCAAAGGCTTTGAGTACTTTTTGAAACCCTCGCCGATTTTACCGCCCCAAACGAGCTTCTTTTTAGTCGGGTCTGTAGCATCAGTAACCAATTTGGCAGCTGGAAAGATAGCTGCGAACTTCTCTAAGGCTCTTTCAGCCATGAATACTTCTGCTGTTGCTGATTCTCCAACTTTGACCTGGTCCACAGGAGTATTACCTGTTTGGTCATAGGTCGGTCCCCAGAACTCCTCGGCATAGCGGAACATCATGCCGCCTTTGGTGTACTCCGAAAATCCGAGCTCAATCGGCTCATTTGGGGACACCGCCTCAGGATCCCAAATGGCTATAGCTAAGCCGTATTCGGTTTGTTCATTCATTTTAATTCCTCCTTCGTTTAACAGTCATTGAAATGTTAAGACTTGCGACATGTTCTCCCTCGATTTGGCTTCTTAAGATTAAAGCATCTGAAGTCAACATATCGCCAAAAAGTAAACGAGGATGCGAGATTGCACCCTCGGGGTGAAGTTTAAGATCTGCTCTATGCAAAAGATATTGAACTCGCTCGGAGCACCGGCCAAGAAGCACAGTGTTAGCTCGCCCTGCCTCGGTGTCATCGACATAGACGTTGACTGTAGCCGTAGCACGAACTGTATCGGTTTCGCCATCTCTCGGAGCCGACAAGACATGAATAGTGCAAGATGGGTTCTTGAAACCGGCCACTCGCTTTGGCCCCTTGTCGATGGAGTTGACCAAACCCTTGAAGATGGTATCTGTGTTCAACCTTGCGAAGATCACACTGAGGATATCATCTGTATTGACTGGATGGAAGTGTATCATTGTATCACCGCCTTAAGTCCGAAGGCTGGATCCTCAACCTCTGCCGGAATATCTGATTCAAAGCAGGCTCGTAGAAGTCAATTGCTCCCTGCAAAACCCAGTATCCGTCTAGTCTCTCCACATGAATAGCGTACTCCATCCCTGCGTAGAGATAACCCCAAACGTTATTTCCTTCGTGTTCCAGAACAGGCTTCTCCATTTCACTACGCAGAGTTCTCAGTTCTTCGATTCCTGATTCGGAAGCCTTCCATTGCTTCATGTGAGTGAAGTTAATTCCAATACTGTTCCTAAGGTTAGCAGTGTGATCCTCAAAGGGCCCATTGCGCTTGGCATAGTTGCACATCTCACGCAGAACATATTCCAGCACCTGCTCCATCTTGGCCGTGCCAACATCAACGAGTTTATCCATAGTTCGCATAGCTTCGGTGAATCCCTGAAGTCCCTCGCTCATATCTCCACCGCCTTCAGGTCAATCTCTAGATGAGAACCACGATTAGCAACAAAAACCACAGAGTAGTCTTCGTGAACCCCAGGTATGCCAGCCAATTGAACCTCGACGACAGCTCCCACTGGAATTCTTCTCTCAGTCACTGGATGGAACATTACATGAGTGGATTCGTAGACTGTTCCACTTTCAGCAGCTCTCTTAATGCCACTTTTTGCCTGGATGTCCACCAATTGATTCTGAGAGTAGTACTCTTTAGACGGAGGGACTTCATTACCCCATTCATCCTGGCCGCCGTCTGTCATGACGTAGATGTCTACCTCAAAGGCGTACTCGTCATGAAGATCTGCATCAGCAACCTCGAATCGTTGTGACCTCACCAGAAATCAGTCCTTTCCAGTGTACCCACGATAATCCCGCCACCATGGGCCTTTTCTCGAAGCGCAGAAGCACGCCGCCGGATCTCATCTGCTGACGTTCTTGTTCCAGATACACTGCCTCTCGAGAACGAGGACAGTCTGGCAGGGTCACCAGCGATTGTTTCGAGGGCTTCAGCCGCGGCCAGGAGCGGACTGTCTTCAGCATTTTTGAGCAGGAACGCTATCTCGCCATCACTGAAAATCGGATTGTTTGTATCGGTGTCTGGAATGTGAAAACGCACCTGGCCGACGGGTGTCTCTAGATCATAGGTGGCACTCATTTTGTCTTCCCTTGACCTTTTTTATCACTTGGAGGATCTTCGGGTTCGGGTTCTACAGGTGGATCACTCGGATCTGGTTCGCTTCCGGGTGGAGCTGGTTCGCCGCTTGGAGGGTCAGGGTCTTTGCCTTCTCCCCCAGGCTCTTTTGGCGGTGGGGGAGGGTCAATCGGTGGCGGTGAAGCCGGTCCTTTGACCAGCTCCTCGACTCTCACAACACCCAGCTCTACCAAACGCTCCAACTCGTCTTTCTTAAGCCCAGGGATAGTATCCCCGGGCCTGTAGTTCTTGCGATTGTGCCGCACATGGGCTAGTGCCTTTACACTTATCGTACTAGACATACTGGCACCTCCTTGGTATGGTGTTTCCCGAGCCACTGCTAAAGGACAGTAGCCTGGAACACCGAATCGGCCATTGGGAAGGTAGGAATGGCGCTGAGTGCTGCCTTCGTCCAAATCATAGGCGGCTCATTTTCTTGGTAGACAGAAGCATAAACACCGGCCATTTCTTTGGCATCAACTTCCACGTCAAGCATGGCTTCTTCAGTCGGACCAACCAAAGTATCACCAAGCTTGCCCTCTGGTATCATCACCAGCTTACTCTCTGGCCAGAAACGCATGGTCTCATAAGTTCCATCCGCTTTCTGAGCACGAACCCTGACATCATAGGTGGAGATCTGTGGTAGATCCATGGTTCTTAGGATCTCGTTGAGGTGAGACAGGCTAATGGCTCTCGAACCACCCTGATCACCGTACGTTAACTGGCGAATCTCCTTGTTGTACAGTAGATGAGAAACAACTTTGGAGCTGGTCCAAATTCGTGCTGGAGCAATCCCGACATCATCAAGAAGCTTATCTCTCCAACGCTGTAGGTCTTGAATGGGAGTTGCCTTTTCATAGTTGCTCCACAAAGAGTCACCAGACAGAACTTGTTGGTGGGCAGAGGGGACCTTGTAATCCACGGTCATTACCACACCATTTTCAGCAAGCACAATCTTCCCAGACGTTACGGCATCAATCTTCATTTTTTCGGCTCTGGCAAGGCAGGCATCGGTCATATTGTCCATGTCGTTGTAGATAGTGTCACGGACAAAGTCGATATCGCCCACACCTTCACGGCGAAGTGCAATCAGAGCCCGACCAGTGAGGTTAATTTTCCTCTTAATGGTCGGAATCTCACCAGCGACCTTCTCGTGACCTTCCCGGCTAGCGATCTGTGCTTCAGCTCCGAAAGCTTGTACATTCGCCATTACAGGGAGAAGATGAAGGTCTTTCCAATAGTCGAACGAAAGTTCGTTGGTTGTAACGCTAGGAAAGAGCTCAGCTCCGCGATAGGCAAGCGGGTCCTCCTTGAGGTTGGCTTCTTTCAAAGCCGCCCGTTGTCTAGCGTAGTCGATGGTAAACTGTCTAGCGAACTCTCTCAAGATGTTGTTAGGCACTAGATATCATCCTTTCTGATAGTGAAAAGCACCCCAGCTTTGGAGTGCCTACACAAAGGTAATGTTGTTCAGTTGTTGCTTAAGGTCCGAAGTCACTTCGACGGGCAACCGGGCAGTTAAGACTCTGGCCCAGTCAAAGGCCGTTGCGACCTGGTCACCGAAGCCGTAACCGTTCCCTAGACTAAAATCTACAGTTTCACCAAGCATCAAGACGGCAGTTTCACGGCCATCAGTAGCTTCGGAATCATATGGCCCATATTTGCCACTTGCAGTAATCTTGCCAAGTGGAGTACCGATTTTGAGTTCCTTGCGACCGTTTTCATCTGGTTCGACCAGAGTATGATCCAGGGTCACTCCACCAGTGACCCAGCGGATCTTCTCACTGTCAAAGATGTTGATTTGCTCACCGTACTTTTTGCCTCTTTGTTCAAGGTTATAAGCCATTCGTATTCATCCTTTCGTTATGTGATCAAACGCAATACCTACTGCTTTTGACCGCCCATTACCTGAGCAACAGCTGCAGCAACTGCAGTAGCTATGGCCGTGGTGTCTGCAGAGCTGCTGTTGATACCTAGACGTTGAGCAGCCATTTGGCTGGCTTTCGCTTTGGCTTGGGCCCCTTCATCGCCGCCACCGCCCCTCGCTGGATTGCCGCCAGCAGGAGACACAGTTCCTGCTCCAGACTTGACTAGGTAAGGCTTGGCCTTAACCAGGGCTTCAACAACCTCTTTGACGCCCTCAACTGTACCATCGTCCTTAACGGTGACATCAGACAAGTCAGCCAATCTGAAAGCATCTTCCACATCCACCAAATTGGCAGTAGCTGCATGAGCGACAAACGAGGCTTTTATATAAGCCTGCTTAGCCCGCTCTTCGGCTTGGGCTGCTTTAGCCTCAGCTGCTTGTTTGGCTTCCTGCTCTTTTTGAAGATCGGACTTCTCCTTGTCCTTGGCTGCTTGATATGCTTTAGCCGCGGCCTCCATGGCTGCATAGGACTCGTAACCCAAGGCCTTGGCTTGATCTTCAAGAGCTTTCTTGGCAGCTGTGTTATTGGCCCGACTTAGCCGTTCAGCAATAATTCGATCCACCTCAGCCTGTTGCTCTGGGCTAAACGTCACTCTGTTTGTTCCGCCTTTATCCCTAGCGTCAGGGTCATCTCCACCTGCACCCCCGGCGTCAGGGTCGCCTTCTCCAGCAAATAGCTGTAGGTTCATTTTCTTTCGTTCATCCGGCCTTTCAAGTAGAAAACGTTTTGTCGTAGGCATATTAAACCTCCATTTTAAGCCTGTCGGCTGATTCCGCAAGAGTTTACTGCCATCATGCGTTTTGGGCATAAGAAAAACACTATCTGATAAGAGATCGTGCTGCATTGTGCTGTAATTCGGTTAGTATTTCTGCGCTGAGCAACCCCACAGTCATGTCGTTATGGGCAATCAAAAGCGATTCTAATTGCTCGGGTGGAGCTAATACATCGGTGTTAAAACACATCCCTTGGGGATGGTCGTCAGGAACATTGTCCTTTGGAAACACACCAGGTCCAAGGTCACTATGATTATGTTTAGCCCGATAGTCACATATTTCCGGGTATCCCATGTACTCAGCACTAGCTGGCCAGCTTGTCGGGTGACTGGCAGATAGGTTCCATTGAATCCCCACAACTAAAGGGCTGTTCATGGCCTGCAATTTATGGGCTTGCCTGTAGGCCTGATTGATCTCGGTCCTGGCCAGTCTCAAAGCATTATAGGCCAAACTACCCCTACCGGTAACACTTGGTTTGATGCCTGTAGTCCACGCAGGACCAGGCTTCAACAAAAAATCCCGAACGGATCGGGACAACTCTACCGCTGAGACACCTTGAGATATGGCAGCGTTGACACGTCCTAAGATTTCACGTTCGGAAATGGCTGCTAGATTCCAGATACGATCTGCTAGTTGATAGCCGTCTCTATGGCGGCGCTTGAAGACAATGTCGCGGAGAGACCGGGCAAGACCAGTACTGTATTGGGTGCTAAGTATCCATGGCACTCGATCACCTCTTCCTTAGAAATATCAATGATGTTCGCCAAAATTGACCTTTTTTAGATTATTCAAGGAGTCTGTACTATCTAGGAAGAATATGGAACCTGATCCTGTGTCCATCCCAGTTCAAGATTACACGGAGGTATGTGATGGCAAAGAAAAAGCCAAGACTAGAAGTCACCAGTGAATCACCCACTGGATTGAACAAGCGTTTTCTAGACACTCAAACTGGCAAAGAACTTACTCGAGGTCAGCTTGCCGACGCGATTGAAAGAGGCGAGTACCCTGGTTACCATGTAATGGTTGACCTGGAAAATCGGCGTATTCCAAGGTCAAACCCCGACAGGTCAAAGGCTAACAACCTAGACTAAACGCTCTTCTCTGGATGGCGCAGGATCCACTACGATGACGTACTCCTCCTTGGTTATAATCTCTTTGTCACTAATAACAGCGATTAGTTCGTCCGTCCCTCTTACTTTGATGATAATTTGATCGAAGTGTTCACCGTTAATTATCAACCAAGTCCCCCCTTTCCGTATCCGAAATAAGCTTCATAACTCTCTTAGCGTCCTTCTCAGGCATCGTCTCTAAAGCCTTCTGAACATATAAGAGCTGGGTCTTACGCTCAGCCTCTAGTCCTTGCTCTGCAGCATGTTCGGCGGATTTACGAATGATGCTCTCTAATTCACCTGCAAACCAGATGCAAGTATTGCGAACTTCTAATTCGACCTTGGACTTGGCCGAAGCGGGAATAACCCCATCAGCTCCTTGAGAATGACGAGTGAAGATTGCAACTAACTTAGCATCAAACTCATCCAGTAGATCGTAAATGGTCTTCTCTGCACCTTGTTCATCGCTGAGAAACTGGACCCTGGAAGCTTGAGACATTTTGGTGGGGAGTTCTTGCCATAGAGGATTAGACATTATCATCCTCCGCCCCGGTTGGCCCAGCATCACGGCCAGGGGAAACGCCTCCCAACAACTGACGTTCCAGCTCCTCCATATCAAAGTACGACCTCTGACTATGTGTCCTTTCAAGCTGCTTGTCCAGATCAGTGTCAATTTCGGCTTCGCGCTGAGCCATCTCTTCATCGCTGAGCCCTTGTCGTCTCCAAAACTCCTTACGACTGGCTAGTCCCATGTTGGCTTCTATCTGCCAAATATTCATCGTTTGCAGTTCATCGTCCGGCAAGATTGGTTCGTAGACAATAGCGTTTTTAAACTCTTCAAGCGGTGTAGAGCTACGGCGCATCGCTCGGAGGGCCAGAGAATTTATCCACTCGAGTCCATTAGCGTAGTTGCCTCTCAACTCTTGGATTTTGGCAATGAGTTCGGCCGCATGCAAACTAACAGCATAGCCAGACAGGCCCGATTGCTCACGGATCTTACTCAGTGTGAGCTCGGGCAACTGATCCTGAATGTTGTTGGTAACTTCCCTTACATGTTCCAGAATGTGAGGAAGAACAACGCCTTGATACTCCAGTATTTCTAGGTTAGCCTCAATATTGGGCATGTAGTAAACGTTGTCCTCATTTAGCCCCTTGCGTATGATCGGTTTGGTTCCGGGTTGCATTCCTCTAGCTATCAGAGTTGGATCTGCATACCGTAACAAGATCCGGTTCGAGAAGCTGGCCAGCTCATTCACTTCATCAATTTGCGACTGGACATTATGCCAGCTATTGAGGCCATACGCCTCGCCAATGTCGAGATTTTTGATATGAACTACAGGCACCTCTCCAAATGGATGTGGTTGCGGGTATCCTTCGTCCATCTTCTGATCGGTATATCTCTCAATCCTATCGGGCCAATAGATCCAGTCCCTGGTGTGTGATCGGCCACGATCATCAAAGAAAATGTAGGACTGCTTTGCCCATTGTACCTGGTTCTGGTCATCGGGGTCTTTTTGAACGGTCATATCTTCAGAGTTGGCCACAATGATCCGGGGAATGACTTGGGCATCGCTACCTAGATTTTGGAGGATTAGAAATGCGTCTCCAGTGTTAGCGCCGTACCTAACCAGCTTGTATTTCTCCGCCTGGAGATTGCTCCGTTCCCATATCTCTAAAATGTCAGTTTCAAACTGCGGTTCAGCATCAACAGCAAGCTTTTGTTTCATCACAAATCGGGCGTCTGTGTCAACGCACTGGGTCACACAATCGAACACTCTACGGAGGTGCTTAAATAGCTTTCGTTCCTTGGCGTAGTCCTTGCCCAGCTCAGATAAGTACTGTTGCCCTTTGTAATAGAGCCAGTTCAGTTGATACCTCTTAAATCGTTCTTGATCGGATTCTCGCAAATCTAGAATCGACCGATTAACTGCGTTAGATACTGTGAACAAACAGAATCACCTCCAACTATATTGACCTACCAATTGCCAAGGCCCAAATCGCCTGTTTCTAATGTCGCTGGACCGTTGAACAGTACTGTGTGAACGAAGTACCTGTCAGCATCGAGACAATGGTCATTTTCCTTTGTCGGCTTGTCCTCGCCGCGCTCCTGAGCTTTTGGATCCCAGACATAGGAATAGAACTCACGAAACGTATTTGTGCAGCAATCGTTGAAAAAGATCATTCTGGTCTTAAGCGCCGTTGCAACGTTGCGGATTCCATCAAGCACCTCATTGTTGGCGTTCATGACCGGGAACTTGCCCTTTTGCTTAATTAGGGCAATAAAAGAAGCGGCGCTCGGGTCAACGATTACCGCCTTGAGTTTAGGCTCGGAATAGTAGTCATAAGGATCATGGTTGCGATCCTTGTCGTAGAGATCCCCAATAAACTTTTCCAAGTCCTTATAGTAGTCTTCATCGGTTTTTTGCTTACCCTCATCCCGGCCAGAGTAGTAATACTCCTTGACCTTGTACCACGACTTACCGTGTTTGCCCCACAGGCCGAATGTAGTAGGGTTTTGCGTGCCATAGTCAACGGCCACGTAATATTCTGAGTAGTTCCGTTCCACAGTTGGGACCTTATGGACTGCTTCGTCAAACATGTCGTAGATGATACCCTCAGCCATGACCCACAAGCCAAGGATATACCTCTTGAAAAACACTCCACTGAACATCCTGCGGAAGCGTTCTTTAACCTTCTCGGATAGAGACAGATTATCGTCTATTGTAAAGTGGAGATGATAAATGCGCTTCTCGTCAGCCTTGTCAATGAACTCTAGTTTCATAAAATGGTAAGGGCCTCTTGGGTTGCAGTTCATGAAAATCTTGGACCCATCAACGGAGCAACGACCAATCATCTGATCCACAAAGGATTGAGGAAACAATGCAACCTCATCGGCCAGGGCCCCTGCTGCGGTTAGTCCCTGCAGCACGTCCTGGGACGATTCATTATTGGCACCAAAACAGTAGTATGTGTTGCGGCCAATAACGATGAAGTTCTCTGATCGGTTATACTCATATGGAATACCCCAAGCACTAAGGATCTGAAACATTGGTTTGAGTACGTTGCGTTTCAAAGCTCCGATACTTTTGCCAGCAATGATGAAATCTTCCCCTTTGGGAAAAGCGTCGAAGGTCCACTGAAGAAAAGAACAGATCATGGCAATAGTCTTGCCGCTCCGAATGGCTCCATCGGCAATCACTATGTCGTAGCCTTTATAAGGAGAACCATCTCGCCACCAATTGAGAAGTCTGCGCTGCTTAATAGAGAACGGCCTGAACCGAAAGGATTTAGCCTTACGCTTACTCCGCCTCATCGTAATCATCCTCAAACAGAGCTCCCACTTCATCTACTGGGACAGTTGTGGCCTCGATGAAGTCTTGGATAGCCTCCCGGTCACTTCCTTGACCATCGCCGGTTATTTTCAAACGTTCAAGATCCAGTTTCGCCTTATCAATGGCGAGTTTTTCTTCATCAATCTTACGTTTCCACTCATCTGGAATAACGTCAAAGTATTGCTCAAGTTTTTCAAGGGCCCTCATCTTATCCAGGAGCTTAATGCTTGCTCCATCCTTACCCTGTTTCACTTCAGATATTAACTGACCATCTACCATCCAGGAACCCTTGAACCTCATTACGTTTACTTCTTTTAGTAAAGGCTCTTTTTTACCGGTATCTTGGTTGGTTATTATAATTGGACTACCCGAAGCCATCATGGGGACCAGTTCTGTACCGAAATCTACAAATTCAGTGATGTCCGCAAAGGCTATTTTGGCGTATTGTTCCAGGATATTTATGGCGTCAATAAAGAGTTCTCTGCTCATTTCAGCCTTTAACCTGCGGACTTCACGCTTTATCTTATCATTGCTTAGCAAACGAGATCCTTGCACATGGGCACTGTCAGGGGCATATCCAGCTTTGATTGCAGACTGCGTAGCATTAAATGTCCTCAAATAATGTAAACAAAAAAGACGCTGCATATCTGTGAGATCAGCATCTTCTAATTCCTCTAGAATCTGTAATTCCATGTTTGGCTTTGAATCATCTTTCGCTGTTGCAACCTTCTTCCGTTGCATTGCCTTTTTCTTCTTAGATGTTGCCTTCTTCCGTTGCGTTGCGCTCTTTTTCTTCTTAGGCTTGTCCTTCGGCGTTGCAACACCAGGCTTAACAGTTCCACCAGGACCAGACAACTCCGCATCCCAATCTTCCCGATTCTTGCGAGATCGTAATGTGGCAGGTTTTACACCATGCTTTTTGGCTAGGTCTTTAAGCTGGATGGTGTCATGGTTATCTAAGTACTCTTGTCTGATTACGTCCCAGTCTGGTTTGTTAGCCACATCACCACCTTCCTTCTAACTTAAATCCCATCTCATTTAATGCACCGGCTAAACATGCAGTAGTAGAGGTTGTCATTTATTTTCGTGACCCATGGACATTTTTGGCATTGCTTATGAGCTATACGCCTCATGTAATTGCCACCTCTCAGCGTTTTAGGTATGAAAAAGAGCCCAGCCGGAGGAGGAACTGGACTCCAGAAAAAATCTAGGATAATTGTACTATCTAATCCTGACTTTGCTTGCCTCTCACTATTTAAGTACTTTATGTAACAACTCGATTCACTTTTAGTGTTCCATTTGTAGTACTAAAATACACTATTCCTTGATACCATATTAGCACACTTTACTTCGGCTTTTTCGGTCATTTTCAATACTTGCGAAGAATCTGGCACATCTCTTTCGCGGAACACTCTCGGCAGCATAATTCATTTCCTGGGCAACTTCACGCCATGGCTGGTTACAGACGTACCGTAAGATAAGGATCTGCCTCAGTTCGCTGTCCTCAACCGATTCGATAAAGGTCATCATCTCGTTTTGCATGGTCAACAGTTTCGCTAAGTGGTTCTCCAAGCGAGCTTTTAGTTTATTAACAAGCCCCTTGTCGCACTGCCCTATCCCGGTGATAACAAATTTGCGCTGACCGTAGGGGTAATGAGCACTGGAGCCTGAAACTACGTCCGTCACCACCTGATTTTCCAGTTTATCAATTTGGGATTTTATAAGTTCAATTTCATTTTTAATAAACCTTAGTTGATCTAAATCCACAAAATCCCCTCCTTGGTAATAAAAAAAGCCGACACAGCAGGTGGTTGTCCTGCAAATGTCGGCGTCCTGTATTGAGGTAGCCTTAATTGCCATCTGTTATTCTCGTCTAATGCCTTTAAGCTCATTTTCTATTTTTGACAAACTTTTTGTCAACTCATGGGTTAGCTGGTCAATACCAGTCGTGCGAAGTAATATAGAACCATGCGAAGGGAAATCAAACTCCCAGAACACTTGATTTTCCTCACCCTTGTGGTCTCTAAATGTAATAGTTGCCCTCGCCTCTGGTAGAGCCTCAACCTCAACTTGCGCTTTCCCCATGGCTCCAAAAAACCATTCTTGCTTTGGTGCCAAATGAAGACTAGCAGTTCTCAGATTCTCTAGCGTTTTACTCACTTGCCCAGGGAGTGCAGCAAGAAACTCGTCAGAAAAATCTATCGAAATTGACCGTGCGGGCGAAGTTCCATAGTTTGCGATGCCAAACATGATTAAACCAGAAGGAGTGACCCTTACCTGAAGTTGGACATTGGGTTTCTCTCGCTCTTCCCGGTCCCGTTTTACTTCCTCAAGAGTCTTTCGTTGTAGCCCAGCAAGTACTATGGTTGCGACAACATAGACCAGGGTCAAAAGAGCCATCACAAAGCCAGAATTCGCATTTAGCCAGTCAATCAATTTTAACCCTCCATGTTTCTATGCTTTTTTCAGACTAAGCTTCGTTGAGATTTAATCGCTTGCTTTTATATACCCTACCAGCTCCATCTATGGCGAAAGCTCTGCTTATCTTAGTAAGGTCATCAATTAGATCTTTCTCCACTAAATAAGATGTGTTTTGCCCTCCGTTGATTTCTCGCGGCCCTTGGAGAGAATCTGTCAGTATCATGTCTTTGTCAATGTTCTTGGTGAAAAAACCTGCTTTTTCGATGGTTACAGGGTAAACTCCTTTGTTCCGAACAGTGATAGTGACATAAACGGTATCCTTTTTGTACGGCTCCACATCTTTGCCGAAGACCTCATATTCCCTACATTCAACAACGATATTGTTTCGATCCCGTAAGTACAACATAACATCGATCCCGATTGCCAGAGTGGAAACCAATGCCGCGTACCATGCCACTATACCTGCAGAAATTGTGATTTCCATAGATGCCCCCTACCCCACCCTCTCCCGCTCATACTTGTCCACGAAGATGGGCTTCCCATTTTGAACTTTTATGATAATCTCACCGTACTGTATAGACTTCAGCGCAGCTTCTACGCTTTTTAAAGCCTCACCAATCGACATAGTTTTGTTATCCACGATTCACACTCTCCTAACATTTCGTGATGATGGTAGCATTTTCCTGCTTGTTATTGTGAGTGAAACAAAGGTTTTAGTCATGTCGTATACAATCTACTCCTCGGCTCCACAGCTTGCACACCGACTCATAGCCCACCACTTCAACATCTCCCACCAACTGGAGACTTGGAAGTCGTCTCCCCTCTTTATAGCCACGCAATCTGGGCAAAACCAAAATGGATGACGTTTAGCTAGGAAGTTAATCCACCAGGGAATGCGCTTATCCACCTCACGCACTCTTCTTCAAATCCTTCACAACTTCAATTTGTGGCTTAATCAAGTCATCATCTACTCCTAGGTAGGCTAGTCCTACTCTAGCTAATGCATAAGCATCAACTTCATCATTGGTCTTGGCCTCAAAGCCCCAGCGCTTGTAGACACCCAACCTAACTTCATCCTTTTTTGCATTGCCCTTACCACAAGCAAACTTCTTTACACGAGTAGGGGGCACTAATATAAATGGCCACCCATTGATATACAAACTATGCTTTACAACTCCACCAAGCTCTGCGATTGGAGCCATCGCATTAGGTCGGCCAAAGGCGTAGCCTTCGATCACTATGAGATCTGGTTGATTGAGACTAACCAATACCATGATCTGCTCTCTCAAATGCTCAAGCCTGGCCTCACCTTTATATTTGCTTTTGATAACTAGGCTTTCTTCAGTACAGAAATCGCCCTGTTCCTCCCCGGGGCCTAATACTACAGCCCCGGTACTTGTTAGCGATAAATCCAAACCGATTACGATCATGTTGTCCTCTCCTTAATTTTGTTGATTTCGTCTAATTCGGTACTCCCAAATAGATGTAGGGCTACCATCTTCCGGATCTTCAATTGACAGCTGAGACATATTATTATTGGTTCTTTGCTCGAAGCATGGAGCTCCCACTCTTCTTCTGATGCTTTTTTGGGGGAGGCCCTTCGGCGGCACATGTCACATGTCCATTGCCTTTTGTCAGCGATCATTGCTCTTGACAATCGGGGCAAATGTCGATCCATTCATCAGATATCCAATCTCGTTCACTTTGCCAACCATTGTCTTTCTTGTACTCCACAGCTTCATCGAATTCAAGGAACCCAATGGCTTCACTTTCGTCCTCGCAGATATCACAGATGAGATAATAAACTCCATGAATCTTGTCAATCATCTACCCCACCTCCCTTATGTCAGGCCCCTGTTGACCCACACACCGGCTGCAAAGTTCCTCCTCGACCCAGTAACAACCACCTTGGCAAGCATTGTTCCAGGTACAACCACAAACCCTGCATTGCTGTTCTACCAACGGCCAGTGGTACACATTATCCTGAAGCTCTGTATCATAAATCCTGTAGGAGTCACCAATTACTTCGTGGAGGCTTCTGGCTTCCATTTCGAGCGTTTCTAAATCCTCCTCCTCACCAAGCCTTACTGCATGATGCCGGCCATTAAACAGGATGTACCGGGTCTTCGTGATGGTTTGCTGGGTTCCCCGGATTGACCTGCCAGCTTTGTCAGTCGTTTTTCTCATGATGCAACTCCCTCCTTGGATTCCGTGCTCAACTTGCTCAGGGTTAATTCCCTTTTATACTCAAGACAATTTCTCATAGTGACATTGCAGATATCCTGGGTTACCTTCAGCTTCTGTTCGGATTCTAGGGCTCTCTTGGCCCACGTAATCCTTTCTCTTCGGAGATGTTTGCAGCGTTTCTCCAATCTCTGTACTTCCAACAGCTTGTACACCGCCACTAGACTTAAGATTACTACCGTACAAAGTATGAGTATCATTGGTCTACCTCCATGTTTGTGAGTTGATCCTTACTCTCTACCACTTAGCACTCGTCTCTCAAAATTGGGTGACTTTAACTGGACACTACCAGGATAGTGTTTTTGGAAATGTTCAAACACTATATGTTGTTGTGAGTTAGTCCATAGCATCAGTCCTTATTCAAATGATCCAACACAAGTGATCGCGATTGATTTATTTACGCTACAGCTCGCCTAAACACGGCAGCCATCTCTTTTCTAAGTGGCATGAGCCAATCAGCTAACAACGCATCCTTGCACCAGGCGCCTAGCAAGGGCTCGTAGTCAAGCTTAAGACCACCTGTATCAAGCTTGTTAAGCCTTGCCCCACCGCAGCGCAGGCCATGAAGTAGACCAAAAATGCTGCCGTCACAGGGCAATCCTGATTTGGGCCCATTTGATTGGCCTGAAAACGTTCTATCTACTAAAATTTTGGCATCGTATTTTTGGGCAGTGATCAGCACACTGGCCCAGTCGATGTGATCCTCTCTTAAATCAGGGCGAGGATCACGATCCGAATCCGACATTGGTTTTTTGCCCGTAAGAATTTGAGAGTACTTGTTCATGGTGGCTACTCCTTTCCAGTGGAAAAGTTACGGAGTTACAGTAGATTACATTCTGGTTACACCTGAGACCGGCTATTTATCGAGGTCTATGCAAAGTGTAACTTTGTGTCCTCTGAATCGCACCCATATAATCAAAACAAAGAAATGACATTATTAGACGTGACAAAAATTCTTCTTTTATATTTTGAAACTCTCAGGGTTTGCGGGTTACGAAGTTACAAATTGCCGAGATGCCCTTGCAATCAGGATTTGAACTGTAACTCCCTGCGTAACCCATTGTAACTCTGTAACTTTCTGCTAACCGCCTTGCCTTGAAGCATGCTGCATTCGTGCCTCTCTTTCTGATACACTTTCAGCCAACTCAATCACGGTGGATGGAACGCTGTTATCAGCTAATGAAATAATTACTGCCTTCCTGGCCGCCCCACTAAATCTAACTGTCCTCGAATCTTTGCAATACGACTCGTCCTGCAAATACTTAAGTACACTCATACGGTCAAATGGCTCTTTGCCAGTTCTCCTGCGGTAGTATTCAGCCCATTTGTTATAAACAGCAGGAAACCATACAGCAAATTCTTCGCTGTATTTCAAGACCTTGAAGTGATCCAGTCCCAGCTCACCCTCGGACTCCAGCACTACCACATCAGACCAAAACTGCGCCAGCATGTGCTCTTCTTCAGCTGCCTGCTTAACCTCTTGACACTCCTTGAATACCCATTTGATGAACTTTGGGTCCTGCTTGACTGTGACATCAAAACAAGCTGCAAGGATGGCCCAATTTTCGGCTGTGCGGTCTGTAATGTCTTGCTCTACAAGAGCTGCCTTCATCTCGCGAATGGCCTTAAGAATTTTAGGAGCATAGTACGGATAGTTAACGATCAGGTGATAGACAAATCCACTGAATTTTTCACTCGTCTTGTTGAGCCAATCATAGTGCTCCCGATTTCGTTTATTTTCGCTGATCTGAAGTGGTATGGTCCTGGTGAAAAGCCCATTATCTTGCGGAAGCTCCTCGCCAGAAATTGCAACAGTACTATGGACAGAATAGGATCTGGCCCCAAACTCAGACTTGATTCCTTTACCAGATGCCTGCCGGTTGTAGGCGGATCTGAGATAGCCGTCTTTTTTAGTTACATCCCTCTCATTTCGATACTCATCAAACCACACCCCAAGACTGGAGCGATACGCAAGCACTCGCATGATGTAGTTTTGTGTTGATTCCTTAAGGCCAATTCCCTCGGTTTCAATCCCGAAAAACATCATAATCCAGCGCATATACGTTGTTTTGCCGGACTGACGCTTCCCGTGAGGGAACAAGAAAGGAGATGACTTAAACTCCTTGAAAATAACTCTGCTAAAAATTGATGCAACCACCCATCCAATACCCATGTAAGCGGCATAACTACCCACATTATCCTTAAAGCGCTCGGCAACCTCCTTGATTAACCCCTTGGGATTGCTGGATATGTACAAGCTGGGTATGGCATCCTGGGATTGCTCACCTCTAGGGCCGATATCAAGCGACTGGGGTTTATATCCTATACCGTCAACCCAAAACACTCCGTCATCGTCAGGACATAAAACCTCACTGTAGGCCATGCCGTCCTCATACAGTAATGCACTGGATGAGCTCGGTTCACTCTCCCCATACATTCCAACGCTGCTCAGATGATTCTTGATGGCCAAATTGCCAAAGAGCCAAAACCCCGGCTTTATCTCGCCGATCATCTCTGGTGTGTAAATAATAGCCCCGCTGTCCCTGGCCAGCTCATATTTCCAGATCTCGGTTAAGTCTGTGCCAGTGCCCTCAAACACGTAATTGCCCTTGGAAAAACAGAATTTTTTGAACTCCCCGGGGCCGGCCATGTCAATTGGCAACATGGTAAAGGCATCGGATTTCTCTCCAAACTGATTCACGAAACGCATATGACGCACACACCCCTCAGCGGAAAAATAGCTCGCTTCAATATCTATCACAAAATTGGAAAGCTGCTCTTCATAGACGACATCGCCTTTTTTCCGTTCGATTAAATATTTCCCGTACTCCCGCCTGATGGGCGAGTTGGTAAAATACCGGGCAATTTTACGCCGAACAATCCGCTGAGCACTTTCAGGCAGTGTATCCAGGTACTCTGTTGGTGGCACAGCTGCGCGAATCACATTGACCATATCTTGCTTGGTCTTACCCATGGCCAGAGCCATATCAAAGTCAATCTTGCCACTTTGCATCCAATCAACTGGGAGTGTCCCGATGTCTGCGATGAATCCTTTGCGACTAAGTTTGTAACCCATGATGTAAGCCCAGTAAGGCGTGTCCCAGCGGTCTTCGGGTTTCTGTTTGTAGTTGGAGAAGTTCGGGTTATCCTTGATTTCGTTGTCAAAGACGACTGTGACATGTTTTACACTGTGCTGTTCTAGAAGCGACACTAATCGCTCAAAGTGCTTACTAGCAAAACTACTTACCCCTGGTATAGCAATGGCCGGGATGCCCAATTGGTAGAGGGCTGCTGCCTTGAATTCACCCTCTGTAATTATGATGTGTTTGGGCTTGCCCTTAAGTAAAAAGCTGCAATAGGGCTGAACCCTCACATCCTGCAAACCTAGCTTGTGAGGTCTAAGCAAAGTAACCCGCCTGGAAGAATCAAGATAAGGTATAATGACACGGTCTGGCTCTGTTAGTTGCGCTGCGGGTACTACTGCGTTATTCACCCTCACAAAGACCCCAGCGGTGATTAGTGCCTCGATATCAAACTCATTTTTCAGCGATTCTAGGGCTTGTTTATTCCCCGATGATACAAATCTTAGATCATTGATTGTTGTGTCCGTGAACCCTCGTTTGAGCTTCAGCTCGGCTCTATGTTTTGAGTCCAGCTGGCACTCTGAAAGATACGCCTCATAAATTTGTTGCGATGAGGACAGCTGCTTTTGCTCTTTTAACTGCTGTGCTTGGTTGAAAGCAACAAGATCACGAGCCGCGCTAGCCTCATCCATGCCACGGAGCACTTGTAAAAACTCAATGGCTCCTGCCCCATGCTTACTGCAAGCCTTACATCTCCATTTACCAGGGGGCTTAGTTTGTATGGATAAAGCCGCTTTAGTGTGACAAGCCGGGCAGGTGGCAAGCGCCCAGTCTGTGCCACCCGCTTCAATTCCCAGAGCTTCGCTCCAAAATGCACCCCAGTCAAGTACAGCATTGTCTATGTCATATTTCTGCTTTTTCATTGCTATCACTATCCCTAGTGTGATTTTCCTGCCCTTGAATCCGCTCGGCGAGTAAGCTGTAGCGTTCTTCGATTTTGTTGTTACGCGCTGCTTGCTTGACGCCAAAACCATCTGATATGAGAACTAACCTATCCTTAGCACGAGTCATGGCTGTGTACAACAGATTCCTTTGCAGCATGATATAATGGTGTCTAAGAAGGGGCATGATGACCAAGGGAAATTCGCTGCCCTGCGATTTATGGATTGTAGCTGCATATGCCAACTGCAGAAGATCCAAGTCCTCCACTGCAAACTCGACGCCGGAACCGTCAATGTTTGCCGTCATGCTTCCCTTCTTGATCTCTGTGACTAGACCCATCTGGCCATTAAAGACCTCTAGATCGTAGTTGTTTTTGGTCACCATGACCTTATCCCCGGCCCGAAACTGCCCCAACTGTGGAATACCCTTCCGCCAAGGATTTGCAATATCCCTGATAGCTTGATTGAGTGCTGTCACTCCACATTTGCCACGCCTCATAGGTGCAAGGACTTGAAAATCCATCACGCCCATGCCACGCTTAAGAGCTAACCTAACCTGACTTAAGACCTCATTTGCGGCCATCACATCATCACCAACAGAGATATACTCGTAATCGCCTGACGATAATGTTGGAGGCGTTTTGCCTTCAGTTAGGTCATTGGCGTATTGAGCTATTTTGGAACCACCGGCCTGGCGGTAGTTGTATCTAAGCCTTGTTATAGTGATTTCGTGGGAACGGATTATGTCTCTGAGTACCGAACCAGGCCCAACTGAGGGAAGCTGGTCAACGTCTCCGACCAGGACGACTTGATGATCGCCGGGGTTCAACGCTGCAAACAGATCCTTGGCAAGCTGAACATCCATCATACTAGCCTCATCAATCACTACAAGTGCAGGGCCGGGCAATGGATTTCCATAGCCGTACTCAAAACCGCCCGAATTCGGGTTGTATCTGAGTAACCTATGTATTGTCTTGGCTTCGTATCCCGTGGCCTCTTCCATGCGCTGTGCTGCTCTACCAGTGGGACTGGCAAGTAAGATATGGCGGTGCAATTTCTCTTGTTTGGAGATCTCACAAATGGATCGAATCACGGTTGTCTTGCCTGTACCTGGACCACCCGTAATTACCGTAAGTTGATTACACAGTGCTTCTCCGACAGCATCGCGCTGTTCGGCTGCATACTCCATGCCAGCGTCCTCTTCCGACCAATCGAGCAGTGCCCCAAGGTTCCGTATGGGGAAAAACGGTTGCCCCGCAAACTCCCTGACCCTTGCAGCCAATCTCACCTCAGCCAAATACAAATCCTCACCATACACCGCATTGCCTTCCCTAACAGCCAGACCCGACTCAATCAGTTCCTCCACTGCGCCAGAGACCAACTCAACATCTACATCAAAATCAAGTAAATCCTTGGCCTTCGCCAAGATGTCCCGGGGTCTTAGATAACAGTGCCCTTCGGTGCCAGCTTCAGTGAGCAAATACTTAACTGCTGCCCCAACTCTAAATGGGCTATCCTGTTCAATGCCAATGGCCTGAGCCACCGCATCTGCTTTCTTGAACCCCACTCCCCAGAGCTCGTCTGCCAGAATGTAAGGATTATCTTTTACGATTTGAATCGATTCCGAACCAAATTTAGCTACGATTTTATGTACAAGTGCTGGTGTGATTCCTTCCCGGCAGATTAGACCAGACAGTTCTGCGGCTGTTTCATTCTGAGTGATGTTGGCAGCTATTTCTTTGGCCTGCTGCGGCTTCAAAAAATCAAACTGGTTCAAGCAATCGGGGTTTTCTTTGATCTCATCCAAGGCATTGTCACCCAGAGTATCCACAATCCGCCTGGCCTTGGCAGGACCAACCCCGTAGACAATGGTAGATAAATATCTAATTGCGCCCTGCCTAGTAACTGGAAGTAGTAATTCACATGTTTCAACCACAAATTGCTTGCCGTACTTCCTATGCGACTTCCACTCACCTTCGAATTTATACTCATCATCCACCCTTACATTAGGCAGGTTGCCAACGGCAGTAATTCTCTCATCAAGATCTGATTTAGCTCCCCTGGGCTTGATTTCAAGGACAGAATAGCCATTTTCGGAGTTGTGGAAGATCACTCTTTCAATGGTGCCGACGAGGACGTTATCTTCGCTGACTTCTTTAAGTTCCGGGAGATTCGTCAGATTAAGTTCAAGTTGCGTAGCTTCGATTGACATTTATGTCACCTCCACGCCATGCGCTTTCAGTTCCGTTACCCAAAATTCTTTAACATCGTTGGGACAATGCTCCATCGCGTCTTTCCAAGTCGGCCATCTGCCGTTCTTGGCATAAAACTTGTACTGGTAGGTCAAACTTTGCTGGTTGTGCGGTTGATCGGGTTCGTGTTCAACCGCACACTCGGGGCAAGTTCCAGGTGGGGTATTACCTATAATTTGAAACGGATGCAAGTGATTTTTTTGCCACCTACCTCACCCCCTGGTACACATCACGTAGACTTTGCAATAAGCTTTCATTGTGCGGACGCGGGCCTTTGATGTAAAGGCCCATGTCATTTGCTTTACTGTAAACCATCGGTACTTTACGACCTAATACCCGTGCAATCTCCTTGACAGGCATTTTGCCATAGCACTCTCGCACAAACTCTTCCTCTTCGGGTGTCCATGGGATATAGGGTTTATCCTTTGGTTGTTTGCTCATACCCCCACCTTCTCTCTGGCTTGTCCCAGCCTCTTAAGAGCTTCATCTACCACATCTTTAGGTAACCTATCGCGGTTGCCAATATCCGTTATGATCTCCTGAACTTCTAGGAACTGAGCGTCGCCTTCCTCTGCGAGTAGTCCCAGGAACTCAGCAATTCTGGATTCACGCTCCGATTGCACCTCTAGGTGCTCCCGACTTAAAACCTCATAGCCGGGGCGGGCGGATTGGAGGGGGAGCATCCAGGCTCCAACATCCAGCTCCTCTGATGTATCGTAAATTTCTAGCAAACAAACTTGTACCTTCCGTTCCATCTCTTCCGGGTGGGCAGATAGCCTGCATAAAGCTCCAGGGTTAACGGCAACCATCTTCCCTCTCTCATTAGCCGCCTCAACTGTTTTTGCACCAAACCCAAGATGATGATGCCCAGTGATCAGGATATCAGGCGCCCTCTCTTGCATAGCAATCTCAGATATGAGTGTATGGCGCATCTCAAACCCCGGACGTTTGTCGAGAATCATGCCGTGAACT
The DNA here is from genome assembly GCA_002424045.1 of Firmicutes bacterium UBA5493. Lineage (GTDB taxonomy): Bacteria > Bacillota > Limnochordia > Darwinibacteriales > Darwinibacteriaceae > UBA5420. The sequence goes on along the minus strand of DIPH01000041.1, from coordinate 13,713 downwards.
ACTTTGATATTTAGCGAACCCTTTGTATCCTCCAGAACGTCTGCTGGGGCTAGATATTGCTCGACATCCCGATCGGTGTCTACGTCATAGCCATGTCCGGCTAGGAAGACTTCATCATCCGATCCATAGAAGCGTGGCGATACCTGCAAGTTGTGAATGTATCTCAAATTAGACATAAACCCAAAAGGAGTACGCCCTATACTTGTCTGGTTAGCCCCAAAGAGATCGTGGTTGCCTGCAATGGCCAGGAACGGCACCGGCGAATGGTTCCAGATTAAAGTCATCATTTCTGCCACACTGGGCAAAGACACGGTAGGACTATCAAAGAGGTCGCCTGTTTGAATAACAGCATCCACCTTGTGTGCTTTGGCAAGCTCGCAAACCTCAACCAGCTTGCGCCTAATAGTTGCTGGGTAATCATCGACCCTAGCTTTGGGATTGTTGCCACGATAATGAACATCGCCTACTATTAAAAACTTAATCATCCCTCAGACACCACGCTTTCTCCGTCAAGTTTACTAACGACAATGCTTCTATCAGCCACCTCAGCCAGTGCCGATTGATGGGTCACCAGAACAATTTGGCGCCCGGTTTTGCGAGCATACTCTTTCAAGAAAACAGCCACATTCGGAGCAAAAGCAGACGAGACATGTTTGCCCACTTCGTCAAGGAGTAACGGCCCCTCGGGTTTCGGCCTGGATAGCTCCAGCAAGGCAAGCCTCAAAGCTAAGGAGACAATGTCAACCACGCCACCACCGCGAGAATCCTGCGGGTCACCGGTTACTAACTGGTCACCATAGAGCGATACCACCTGCCACTCAGCCGTTGGTACCCCAGCACGCTCTCCAAGCCTAATTTCAAAGGCTAATCCCTCTTCGCCGAAAACTGCTTGGAGTGCTACGGTAACAGTCTGCTCGATTCTAAGTTTCAATTGCTCCCGACTAAACTCTGAGACCTTGCTAAACAACACCTGAACCTGCCTCCATGTATCCAGGTCTGCTTGCAGCTGCTCTCGCTTATCTTCCAGCTGGGCCTTTTCGGAGCGGAGAAGCTCTAATTGCCCCTCCGCTTTTTGGTGCCTGGAGCGTAGCTCGGCTAAGCGAAACTCTAGGCTGCCAAGGGTTAGGTATCCTTGACCAATCATGACACTTGCCCGATTGGTAGAGGAGTATTGGCGTCAGCTAGTGGAGGCAACAGTGCTTCGGCCTTGGCTAAGGCATCGGTAATTTCAGCTTCAAGACGTGTGATTTCGGCGTCTAGTTGCTCCGGTTCAATTCCATAACCTTTGATCTCAGCAACAAGTTCAGCATGTTGCTTTTCAAGACTTTCCAGTGTCGCTTCTGCTCTAGCCTTCTCGGTGCGGGCCGTCTCAGCCCGCTGTTTCAAACCTTCCAATCTGGTTGTAAGGTCTGTCGTGTGACCAATTTGGGTATTCATTCTTTAGATAACCTCCTGAAGTTTGAATTCGTGGGCTTTGGCTCCGCAGGTAGGACATACACCGGCATCACTCAACGCTTCGTGGTATAGATGGGTTGCTTTGCCCAAGGTATCCTTAGCCAGTTCTAAGCTCCCTAGAGTTGTTTCTCGGGATTGGCGTATGGTGCCCAGGCCATCCCGAATCTGCCTGAAATCCTTCAGCTTTACCACTGCGCCACTTGCATTTGACATGACATCCGTTGCTTGGGCCACACCCGCCAAGGCAGCACACGTTGCCCTTGCGGAACGAAGATCATGATGGGCGATTGCGTATCTGGTTCTCATTTTTTCGAGAGTAGACACCAGGTCGCATAAACGATGAGCCTTACAAACAAGATCGTGTGCTTTAGGGGCTTCCTGCAAGACCTGCAGACTATCCCTTGTATCCTCTAGGGCCTCTGCAACGTTCTCATGCCTCAAATATGCCCCTATCAGGTTCATTCGCTGATTCTCTTTGCCGTCAATTGCAATAAGTAGTTTGTTCGCCTCTTCGGCCACCGCAAGGACTTGCAATCTATCCCGCAGATGTTGCTGATAGTTAATGCTGTTGGTAAAAAGAACTTGTAGTTTATGAACTGACGACTTACGCTCTCCATTCTTGTCAGCATCACCCAAGAGCCCCAGGGCCTCTTCTAGACCCTGATACCTACTCAGGTATGCCTTGCCATCTTCCATGCGCCCGGCAAGCTCTGCGTGTCTCGTACTCAATCCCTTAAGCGCCTTGACTTGCTCTTGCTTCGACTTAATCGTCTGGGCCAACATTTCCAGCTCGGCAATGGTCACACCCAATCCTTCCACCCAGGCAAGCTCTTCAATCTGCGCACTCTTGACTTCGAGCTGGGCTTTCGTTGAGTCAACGTCTCGATCATGCCTGTAAATATCAGTCCCCAACTGCTTGCCAGCCACATCAACTTCTTCTGTCCCGGCCAATTTACCCAAGACTTTAGCACGGAAAGATGCGGCAATGGAGTTGCCAAGAAACGGACCATCTAGCTGCTCAGCGATATTAAGTTTAAGGTCCATGTCACCAACATCGATCGGAGCCACGCCAAGCACTTGCTGGACTTCAGTGGGCACGTTGACGCCAAATCCCTCATACGTTTGGGCGTCACCGTCTGGATGGGTTACAATGTATTGATTCTTACTTGGAGTACGTAGTCTCGTGACACCCCAGCCATCATCCATGGTCACTGCGACCTGAGCACTGGTACACCCCACCCGGATAAACTCTGTCCCTTGGGGCTGATTGTAAAATACCCACCGCAAAGCCCTGATCACTGCGGTTTTTCCCGAATCGCTGTTTCCGGTTATCACGGTCAGGTTCCCTGTTGGGGCAAGGTCTAGGATGGTGTGAGCGTGACTCTGAAAGTTTTTTACTTCAATGCGATTTATCGATTTCACATCATCGCCTCCCCGATTACCAACTACCAGCCAAAATCAAGTGCTCAGGCAAAGCCTCCTTGAGCCTATGAACTTCATGCTCAATGGCATCCTTGATATACAAATCCTTTTTGGGACAAGTCAAGATGATGCCAGGCTTTTCATCCTCGGATTTAGGCTTGATTAGCTCTAGCTCGACCTCAATGCTAGCCTCGTAGTTGCTTTCGTTGAGAATCGGCATGTAAGGTTCGATGAGACTGGGTAAAGCCATGAGCCCCTCTCTCCCATTGGATTCTTTGTACATCACACTAACATTACCGGCTTCATCGTATTCATAGTCGCCCTTAATCTCAGTGATCACTTGGAGCTTACGGATATTGGCTACCAACATATCTCTGTCAGGTAGTTCATCAAGTTCTAGCCTCCGCAAGAAATTGCCTAAATCTTTTTGATTCATTCTCCGGCCAAATACCTCACCCCAATTTTTAAACCGATCAGAGAGATTAAAAGGATACATCGCTTGATCTAGGGGTCTATCTTGAATACTGTCATCTAAAATCACCCGAACATCATCGTTGTTATAGAAAATAACCGTGTTCTCCACAGTACCCTTCCTTTTGACGAAGTCAATGACGGCCTGCATAGAGCTCATGTTGTATCTTTGCGCATTCCATTCATGGACTCTTCGGGTCTCCATCGGCTCTTGAATAACACGTACGGTTTCTGTGCCAGCCTGCGACATGATGGTAATTTCCGGTCTGTTGTCTTTCATTTCTCTCTACCTCCTGTATAAGCCTAATTAGGCCTGCTTTTCGTTCGCATCAAAAAGCGATACTGGCTTAAGTCTCTCCTTGGGCTTTTCCACCTTGACAGACATCTCGTCGTTGTCACCGATTTTGATCGTCCCGTACTCCGTCCTAGAGCGCTTTGGCTTTTGGCTCTGGACATTGGTCTCAATCTGAACCATTGAATCCATGTCTTTGGGCCGTTTAATTACCACATTAATGGTGATCTTGCCCTGCTCACCCTTGCCTAGAGACGATAGGACGTCCTTGTATCGCTCGATAAAATCTTGGTTGAGCTGCCCACCCTGTAATGTGGATAGATCAAGGTCTTTTGAAAAGTCTCCATACATACTCTCATACCTCCTTGGTAAGAAAAATGGGAGCGGGCAGGATTGATTACCTGCAACCTTTACTTCCAACGGTTTCAAGCGTCAGTGTGGATCAGGTAGGGGTTTATCCACCATTTCCCTGCGTCTAGTTCCGCCACCGCTCCCAAACTTAACTCACTAACAACCCCTGGCCTCTAGAAAGGCTCGTTTTCGTCCATCACTTCTCCACCATCGTCCATGTCATAGATATCATCCTGCATATAATCATCCTCGGAGATACCCATAGATTCAGCAGCTTGTTGCATGGCACTGCGCATCTTAGCCAAGCGCATCATTTCCTTTGGCACCACGGGATCGCCCAATTTAAAGCGACCAACGGCGTAACTAAACTTTCCAGCCTTTTCAGGCGTGAGGGTTGCCACAGTCTCCACAGCCACATCGGTAATACCCTTGGTGAGACGAGCTGAAATGTACTCGTCGAAACTTTTTAGACTGGTTGGCGGGAAACTCACAAACGCCGGCAGTTGATAACCTGGTAACACGAAGAACACACGGCGCATTTCTTTACAAGCTTTACCTGCCGTGGCTTGACCAGCATCGTCCTCCCCACTCCCCCACTGGTTCATGGGGCAGGTAGCACAGCTACGTTCCATGCCATCACGAGTTACGCCAGTGATGCCGTCTTGGCTCGAACACTCAGGCACGTTGTCGTCTGCACCCTTAACCCAGTAACCACGGGTTTTTTGCTTATAGACAATCACGCCCCGAAGCTCGTCTAATGTCTGGCCGGAAGGGTCGATGAAATTACAGGCATCTTTGTTGATCTTAATCCGTGCTGGCCTAAGGGTTGCTCCCTCGCGACTCACTTCGATTTCTTTTAGATAAAACTCAGCAAACTCCATGATCTCCTGATTGCTCAGGCCGGTTGTATCAATCCCTGCTGCCTTCAAAGACTGGGCAACAGAATCTGGTATAGCTACTGCGTTTACTGTGCCTTCAGGATTAGCAATTGCATTTGTCTTTTCATTCATTTTGGTTCCTCCTCGATGTTGAATTGCACTTTGAATAAAAGATGATGGAGCGGGCGGGGATTTGCACCCCGCATGGACCCAATTATCACCGGCGGCTGCCGAGGCAACCCAGGTCATCCTACCGTATAGCGTCTACCTGTTCCGCCACCGCTCCACCAAACAGTAAAACGGTATCTACGCCCCCAGTGAGGCGATTAACCCCAAACGAGTCGCCGTGAGCCTTGCGACTGTACTTGTCGCTGCGAATTGATTGTTGAGCAAGTCCAGGTCAAACTGACAAGAGTTGACTGCTCGTTCATACTCTTTCTGTTGATGAACTCTCTTTTGATACTCCCTGGACTCATTAAGCCGCCTTGCGAGCTCAGCTTTGCGAGCAGTATCATTCGAGTACATAGGCTTCCCGGTTGCAGGATTCTGTGCTTCGGTGATTTCAGCCAGAATCATTTGCTCCTCAAAGAGCACTTCAGCCTTCATCGCTTCGAGGTTCTCTTTGGCCGACTGCAACTGCTGCTGCCTAGCCCTGATTTGCTCAGGATACGACATCAAAGTATTTTGCAGTTTTTCGATATTGAGTGCCTGCTCGATGGAGCTGACCAATTTGGTATTATCCAGCCTGTTTCCGATAGGTTGTACACTCATTGGTGTCACTCTCCTTTTCTTTTTTGCGACTTAAGTGATCTTGAATCGTGTTAGCAATCTTGCGCAAATGATCGTCACTGCCGTAAATCGTAAGGTGACTGTCAATGGTCAGGAGATTGCCGCCGTTGGAGTTAATCAATGCAGTCACGTCAATGTCTCCCTGCAGGAACATATAGCCTGCGACCCTTGATTCAAACACACGCCCTCCCCCTCTTGAGTTTGTATTTTCGTTGTGATAAACTACTAATAGATGATTTTTGTGCTTGCCCCTACTCTAGTTCCCGCTAGATGGGGGCTTTTTTAATCCAGATACACACTGTCACAAGTCTTAATCTGCAGCGTAACCAGGTAATCGCAGTACTCTTCCGTCATGGATTCCTTAAATTTGTCAAACGCCTCAGACATATCCTTGGCCCTTACAATCATTAGCTCCAACCTCGGTTCGCCCAACTGGCTCTCGTGCCACACGTAAAACAGTCGATTTGGCAACTAGCTCACCTCCTCTTCCCCATCATCCCGCCTGGTTAGTAGCCAGCGCTGGATCCTGCGGAGACGTTCCTGGCCAATTGCACGCTCTTCCTCGGGGAGAAATTCGACTCTTATTTCCAGTTCTGGTTTGTCTCGCTTCGGTTTCGGTTTTCCGCCCACAACTCACTCCCCCTAAGCTACCGGCATCCGCCTAGTATACTGCTCATGGCACTGTCTAGTAGCAAATCCTCTCGCAAACAACTTCTCATAGCCTCTGATGGCTTGCTCATCCACATCGACACCATAGTAGCGGTGGATCATCGTGAAAAACGTATCTTTGGCAGCCACGATATCCATTACTTGCTCAATGGCACGTTCTAGGGCCATTCGGTCAACTTCAGTTAACTCATCAGACACCAACTTGTTACGTAGCGACAATGCCTCCAGAGCCTCAATTGCCTCCGTAAACTCCTCAATTAGTACATCACGCACGGTCATTGGATGCATGTCGACTAAATCCAGGTGTGGCATTGTCACCATGTTGATGGGACACTCAAAGCAACACTGCCTTTGATAAGCCTCACTCTTGGTAAAGTGGACAAAAAGACAGGACACATTACGCGGAATGTCATTACATACACCCCTTTCGTAGTTGGAGATCATCGACCTATCAACCCCACAGGCCTTGGCCACTTGGGTTTGGCTCATCCCCAACCGTTCACGTTCCTGCCTCATCAAAACTCCAAGTTTACTCATCCGTCAAACCTCCTTTGTTTGGGTAGTTTGGTGACCTCACTTACTCTTCAGCGTTCAAAACCTTTGCGTACTCCTCTGCCTCTTCTTTGGTGACAAAATGCCCTCGACACTCTCTGACTCCACTATGCATCGGCTCCCCTGGTTCCAGAGGTCTCGTCTGCCTCCAGACTTGATAAAATCCAACGTTGGTGGTCACTCTCCACTGAGGCGTCTTTCCCATGCTTCTCACCTGCTACTTTCCGTCTAATCCTCATCAGCAAGGGTCACATGCTGCCCTTCATCGATGATTACACACACTTCATGTTCGTGGTACAGCTTCAGCGCTTGCCCAATTGTGATGCGTTCAATAGCACTCCGATACGTGATTGCCATAGGTTTCACCCCTTCCTTGAATACTGTGTTAAACTTCCACGCTTAGCTACTTCTGCTGTGAATCACTTCGGTGGTAGAATTTGGTTAGGCAGTCTCCTTAGTTGCGGAGGTTTCATCTGGCTGTCCTGCATTTGCTAAATCCGCAAACTCGTTTGTAAAAAAATCTCCTAAGTTACATTGGAGTTTTTTTGCCAATGCAGGCAGTTGATCGGCCTTGAACGCATACTCGCCCTTTTCATATTTCATATATGTTGAGGCGTTCTTGAAGTCCATGTATTCCGCCATTTCCTGCAGTGTGAGCCTCAACTCCATACGTCTCTTTTTGATGAAGATCAGGTTTATGCTCGTTCGATTCACGTTGTCACCGCCCTCCTGTTTGCTAATTTAGCAAGTCCTTGTCTATATCTTATATTGCTAGTTCAGCAAAGTCAAGCACTATTTTGCTATATTAACAAAATACTTTTTTCCAAAACGGAAAAGTGATAGAATGGTTTTGCAAGAATGGAAAATGAGGGATGTCTTATGGTGAATGTCGGTTCCAGACTAAAAGCTCTCCGGGAGGACCGGGATCTGTCGCAGATCGAAGTGGCGGAAGCTCTTGGTATTAATAACAGCGTCTTGTCTCGGATTGAGAACGGGAAAAGGCCTGTGGAAGATGATCTGCTTTCTAAGTTCGCACAATTCTATGGTGTGACGTCAGATTATCTGCTCGGTCTAGTACGCAAGTCTACCCAAACCCGCGAACTCCCCCAAACCGTCGCTCCCTATCTTCCTGAAGGGTTTACCGAGCTATCGCCCGAAGCCAAAAAGGAGGTGCTGGACTACGTAGAGTATATTATGGCGAAATATGCCAAGAAGGAGGAAAAAGACAAAAATTGATTCCCACCCACTTTTTGTATCAGCTAGCCGACTACGAGGGGATCAAGATTGAGTGGCACGACTTCACACACATTCAAGGACTCTACACATATACCCCAACCATGACCGCACCAGTAGTAACACTCTCCCACCAATTACACACCAATGAACGCAAACTGCGCTGCGTCTTATCCCATGAATTAGGACACCATTTTAAGACAGTGGGACACCACATTATAGCCCCTAACGGGACAAGCTCTCTCTATGCAAATAAGAATGAGATCTTGGCCACGAAATGGGCAGTCGACTTAATGATTGATACATATACGTTTCTGGAGCGCCTGGAAGATGGATTGAACAGGCAAGAATTGGCGGACTATTTTTATGTCCTGCCCGAGTTTGTGGATTCGAAAGGTGAACTCTTAAAGGTATCAAGTGAACACGCGGAGGTTGTCGCCGAACTAAAGGTCAGCTACGATGTGATTTTTTAGTGTGAGTTGTCGGAAGAATTTATAGAAGAGAAAAAGGTGTTTTCAAATATATGTTTGGGGGTTAGGGAATGGACTTTATAGACGAGCTCAAACAATTTGCTAAGCGGGTGGAAAGACTAAAGGAAACCATCACCACCGAGGAAGCTACTAAGACATCGATTATAATGCCCTTTTTCCAACTGCTTGGATATGATGTATTCGATCCAACCGAGTTTCTGCCGGAATTCACAGCGGACGTAGGCATCAAGAAGGGAGAAAAGGTTGATTATGCAATTATTAAAGATGGACAACCAGTGATATTGATCGAAGCCAAGTGGTGTGGAGATACCTTGGAAAAACATGACTCGCAGCTCTTCCGCTACTTCGGAACCACTTCAGCTAAGTTTGCCATCTTGACCAATGGAATAAGGTATCAGTTCTTCACTGACCTGGAAGAGAAAAACAAAATGGACTCAAGGCCGTTCCTTGAATTTGATATTACCAATGTCAAGAAACCCTATGTTAATGAGTTGAAGAAATTTCACAAGAATGCTTTTGATGTCGAAACCATTTTTGACACTGCAGAAGAACTCAAATATTCTAATGAGATCATGAAGTTCATGGATCAACAGCTTAGCGAGCCATCGGATAATTTTGTCCGCTATATCCTTGGCGAAGTCTATTCGGGTATGCGTACCCAGAACGTGATTGATAAGTTTCGTGACATTGTCAAAAAGTCTCTTAATCAGTATATTAACGAGCTCATGAGCGATAAGATAACTGCAGCTCTCAGAGCCAGCTCTGCCCCTAACAAGGAGGCTGAAGAAACCTCTGATGAATCAGAAGTATCTGCAACAGAAGAAGTCCCTCGCATTGTAACTACAGAAGAAGAGCTTGAGGGGCTCTTTATTGTTCGTCATATTCTAGGTGATATCGTAGATAAGGAGCGAATCAACCATCGAGATACTGAATCCTATTTTGGCATCGTGCTAGACGACAACCGATTGAAATGGATCTGCAGGCTTCACTTGGACGGGACAAGGAAACGTGTCACTTTCCCAACAGAAGATAAGAGCCGGATTACGCATGACATCAACACGGTAGATGATCTATACAAGTACAGTGGTGAGCTAAAAGCTATAGCATCTAGTAGGCTCTCGGATTAACTAAACAAAAGTGTTGCCGGATTTATGTTTGGGAGGGGTTTCGGTTGCTGATACGGAGGGGGACAGTGTGCATAGAAATCAATACAATAAGTTAGATCATGGGATTGAACAGTTAGAGAAAAGAACCGAAGTGGATTCGTCTACCACCAGCGCTCGCACCATGAATGAAACGTATGATTCTCCTGCAGCGACTGCTGTGCCTAGTGCGCCAACATTGGCAACCAACACTGTGGACTTTGGAGAGTGGTATGTGTCTCTTAGTTTTGGAAAGTCCACATCTAAGAATTATACAAAAGCCGTTGCCCTTGCAGAGGCAGCTCCCAAGTATATTCGCTCTACAGATGAGATGGAGAACATAATTCACCAAGCCATATATGGACCTGAATCTGAGCAGTATTTGGACTTTATTGCTCTTTATGAGCTAGTTTCAAATTGGAAAAGTAGTTTTGTCGTTATCAACGGCTCTATCGTTGATCGGAAGATAATTCAAGGACTTAACTACTGCTATGGCGACAAGTGTCGAAGCAGCAATCCCAGTTTTTGTTTGGGAGCCAGCATGTTTACAGAAAATCCATTTGGGTGCCACAGGTTGCAGGTTAGCTCATGGAACCATGCATGGTGGACGTACGGCCGTTTCGATTCTAATGGTGTTTGGCATGTGGACAAGCTATCAATTGGAAAGCGAATGAAAGAAAAAGCATCGATGTACGAGTTGTGCCCCGCCTTTTCACGGGAGCGAGTATTGGAAGGTTTAGAGTCATTACCAACAACAATCGATCCTAATTCTGACGAGAATTGGCGGACCTGCACCCATAACATTGACGGCAGATTCTTCAAGGGGGTCTGCCCAGCCCATCAACAACGGGTTCTCTCATACGTTATCGAAATCAGACGCGAAGAACGTACTACCGAAGAATCAAAGCAATCTCATCGATTTCATTCAAAGGATGATACATCACCTGTGATCAATAATGAGCGTCTTTCAAATAAAACTACTAAAACTACGTCGATCGGATGCTTAGTATATTCAATTGTAGCCTTGATTTTGTCCTTTCTATTAGTTTTTGGCAGACGGTAGAGGTCTGGTTGATTGAGAACGCAGCATCATTCTCTGCTACCACATTTACTTGTTATCGGAGGGGATCAGACGTGAAACTTCTTAGGTATAGGAAACCATCCGCCAAGACAATGCTTGGCATTACCAAGGCGAAGAAAGCTGTTAAACGAAAGACTGGCATTACTGCCATTACAAAACCTTTGAGGGCTGGCACTAACTTCAAACGAAAAATTAAGAGAAAAGCAGGATATTACTCACCTCTGGCTAAGGCATTACGAAACAAAAAGCCTCCAACATTCCTAGGTTGGTAATCAAATAGGGCCGGTTCAATGCTGGCCCTGGGCCTCGGCCCATATATTTTTTCTCCATTGACAGAATACACGTTCCCAATATAGCATAAGTAGTACATTAGATTCCCACTTCATATACATTACTGAGGTGGGGCGAAAATGAAAGTCACGGTTGTATTTGACGACAATGGTGACCGGGAGCTGCTGTCCCGAGCCATACGTTATTTACTAGCACGGAGGGAGATCATTGAGCCTAGCAATCATATATCCCAGGGTAAGCACAGAGGATCAAGCGAGGCACGGTTACAGCCTCCCCGATCAAATAGCTCAGTGCAGAGCAAAGGCAAAAGAACTAGGAGCAACGACGATCATTGAGTGTGTTGACGAAGGCATTAGTGGCGACGTGTTAGAGCGCCCCGGCCTTACAAGAGCACGACAGTTGATCCGCGATGGCGGTATATCGTTTTTTGTCTGTTATGATCCGGACAGGCTGGCGAGAAAACTAGCCCATCAACTGTTAATAACCGATGAGATCGAAAAATCAGGATGCAAGTTGGTGTTTGTGAACTTCGACTGGAAAAATACTCCTGAAGGGCGGTTGTTTTATTCTCTAAGAGGGGCAATCGCAGAGTTTGAGAAGGAAAAAATCAAAGAACGCACCATGAGAGGTTTAAGGCAGAAAGCCAAACAAGGAGGTTTGACGCATGACCCTCGAGCGTACGGCTACGAGTACAATTCCAAATCAAACAACCTGGACATCGTCCCAGAGGAAGCTGAAGTTTACATGATGATGTCTAAGTGGTTTCTGCAAGAACAGCTTGGTTATAGCGGTATTGCAGTCCGCCTTACCGAGATGGGTATTCCCACCAAGCGAGGGGCCAAAACATGGGCCGCCACTACGGTTACCAGGATTATGACTAGTCCTCTCTATAAGGGGGAGCTCTGGCTCCAGAGATATGATACAGTTGGGAAGAGAAACAATCGGTACCGTAGGCCCGAGGATAAAGTTGTGCCACGAGAACGCCCCAGGGACCAATGGGTGTTAATCGAAGTTCCCGCCATTATTGACGAGGTCACCTATCAAGCCCACTTAAAGCAAGCTGAAAGGATTTCAAGGCTATATAAGAAGCGTACTTTCCATGGCCATTACCTATTGAGTGGCTTGCTCCGATGCGGGCTATGTGGAGCTGCCATGAGCGGGACTACAACAAGAGGTCGAAGGTATTACAGGTGTAATTCCCGCAATCGTTCCAACAAGACCTGCTCGCTTGACTACTTTAAAGCCGAAATTCTAGAGAGGCCTGTCTGGAAAGAAGTGTCTCAGTGGCTAGAACATCCGGAATCATTAATTGCTGCACTAAAGTCTCAAACGGAGCATCCAAGTAGTGATCTTGATCTAACTGTTACACAAAGACATCTTGATGAGGCAACGAAGGAACGGGCCCGATTAATCGACCTTGTCCAAAAGGGCCTAGCGTCAGTCGACGAAGTATCAGACCGAATGCGAGAGCTCGGAGAGCGAATGACAAGACTAAGCACCACGCTGGCTGAACAGAAAAGCAAACAGACCCCCTTGCATCTGCCTGAGATCCACGAAGTCGAGAACATACTACGCTCACTCAAAGAAACTATTAAAATACTTGATTTTGATGAGAGGCAAAGAATAATCAGGGATTTAGTTGATCAAGTAATAGTGACACCCAATGAGCTGGTCATTCAAGCTAGGATTCCAGGTTAGATAGTAAGCTGAGTGTCGCGACAAATGTCAGCCCCCCAGGCAGTGCTAAGATCAACATTCAATCCCTGCTCCTCAAAAAAACCGTTGGCAATGGCAACATACTGCGGTGCATAGAAGACGGAGCGCACTACTTCAGAGAGACGAACAGTTTGCAACGCTTGAGCCGACGCCGTAGCCCCCAGAAGTACGGCTATAATGCCCACGGCAACCAATAACAATGCCCATGCTTTCTTTGACACGTAAATTCCCCCCTTCATTTACCTTGTATAGTATTCTCGTTCTAGGAAGGTGTGCCTTAGGGAGGGAAAAAGACCTGGGGGTTTGGGTCTATTCGGTTCATTAGCGTTTTTGCACTCCATCAAATACACAGGCATGGATTCTCTCTTTCTAGATGGAATTGCTTTTCCGTGGTGACCTGGGTGGGATTTCAGGGTACCATCCTAGGTCCTTCCATCGAGAGTAAGCTACCCCAAAATCCCTCGGGTGTCTTCGTAACCATAGCCGCTCACGTCTTCTTCGGCATTGCTTTAGCCGTATTCACCTCATTTTTCTATAGGCCCGATAAGGACTCGGAGACTTAACCGAGGACAGTACTAGCCATGGAGACGCTGTTCTTGACGTCCCTACCGCAGCGATCCACACCGAGATCTAGCATATTGCTCGTGTAAAACTTCCCCTCACAAATGTCAGCGCTCCCGCACGGGGAGCGACCACATTCAGCAACAAGAATATCTAAACGAGCTCTTGTTTCAATCCACGCTCCCGCACGGGGAGCGACAAGAGCGGGGGCGTCTGGAACGAGAACAATTTGAGGTTTCAATCCACGCTCCCGCACGGGGAGCGACCAGTGGATGAACTTAGGCGATATTTGCGAGTTGGTTTCAATCCACGCTCCCGC
>DIPH01000046.1 GCA_002424045.1 Firmicutes bacterium UBA5493 | reverse complement strand
CGGCTCAGCAGACATGCCGGGCGAACATCAAGGTCGCAGACTTAGTCAGCGACCTTTTCTTGCCTTTCCGAGGACTTTTAATTTGTATCTATATAATTACTTTCACCGGTACTTTTATCAATGCCTCAATTGGCGTGTATAAATCTACATCTTGTTTTTGCGTTTCAACGGAAACCACCAGCGAATATCTTGCTTTCCTATTCCATCTTCCCAACCATGGCCTTTCTCTCCACCATCCAATGGCGGGATATATCCCCACAAGGTTACTAGTTGCTAACTCTGCCGCTGTTGTATGCCATGAATCAGAATGAATAGAACCCAAATGTCTGTTCTGCTTGCCCAATGTCCAGTTGACGCTTCCACCATCGCCCGAAACTTCGTTTTCTTCATTCATCGATGCCCTGTTGATTCTGGCCAAAAAGCCTTCGCGAGTAGCTGTACCGTTAGTGTCAAACCTCAAAAGGCATGACGGATAGCGATAACGGCTTCCCCAGCCAATTTCTCCCGGCCCCGGCTCAATAAAATATGATAAAGTAACCCTTAATGTTACTGGGGTTTCGCCCAAACCAATCAACACATCTTTTGGCCAAGGAAGTTCGTGAATGTGCATATCTTTAGTGCAGTATCCACCATCGACTTTTCTGTCGTATGGCTGAATTTCTGACTGAATAACTAAATTAACACTATTCCTCATGCACCAGAGTGCCTTATTCAGATCCGGCACACCATATCCGCATATCCGAAGTAATTCATAATAGTTCATTTTGTTAGTACCGTGCATAAACTGCTGTTTCATTTCATCTGTCCAATCAGCAGAATGAATGAGTAACGCGCGAATAGTCTCCGGCCATGCCTCGGGGTATGCCGCTTGGATCTGTGCAGCCATCCAGGCAGCTTGAGCAGTAGCAGCGCTGGTAGCATTAATCGTACTAAATTGCCGTTTTGTTGGCTTGTAGTTAAGTGTCAGCAAGGACAACTCAGAACACTCGCAACAACTAAGATCATCCTGTAACACATTCCCACCTTCAAGAATGATGTCAGGCTTGATAGGCCATTTTCTACTCTCCCAAAGGTATGATGTCGAGCTAAATGGAGAAAGACCGCCTACCGGGGCGACCGGTTTGGCACCAGCGTATTTCGCAGTATCAATCATTGATTTTTTTGTATAAGCTCCAACCGTTATCGCATTCCAAGACTGCCCCGGATCTTGTATCGTTCTCGTCGTATTACTTGTGGGATAATCCTTCCAATCATCCATCTCGCAAACATTACCGGCGGACAAAAAAATCAGTTTCCTTTGGTCGTCAAGATAACCGGAAGTTAATTCATCGATGGCTGCTGACCAGGAAGAAGGATGCCCGTCGTCTGTTGAGTACTTCTGCGATGTAACCGCCATACAGAGTATCCGTTGTCGTTCTGGGTGATCGATAATTGCATTACTTACTGACTGGACAACTATCGCTCCGTATAGTTGCGGATCGTTTTCACCTCTCGGTGGTAAAATTTTGATGGATTCCAAACGATGCGGTACATCAATTGTTGCAGCGCTTTCCAAAGCCACCTGAAGATCTCCGTATGCCGCAAGTCCGGACATACGCGTACCGTGGCCTTCATGATCATAGGTTTCCCATTCAGGGTCGTAGCTCCGACAATCTTCATCATTCAGGATATCCTTCAAGAGAATATGACCGTTGTTTACCCCCGTGTCCAAAATACAAACGTAGACCTTAGATTCCCTATCGAATTGAAGCCGTCCACATAAATCCTGTGCCCATTTTGTCTGTTCCTCATTCTCCAATTCCACAAAGAAATCTGCAGTCTCCGGAGCTCTACGAAATTCGGCAATATGCGGACTCGCGACTATCAATCCCTGGAGTTGTTCCCGGTTTGCCT
Source organism: Firmicutes bacterium UBA5493 (assembly GCA_002424045.1). Classification (GTDB taxonomy): domain Bacteria; phylum Bacillota; class Limnochordia; order Darwinibacteriales; family Darwinibacteriaceae; genus UBA5420. Next base: position 1,928 of record DIPH01000046.1, on the reverse strand, counting down.
TGCCAAGTATTACGCGGCGTTCAGGGAACTTAAGCGATTCTGGTAATAGGTCGATCCCTAATTCATTTATGGCGAGCTTACGAAACTGATCCTCAGCTTCGTCAGAATCTTGACTAAGCCAAATTTCGCACCATACTGGCGTATCTCCGGGGATCCATTCTTTACGCCCCTGCCAGAATGATTCTGCCATTACAGCCAATTTAATATCATTGATGGACTCGATAAGAGGTTGATTCTTTGGTCTTCCTTTTTCGGTCTCTTCTCCCAAGTAAGCTTGTACTTTGCGAAGAAAAACGTCCCTTTTGCATAAAGGGATGAACACAGTTGCTATGTATTTATCTTCAGCATCGTCTGTTCGGATATTGGCAAGACGAATCCCGCTTTTTGTCTGTTCCAAGCCTTTCGTCGCCAGATCATACCCTGGTGAGCTTTCAAATTCCAAATAAAAGCCATCCCTGGTAGATAAGGCAACCGCTTTACGTTGTTCGTCTATCATAGTAGCCTGCTGCCAAGCCTTTTCTAATCGTTGCTTGATCTTTGTCCCGTGTTGTTCACGTATTCGTTCAGGAATTACTGGCTTCTCTCCACCTCTTAACTTTGAGGTGAAACCGATCGACTCACCAGTCTGCGCCACGAAAAAATGCCGCAGATTCTGTTCCGTCATACTTACCTCCCGTTTGAGTGGTAGGCGTTATTTCTTTCGTCGATCATCGTTGTCAGTAATGAGCCGTCCACCTTGGTTTTATTAGTAAGAATGGCCTCCTTGATCGCATCATCGCAAGCCTTGGCAATCTCAGCATGGCTCAGAGAGGTAGCTCTAGCCAGGATAATACTCCACGGTAAACTTGAACTCCGAAATTCGCCAAGACGATTCTTGACCAATCGGCGAATTTCTTCCTCACCTGGAAAATGATAGTGTAACACATCGTCAAACCTGCGAAATAAAGCTTGATCCAGTAGATTGGGATTGTTCGTCGCCGCCACGATCAGACTATTAGAATCATCTTGCTCAATGAACTGCAAAAAGGAATTGAGAACGCGTCGCATCTCACCTACATCATTGTCGCGACTGCGCTCGGCACCAATTGCGTCAAACTCATCAAAAAGATAAACAGCTTGGCTTTCCGCGATGATCTCAAATACTTGCCTTAGCTTGATACTAGTCTCCCCCATGAACTTGGTGACCATCTTATCCATCAGGATTGTTCGAAATGGTAACTGTAACTCCCCTGCCAGTACCGACGCTGTCATCGTCTTGCCCGTTCCAGGAGGTCCAACCAAAAGGATCTTTCGGCGGTTACTAAGGCCATGCTTTTTTAACTTCTCGCGCTGACGAAATTCGTTAAGGATCCGCTCTACTCGGGCCTTAAGCTCCTCTGTGACTACCAAATCGGCGAGTCTCTCGTCCACAATTGTGCTTTCGATAAGCTCACCAAAGTTCTTATTAAGTGGCACAACCTTACTGGTGCTACTTTTGTTCCGGTCAACAAGAGTACGTATCTCACGAGCCAGAGCACTATGCCCCTGTCTGGCTTCATAGGCGGCCAACTGAAGAACCGCGGACTGAAAACGGTCGTCGTTGCGGTCATAGTGTGATTGAATCAAAGTCTTGATCTGCTCCGCTGTGGCCATCTGACATACCTCCTCTTTACGGAATGATCCTTGATATTTCGGTTGCCGTAGGAAGAGCTAATTATACTTACTACATAATATTGTCATATTTTTTCAAGCTCAGGATAACATGAATGTTTGTTTGAATCAAGCACACCCGCAAATCCACGCAATTTAGCTCTCATCAGCGGCTGGTTCCCATTATTCTCTTAAATTGATTTCGCCACTACGCGCCTGTTTCCCGCTTTTTGGTGCAATACTATCTACATAACGCACCAAATGACGCACTAACGTGCAGCGGGGAACGGGGAGGTTGT
>DIPH01000032.1 GCA_002424045.1 Firmicutes bacterium UBA5493 | reverse complement strand
ATATTAAAGTGATGCTTTGCAACTCGGCAAGTTGCTTTTTAGTGCAAGCATACTATCTTCTTCTAAAAAAGTCAGTCTCATTCGTCTTCCTCCTCGCCGAAATGGCTATAGCCGCTAGACAGAGTCTGTAATGAGTCCGAAAGCGGGAAGTTTATTAATTTCTGGGCCAATTCTAGCATGTTACGTTCTGAGAATTCATCGTCTTCAATATCACAATCGAAATTCTGTGCCAAAGACTTCTTAATTGTCCTAAACCATGAATATGAACTATACTCATACCTTTCACGTGCATCTCGCCTGGCTACTTCTTCAAGTACGTAGACGAGGGCCGGAATGATAACCATAGAGTTTAAGACTGGTTGGATAATTGCCTCCCCTCGTAAGCTTTGGTAATTGAAAAAGTCCTCTTCTGTTAGTTTTATCACTATCTTCCTAAAGTCCAAGTCTACTAGCATCGCCATGGCATTCTCATCTTCGTTCTTAAGAATGCTAAATATAGAACTAGTGTTCGCAAGGTCGCTAACGTCTTTATCAATGTTTATATTGACTTGTCTTCCAACTGCCATGACACAGCCCGTTTCGATATCAAACTTGAAGCCTCGATAATCTTCATGAAAGCTATCGTTAACGTAATCAGGAATGTCGGTTGTTGCGACTATGAAGGGGCAAATCTGCAGTTTGCCGCTAATTAAACCGTTCAGTATGATATGGGTAAGTGCTTCGTCTGACGATGATAGGACCTTGCGATAACCTGTTTGGGCGCACTCTAAATGATACGCCAATGTTGCCTGACCGGTTTCAACCAAATGCTTCAAACCTTCGTTTTCTATTTCGGCTGAAACGGTAATTTGAATATTATGCCCTACTTTTTCAGCGCCAATGATCGTTTTATACTCGCTACCAACATAATCGTCCGAAAAATGCGATAACACAGGATAGGGGTAAAACTTAGCTCGTATGTCCATACGCTCTTACCTCCATTGAACAATAATCGCCATGGTCGATTGTGACTAGCAGGCGGATCGGTCTATCGGCGACAAATTTCATCCCAGTGATCTTATTCCCTTCGACTGTCAACTCTGCATGCCCCATGTCCTTTACGGAGACTATCGGAGCCTCATAAACCTGCGTTTCAGCGGATAGAAACAAATCAAAATACCCATCATCTGCTGACGCTTTTGGAACAAATGTCACGGAATATTTGCCATTATCCTTATCTAAACACACAAATCTTGTTTTAGATGATGATATTGCCACCAACGATCTTGTGTGAGGTTTTGGATTTTCTCCATGACCCTCTCCACTAGATACGCCACCACCCAGCCCGCCAGCTCGATTTTTTCCTTCCCTGTGACCTGCTCCTGAACCAGTATCTTCTTCGACAATCTCGCCGTCACCATCATCCATTTTCGCAGGTTCTTCGCCAGGCGATGCGGTACTGCAGGGCTTCGTGCGCGGAGGAACGTCAACATCCACCGTTCTTATCGTATCAGTGAGTGACTCAGCTTCTTGAGCATCTTCACCAGAACTACCTTCATCAGGGAGGTATTCACCGACATCAGGGTCAATTTCATCAATGGGGTTTTCTTTTTTTAATTCATTTAGACAGGATGTGATGTAGTTTCTTAGCTCAAGAAGGAACGAACGGGCAAATGGAATTCGGTTGGGAGGCTGCATACGTTCTGGTTCCCACTTTGTGTGTTGCGGATTTTCAATGTTTCGCAGAAAACTATTAATCCTCTCTCCTTCGATAATCATGACCCCGGCAAATGGAGTGATACCCGAAATGTTGCCGCGATCCATTATTTTCATCCCAGTCTTTCTGATCATTGCTACTTTGCGATGCATATCCATTTCATGTTGATCTGATTGAATGAGAAGCCCCAATCTAATATGACCCATATTTTGGAAATCGGTTTCGTACCACGATGTCTCGTTGGATGTTAGTACACTATAGTATTTGTCCGCGTTCTCATCCAAACAGTGTCTATATTCGGAAATCAAGTTCGGAAGAGAGTCTCTATCAATAACGATATCCGCTACCCTAACGACCAATTTCCCAGCAAAAACAGCATACAGAAAACCGTCCAGAACGGATCCTATAATGCTTTCTTTCCAATCCATAGAGTAATAACGAAATCCAGCTATAAATATGTCGGTGCCCGTCTCCATTATTCCACGCTTAAAACCAGGATCCAAATGGAGTTGCGAGTATACAGGCTGATTGTCATCAGCCCCATAATAACCCACTCCAACGGTAATTTCACCATCCTCACGACGAAAACTAGTTATTCTTGAAACACCCTGAAAAGCCGTCTCGCCATCAATATCCAGAGTGCTATAGAATACCGTTCGAAGTTCAGAACAAGAGAACGGCGCGAACTTTCCAATACCAAAAGAGCCACCTGAAGAACCAGCTTTATCAGAGGCTCCTGACGATTTTGTCAGGTTACACCAAGGAGTATAAAATTCTCGCCTCGATCCTCTAAGCCCAGCAGTATTAAAGTCACTGACTCTTAAAAAAGGAATGCTCCCTGATTCCATTACTTGTATTGCACGTTTGAAGAATTCAGTGGGTCTCCTTTCTTCCTGAACACTCCAAAACTTCAAGGAAGCCTTAAATGCACCGTTGAGTGATTCGGCATTAGGGAATTCTGCTATATCAAGGACGAAAGGCATGAATTCTACTTTCGCTGTCTGCTCTTTTAATACTGCATCCAAAGAGTTTTGACATATTTCCCGCGCTAAAGACTTTAATGGAGTTCCCTGGAAGGTTTCGATTCCCGAGTGCCCTATGCCGTTAATATCACCTTTGTTGTTGGACGGAAAAGACCATCTCATTCATTTGCCTCCTTTTCTCTGCACTACAAACCTGTGCTGATTGCGTCATCTGCAACACATTGCTTCCTTGGATACTATCTGACTTGCGAAAGATACTCAAAGAGAATTTCGGCAATAGCTTTTGCCATCATTGGTGGGACAGCATTCCCGACTTGTTGATACTGAGAGTCTTTTGTTCCTTCGAAGACAAAGTCGTCAGGAAAGGACTGCAATCTTGCTGCTTCCCGAACACTAATTGCCCTATCCAAAGTCGGATGTATCCACATCGATTTTCGAACATTCACGACTGTGCGAGCCCACTTCTCGTTGTCTAGTCTCAAATAAATGGTGTTTTGTGTTCTCTCAGGTTTGGAGTACGAATTAATAAGTTCCAATGGCAAGTTGTGGAAATTTTCCCCTTCCTTCAGGGCATGGAAACGCTCCAGCACTTTAGCTGTCGATTTTGTGATTACATGGTTGTAAAGTAACCCGTCATACCTAAGCGATTGAGCATATCTCGAAATAGGTGTGCCAGCTTGTGGGATAATAATACCCGGAGCATCACTCCTATATGAAGCCTCGCACTCTTCCAAATCAGAAATGGCATCAGCCACCGTAACCATAGGTATACTGCTAGGTTCCTCAGGGAGACAAATACTCTGTCCCTTCACCAGGTCTGAACGAACACCAATTGTCACATATCGTAAGCGCTCTTGTGGAACGCCAAACCAACGCGCGTTCAAAGTGCCACTTGTTTGCTGATACTCGTCCCCTAATACCGCATTTATGTAATCAATAACAGCGTAAGAGTGAACCCGAGCCACTATGCCTCCAGCGGTCGAATGCTCAAATTCGCATATAAGATGACTGTCGTATATCTCCTGAGCTATCAACAAGCCGCTTTGATACTCAACCAACTCCTCCAGTTCTCTTGCATATCGAGAAAAGTGTTGCGACCGCGACAAACCATCTTGAATGACGGTAAGGCACTCGGCATTAAACTCAAAGGAACAAATGTCAATGCCCTCTAAGTACGCCTCTATTTGGTTTATTATTGAAGCATCGTTCTTTTGCAGAAATTTTTCAAGGCCTTTGGTCCTTTTCTTCTTGTTCAACATCCTAATACAAGAATATAGTCTTTCAGGCAACAGAGCTTGCTTCAATTGATTACGATCCTGAACAAGAGCCATCAAATCGACTCCAGATACCTCATGCTTGAATATCGAAATTGCATCAACTCTTGACTCAAGATGAGATCGCCAACCTTCATTGTGATCATCGAACGTGTCATAGAATCTGTGAGTGTTGGAACGCAACATTGTAACGTTCTCCATAACAAATGCAAGGGGTCGAATCTCCTGTATTGCACGAAAAAACTCCCTAACCAGCGAATTATTCGCGCAAACAATTGATTTTTTCTGCCTGTTGGCATTTGAAAACCCCTGACAGGGCGGGCCGCCTATCACAATATCAATGCCACCTAGTCCACTGTTTAACTGCTTAAAATCGCAACCCTTAACATCAGGGATCATACGGACATCACGATGGTTCTCGGAAAAGGTTGCCTGAGCAAAAGGGTTATTTTCTGCAGCGGCAACTATCCTGAATTTGCCTGTTTGAGCAAATCCTAGACTAAGGCCTCCTGCCCCCGCAAACATATCGAATGTGTTAAGCAATCCATCTAACTTATGCACAATACACCTCTTCTATATCCACACCACTAATCGCGCTCCCATATTCCAGCCCTGGCTGTCTAGCTGGCTTCCCCTACATCAGCCGTAACAAGAATTCTGACACTCCCTATAACTAATCAAATAAGCTGTTCGCTTTGCGTCTATTAATGCCACTTACAGTAGAGATCGTTCAGCCACAGGAGTAGCCCTTGCCACTGGATAGCCATTCTCAATACCATAGTATTGAACAACTGTGTGACCCCTCTCCCCTTAGCATGCATTTTCAACTGCATATTGACAAAATCGTAGAACGCCACCTCTTCTTTCGTGTAATTGCCGGCACCAGCGATAGTTGTCGGATCAAGCATGTTCATGAAAGATGCAAAACTCGCTGAACGACAGTCGCTGAGAGCATGATTAGCATATCTGATCGCTCAGATAACAATTGGGTCAAACATGCCGCATGGGCGCATCTACCACGAACCGCCACGTTATGAAATTCATCGCAGCATTAATGTCCCACCAAGCACTTGCTAAGCTTTTGCAGTAGTGAACATCCAGCAAAAACGGCGATTCCTCTGGAACGAGCTTGGTCTTCTTAGGACCAATGACGTCTGTCTTGTCTTCCAGGGCCGATGAGAAGAACCACTGGCATCTTTCACCAATGGTGACAATCCCGGTACATAGAGGGAGTTGATTCCCAGACCAGTTTACCTCTACTTGGTTGATCATCTACTCTTTCGAATTGTTTCGACTCGTTTGGAACTTATTAACACTATAACTTCTTGCAATTAATACGAACTCTAGGTAAATTTATTGTTTGTTTCCACACATCCATCTAGATATCCTGCTCATCTCCCCTTTTATAACCTTCTATAGAATGCAAGTAATCGTCTATCCACCGTTTGAGACCAGTTCGTGAAGACTCCGCGTTTGTTCATAGCAAACGTATCAAATCAATCAGCGTTCCATAGTCTATTGCATAGAATATTGGTTGCATTGCTTCTAGCGCTGTAAATATTAGTAATCGTTCCACTGCTGGAACGTGTCTCCTTCGAACGCGCTAGGAGGCTTCATTTTTCCCTTTAACGCTACATAATCGTTGGAGATAGAGATTCTCCTCTTCCATTCGTTTGCCAGCTTCCCATTCATGCCGACTGATGGGAATCACACAGATACAGCACTAGTCGCCTCAACTCCAAGCATACGCTGAACGATGCTAAGTACACCGATGCAATTGACCGTTTTCGCGGTATCGAAGTAACAAGCAACACTCACTTCTTTGGGTTCACTGCCGTCAAACTGAAAACGCTTTCTTCCTGAAAAACGGAAAGACCGCAGAAGCGGTCTCGTCTAGCATCATGGCGGGCCATCAGGGGTTCAAACTCAGGACACCGTGATAAAAGGTCAGAAAACAACTGATGCGTAGCGGTTAATCCCTCACGAATATTGGTTCAACTATCTACGGCACAATGGCTTTAGTGGGATGCGATAATCATTCAGTTTCAAGGCTTTCCGCCTCGTTCGAATGTGTCGGTAGCTCTTTGCAGAATGTATTGGCAGCTTTTGAGTCATTTCTTGTCAAAGCAGTCCCAACACTCGCCCCAATTAGACAACTTTCTTGCTCAACGGACAATTCTATTTAGATAACTATCTATTTTACCCTTGACATTGTTATACCTATCTCTTAAACTACTATTAGATAAACACCTAATCGTAAGGAGGATCACCGATGGATCTAATCAGCAAGGGTTTTAATGAAGTGCATGCCATTTTATCCACCTTCAGATTCATCTCCAACTATCACTACTTCAAAATCCAACTAGAAGAAAAATGGGATACTGAGATGGAAAAAGAGCTGGAAAAAGATGTAGTAGAGATGTTGGAAGACCCCCTATTCCACGAAGCAAGGCACTTTGTACATCAAGAAATCCAGACGCAGAGCTTATTCATTAACTCCAGTCTTATCATTGAAAGCCAAGACATTAATGCGTATTTTAGAAATCTATTGGCGCAGAAAGAAGAGAAATTGCGGGAGGAAGTCTTCCGCCTGTTAGGGTTTAATCTCGCCCTTGACTTTGCAGAGGGCAGTTCCTTGCAGCAGGTTTTTGAGCATATCGACCGCTTGGATTTTCCAGGTGATGTTAAGTGGTTCTTAATCTCCCTGATTCGGAACCCTGGGCTCCAGCTAAGAACATTCAAGACCATCATCGACCGCTATCTACCTCTATACGAAAAGCTCAAAGAAAAATACCTGCCACAATACCACGCCTTTTTTGAGTGGATCGAAGGGGAAGTGGCAGAACACGGAGTGGGCTTCCTGGATAAACATTTGAGTTTTGTCAATGTCAACGAATACGATGAAGTCCATCTGAACTATTCTCTGTTTGATCTGCTCTCATCGCATCACCAGGGAGACGGATGTATCCATCTCTTTGTGGGGATCATGTTCCAGAAATATGTGCAGGAGAAGACCGGGAAAAAGGATATGGATACGCATCTATTGACCCTCAAGGCCCTTGCCGACCAAACTCGTCTCGAGATCTTAGGATTTCTCACGACAAACGAGAGCTATGGACAGGAAATCGCCCAGAAGTTCGGCATTACGACCGCTACCGTTTCGTATCATATGGACTATTTTCTGGGTGCATCGTTGATCCACATGAAGAGGAGTGGACGGCGCCTGTATTATTCTGTAAACAAGTCTCAAATCAGGGATTGCCTTAAATTCTTGGAAGACGAATTAGAGCTGTAAGTACAGCCAATCAGTGAAGGGAAGAGAAGCTAATGAGCGGAGTCATGCAAAGCATTACTAAGGGTAGGTTTGGCAATTCTGCTAACACGAATATGTTGATCTACTTAGCAGGTAAGTTGGTGTCACTATTTGGAACGAGGGTTATGAACTTTGCCATCGGCTTGTACGTTCTTAGAACCACCGGATCAGGGATGGGCTTTGCCTTAACAATGATTGTGGCCACAATTCCTGCCATAGTCATATCGCCCTTTGCTGGAGTGGTAGCGGATCGGTCCAATCGGCGAGCCGTTGTGGTTTTAACAGACTTCTTGTGTGGACTCGTGCTGGTAAGTGTCTATTTTCTGGCCTCTCGGATTGGCCTGTCCTTAAACTTGATTCTAGTTAAAGTTTTCCTTCTCTCAATTCTGAACACCTTCTTTAACACCACCATGGAAGCTTCCATTCCCAATATCGTGGATGAAAGCCGGTTAACTAAAATCAATTCTTATAATTCTTCCATCACTTCTTTGTCGTCAATCGTTGGTCCGGCACTAGGAGGCCTCATTTATGGGGTTGTGAAAACTGAACTCTTCATACTCATAGCAGGTCTCTGTTTCATAATGTCTGCAATCTCCGAGCTGTTCATTAACTTCAACTTCAATAACGCGCCAGCAGTTACTAAACCAAAAGAAAACGTGATGTTGGAAATCAAGTCCGCCTTCCATTATGTGCGGAGCAAGAGGATTGTTTTTTCCATCTTGCTCTTCGCCGTTTTCATCAATTTTGTCTTTAGTAGTTACATCGTTTCCCTTCCCTATATCATCAACATTCAGTTGGGGCTGAGCTCTGATCAATTCGGACTCATACAGTCGGCCTCGGCCGTTGGCAGCCTTGTCTTCTCTTTGCTATATTCCTTAATGCCGGAACACAAGGGCAAGTTCAAGTACCTCATGGCTGCTTTAGTAGCGATGTCCGTATTAATGATGCTTACGGGGGTGCCAACACTAAACGCATTTGGCGCTGTGTCGCAAATAGCCCTACTTGTCTACTTTACCGCTCTCAACTTCACCCTGGGTGGGGCGTTAATGTTTTTGAATTTGCCCAGTTTTATTCTGCTCCAAAGGGAAACCGCTGATGAATATCGCGGCAGGGTTAATGGCTTTTTGGGGACCATGTCCCTTTCCATCCAACCTCTGGGAATGGCTCTAGGCGGATTCTTTGTCGACCACATATCCAGCTTCATCCTAGTCTTTAGCTGTGGAGTGCTATTTTTGGCAATATCCCTCATCTTGGCCAAGGATAGACAGTTAAGAGAAGCTTTCTAAATCGGCAGACGCTCGTACGATTGCGTCATGATCTATGCTCCTGGACAACGGAAATCATCGCTCGATATTTTTCCACTGGAACATATTCAGGAATACTATTCCCCGATCCTAAGGCATATCCGCCGCGACTTGCCGTTCGCTCCAAAAGAGCAGAAGCACGCTTTTTAATATTCTCCGGTGTTTCTCTGCACAAGAAGTCCAAATCAATCCCACCGAGAATAGCAATGCGGTGGCCCCACTCTTCGTAGGCCTCCTCCACTGGTTTGATTTTATCTTCGTAAGAATGTTTGCCATCATATCCAATGCCATCAATCAAATCATCCATCACAGCAGAAAGATTGCCACAGGAATGTAGAATGGCTGGTTTACCCGCTTGATGAATGGTAGATACGATTTCCTCATGCCAAGGGAAAACCAAACGGCGCATATCCTCTGGTGCAAGCATTGTCTGACTATTGAAGCCCCAATCGTCGTTGGAAATTAGAACCCCAACTGTATCGTAGGCGGCGGCGATTTCATAGTAACGATCAATTCGCTTGCCTACTTCCGCAAAGACATCCCCAACGAGCTCGGGATCATCGACCAGCATAAAACACAGTGCTTCGTAACCCACTAGGTCAATGACATTCTCCAAAACGCCGCCAGGACCCATCACAGCAAGCTTCATTCCATCGGGAAGATCTGGAGCGATCCTCTCCAATCGTGATGAATCAAAGTCATCGGGATTCGGCCAAGGGTATTCCTCAAATGACTTGCGATCATGGATCACACTACCCTCATTGAGTGATCGGGTCGTCTTCATTCCAGCCTCACCTCTGGGAAAAAGAAAGTCCGATGAACGCACCGTGGCATAGTCATATCCCCCGTTCTTAAAGGCATGAATCAAGAGACGCAACTCGCTAACATCATCTTGCGGACTGACAAATTCCATCGCTGCGAGCTCCTCATAGAGGGGGGCATTCATGAACATCTCAAAAAGCGTGGACCGGGCAGGAACTTCCCGTTCTAGCACTGCAAGCAGATTAGCAAAACATGGGTTTGGCATAATATCCTCCTTGCCATTAATCATCCAAGAACTTAGAAAAACAAGTCCACAGTGTTCCTCACTAGACAATCTTGTTGGTACTTCCACGATGTTGAGGCAATATCCTTTATTACCCATTCTTCTTTCATCGCACAAACAAGTAACCCGCTATGTACGTCGTACCAACGTGTATGGACAGCAAAAAACCGCACCAAGACGATGCGGTTCGTGTTCTAACGGAAATGGTGGGCCATCAGGAGAACGAACTCAGGTACAGATGTGATCAATATCACTATCTGCTCATTTAGCAACAACTTTTTTGTTGAAAGGTTAATTACTTCTTATTCAAGTGCAGAAGATCCCGCGCCACCTCTTCATCTGTCACCAGGTGGGTCACAAATCCTGCCCGTAGTACAGCCAAAATCGCTGCGGTAGAATGGGTTCCGCCAGCAACAGCCAAAACCTTCGGCGTGTCCTGCAATTGCTTAATGCTTATGGCCGCAGTGCTCTTATCTGCCACAACCTGACCCTGTTCATCAAAAAACCAACCGCAGACGGCCGCGGTAGTGGGAGTACCAGGAGAAGGAATTCGCAAGCCTTCAGGCACAGCCCTATTGGTGGCTCCAATACCGATCACTGCGCAGGAGAGCTGGTTCCACAGATCGGTGCACTGTCTAATCGATTCTTCTTCAAAGAGCTTGGCTACAATGCTAGGTTCATCTATATACAGTGGAACGTTTAAACCGACGTAATCGCCACTAAACTTACTAGCAGCTAACTGAACAGTATAGTTAATATGCGGTCCACGCGTTACACCGGTCCCACCAGAAATTGGGACAAATTTCATACAGGCATAATCATGGGAATTAGGTAATAACTCGACCATTTTGTGGACAGTTGAGCTAAAACCTACACCAACGATATCACCAGATTCCAGCAGAGATAACAAACACTTCGCAGCCTGATAAGCCAAACGTAATTGTAGATCTTCATAAGTACGCTCTACAGGACTTAGCCGGCACTCCACGAGTCCGAACTCTTCTGTTACAGCCTGCCCAAGTTCAAGGAGCCGTTGCGAGGGATTTCGCACAGTAAACTGAACAATATCCCGCTCTCTTGCGGCGTGCAGCAATCTCGAAACACCACTCCGAGACAGATTAAGAGCTTCGGAAATTTCCTTTTGAGCTTTCCCTTGTATATAGTACATTTCGCTTATTCGTACCAAAAGATCGAGATCTTGCTCATCATTGTAGTCTAACAAAGCAATCCCCCTCTCTATCAATGGACATCAGGTCTTACCCGTTGTAATTTGCCGTCTGATGCAATTCTCCTGCCTCCTAGCAAACTTTACTTCCACACGAAAAAATGTCAGGGAGGAATTTCGCAAGTTGTGGAGAATGATAAAAATATAGCGCAAAGAAAATTAGCTGACTATATTTTGCAACTATAGGGAGGTCCTGTTATGTCAATTCAGTCTAAGGCAGCAGTCATTGTCGACAAAGGTAAAGTAGAGGTAAAAACTATTCCTATTCCAGAACCAAAACAAGGAGAAGTCTTGGTCCGCCAAAAAGCGACAGCACTATGCACTTTAGAACAGCGATTCTTTACCGGCGTATTCCCCGTCTATCCAGGTGTTTGGGGTCATGAAGTTTCTGGAATTGTTGAAGCAATCGGACCCAATACCTACACGCCACTAAAAGTAGGGGATCATGTAGCCCGTGGGTGTGGGAGCGCTTGCGACCAATGTTATTTATGTGCAATGGGTCAAGATGCAAAGTGTGAAGTGGAGAAGATGCGGCTGAAGGCTCAGCAAAAGTCAGACCGCGAAGATGGAATCATGGGTATTTTCGGTTTGTCAGAGTACTCTGTCGTAGACCCACGCAACCTAGTTCAGATTTCTAAGGACACTCCCTTCGAACAGGCTGCACTCTCAGAACCCATTGCCTGTGCCGTATCGAGCACGAATAAGTTGGATATTCAACTTGGCCAAACTGTCGTAGTCATTGGGGCAGGGGCCATGGGAATGGCTAACATACTGGTCTCCAAGTATCAGGGTGCCTTTGTTGTGGTAAGTGAACTCGATGAGCAAAGGCGCCAAAAGGCTCTCAGTGCAGGTGCCCACGCCGTATTGAACCCCAATGCAGGCGATATTGGCCAGCAGCTTAAGGACATCAACGATGGACGCTTGGCCGATGTAGTCATTGTGACTATCGGTCTTGAGCAAGCGAATGAACAAGCCATGGGGTTGGTTGCTCCTAATGGAAAAGTCATGCTTTTTGCTTCGGCCCACCCTGCGGTGCCCATGAATGTTGATCCAAATGTGATTCATCGTTCTGGCATTACTATTACTGGATCTACAAGCAAAAACCGGAAAGACTTGTATCAAGCTTCTCTACTTATTGGCAAGAAGATTATTAGTGTAGAACCGATGATTGAAAAGGTCTTCCCTCTCGAAGAGGCTCAACTGGCCTTTGAAATGGCCATTCAAGCCGAAAAGTATCGTATCGTCCTTTCGATGTAGCAAACACTGAACCAGAATGGAGGAATTATAAATGTTAGAGAACATGAATCCCCTGCTTAAGGAAGCAACAGAAAAGGGGTATGGTATTCCTGCCCCAGGCGTAAATGACTTTCAAACCCTGGAAGCTGTCTTTCAAGCCTGTAGCGAACTAAAGGCGCCTTTAATCATTGACTGTGTGCCAAGAAATGATATTGAAGCAGTAGCAGATATGACGAAGTTTCTGGTTAAGCGCTATCCTCACGTTCCAGCAGCACTGAACCTCGATCACGGTACCACCTTTGATGTTTGTGCTAAAGCTATTCAGTTCGGCTTTAGCTCCGTCATGATCGACTGTTCGAAAGAGCCCTTCGAAGAGAACGTAAGGGTAACGGCTGAAGTGGTAAAAATGGCCCATGCTGTAGGTGTATCTGTAGAAGCAGAACTTGGCTATTTGGGTACCGCTTCAGAAATCACTGCTGACTTTCATGACTCCTTTACAAAGCCAGTAGAGGCTCAGAAATTTGTGGAGCAAACATCCGTAGACTGCTTAGCGGTGGCGGTAGGTACAGCCCATGGTTTTTACCAGGGTGATGCACCTCGCATTGACCTAGAACGCATCGCTGAACTAAAAAAGACCTTGCCAGTGCCCCTGGTTCTACACGGCGGCTCTTCTGCAGGCGACGAACAACTAGCCAATGCTGTTAAGGCTGGAATTGCCAAGATTAATCTCTTTAGTGACTTATCTTCTGCCGGTACCAATGCAGTAAGGGAGTTTCTAGACAAAGATGAGAAAATAGTCTTAGGTTTTATGCCTCTGAGTATGGCTTATGGCGTGGGTGTTAAAGCTTACAAGGAAATGTTCATGCACTACATTCAAGTATTCGGCTGCAAGAATAGGGTCTAGACTGCAGTAGTCAGGCAGGAGCTCGAAATATTGATAGGGGAAGGCAAAGCGCCTTCCCCTATTTCATTCTTGGATCAACATGCCAAAACATCAGTTGGCGAATAAGGCCTTTGCCTGCTTAAGCTCTTCTCGCAATTGCTCTTCATTGTTGTTCGGTATGAAACACTCCAAAGACCACACACCTGCATAATCAACCTGCTGCAAAGCGGCCACAATACGCCGTAAATCAAGCTCTCCTGTGCCGATGCGCATGTGCATTTTCGCCTCTGTCCCATCACTAAGATGGAAATGGGCAATGTTCGATCCAGCTTGTTCAATAAAAGCTAAAGTTTTCTCCGTGTCTCTGATATGAGTAACATCTAGGGTTACCCACTTTTCTTTGCTTCCAACGTCTGCAAAGAGTCGATCTAGGTCTTCCCAGCACTTCACTGAGACAATCTCTTTATCGCTATCCATGTTCTCAACTGTAGTTAAAACTCCCTGTTCCTTGCCATACGCCAAAATTCTTCGGATGGAATCAACCTGGTTAGCCCAGTGGGTTTTAGAATCCTCTAGTACAGAGAATTTACTGCCGGGATGGATGACAATTAACTTTGAACCTAAATCCCGGGCAAGGTCCATCGCCTGATAGGTTTGACGCAGGGATTCTTCGCGTATTCCTTTATTCGGGCTGGTGATACTGATGTCCATAATTGGGCAATGAATAGTTGATTCTAATTTGTGTTTGACAAGAGCTTCTTTCAGTTCTTCTACACTTGCTCCACGCTCGTCATCCCAAGCATGATCCACCCAAATTTCCGCACAATCAAAGCCGCAAGTGGCGATTATTTCTAGGGCTTCAAGAATAGGTCTGTGATAGAATGTCATAGTTGTAACTCCAAACAACATCGCCATACCGCCTCTCGTATTTTAAATCCAGCCAATCCCCTGGGACTGGCTGGATTTTCTCATTACATAAGTCAAGAGTCTTCTTAGAAAATAAAACCGTTTGCTTCGACAACAGCATTGTCTAGAGTTTGTTGCGGATGAACGTTGGCAAACAATGCCTCTTCAACAGCAATACCTAACACCCTCGAAACATCGGCATAGCTGACAACGTTTGGACGAGCTCTGGCATATTGGGCTTGCTTAATAACAGTCTGAATGAATGGGTTTTCTTCTAGATATTGATTATATTCGTCCGAGGCGAGCACCGATTTGCGCAGTGGCGTATAACCTGTAGCCATGCTCCACTCTAAGTTATTTTCCTCATTAGCCATCCACTCAACAAAGGTCCATGCGGCAGCCTCTTTCTCTGGTGTAGTTCTGAAAATACCCATACTACTACCACCTACGCCAGTAACCATTTCCTTATGGGCCGGTAATGGCGCTACGCCAAAATCAAAATCTACTTTCTCTGCCGTTCGAGCAATACCTGACGTACTGGAGTACTGCATCGCGATGCGGCCAACCTCAAAACCTTCTTGAGGAGGCGAAAGCGTTAGTATCTTATGATTGTGGGCTAAATCGATCCAAAAGTTAACTGCTTCAACTGCGGCCTCATCATTAAATGCCGTCGCAGTAAAGTCTTCATTGTATATTTCGCCGCCTGCCTGCCATAAGAAGGTAATGAAGCCGTAGACGGCACCAATGTTAGCTCTAGTAGTAAAGTTGACACCCCACTCGTCAATTTGCCCGTCGCCATCGACATCGCGAGTAAGCAACTTGCCGTATTCCACTAATTCATCCCATGTTGCGGGTGGTTTTTCCGGATCAAGACCAACTTCCCTGAACATATCCTTGTTATAAAAGAGAATTTGGTTGCTCATGGAAAACGGCATTGTCCATTGTTCTCCATCGATAGTAACAGTGTCAAGTGAGATAGACGTAAAGTCTTCAAAATACTCATCCGTATCTACGAAGTCTTTAAGGGGAACCATCGCTCCAGTGGCGACCATCATCGGCGGCCAGAATTGGTCCATTAGTGCTACGTGTGGGGGCTGTCCCCCCGCTACAGCGACCATTAGCTTGTCTCTTGTAGCAAACTGGTTACCTGTATAAAGCACTTCTACATGAATGTCTGGGTGCAACCTATTAAACTCTGCTACCTTTGCTTCATGAATCTGGGAGTTATCCCCACTAAGATAGTGCCAATAATCGATTGTTACTTGTGCTGTAGCCACACTACCTATTGCGAAGACTAGAACAAACATTAGCGTCAACAACAATACTTTTTTGCGCACAATATAACCCCTCTCTGTTTTGTCTTTCGTCATGTCGACAACCCTCAAGCTTCCAAGCAAACACTGTAGTAACGTACTTACAACCCCTCCTTCCAGACTTCTCTATAAATTAGTATTTTACACCGGTAAAAGCTAGGCTCTGAATAAACTGCTTCTGAGCCGAAAGAAACGCCAGAATAACAGGTAACGTAGCCATTACAGAAGCCGCCATCATCATGGGCCAGTCTGGATAAAGATCCGTACGCATCAGAGCCAGCCCAACCTGTAGCGTCCTCATCTCCGCTGTAGTCGTTATAATCATGGGCCACATAAAATCATTCCAGACACCCATAAACGTAAAGAGACCTAATGTCGCTAAAGCTGGTTTACTTAAGGGCAAAACTACCTTTAACAAAACCCCAAAGCGACTACATCCGTCGATAATAGCAGCCTCTTCGAGTGATTTTGGCATGGACAAAAAGAATTGCCGCATCAAAAAGGCACCAAATGGAGTTGCCAGAAATGGTAACGTGAGTCCCTGGTAGGAATCGAGAAAACCCATTCTGTTAATTAGAATAAAGGCTGGAATAATTGTGGCTTGAACTGGGATCATCATGGCCGAAAGATAAATCAAGAAAATCACATTGCGGCCCGGAAAATCCAAGCGAGCAAAAGCATAGCCAGCCAAGGTAGCCGTTGCCACCTGGACAGTTGTTACGATGGCTGAAACAACTATGGAGTTCATTCCATACATTAAAAACGGTTGTAGTGTCAGAGCTCGGTAATAACCGGAGAATTCTATCCTCGAGGGCAACCAGTTCATATCATAGGTGAAAACCTCATCTTCTGCCTTGAAAGAGGAAAGTAACATCCAAGCAAAGGGGAGTAACATAGAGATTGCTAGAGCAAGCAGAATTACGTACAAAATGGTGCGAGTAATGTTTGTCCTTAGTCGTAAAAAGTTCACCAATCTACCCCTTTCCCTAATAATCAGTCTTGAAAAACCGCATTTGAATGACTGTAAAGACCATAATGATGACAAAGAGTATCCAAGCCACGGCCGATGCATATCCGGCTCGATAAAACTCAAAAGCTTGTTGGTACAAGTAGTAAACTATGACCATCGTGGAGTTGGCTGGTCCTCCCCCTGTCATCGTGTAGATTTGGCTAAACACCTTCATAGAACTCATGATGCTCATGATAGAAGCAAACCCGATCGTCGGCTTCATCATGGGGAGCGTCATGCGGAAAAAGCTTTGCACAGAGGAAGCTCCATCGATTTGCGCGCTTTCGTAGACCTCACTGGGTATATCCTGAAGTCCTGCAAGAAAAATCACCATATTATAGCCCAGGTTTTTCCAAATGCTAACGATAATAACAGATGTCATAGCCCAGCTAGGATCAGTGAGCCAACCAGGGCCTGTAATTCCAATTCGAGTCAGAAGGGAGTTGAGGAGTCCATAGTTTGGTTCTAGCATCCAGGTCCACACCAAGGACACAGCCACCATAGAGGTAACTACAGGTGCGAAAAAGGCTGACCGAAAAAAACCTTCAAGACGTAAGCGATTGTTGAGGAGAACGGCAACAACCAAGGAAAGGGAGATGCCAATGGGCACTACCCCAATCGTGTAATGAACGGTGTTCATAATTGCTTTTTTGAATGTAGGGTTGTTCAGCAACGTAACATAATTCGCCCAGCCGACAAAACGCCTGGTACTAGCAATCAAATGAACATTGAAAAAGCTCATGTACAATGAGTAGAAAAGCGGATAGACAGTAAATACACAAAACACAATAAATGACGGTAAGAGTGCCAAAAGGGCGACCTTGGTTTGTTCCCCTCCTAGGCGTCTCCATCTAAGACTCATCTTGCGCGGCCCCTTTCCCTAATATGTAAAAAGTTTGATAACTACACATTACAGTCCAGATAGTCTTGGTATTTATTCTAGACAAACTTTCAAAGTCCTGCTCAAATAGTCGAATATCTAACCTCTGGTAAAAATGCTGAGCGAATCTTTAATTTACATAATAAGAATCAAATCTGCACCCAACCCCATTGTCACCGACTCAACAGCACAAGCTCCAAAACATGGGCTATGAAACCAGCACCAAGACAAAAGAGTGCACTAACACCCCATTTGTAAACATAGAACTTAGTACCAAAGAATGCTGTTTCAAAGGGGGCTTTGTCCAAACCCAATAAGGCCCAACCTGTCAAGATAGCGACTACCGTCCCAAGCCCTGCACCAGAAGCCCAGATGGAGGCAATAATGGGAAACGAAGCATAAGGGCCCACAGCTAGCAGCATTCCACCAAAGGTACCCAAGACAATTCCCTTTAAGCCCGCTTCTCGCGACAGCCAACTTTGCACGAATTCCCTTGGAATCAAAACTTCAAGCATACCCGCCAGGATAAAAGCAACAATAATCAGGGGAATTGACAGTAACGCCTGCTTTAAGCCTGCCTTTAAGCCTTCCATATGTCTCCCTGATAGCTTGGCATTCACCATGATCAAGATGACTGCCACGATACTAAGGGCTACGGTCGTTTGTAGCATCTGTTTCACCTGCCTGCCCGAGAACATTCTCTATAGTTTTGTTGCCAAAGTAACGCTTGGCCAATAAACCTATAATGATGGGGACCGGGAGCGTAATTAGATTCCTAATAATTGCTATGTTAGGAGCGATTAAACTTGCTTCCATGGGAAAACGTGCAAAGTCGTAGGTGTTTTTTCCAAGCAAAAATGCTATCAAGACATAAAAGGGTAGTCCCTTCTCCGCAAAGCTAGCAACAAAGGGAAAGTAAATATAAGGCCCTCCAGGAAATAATCCTCCGGCTACGGCACTGACAACGATCCCTTTGATCCCACTCGACCTTTTGAACCAGCGATCTAACATTTCCTTGGTAAGAAGCACTTGAATTTGGCCAATGACTATAAAGGAAGCAAACAACATAAGGGCAGACTGGGTTGCTGAATTGATGGAAATGTTAAAGCCCTCCAAGACTAAAGCCCTGCCGCCTACGAGAAAAGCAACGATAACGAAAACTGCTGCTACAACCGAAACAATGAGTAGGGAACGTTTCATCTCCCGTACGTTCCTCCCTTCTGAATGAAGACGGGATCCAGTCGAGGCTCCCATCATGAGACCTTCGTCTGCCTCTACATCGGTGGCTCTACATTCTCACCTAATTCTACAAATGTAGTCTTAGAGCGCATATACTTGTGGATTCCTGCGATACCCAGTCCACTCTGTTTCCACCCTGTTCCTGGCGATTCGACCATCCCCTTACTAAAGTAGGTGTTCACATAAATCTGACCGCCTTTGATCTGCTCTGCAACTCGCAGAGCTCTTTTGATATTGTTGGAGAAAACTGCACCAGCTAAGCCGAAGTCTACTGCATTGGCCAAGGCCACAGCTTCCTCTTCCGTCTTAAATTTTGAAACACAAGCAACAGGTCCAAAGATCTCTTCTCTAAAAATGGTCATATCTTCTGTAACATTAGCAAAGATCGTAGGAGCAATGAAGTTTCCTTTAGCCAGAGTATCATCGACTTTGGTGCCATCTACGAAAAGTCTGGCTCCTTCTTCCTTACCCTTCTGGATGGTGCTTAAGACAAAGTCATAATGTGATGCAGAAATCAATGGTCCAAAATTCACTCCGTTTTCAAACTCAAAGCCATCACCCAACTTAAAGTTCTTACAAAGGCTGGCCATTTCTGCTAGGAATTCTTCATAAATAGATTCTTGCACGATGATCCTAGAACCTGCAACACAGACTTGTCCAGAATTTAGTGTAAATCCCCACAAAGCCCATTTAGCGGCGTTTTTAATATCCACATCTTCAAAGATGATGTTCGGGCTCTTGCCGCCCAATTCGAGAGCCAAGGGTTTAACGGTATCTGCGGAACTTTCAATAATGCTTTTGCCGGTTTCTGTTCCACCGGTCAAAGAAACCATATCTACATCCTTGCTCCTGACAAGCATATCCCCTACCAGTCTTCCCGAACCAGTTACGACATTGAACACCCCAGGTGGAAAGCCAGCTTCATGAAATACTTCAGCGAGTTTGAGCAAGCTCAGTGAAGCCCAGGACGAGGGTTTCACAACGACTGTATTACCCGCCGCCAAAATAGCAGCTACCTTTTGACAACCCATCATAAGGGGACCATTCCAAGGGAGAATTTCACCCACCACTCCGCAAGGTTCCCAGGTCACATAGTTAAGGTATTGGCCACCACCATCTACAGGAACTACCTTTCCCTCTAAGCCTGCACGGGCTTTACCAGCATAGTACTGAAAAGCATCTAGAGCCTGCGGAATTTCATAATAGAGGGTACTAGGATACATTTTTCCACAATCTAATGCTTCTAGACAGGCAAATTCAGTTTGTCTTTCCAGCAATAAATCTCTTGCTCGCAAGAGCAGTTTACTACGGCGTAGGTTGCTCATTTTCCCCCAAGGACCGTTGTCAAAGGCATCTCTAGCAGCGGCTATGGCTCTTTCTACATCTTCTTTGCCACCTTTGTACATCGTCGCAAAGGGTTCGTTGTTCGCTGGATTTAGCGTTTGGGTTGTTTCTCCCGTTGCTGATGGCACAAACTCCCCGTCAATGTACAGTTTATAAGGCTCGGCTTGAACATACTGATATGGGTTAATCATGACATCTTCGCCTCACAATCTAATAGGATTCTGCAAAAAGCTTACTGTGCCCAGATTGATTTCCTGACAGGTATAGGTGTGTAGTAGTATCAAAGGTAATACTCTCAGTAGCTGGCGGAAAATATCCTCCCGCTTCTTTATTAAGACGTAAAAAGTCGCCGCCAACAGCTTTGAACACCTCCGGTAGTACGTATGTCTTTTCAATGCTTCCACCGCTGATTACGGCATCAGCTTCTGGGACATCATCTACCAGCAGAATGCCTTCTGTACCGTCTTTGCCTCCAAATTCAAAGGTAATGGTAGAGGTTTTAATACCCACTCTTTCAGCTGCCTGGATCGTTAACATACCATCAACTGCAGCATTTCCTCCACCTTCCCAAGCCATGATCAAGCCATCGGCATCTAAGTACCGGGCGATCTTTACGCAAAAATTGGCAGAGCGTTCCTTATGCCAGTTTGTGGGATTATGGCTACGACCAAGTATAACCCCTCGAAAATTCAATGTCTTTCCATGCTGTCTATACAGATCCAAGACAATGGGATGATTGGCATGTAAATATGTAGGGACTTTAAAAGCAGGCCATACATAATTGCCACTAACAACACAGCCATCGAGCATCTCATTGGGGTGCAACAGTGTAGGCACTAAATTATCGATGGGAAGACCATACAAAAGGGTGTTAGAGTAAACGCCTTGGTTTTGGCACTTCCATACTAATACTATATTGGGCAGGTCAGGGTCTACCTCGTTAATGGCAAAAACTTCTGTTTCATCAGGTTCCTGGCCCACAGTCAACTGAGCCAACTCCCGAGCGATCGCGAGACCGATTTGTCTAATATCTCTATCATATTCAGCAGAAGATTTGCCTTCAGCTAGTTCATAAAGGACGACTAGGTTGATCGTTTCAGAGAAGGGAGTAAAGCCGGCAATGGGTCCACTCATATCCATGATAGCATCTCTCGGATAGAGGAGACCGCTTGAAGCGCTGTCGTCCCAGGGTAAGGGGGCACTTTCCATCACCGAAATGCCCCTTAAGAGATTTGTTATACCCTCGCCAACTGTATCAGGTTGACCAAAAAAACCTGAGTATTGCTGGCCTTGTCCTTCTACCTTGTACATGGGTTGAATTGTATCAAGCAGATGGATGATCCGAACATCTTCCCCTGGTTTGATAATTTCCAAGTCCACGTTTGTAACTGCTTTCAAATAGGATTTGGCTTGCTCAAGAAGTTGTTCTTTGTTGATCGTTAATACACCATCTTTGTAGCCAAGCTCTTTACCCCACACTACATCTTTCACATCAAAATACTGCCGCGTTAGCTTCATGATCACTAACCCTCCTTACTCTGATCTACTTCAAAAATAGTCGGCTCAGCCACAGCTGTGCCCACCGCTTCGAGTGCCTTCAGCAGAATATTTCGTCTGTAATCTTTTTCCCTATCTATGGGTAGGTCCAAGTTTCCAACTGGATTAGTGAAGTTGCCCCCATAGATGATTCGGTTCGCTCCTACGTTGTAAGCGATGGAAGTGAAAGCTGTAATGACCGCATTGGGAATTCCTGCCCGATCAAGTTCTTTTGAAATCGTTGCGACGCAACGAGTACAGGTTCCTCAAGTGGAAGTCAAAATGCCAAACTCCACACCAGCTTGCCGCAAATCTGCTACAATTCGCCGGCCAATGTCTTTTCCACTTTCAACATTGGTACCGATTCCGCAAGTTGTAAAGAACTCATGATAAATGCCTCCAAATGCGCCTTCCTGTTCTAGTTTGCGCAGTTCATCTAAGGGAACTAGGCGATTAGGATCTTCATTGACATGGGTCGTGTCATACCCACCGTGAATTGACTCATAATCGCTTGCAGGGATAGAATCCAGCTGGCTGATGTCGTATTTACCATAAGTCACAGAAAATGCTTGTTTCAATCCGTCAGGATTCCCCTTAGGAACGAGACCGCCTGTAGTAATCAGCGCACCTTTTGCCGCCTTAATGCTTGCGACGGGATCTGCAGATTCCACCATTTCTAAGCCTCGTAGGGGAACTTCTGTCACATACTTTTCATTATTAAGCTTTTTCAAGAGAATCTCTACTGTTCGCTGCGCTCCTGTTTTTTCGTGGTACTCATTATAGCGATGACCCGTAGGTAAGTAACCCTCTAGCCTAGCTGGTCCGATCTTCTCCTCTTTTGCCAATTTCAATGAGAGCTTGGCCAACGTAGGCAGAGCTTGCCTCATACTTCCAGAGGTTTCCCCTGTTTCAACAATGTAGTTATCTCGGACATACATCCGCACAGCAGGATTCTCAAAATACATTGCTGTGACACTTGGAATATTTAGTTCCCTGCGCACATAATCACATAGCTTCGCGCAGGCGACCCCATAGCGTCCGGCGTTAAATGCGGGACCTGCAATAAAAACGTCAGGATTTATCTCCCGAATAATTTGGGCAATCTCGGGAATAACGCTTTCATAGTTCTCCTCGTTATTTATGAAGTTGTCGCCACAGGATAATACTTTCGCCACTTTCATTTCGCCGTTCCACATACTCTCAATCCCGATGGCGGGACCTTTCTTTTCGTCGAAAACGGTCAATCCAGTATCAGCCTTATCTTCGCCGCCAATGCCTGCGAAGAATTGGTTTATGTAGTATACTGCCTTTAGCGTACTCATCTCTCATTTCCCTTCTTTCGATAGATTGTGTAATATTACCGTCTGACTTTAGAAATTAGTTCTAGACATTTTTTCGTTTTCCTGCCAAGGTGTGAAATAATCCTCTATTTTGCTCTTTTCGTGTAAAATTGTGTGGGGTTGTACTCTCTTGTCAGATTTTCCAGAGTTTCCTTATGTCAAAAAGCCCCGCGGTCTAAACCACGGGGCTTCACAAATGCCACAAACGCGTTATTCGTCAATAGGTAGCTACCGAAAGCACCAGCTGTGGACTGCTTATTGTACCCTTACTAGCCCCCCGGATCCAGTGTGACAATTGTACTATAGAACTCATTGACTCTTATTCGATCCACAACAAGATCCACCGACGCAAAGGCAATCTCAATCGTTCTGCGCAAAAAAAAGACCCCCGAAGAGGTCTCTAGCTTGTGTTATGAATGGTGGGCCATCAGGGGAACGAACTCAGGCACGATGTGCCCAAGGACGCCCTGATTAAGAGTCAGGTTATCGTCCCCTCTGCTACTCGATGGAGCAGGACATCCCCTGCAATACAATAGTATTGTGTTCGTTCATTCCCAATGGCAGTGCTACACGGTGTCTGGAAAAATCGTTCTATTTGGCTCCCGCACACGTTTGATACGACAAACGTAGCCCATCTTCTAGTTCTGATAATCGGGGTATACTTCAATCCCTGTTCTTATAATCTCCTCTACGATTCCAAGTGGCGCGTCGTAATCTTGGTTTGTAAAAGGAATCGGTTGTAGATCCACAGTCCTGTATTTCCTGGCCTTTTTAAGCAAGTACTTGATCCCTTCAACACGCTCCAGATCTTTTAGTGAATCAGTAAAGATAGCCAGATCAATATCACTATCTTCATGATAGGTACCCTTGGCGTAGGAACCAAACAAAACTGCCTTATCAACCTTGATCTCTTGACTCAAATCGGCTAAATAGGAATTAATGACATTTCTTATTTCCCTAGTGATTCCAGCCACGAGAATACCTCCTTCGTCTTACACAAAACTTCACCGGCTTTTTCTGCCGTTACTGCTCTATGCCGCCAAACAGTATACTAGAGTGCCCAAGCATTCACAAAAAGACCTCCGAAGAGGTCTCTAGCTTGTGTTATGAATGGTGGGCCATCAGGGATTCG
>DIPH01000013.1 GCA_002424045.1 Firmicutes bacterium UBA5493 | reverse complement strand
ATCTTTCACAAAGAATTTTGAGTAAGAGTACAGCTCCAATCGCTTCATACATTTTCCTGGAAGATACCGATGAGGAACAAAGGTTAAATATGAGTGGTACAGCAGTCTTTGACCGAGATATGAAAATGGTGGGTATATTGAATAAGCGCGAGTCCAGAGGGCTATTGTGGGTTTTGGGTGAGGTGAGGGGTGGAATTATCGTTGTTACAGACCCCGATCAGTGTACCTACAGTCTGGAAATTCTGGAAGCCACAAGCAAGATTATTCCACAATATAAAGATGGCAAGCCCACAATAACAGTGCAGATTAAAGGAAGTAGCAACTTAGGTGAAACCTCCTGCACCGAAGACTTGAACAAGCCTGAGGCGTGGCAATTCATGGAAAGTCTCCAGAACGAGGCAACCTGTCAAGAAGTCACTGCGGCTTTGGCAAAAGCCCAGGAATTGAAGGCGGATGTTTTTGGTTTTGGAGATGCTTTTTATAAGAAGCACCTTCGTGTGTGGAGGGAGCTAGAATCCAACTGGCAGGAGATCTTTCCCACTCTTGAGGTGAATATTATCGTTGAAAGCACTGTGAAACGACCTGGTCTCATTATATCAAATGTTTATTCTGACAAAGGAGAGTAAGAAGTGAAGCCCGAGAATCAGACCATTTCTCCCAATCAGCTGTTTTACCTAGTGAGTGTCTTTCTCTTAGGCTCTTCGGTCATCTTCCTTCCTGGAGCCCAGGCTGGAAGCAGTGCTTGGTTGGCCGTAGGCTTAGGAGCCTTAGAAGGTTTGATATTCTTAGCTATCTATAATGCTCTGGTGAGACAGCATCCCGGGAAGAACCTTATCGAAATGAATGAACTGGTTTTCGGGTCATTTCTGGGGAAAGTCGTATCTTGGCTGTATTTGCTGTTCTTCTTGTTTGTAAGTGCCATGCTGCTACGGACTTTTGCCTCTTTTTTTGCCATAATAATGACCTCCACACCCCTAATGGTGTTTCTTATCACGCCACTTGTGGTATCGTCTTTCGCAGTCCGAAGTGGTCTTGAGGTCTTAGCCCGATACAGTCAGATAGTCTTAATGACCTTGGTCTTACTTTTCTGTCTTGAATCTATTCTCCTCGCACAGGATATGGATCCTTCCAACTTACTACCTTTCATGGATATTCCAATCAGTGAAATGCTATTAGCCATACAAAATGTTGCTGCCATCCCCTTTGGGGAAGCTATAGTCTTCCTGATATTTATCAATCTGGTATCCGCTCCCTTGGAGGCTGGCCGTTTCATGAGAAGATCCTTTCTATTTTCTGGTATTCTACTAGTGCTGTATGCTGTAAGAACCATCGCAGTGCTTGGAACGCATTCCACAATAAGCACTTACCCTGCTTTTGCCGCAGTACGCATAATAAACATTGGAGAAGTATTTACTCGATTGGAGATTCTTTTGGCCGTGGTTTTCTTGTCACTGGGTTTTGTAAAAGGTTCGGTCTTTTATTACGGTGCGGTACTAGGGTTTTCACAATTACTTAAAATGCGTTCCCATACCCCGCTGATTCTTCCTATAGGCGCTTTACTTTTAAATATCAGCACATTGCTATTTGACGAATATATTTATGACATTATTGATGCCAACATGTTGTTTCCCTTGTACAGCATGGTCTTCGCTTTCTTTCTGCCGCTACTTACCCTTATAGTGGCTAAAATCCAGAAAAGAAGGATACAAAAAGGAGAATGAGGCGATGCTCAACGTATTTCTTGTAATCATCGCTTACATCCTCGTTGGTCTCTTTGAGGCTCCGGGACTAATTCGGAACAAATACTGGCGAGAACTTTCCATTGTTGCCGTTTTATTGTCTTCTTCCCTTACGTTGAGTCTACTTCTGGCGATGGGAGTTAGATTACCCATGATCATTCCTGTGATTTACAGGGCTTTTGTACCGCTACTCACCTGGTTGGGAATAATGTGATCCTGCCTCTAGTCTACAACAGAAAGCTCTCCCGATTCGATTGACATTATAGATGGTCTCAGAAGACTGGCGGTTTGCCCTTTTTCGTGTTACTATAATGAGACAATACTTCGGCGAAGCGGGGGAGGGGTGGGAAGGCAGTGAATGAATTTTTACCGTTGAATCAGGCTGAAATGACCGAGCGTTCCTGGGATTGCGTGGATTTCGCCCTGATCACTGGAGATGCTTACGTCGACCACCCATCCTTTGGGGTAGCCATAATAAGTAGATTATTAGAGCATCATGGGTATAGGGTTGGCATAATACCTCAACCTGACTGGAGAGATGTCAACTCGTTTCGTGTTTTGGGGCGACCTCGTTTTGGTTTTTTGGTTACCGCCGGAAACATTGATTCAATGGTCAACCACTATACTGTGGCCAAAAAACGGCGCTCCACCGACGTTTACTCGCCCGCCGGGGAAAGAGGCCTTCGACCCGATCGGGCTAGCATTGTTTACGCTAATCGTGCCCGCGAGGCGTATGGCGATGTCCCCATAATTCTTGGGGGTATCGAAGCTAGCCTGCGCAGATTAGCCCATTATGACTATTGGGACGATCGCATTAGGCGTTCTATCTTGCTCGATTCCAAGGCCGATCTCCTTCTGTATGGTATGGCCGAACCGGCCCTCATCGAAGTGGCAAAGCGCTTAGAGCAAGGGATAGCAGTTCAGAAAATCACAAATGTACCGGGTACTGTGGTTCGGCTGTTTGCTCTACCGGAGGAGCAGATTACTGTTTTGCCCCATTATGAAGAGATCACGTCTTCCAAACCGGCCTTCGCCAAGAGCTTTATGTTGCAGTATGCGAACACAGATCATCTTAACGGATCAATCCTAGCAGAACCCTATGGTGATTTTTTCGTGATCCAGAATCCTCCCGCCGCACCGTTGACCGAGGTAGAGCTTGATGGGGTTTATGCTTTGCCTTTCGCGCGCAATTATCATCCGATCTATGAAAAGGTGGGAGGGGTGCCGGCAATCGCCGAGGTGAAGTTTAGCTTGATTAGTAATCGAGGCTGCTTCGGGGGATGCAACTTCTGTGCCTTAAGTTTTCATCAAGGCCGAGTCGTACAGGCCCGCAGCACCGGGTCATTGGTCAAAGAGGCTGAGCAGTTTCTAGGCGATCCGGATTTCAAGGGGTACATTCACGACGTTGGTGGGCCCACGGCCAACTTTCAGAATCGCGCCTGTGTGCGGCAGGAGAAGCAAGGCGTGTGCAAAAACAGGCAGTGTATGGTACCCCAGCGCTGCAAAAACCTAGTTGTAGACCACCAAAGATACTTGGGCACTCTACGGAGTCTACGGGGGATTCCCGGGGTGAAAAAGGTTTTTATTCGCTCTGGTATCCGTTATGACTACCTAATTTATGATCAAAACCCGGATTTTTTCAGAGAGCTTTGTGCCCATCACATTAGCGGGCAACTGAAAGTGGCGCCTGAGCACGTTTCGCCAATTGTCCTTGAGAAGATGGGCAAACCTCAGAAGGCAGTTTACGACCGATTCACTAGGCAATATAAGAAGAACAATAGAGAGTTGGGCAAAAACCAACACCTAGTGCCCTATTTCATGTCAAGCCATCCCGGATCTGATTTGGCTTCCGCAATTGAGCTTGCAGAATACATTAGGGATACCAGGCAGATGCCTGAGCAAGTTCAAGATTTCTATCCAACACCGGGAACACTGTCTACTTGTATGTACTACACCGGGCTTGACCCCCGTACTATGGAGCCGCTGTATGTGGCTAAAGACCCGCATGAAAAAGCAATGCAAAGAGCCTTGATTCACTATTCACACCCGCGAAATTACAATTTAGTCTTCGAAGCCTTAACAAAGGCTCAGCGAACCGATCTCATTGGCCATGGCGCAAAATGCTTGATACGCCCTAGAACAGATAAGCAGAAACGCAGGCGACGGTAGACGTCTCGGCTGACATCTTAAGCCAGCCTTGTTCTAAAGTTTGACTTGGGTGACAAGGGTTGGCAAGTATCTTGCGAAGATGCCGCGATCGCGTGTTAAGAGTCTGTCTGCATTTTCAACTCGCCCAAAAGACGTAAGGAAAATATCCCTTACGCCACTCTACTAACTTCTTAGGCTGTCAAACGCCTTGGCAAAACCAGTGCTAGCCAAAATGCTTGGTTTTCAATATGTAATCAATAGTCCCCTAGCATTAGCTAGAGGACTACCGTAGCGTTACCTCGGCAACAGAGTTGCCAGACTCCAGTGAGGAGCTGGAGTCGTTCTCATTTCTACCTATGTCTTATAGCAGTCTGCGTCACCTCGTCTAGAAGAGGGCGGCAGCCTCGTCCTTGAGATTCTGTACTACCTCTTCAGGGGTGATGTTGCGACCTTGAATCAGCTGAGACATTGCGGACTTGACAATCGAACTCCACTCTGAAACATAGGGAGAAAAGCGAATCTCAGAGGCGAAATCCAGCTGTTCATAAGAGAGCTTATAGCCTTCGTTTTCGGCCCAGCACTCTTGAATAATGTCGGTTTCAATGGAGCTATAGGTCGCTGGCAGCACACCTGTTGCCACGTGGTTTCCGGCAACCTGCTCATCGGTCATCAAGAACTTCATAAACTCCCAAGCTGCAGCGATTTCTTGATCAGTGTTGCCTCTGTTGATGATCCCGAGGGAGCCGCCGCCAATTGGTGCAGAATATCCACCATAGCCCACAGTGAAGGCCATGCCTAAATTAATCCCGTTGGCCTTAGCATTATTTGAGATGGTTGTTGCCCGATTGGAACTAGAAACAAAGGCAGCAAGGGATTTGTTATTAAAGTTCTCCTGCACAACAGAACTGGCGGAAGACAGTGCTGGAACTGCACACCAGCCTTCTTCGGTCCACTCAAACCAATCGGTCAGGAATTGCAACAAGGAGCCATCTTCCAAACAGGAAGCACCACTTCCGTCCGCATCCAGTATTCCCATGCCGTTCAGGGATTGGACGAGGTAGTGTTGGTAATAGTTGGCTTCAATGGTGTAGCCTATGCCTTTGACGGCACCGTCTGAGTTCTCATAGATCAGCTTGGCATAGTGATTGAGTTCCTCCAAAGTAGTGGGCGCTCGGTCAAGTCCCACTTCAGCATACATGTCCTTATTGTAATACATGATGGCTGTGCCTCTAGTGTAGGGCATGGTAATAATCTGGCCATCATAATAAATGTAATCGGAAACGGCTTCTACGATATTATCCATGTCAAAGCCATCGCGCTCAACATAAGGGGTCAGATCGACCAGAAGATCTTGTGTTGCCAATACGGGGATGGCAGTACAGGAGATTTCAGCAATTGTCGGCGGATCTCCCGCAGCGATGGAGGCTAGAGTCTTGGCTTGCACATCACTAAAGTAGCCCTGGTAAACCCCTTCAACGGTAATTCCAAGAGTGTTGGTGGCGTTAAACTTATTGATGGAATTTGCCAGCCATTCAGCGTCAACGGTGGAACCACGAGCGTGCCAAAACGTAATGGTGATTGGTTCTGTAACCCCTACAGCTTCAGCAAAAACTAGACCTTGCGCGGATACCAAAAGGGCACCCATGAGCAGAACGACGAATAATTTCTTCATTTTTTACCTCTCCTTTTTCTTTCTTATTGCACACCTTGAAGGCGTGGTTCCAAAGTCATTTTATCCCCCGATAACCCATGGAAGAGATGATCTTATTACTCATCAAGAGAAAGATTAGCAAGACAGGCAAGACCATAATCATATTGCCTGCCATGATCACTGGCCAGTTAATCCCGGCATCCTGATCCTTCAACCTCTCAATGGCCAATGTCAAGGGGCGTACCTTCTCGGCGTTACTCATCACTAGGGGCCAAAAGTAGGAATTCCAGGAACCCACAAAACTAAATAGGGTAACCGTCATTAAACTCGATTTGGCTGCAGGTAGCATAATGCGGGTCATAATCTTTATTTCTCCAGCATTATCCAATCTGGCCGCTTCGATAATATCAGTGGGTACCTGCATAAAAGCCTGCCGTAGAAGGAATATTCCGTAAGCACTTGCGCCAAAAGGCACAATCTGTGGCAAAAGAGTGTTTAGCCATCGCAATTTCGACATCATGATGTAAACTGTAATAAAGGTGATTTGAGTTGGGACCATAAAAGCCGCCATCACTAAGGCCAGCATAATGCCTCTTCCCTTGAAGGAATAGCGGGAAAAAGCATAGGCAGCTGGCACTCCGATTAAAGTTTGAATGACGATCACAGCGACCGTGACTATGACACTGTTTTTCAAATAATTCCAAAGGTTAAGGCGGGTGAAGACCTGTTCAAAAGCTTCCAGAGTAAAGGTATGGGGAAGCAAAGTAGGCGGAAACACAATAGACCCACCATAGGTCTTAAAAGAAGTAACAATCATCCAATAGAAAGGAAAGAGGAAAAGCACCAGCATAAACAACTTAAAAGTAAAAGAAATCCCTGATACTGCCAGGCGCCTTAATTTAAAGCCAGTATACTTACTGTGCATTCTTTTCCCTCCCTATTGATAGTGCACTCTGCGCCCCGCAAAGCGAAAATAGAAGACAGTCAAAATCATCAAAATTCCCAATAGAAGGCTCCCTGCGGCCGAAGCATAGCCTACTCTCATGTTCATCTGAAAGGCATAGCGATGAATGTAGGTCACCAAAACATCAGTGGCATTGCCCGGCCCTCCATTTGTCATCACCCGTACCGAGTCGAAGACCTTAAAGGAGCTGATCGTAATGGTAATCAAAAGAAAGAAAATTTGTGGTGAAATCATGGGTAGAATGATCCTGAAAAACTTGCGCAACCAAGGGGTATTATCAAGTTCCGCTGCCTCAATGATTTCCGAAGGAATCGATTTTAGAGAGGCCAGTACAATAAGAAGATAATAGCCCAGGCTTTTCCAAACTGAAACGATTACAATGCACCAAATCGCTAGCGAAGAGTCATTTAGCCATCGTAAAGGAGATAGTTTCACAAAGGCCAACGCCGCGTTTAAGAGACCGGAGTCTACATCAAACATCCAAGACCAAATGTAAGCGGTAGAAACCATGGCGATTAAGTAGGGTGTGAACATGCTTTTTTGCAAGAAACGATTGATCTTGGAGTCCTTTTCAAGCCACAGCGCAAATAAGATGGCCAGTAAAATGGTGAAAAAGACTACGGCAAAGGAATAAAGGGCCGTATTTTTTAAGGCTTGGATAAAGTCTTTCTTGACAAAGAGCAAATTGCGGTAATTGGTTAATCCTATAAAGACCTTGTCGGAGATCAAGTTATATCGGAAAAAGCTTAGGTAAACGAGGTTGGCCAAGGGGTAGAAAGTGAAAACCAAGAGGAAAGTCATGGCGGGTGCTACCATCACGTAGGGCATCCATCGCGGTCCTGAATACCCTTCTTCTTGCAGTTCTCTTTTAGCTCTCATGGCTCCTTTTCACCCTTTCCACCATGGCATCATAATGTTGAGAGCCGGTTTTGCGCACTCTATTCCCCTTAGCGTCGAAGAAGTAAAGGTTGTCTTCATCCACCTGAAGATAAAGGGTATCACCTTCCGCAAGGGAGGAATTGGTGAGCCGCGCCATGGCTTCTTGCCCATCTTCAAGACAAAGCTTATAAAAAGTCTCAGCACCCAACATTTCTCTGGTCATAATCTTAACTCGGCGGGTGAAGGCTCTGTCTGGTCCTGCATTTGCGCTCAGGATAATTGTCTCGGGTCGGAAACCAAGTTTGAAGTTTTCGGATCCGATTTCCACGATATTGGTGGGGGGAGTGCCGATGAACTGGGCGGCGAAAATGTTATTAGGATCTCTATACATGGTCTCAGGATCAGATTGCTGCATGATTTTTCCTTGATCCATCAAAATGATGCAGTCCCCCATAGCCATAGCTTCCACCTGGTCATGGGTGACATAAACAAATGTCGTTTTCAGCTGTTTATGGAGCTGTACGAGTTCGCTGCGCATAGCACCTCTCAGTTTGGCATCTAGATTTGACAGAGGCTCATCCATCAAAAAGACCTTGGGTTCTTTGACCATTGCCCTCGCCAGTGCTACCCTCTGCCGTTGTCCACCGGAAAGCTGGGATGGTTTGCGCCCTAGATAAGGAGCAAGACCTACTACTTGAGAAACCTCAGAAATTCTGCGCTCCCGTTCTGCTTTGGGTACCCGGTTATTCTTAAGTCCGAATTCAATATTCTGTCGCACCGTCATCATGGGGTAAATAGCATAGCTTTGAAAAACCATGGCCACTCCCCGTTTTCCTGGTGGTATATTTGAGACATCCTCCCCATCAAGAAGAATCTGGCCCTTGGTAGCAGGCCCAATCCCGGCAATCATACGAAGCAAAGTAGTCTTACCGCAACCGGAAGGACCTACTAGTACGTTAAATTTGCCATCCTCTAAGGTAAGGTTGAGATTTTCAATGACTTTGGCGCTGCCAAAGGATTTATGAACGTCAAGAAACTCTATCTTGGCCAAAGAAAACTCTCCCTTCCAAAAATGGTGAGGTTGACAGGCCCCTGTAGGTGGCCCTTGAACTCACCTTACTCATATTATAATAGGCTCGATTCTTTATCCAATAGTGTTTCCCTATATTCGACTTCGACGTATTTAGGAATGCTATACTTTCGACTTCAGCTTTAGGTACAGGGCGCGCAAAGGCCCCAACAGTTGTAGAGCATCATTTGCTGTCGGAGCCATGAAAGAAGAGTAATTAGTAAAAAAACATGACAGCTGGCATGTGTCATGTTTTATGGATGTTTTTGGGCGGGTCTACGGAAAATCTAAGATTGATAATACTCGCTCCCGCTCTGGGGCAAAGAGCCCTATTAAGGGTAGGTCAATCTCTGCCTCGACTAAAAGTTGTTGTAGCACCTCTATGAAAACGCCGGCGCTTTCGACTAGACGTACTGTGCTGATTATTCCTTGAAGATCACTCCGTCCGCCAAGCTCGCCGCCCCATTCACCGCGGCAGGTGTAGGACACTCCGCAGCTAGGGCTACCATCAATGCCAATAATGCCTAGCACTTCAAACTTTTCGGAGTGGGACAGGTATTCTTGCAGCTCAAGGATGATTGGTGCTAGGATCCTTCGAGAGTGGGATCTGAAAAATGCGCTGTCAAATTGCTCATAGACATGTCCCCAACGACAGGCACCATAGAGGGTAAACTCGGGGCAGGGAAGTTGGATTAGCTGTACGCCTCTGTCTAAGGCCTTCTTGAGGAAGGCAATTCTCAGTTCTTCTTCTTGTTTGGCCCCGTCTTTGGGTTCCCTTGCTACTTTTGAGGCAGTGTTTAAGAGACAATGAGCAACAAATAATATCTTCTTCATGGACTTCCTCCTTCGTGACATACGTTTATGGTGGTCTTATCGTCAGCCACATTGTCCGTAATGTAATCAAAGATCTCAGCGCCTCGCGTGCCGGTTAGGACTGAGATTGGTTTCCGTTTATTTCGATAACGGATTCTATCTGTCTCGGGTAGTACATTTGACCGCCCCCTCCGTCTGGTGATGAACGCAATTCCATAATAGTCGAAACCCCAGTGGGAATCAAGAGCGCACCATCCAGAAAGGTGAATGAGACCTCTTCAGGAAGGAGTGTTCGAACCCATGCCCGTCTTTTTCGGCCTGACGATGAAAGAATAATGGCAATATCCAGGGAAGCCGAGGATAGTAATCCTGATGGCAAGCACCTAAGCGCTTGGAGTGATTTGCAATGAATACGGCATTCATGTGAGGTGTCCTTTACTTCGTAAGAATTTTGGCAATATGTTCAAGGGTTTTCTATTCATGGCTCGAATGCTGTTCAAAGGTGCTAGATTGCACAAAAGCAGAGTATCAAGGAGGGTATTATCATTCCTGGTTATAACAAGCTCGAAAATTCTGTGAAGGTGGTGTCTAAATGTGATGTATGAACAAGATTACATAATGCGTATCATAGCAAATCTGGTCCAGTTTTTGGCAAGGATTGTCTTTGGAAAAGATACTGCTACGTATGAATTATCCAGGGATGAAGAGCATAAAGAAAGTGATGAGTTACACAAAGCGCTAGTGGTCTTATTATCAGAAGGGGAGATCAATGAAGCTGAGAATTTGCTTTTCGACAAATTCAATCCTAAAGATAATAGACATATGATGGTCGCTGTAGATTTTTACCACAGGCTGAATAATTTGGATGACGGAGTCTTGCAGGAAAATGATTTTTCTCGGGAAGAAATTGAGGAAGGTTTAAGAGACATAGCTAGCAAAGCGGGAATCGTGATATTAAACCGCCACGGCGTTACGTAATAATTACCGACAAAAGGTGAAGGGGACAGAAAGGACGGATGTAAGCATGGGTAGCAAAACGGACATTGCATTTGGATTATTCAATGGAGGATTCAACTGCGCTCAATCAGTTATTGGCCCCTTCTGTTCGGTGGAGGACGGCGAAGCACAACTGGCACTAAGGCTAGCCTCTGGCTTTGGTGGAGGAATGCGCTCAGGTGAAGTGTGCGGTGCCGTAACCGGTGCAGTTATGGTGATTGGCTCAAGGGAAGGACAATGTCGAGCAGATGACTTGGCTGCAAAAAGGAAATGTTCAGAACTTACGTCTAAATTCATGGAGGAATATGCAAAGAGAAGGGGAACTGTTCTTTGTCGTGAACTCCTTGGATATGACGTGAGGGATCTTGAGGCTGCAGCTAAATTCGCAGGAAACAAAGGGGAAGTGTGCGAAGATGCAATTAGGACCGCTGTTTTGCTTCTAGAGGAAATGGGAATTGAGTAGTCCTAATAGGGAGACCCCTAGGACGTGGACTGTGCATTTGTAAGGGTTTGCTAGGTCGTAGCTTACGTCTTCTTCCACAACTAAATAATTCTGTATCTCCGAGTTTGTTCTATCTAAAGTTCCTAAGAACCATGAAGGCAAACCGATAGGGTATCAGTAGAAATGCTGTTGCCTCCCGTTTGGAAAGGGGAAACAAGAATTCTGTCTACGCTGTGAAATGGCATTGCGTTTTATTGGCGTACGCTTGACAGCATTCTATGATCCTGGACTTCTTCTATTAAGGGGGGAGTCCATTTGTCGTTAAAAATAGAGATAGGAGAGTGGAACGTTTGCAGAAAAAATGGATTGGCAGATTCACCTTGAGCTTGTTGATTGTAGTCTTGGCGATCGGAATAGTCTTTGCTGATGATTCTTTATTAATTACCGGACTTCTGGATGAAGATACAGTAGTGCCATTGTCTATGATTAGGGAGCTTCCACAGCTGACGCAGGATGTTGTAGCAGTGAACTCCGCTGGAAAAGAAAGCCACTTTACGGTTACGGGAGCCTTGTTTGATGATCTGTTAGCGACGTATGGAAAACAACAAGAGAACATTCTAGGTATTCGATTGATCGCTAGCGATGGATATTCCATCGATGTGCCCCGTGAGGTGCTCGTGCAAAGAGAAATCATACTTGCTTATCTAACTGATGGCATGCTCCTTGACGAGAGATCGGAACCACTTAGAGCTATTATTCCAGAAGAAAGGGCTATGTATTGGGTTCGCAATCTAATTCAAATTGAGATCATAGATCAGGTACAATCGGCAGAAATAACGACGATACGTTTTCTTGAATCCTTGACAGAAATTCAGCCTCTAGAAGACTACGCCTACTATGCCGAAATTGACCAGGCCATTAATATTCAGGAGATCGTAGAGAATCTAGGATTAGATCAAAAGCCCGAGCGCGTATTCTTTCAAGCCTCTGATGGCTTTGAGAAGAACGAGACCTACGAAGAGTTTTCATCAGGCTATATTAAGATGACTGGTACAAGTGCTCCTCTCTTCTTGTCGCCTAAGCTGCCAAAGGGCATGCAGGTCAAGGACATTGTGTTTTTCACCGTTGCCGACAATGGATTTGTCTCCCTTACGCAAGCCTTCGATTATTACGCGCCGAAAACCCAGGATGATGTGGTAGGTATTTCCCTGGCTGAGTTAATGGCTGACTTAGGAGTTGTCAAAAGTGATCTTTATCGTTTGACAGCCATTGATGGTTACGAAGTGGAAGTAACGGCCGAAGACATGGCCAGTGGTTACGTCTATTTCGATGAAGATCAGGTTCGGAGCTACTTTCCAGGCCTCCGCCGTAACACGTCGGTGCTAGGCCTATATACCATTGAAGCCGTGCGGTGAGGACTGTCACGGGAGGGGAGGAGTCTAAAGTCGATCGAGTAGGAGTTTCCGTCATTGTCCTTTGTTTACTGCTCATCCTCGGCGCTACAGTTGCCCCCAAGGCAGCTGGTGCCTATATCCCCACCTTACAGATCGTAGGAGACATCGAAAACGCACTGGATATAAGGGGTGTCGAAGGTTTAGACCTACAAACCATCACCTATGGTGATAGAACACTTCATGCTGTTTCAATAGATGAGCTTTTGAAGATTGCTAAACCAAGGTCCAGGAGCGATGTAATCTACTCTGCTCCTGACCTAGCTGCTAGAGTAGATGCTTCCCTTCTTGCTAACTCATATTTAGCGTTTACTCCGGAGAATGGATGGGAAGTGTTGAATTTTGATCATCCAACGAGCAGCAATATCAAAAGGCTTGAGCAAATTATTGCTGTTGCCCATGAGCTGGAGTGGGACGATCGAATTACTATCATCAGTCCAATCGAAAATATCGCGTACTTCTCCATTGGACAGCTCCATGCAAGCTCGCAGTATGTACACTGGGAATATAACGGTTCAGCCACGTTTACCCATGACACCGTTGGCTACACATCGAGTGTCTACACGAAATCTCCGGCAGTGACCCTTTCTGATCTAGCGGGCGAAGCAGATTTAGGACGGGTTCTTGTGGTTGGTGGAAGTGGCGAGATGGCCGTATACAAAGGCGGGATGTTTCTTTTAAGACCAAATCATGTTGATTTTGTCGCAGAGGGACGACGAGGAATGGTTAAGAACGTGAAGGGAATCATTTTGAACTCACCAGTGTCAAGTAATAGTGATGCTTTCCATGATGCACTTCACTTTCTCGGTGCAGGCAGATCGGTTTTACTTGTTATTCTAGACGGTTTCGGTTACCATCAATATGCCTACGCGAGTGACAATGGGTACCTTCCCTTTATGAGCAGCCTCGGAGAAGCGCAGCGAGTTCTTTCAGTTTACCAACCGGTGACCAATGCAGGACTTGCGTCTATTTTAACTGGGGTTGGTCCAGAGCAGAATGGAGTCATGTCAAGGAATCAACGAAGCCTAACAAGTCAAGATCTATTTGAAGTTGCAACAGAGATGGGAAAGATGAGTGCCTATATTGTTGGCGACAGGCAAATTATAAATGTCAGCATGGAGCCAGTATATAATCTGGATTTGAACCAAAGTGGCTCCACCGATGACGAGATCCTAGCCACCACTCTCCTTTACGCAAAGAAGGACGTTGATTTAGTTGTCGCTCATTTTAAAGACATTGATCGGTCTGGCCATACCTTTGGAGATTTGAGTCTTCAGACCATGTTGACGATAGCAGAAACAGATCGGTATCTCGAGGAGCTAATCACAAGTTGGGACGGTATGGTAATTGTTGCCGTTGATCATGGCATGCACTCCACCTTAGACGGGGGTGGTCATGGATTGCTACGTTATGAAGATATGTTTGTTCCCTACTTTATCCTTGAGGGAGGAAAGCGCTAATGAAACGCCAGGTTTGGATATTAACCTCCATAACGGTGATGATCCTGATTCTTGCAGGCTCTGTTTTTAGCGAGAGCTACAAGGAGCCAACTATTCTTATGCGAGCTGCGAACACGGAGGTTTTCCTCAATCTTGATGACATCCGTGAAGTGGGAGAGCAGTCCCTTGAAGCCACCACTCGAAGTAGTTTAAAGCCAGCAAGTGAGCACGTTTATCTAGGAGTACAGCTTAAGGATCTTGTGAGGATGGCCGGGATTGAGCTGTACGCAGAGCATCAAGTATTAGTCAAGGCAGCCGACGGATACGTCGTTGCTCTCACAGGGAGCGAAGTCCTAGAAGAGAACACCGTTTATCTAGCATACCTTATCGATGGAGAACCTTTAGCTCCCAGGGAACTTGGAGGCAGTGGTCCCTATCAGCTCATTATTCCAGAGGATGCCTTCAGTATGCGTTGGTGTAAGTATGTGATGGAAATCGAGGTGCGATGAGAGTTAGACAAAATGTACGATAAGGCAAAATAACCCGCGGGCTAGTCTTTTTTGCAGGATTGAGTGAGACCTCTTTTTCGCCCCTCTTTTCAAACCCACGTGACACTTTTTACTCTTGCCAATAAGAGTAAGATGTTAGAAGGTTATCTGATTCTTCCCCTTTCTTTTTGATTCGTATAAGTTCTTATCCGCTGCCCGAATAAGGTCCGTCAGACTTTCTCCCTCGTACTGCTTTACTCCGCCGCTTATTGTCACGGTAATTCCCTCGGAAAAAGGGTGTTCTTCAACAGCTCTTCGAATGCGCTCAGCGATCCTTGATGCGGTCATAAGATCAGCACCTGAAAAGACCACCATAAACTCCTCACCGCCATATCGTCCCGCCAGATCGGTATCCCTTATATTGCTCTTTATGATGGCCGCTAGATCGACAAGTACATGATCACCGCAGACGTGACCCTTACGATCATTGATTTTTTTGAAATCATCAATGTCAAAGATGGCAATCGATAAGGGGGTTCTTGCGTGGCTAGATTCAACCATCCTTGCCTGCAAGTATTCTATCAATGCCCTATGATTACTAATATTTGTCAATCCATCCAGCGCTGACATCTCCTGTAGAATCCGGTTATTGCGCTCCAACTCAAGTTGCATTTTTTTCTTTTCGGTGATATCAAAGACTATTCCAGCAAGAAATAAAGGCTGGCAGCTCTCATCATATTGTGTTATTTTCCCACGATCATAGTACCATTTGTAGGTACCGTCCTTCGCTTGAATACGATATTCCACTTCGTATACCTTTGCTCTACCACTCAAATGGTCTAGCATTGAATCCATGGTTCGCTGGTAGTCCTCAGGATGTAGCTTATCGGTAAAAAACTGATAGCTAACATACTTTGGAATTTCGCTTTTATCATAACCGAGTGTGATCACCTTGAGCGGATCAAATGTCACTTCATTGGTCTTGATATTCCAGTACCAGTGCCCGAGATTGCCTGTCCAGGCATACTCAAGTCTCGTTTGCTGTTCTTTTTCCTTAAGCAACTCCTTGTTCAGTATCTCGAGGCTCTCTATACGGCCTAGAAGCTGTTTTTTGGTAAAGTCTACATAGTCCATCATTCTTGCCTCCTATCTCACTTCCTTAAGCATTAATGGATTGCTTTAAGAATATCCGCGGCATAGTTGTGCTCTCTACCATGTCCAATGTTACTTCACCAATGATTTCCGATATCCTGTTTTGCATCATGCTTCTAGTTTCGACCCTGAAAATCGATAAGGTATTCGTGGATGAACTCCAAGTTCCTGGAAATAGGCTTTTGATGGCCGAAATTATCACCGTCGGTAAAGGGATGGGAATGACCATCATAGCAGAAGGGATTGAACAACCCGAGCAACCCGCGTTTCTCAAAGCGCATGTACGTAGGGCGCGGGTTTTCAGATGACTGGCATTTTTGGTCCATTTCAGGAATTGAAGCTTAGTTCGCCTCCCACCTAGACTGCATACTTTGGATCGAGAAACCGAAACAAGATGGGGTATTGGAGGTGAAGTAAGTGGGTCACAGGGGGTATATTCATCCGTATCATTACTATGAGCCCGATTATCACGACGGTGGGGATAGTGAAAATAAACTAAAGAACGTCAATAATATCAAGATTGATGTGGTCTGCCCTGGATGTTGCAGACCGAAACCTCACAGAAGTAGCAGAAACAAGTTAGTAAATATCAATAATATAACGATCTGTTTCGACGGCCACAAGATTAAACACGACTGCTGGTAGGTCTCTTTTAACACAGCCTGATGGTTCCTTTCGCTTAGTATGCTAAGGAACCATCATGTCCGTGCGCCATTAACGATGTGGAGGTGCCCAATATCTATTCCAGGTATCGCTGTTAAATTTACTTGGAGGCCGTCTTCTATGGGATGCGGTCTCCTTTAGTCGTATGGCGCGGTCAGAAGGGAATTCTGGCAGCCTGGAGTTCTCTTCTTCTGGCAGGGAGACGATCTCTTCCCTGGTCACAGTGATCTGCACTTTTAGGAGCGCACGCACAAGTAATTTCACCTTATATCCAGATTGACCTATGGGTACGACATCCGGCAAACCACTGACGGAGATGTGCTCGAGTTCGGAGACTTCAGCGACCTGATCTCCTGGTTTGATTTCATCAATTTTCGTGACCGAGTAGATTGGTAGATACATGATGGTTTCCATATCTTCCGGTTCGACAAGGAGTCGTGCCTTGAGAAAACCTTCATTGATCAGCTTGCCTGGGATAATGGTTTTCCTAAGCACTGGATCTCGGACAGGTTCTACTCTCACTATCTCTGTGAGCTCTCCCGTTTTTAGATCAACGTCAACTCCAATCGGGGCCTTAAGGTCTAGACTAGCGATCTTGGTGGCCTCTATCTCTGCAATTATTACATTCGTCTTTATCCGTGCCATTCTACACCCTCCTTTCTATGCCGCCGGAAGCAGGTTTTCTAGTTTCGCTACGTGATTCTTCTACTTCCTCTCTGAAACGGGTTAACGATGATCTTGATATCGTTTTTGTTGATAATCGTATCC
This sequence comes from Firmicutes bacterium UBA5493, assembly GCA_002424045.1. Classification (GTDB taxonomy): domain Bacteria; phylum Bacillota; class Limnochordia; order Darwinibacteriales; family Darwinibacteriaceae; genus UBA5420. Next base: position 31,904 of record DIPH01000013.1, on the reverse strand, counting down.
TGAAAGTCTTCCTCTTGGATACAGCAATCATCGCCCTTCCCTTCACAATGTTCTGGGATGCAGATCGTTTCCTCTCTGGCAATGGTTACGTCGACCTTGTAGATAACCTTGATGATCAAAATGACCTTTTCTCCACAGTCCTTAGAGTTGGGATCTCTAATCCCGCGGATGTCAATGAGTTCGACTTCTGCTTTCTCTTGGACCTGATCTCCCGGCTGAATGTGGGGTATATCATGCATTCCAAAGATAGGGATGTCGAGGTCAACCTTAGATGATACTGAAAACTCACAGCCCGAACGGCAGAGTTTCTGCACAACTAAGCAAGCTTTCTGTAACCCGTTATTGATCAGTTTACAAGAAACCACCGTTGGGGTGAACACAGGCTGACCAAGGAGTTTTAGCTCCACTGGAGTTCTTAGCTCTCCTGTCTTGCTGTCAACTATCACGCCCAAAGGTGCACAAATCTGGATTGTTCCTACTTTTTGGACTGTCAGTTCTGCCTTAACTACCAGAGCTTTAACGGAACGCTTCTTTTTGGACTTTCCCACTTTATCTCACCACCCTCTGAAGTACTCGAATTTAGCTGAATGTTTCGGCTGCCTCAACCCTCAAAATGCGTTCACTAGCAACGATTATACAGTAGCGTACGACCACAGCTAGAACCAGCCGAAGTTTATTGTCGCAATCGCAGTAACCAGCGACGTTTTCAAACCCTTCAATCTGGAAGTCATGTTTCTGCACAATATCTCCAGGTTCTGCACCAGGACTAGGAAGCACATCATGCCACAAGATGGGAATATTGGTCTGGGCTGCCAGCTTCACGCCAGTCATTGACGTTATGACCAAGTCAACGTACACCACACCCGTGTTCATTACTTTACCGGGGATAATTGTGGTGCTCAGCAATTCGGGACGGCGACTACCGAGTATTAACTCTACCTGTACTCTTTCTCCACAAGACTCAAATTTGCCATCGACGAACGATAGATTCGCTGGACCTTCAATCTCTCTTCTCCCGATCACTTGCACACAGCAGTCTTTGTCTATGACCATAGGGACCTTCACCCGTTTGTGCTGTATCTGTGCCTCAAGCAAATCAAAGTTAGCCATTAAGTTCCTCCCCTATCAGTTAAGTTTGGGAGTTTCCTCCTACTTCAAAGATATGTACTTAGTAAAATTGTGCTATAGGAGCTCGTTCCTAGATTCTAGGCACTAAAAAAGCCTCCGTACGGAGGCTTTCTAGATGAGCTAGCAGAAGAGTATGGCCCCATTGACTTTGACTAGAACTTCCTTGGCAACAACCAAACAGTAGTTGAACACGAAATTGATGGTGACTTCTGCTCCATCAACAATGGGATCACCAATGATTCTGAACTCAACATCGTGCTTTTGTACCACAGTCTGCCCTGGCCATTGCGTGAGATCGAATGGACAGACGACGGCGTCTTCTTGGTGCGTTACTTCAAACGTTTCTGTTACTCCGGTTGCACCGGTCACTGTGATCTCCAATTCCCACGTGTTGAAAATTTTATCCTGGTCGACTATGGCGGTAAAAGAGAGGGGGGTGATTAAGACGCTGACTGGTTCGATGGGGGTAGCGGCCAGAACAACGGTCACTTGATTATCGGGTTGTTGAACATTCTCCTGACAAATGACCTTTAAGGTTTTCAACAGATGATCTTGGAAGTTTTGGGGCGATAGTTGATTTGTTAGGAAACCCATTTGAACATCTCCTTTCGGATTTTGGACTGATGCTTACTTCATCAATCTCTTGGTTCAGAATATGTCGTTCATTGAAAGGCGCTATAGGACGGCGATCCCGTATTTTTCATTGGGCAGACACATTTTTTAGCCGCAGAAGGGTATAGCACCATTGACTTTGACCAAGACTTCCTTAGCAACGACTAAGCAGTAGTTGATGACAAAACGGATGGTTACGTCGCCCTCATCAACAATGGGATCGCCAATCAGTCTGAACTCAACATCATGTTTTTGCACAACATTCTGCCCTGGCCACTGCGTGAGATCCACGGGACAAACTACTGCGTCTTCTTGGTACGGAACAACTGTAAGAAAGACGGTTCCGTCTGCATCTACCACTAAGACTTCTAACTCCCAAGTGTTGAACACCTTGTCTTGATCGACTATTGTGGTGAAAGAAAGTGGAGTAATGGATACTGTGACTGGTTCGACAGGAATGGCAGCTGGTGTTACAGTCACTTCATTATCGGGTTGCTGCACCTGGTGCTTACAAATAACCTTTAAGGTCTTCAATAAATGGTCTTGGAAATTTTCGGGAGACAATTGATCTGAGATAAAACCCATATGGGCATCTCCTTTCCGTACGTTGGACTGATGGCCGTACCATCAATCTCTTGGTTCAGAATATGTCGTTCATTGAAAGGCGCTATAGGACGGCGATCCCGTATTTTGAAGGAAAGGTTTGTAATACTATTAGTAAGCATAAAAAAGCAGGAAAAATATTCCTTATGTCGAAACAAAAGAGTATGGGACCTTGGTTCTAGTCGTATGGGACGTAGGTCCTGGTTTCGCAGTTTTCGGCTGAAAAGGGGGATTCAATGGCATACCATGTATTTAAAGAGATTTGGACGCCGCTGAAAATGTTTGGTATTCGGTTTTATAGGCAATGTGATAATCGCAGGTTATGGATAAAAATTGGGTCCAAGCGTCGCAGGCCTTTAGGAAAAAGAGAAGCTGCTTAGTGTGCGGCCTAGGAGTGCCGGTTTGTCCTCTTTCGTATTGGCATTGGTTATCAAAAAAGCCCTCCCAGAGGGCTTTTCGTCTTAGTTCCGGGAGGAACCACATCCCAGCACGAAAGTGCGAATTCCGCACTTATAACTGCCGTCACATACGATAATGGGCAACGTTGCAGGATTATGTGGAATATTGTCGAATGGTTAATTATGGGTGTTCCATAGTGACAGATATTGCAGTGGGGTGATGGCAAGATGTCGCGATGGCGGGACTGTAGAGTTTTGTTCATAGTTGGCTTCTGTGCACTGTTCTTGCTAGTGCCAAAGACTACGACGGCCGCCACATTAGCTGCCGATGACCTGTGGGAAAAGGGCTTCAATAATCACGGATCTATTATGCTACTCATCGACACAGAATCTGGCAAGATCCTCAAAGCTAACCAGGCGGCTGCAACATTTTACGGTTACTCTGTGGACCAGTTGCAGAAGATGAACATCGCGCAAATTCACATGTATTCCCCAGAGGAAGTGGAACGAGAACGGCTTGCAGCGGCCAGCGAGGAGAGGAATCACTTCATCTTTCCACATCGATTGGCTAGTGGAGAAGTCCGTACCGTTGAGGTCCATTCGTATCCTATTGATGAAGAGCAATCGCTGCTGTTCTCCGTTATCAACGATATCACAGCCCGTCAAGTAGCGGAAAATGAACTCCTTGACAGGAATTCCCGTCTGCGGAGAGCAGAAGTACTTACGGGCCTTGGCTCATGGGAACTTCGTCTTTCTGACAACCAGCTTTTTCTCTCAGACGGGGCCGAACGAATTCTCGGTCTAGTTAGTGGCGCGTCATTGGAAGACTTGGATGCGGTTACAGTGCCTGAATATCGAGAAGTACGGCAACAGGCTCTACAGGCTCTTATTGAAGAAAACATACCCTATGACATAGAGCTCAAATTTGAGCGGCCGGGCGATGGGGCTATTATTGATGTTCATTCCGTTGGCGAATACGACCCAGAGACAAATTCTGTGTTTGGTTCATTGCTCGATATTACGGAACAAAGAGCTGCAGAAAAGTCCTTAGAGGTATCCAGAAAGAGAGAGATATACTCATTTTGGACTTTTTTTCTTTTTCAGCTTATTGCCATCTTTGTGCTAGTCACGAACATTCTGCAAAGGCGGAAAGCGCAACAAGAACTCCAGCAAAACCTCCAGCGCAATGAGAGCTTGGTGCATATTTTACAGCGCCAGTTGGATGAAATAAAATATCTGAGTTACCATGATCAGCTAACAGGGTTATATAACCGTCGGTTTTTCGAGAAGAAGCTCCAGGAATTGGACGTCGCCGAAAACCTCCCCCTCTCCCTTATTATTGCAGATCTCAATAACCTAAAGCTTGTGAATGATACCTTCGGGCACGTAGTTGGCGATCAGTTTCTTCAAAGAACAGCGGAGGTGATCAAAAAAACATGCCATGCTAAGGACATTGTTGCTAGGTGGGGCGGTGATGAGTTCGTTCTTTTGCTTCCCAAGACGACTTCGCACGGAGCCCAGGCCATAATGCAAAGAATCGAGAAAAGCATTCGGGAAGAAACGGTAGGGTCGATGTCTATCTCTATAGCTCTTGGCTGGAGTACCAAGACGAAATCTGGCGAAGCCCTCAGTGCTGTCTTTAAGAATGCGGAAAATCACATGTACCGTTCCAAGCTAGTTCAGGGTTCTGGAATTCGAGCTGAGACGGGACGGGCTATCCCAAAGGCATCCAGGGCGAAGATATACCCCTGCAGTCCCGGATTGTTGCAGTGGCTGATGCTTATGACGCCATGGTTAGCGAGCGGCCGTATAGAAAGAGTATGACAAAGTGCGAGGCACTGAATGAACTCAAGAAGAATGCAGGTAGCCAATTTGATCCACACATTGTCGATGTCTTCGTTGATGTGATTGATGCTTTGGGTGACGTGGCGGCCAGCTCCTAGGTTACCGGAATCGGAGAAGTCCTACCAATTGAAGCAGGATTTTGAGACGATGGCATGGAAGTTGTCCAAAAATATCTTAAAAGTGCTGATTTTATGACTGAATAGCGAAATGACAGGCTTTTTGGGCGATTTTGGGTTTTGCCTAGCCTGAGCTGCTAATGCGATGAATCAAGGAGGACTAGTATGTCAGTTTCTGGTAGAGATACAGAGAGTCATCTTTCCATCATCAACCGACACATGTGTGCCATCGTTTATGTGTGCGACATGCAGACCAATCGAATCGTATTTTCCAATGGCTTTGCCAATCAAGAGTTGGGTATTGAAAAGGGCCAAAGCTGCTGTGAAGATGTGTATGCTTATTCTGAACGATGTAGCTGCCACAGTAATCAGAGGCTAATGGATAACCCCCGCGAAGTCCTCCACTCCCAGTGGTATAACCCCAAGGTGGACCGTTGGTACGATCGGCGCCTCCAAGCTGTGCCTTGGACTGATAAGAGATTAGCGCGACTTGAGATTCTCTTTGACATTACCCACTTGATGCGCTTTAGTGATGATATGCCCCACCAAAGTGCCTATTCGCGCCTAATCCTGGAATCCATCGGAGACGGAGTGATAGTCACTGATAGTACAGGAATTATCACCATGATGAACCCCCAAGCACAGCGTTTAACTGGGTGGCTTGGATCAAGTGGAGTGGGTCAAGAGCTGTCCCAAGTCTTTCACATAATCAACACCCAGACTCGGGAGGTCGTAGAGAACCCCGTTGCTAAGGTGTTGACTAGCGGGAAGACCGTAGGGTTAGCCAATCACACGAGCCTCATATCCCGAAGCGGTGTGGAGTATCATATCTCTGACAGTGCAGCTCCTGTAAAGGATAAAGACGGCAACATCCATGGAGTCATCTTGGTGTTTCGAGATATTTCGGAAGACTACCGTCAGCAAGAAGCACTGCGCAGGAGCGAAGAACGCTTTCGAACCCTGACGGAAACGGCCATTAATGCCATTGCCCTCCATGAGATTATTCTTGATGATCAAGGTTTGCCAGTTGATTATCGTTTTTTAGAAGTAAACAGGGCCTTTGAAGAGCTCACGGGTTTGTCTGACCGCCAACTGGTGGAAAAAACCGTTCTTGAGGTTTTGCCAGGCACAGAGAAAGTTTGGATTGACACCTATGGCGAAGTGGCTCTAACTGGGGTACCACAGGAAATCGAGGACTTTAGTCAGGAACTTGAAAAATACTTTACCGTACGTGCCTATAGCCCCAGGCGTGGTCAATTTGTGACGGTTTTCGAGGATATCACGGAGCGAAAGCAAATGGAGAATCGCCTTCGCGAACAAGTCTACAGGGACTCCTTAACGGGATTACATAATCGTCGGTATCTGGAAAGCCAACTCCCGAACTTGCGAGGGAAAGAGCACCTGCCCATCAGTGTGATTATTGGTGATGTGAATGGTCTTAAGATCATCAATGATTCCATGGGACATCAAAAAGGGGATGAAGTTGTGAAACGAGCCGCGCAGGCCTTTCTTGAAGTGGCTCGTCCGGGGGATTTGGTGGTTCGTTGGGGCGGCGATGAGTTCATACTGGTCTTGCCGCGAACGAGTTCCCACGAGGCTCAGACCATCTGTACTGCCATCAACGACAGCGCCGTGGCCAAGGGTGAAACGGGATTGGCGCCCAGTATTGCCTTGGGATACGCCACGAAGACGGAGCTCGAGGAGAGTATCTCTGATATCGTTCGTCAGGCGGAGACAAGCATGTATCAGCAAAAAATAAGTAGTGCTCAGAGTCGTAGGAGCGCACTTGTTTTATCACTGCAGCAGGCTTTGGCGGAGAAAAGTCATGAGACCGAAGAACACGCTCGCCACCTCCAGGGGCTGGCCATGAGCTTGGCCCGGAGAATTGGTCTATCCGATGGTGAGGTCGTTACCTGCTCTTTGGCGGCTTTGCTCCATGACATTGGCAAGGTAGCTATTTCTGAGAGTATCTTAGACAAGCCAGGACCCTTAACAGATGAAGAGTGGGAAGTAATGAAACGCCACTGCGAAATCGGACACAGGATTGTGTCATCATCTCCCGATTTGCTCGATGTAGCAGAAGCTGTACTCCATCATCACGAACGATGGGATGGAAAGGGGTATCCCTTTGGCATAAGGGGAACCGACATACCCATTTCAGCTCGGATTGTAGCCTTAGCTGATGCCTTTGACGCCATGACAACCGATCGGCCGTATCGTTCGGCCTTAAGCTGGAGCGAAGCTATAGCTGAGATTGCCTCCTTAGCCGGTTCTCAATTTGATCCCGGGTTAACCCGAGAGTTTTTGGCCATGTTGGCTGAGGCTGAAGGTACGAATTAGTTTCTGGAGAATACTAACATACATAGAAACGAGGTGGGGCGAGCGATGAAGTTCGGGTATTTTGATGATCAAAATCGAGAGTATGTAATCACTACGCCCCAGACTCCTTACCCTTGGATCAATTACTTGGGATCCGAAGAGTTCTTTGGCTTAATCTCCAATACCTCGGGGGGTTATTCTTTTTATCAAGATGCCCGTTTAAGGCGCCTAACCCGCTATCGATACAATAGTGTACCCCTCGATGATGGGGGCCGTTACTTTTACATCCATGATGGGGGCGATTGTTGGACCCCAAGCTTCAAGCCCATGAAAAAGGAGTTGTCCTTCTATGAGTGCCGCCACGGTCTCGGTTATTCTAAGATCCAAGGATCCCGAGGTGGCCTCAGAGTCGAACAGCTTTTTTTTGTACCACTTTTTTTCACTGGGGAAGTAACGCAAATTAAGCTGAAGAACGAGGCAAATGTAGCCAAATCCGTTTCCCTCTTTTCCTTCGTGGAGTTTTGTCTGTGGGATGCCCATGATGATATGACAAACTTTCAGCGCAACTTCAGTATTGGTGAGGTTGAAGTGGAGGATTCGGCCATCTACCACAAGACCGAGTACCGTGAAAGACGTAACCACTATGCTTTTTTCTCTGTCAACAGTGAGATCTCTGGTTTTGACACCGACCGTGAGAGCTTCTTAGGTATGTACAATGGATTTGACGCTCCCGAGGTTGTTCTAAAAGGCGCACCGAAAAATTCTCTGGCTAGTGGTTGGTCTCCTGTAGGTTCCCATGGGATTCAAGTAGAGTTGGCCCCTGGTGAGGAGAAGTCTTATGTTTTCATCCTCGGCTATGTGGAAAACCCTAAGGATGAGAAGTGGGAACGCTCAGATAAGGGGATCCACCCAGGCGTCATCAACAAGACCAAGGCACGTCAGATGATGGCTGAATTTAAAACAGATGCTCAAGTTGACGAGGCTCTGGCCAAACTTAAGTCCCATTGGGATGGCCTTTTGAGCAAATTTCAGATCCAAAGCGGCGACAAAAAGCTCGATCGTATGGTCAATATCTGGAACCCTTATCAATGCATGGTCACATTCAACCTGTCCCGTAGTGCCTCCTATTTTGAATCGGGAATTGGAAGGGGTATGGGTTTTCGGGATTCAAATCAGGATCTCTTGGGCTTCGTGCATCAAGTACCAGCCCGGGCCCGACAGCGCATTTTAGACATTGCCTCTACCCAATTTGAGGACGGTAGCGCCTATCATCAATACCAGCCCCTAACCAAAAAGGGCAATAATGCCATTGGATCGGGGTTTAACGATGACCCCCTTTGGCTGATTGTAGGTACTTCCGCTTATATCAAGGAGACCGGAGATTTTACGATCTTAGACGAAGAGGTTCCCTTCGACAGTGATCCCGCCAATACCGCCAGTCTCTTGGAACATTTGAAACGTTCTTTCTATCATGTAGTTCATAACTTAGGACCTCATGGATTGCCCCTAATCGGACGCGCTGACTGGAATGATTGTCTCAATCTGAACTGTTTTTCGGAAGAGCCAGGTGAATCCTTTCAAACCAGTGGCCCTTCCAAAGGACCGGTAGCTGAATCGGTCTTTATTGCCGCTCTCTTTGTTTACGCGGCCCCGGATTTTATTGAGCTTTGCCGAAGATGCAATCTGCCAACTGAGGCGAGAGAGGCCCAAGGGCATCTTGAAACCATGATCCAGACGGTTTTGGAGCATGGGTATGACGGAGAGTGGTTTCTAAGGGCCTATGATTCAGCAGGACAAAAAGTGGGAAGTAAGGAGTGTTCTGAAGGTAAGATCTATATCGAGCCTCAAGGTTTCTGCGTCATGGCAGGCATCGGAATGGAGACGGGCGCAGCCACTCAGGCCCTAGACTCGGTAGCTCTTTACCTAGAAACCGAACACGGCATCATTCTTCACACACCACCTTATTCAACCTACTATCCCGAACTAGGAGAGATCTCTTCCTATCCTCCTGGCTATAAGGAAAACGGAGGCATCTTCTGTCACAATAATCCCTGGGTGATGATTGCTGAGACAGTGATAGGCCGCGGTAAACGGGCTTTTGAGCTCTACCAAAAGATCTGCCCAGCCTATCGCGAGGACGTCTCTGAACTTCATCGCCTTGAACCCTATGTCTATGCCCAGATGATTGCTGGGAGAGATGCAGCCAACTTTGGGCAGGCCAAAAACTCCTGGCTGACTGGGACGGCGGCTTGGAACTACGTGGCTATCTCCCAAGCTATCTTAGGTGTCAAGCCGGACTATGATGGTCTACGTATTGATCCGTGCATTCCTCCTTCATGGCACGAGTATAGCATCAAGAGAGAATTCCGCGGCTCTATCTACCATATCCATGTGACCAATCCTAATCAGGTAAGCAAAGGTGTAGCCAAAATTGTGGTGAATGGGCAAGAGATCGTGGGAAATACACTGCCTCTCTTTTCGGATGGAGGTAGCCATCAGGTTGAAGTGGTGATGGGGGGGACAGGCCCTCGATCAATTTAGCTTGAATTCGTCAAATTGTTTCAGGGCCTGTCCCTTCAAGAAAAAAAGCCCCTATACAAGGGGCTTTACGAAGATTCATGATGCCTTATTCACCGCCGGAAGGAAATGCAAATCCCTTTGAAGGACCGGTAGTGGAAGATGTACCAGCTAAATTGGAGAGATAGGTATCACCGAGGGTCTTGATGTGATTATCCACGTTATCAAAATAGTTGAAGTGGGCTTGCTCATGTTCGATGATCATCTCAAAGAGACTGGCTGAAATGGTGTCGCCGTTTTCTCGACAAATGTTGGCAAATTGGCCGTAGGTGTCTATGGCTTCATCTTCTTCATTGGCATCGAAGGGGAAAATGTCTTTAACATCCTGTCCCTTGACCACAGGGCCAGCCAATTCGGTCGTTGGCTCACCACCTAACTCCTTGATTCTCTCTGCTAATGCTTCTGCATGACGCATTTCATCAATCGCAATGAGCTTCACCTTTGCTGCAAGCTCACCAAAGTCTCTGTCATCAAGAATGTAATGCTGGTGCATGTATTGGTGAATAGCCTGCAGTTCCATGGATTTTGCCTTGTTCAAAAGCTCTAACACCTTGTTTCTTCTCTCTTCTTTACTCAAAGTACGTCCCTCCTTATTTTTAGTTACATATAATAAGTCTACCACAGTATTCTAACTAGGACAATTAGATATTCTGGTTTTGTACCCGCAGAGAGAAATGAAAATACGGTGGACAGGTTCCTAGTGGAGAGATTTCGCTAGGGCTTTTCGCCGCCTTGGTGCAGGGATGGAGCAGAAACTGTAAAATGGAGGAAAAACCATGTTGTTGTAGAAAGGAAAAATAGCTGTGCTAGTGGATCTATAGGAGCCTGTTATGATTACAGGAACACTCAAGAGTCAAATTGATAGGATATGGGAGACCTTTTGGACCGGCGGGATTACGAACCCCTTGTCAGTCATTGAGCAGATCACATATCTTCTTTTTATTAAAGGGCTTGATGAGGCGATCTCTTCCTTGATCCGGCAAAAGGCCCATTTTGACAATACGATGGGATTGAAAACCCCAATATTGAGTATCGGGATAGCTTGTCTGAGAGGAATACTGACAACAACACATATACCCTGGTCCTGGCAAATCCACCATTTAAGGGATCTCTGGATTATGAGTCGGTTTCAAACGATCTCTTGGCGATAGCAAAGACCAAAAAGACGGAGTTGCTCTTTCTATCACTGTTTTTAAGAATTCTTCAGCCTGGTGGTAGATGTGCCTCTATTGTACCCGATGGGGTCTTATTTGGGAGCTCTAGAGCCCATAAGGCGATTCGCAAGGAGATCATTGAAAACCACAAACTAGATGCTATTATTTCCATGCCTAGCGGAGTGTTCAAACCATATGCTGGGGTATCCACAGCAGTTATGGTGTTCACCAAGACCGGCGCTGGCGGAACGGATAAAGTGTGGTTCTATGATATGAAGGCGGACGGATACTCCTTAGACGATAAGAGAACCAAAATCGATGCAGATGATATCCCCGACATCATCGCTAGATATAACAACCTGGAGAAGGAAGAAGAGCGCGAACGAACAGAAACAGTCCTTCCTTGTCCCTAAAGAGGACATTGTAGCCAATGGACTTCCTGTGATTAAACATCCTGAGGCAGGCATTTTGGTATTGGTACTATCACGAAAAAGCCCGTGGTGGACGCAATGATGCCATTGTCAGGCCACCATTGATCGGGCCATTCATTTCTTTAAGAAATAGAAAAGGCGGGCTAGGGATACCAAGGGGTATATCCTAGTCCGCGTTTTGCTTGAGCGTAGCTGCTAAGAAAACAGACACCGAAGGAACTCATCCCTTGTTATGCCGATAAAGTATTCCCCAAACTCCACGTCGGCTAAGACCTCGGCAATGACGCTCTCGCGATAGTCTTTTCCATTGAGTAACTGGGCGAAATGGGTTACGCTGCTTTTTCCAAAAAAGTCGCCAAAAATGTTCATGTCTTGAATGACACCATCTCTAACGTTGAACTTTAATTCTAGTTTACCTCCGGCAAAGCGTTCTTCCTTTTCAATTTCCGATTCAGGTGAAGCCCCATAGTTCCAATCCCACTGGCTATAGCGCCGGTCTTTGAGATCTTTGATTACAGACCAGTCCTGCTCTGTCAAAACACACTCCTGACCTGCACCACCTGGAATGAGGTACCGCCAAAGTGCTTCCTTAAACTCTTCAATCGTGATAGGATTGGGGAGATGGGGGAATATGTTCGTTACCCGACTCCTCACGGATTTAACCCCTTTGGACTGGATTTTGTCTGCTTTCACATTCAGAGCATCCTGAACCACGGACAATTCCGAGTTAAACAGAATCGTACCATGATGGAGTAGGCGGTTTTTCGACCAATACTGGGCATTACCAGAAAATTTCTGGCCGTTGATTGTAATGTCATTACGTCCTGAAAACTCAGCCTTCACTCCCAGACTGGCTAGGGCTTGAATCACTGGTTTCGTAAAATATTCAAAATTACTGACAACACTCTTTTGGGCGTCGACGATAAAGGTATAGTTCAGGTTACCGAGATCATGGTATACGGCCCCTCCCCCCGACAGTCGGCGCACCACATGAATGCCCTTCTCTTTGATAAAAGGTGCATTTACTTCAGCCACTGTGTTTTGGTTGCGGCCCACAATAACTGCGGGCTCATTCTGCCATAGAATTGCGTAGTCTTGGCTCGGATCTAGGTGATTTAGGGCATACTCCTCTACAGCAAGGTTGATCCGGGGGTCTGTATTTTTATTGACGATTTTTATCACAAGAACACCTCATTTTCGTTGCCTTTAGGTACGATCTTATGTTAATTGGAGAAAGGTGTCAATCTTCCTCCGAATCATCGGAACATCGTGTTCATGACATCGGCGAATTCTGTGATTGGTGCAGCTGCATTTGCTAAAAATATACATTTTCGATGAAGGAAAGTGCCGAAAAGTGTCGAAAGCCGATAAAGTGACAACATAACGCAATTGTTCGGCAAAGTGTTAGGAAAATGCTAACGCGGGTTTGATTTAGTGCATCAAAGAAGAACTCGCTTGAGCAAAGTTTGGAAAGAGAATACTCTCTTTCCGTCAGGGACGACGTGTTATCCAGGCCCAGCTGCAGGACGCAGTGTGGCCTGGAGACTCGTCGTTTTTTGTTTGCCTATTTTTGGTCTCTTAATTGATGAAAAGAGGTGAATGAGTTGTTGGTGTTAGGCAGGAAACCTGGAGAATTCGTGATGATCGGTGACGATATCATGGTAAAAGTAGTTCGCAGCGAAAAGGGAGACCTACGCCTGGCCATTCACGCACCTGAAAGTGTCAAGATTACGCGTGGTGAGATTTACGGCGAGTCAGATGTCCAAACAAATGCAATGGGCCGTGCCAAGGGTAGTTGACCAACTGCCAATACGAAGATCCTCTTTGAGCGGCGATGAACGGCTTTTCATCTGAACATCAGTGGGAGGGTTAGATACTATGGATTACTCGCAACGAACTACTCATCTATTGAATAATGGTCTAGATGACACACTTGTCTTAGCTCTTCTAAACCTTACTGATGAGACTTTTGCACATTGTAGGCGAGTTCATGAGTTGGCCATGACCTTGGGAATACAGATGGGTCTGACAGCCCGAGAATTGGCGCAATTGAGGCTTGGTGCTTTTCTCCACGATATAGGCAAGCAGTATGTTCCCCCAGAGGTTCTGCATAAGCAGACACCTCTTACCCCGGAGGAATGGGAACAAGTTGAAATGCATTCCGCTCGTGGATGGCAACTTGTATCATCCCTTGATCTTGATGATGTAGTGGGGCGGATCATCCTAGAGCACCATGTATGGTCAAATGGGCAAGGGGGGTATCCGCAGAACTCGCTAGGCGGCTTCCCATGTATTCTGACGCAAATTGCAACTGTGGCAGATGTGGTCGACGCAATGACGAGTGATCGTCCGTATCGCTCAGCCTTGAGTTTTACTACATGTATTGCTCATTTGGACGAGTGCCAAGGAACAAGGTTTAACCGTGATGTCGTTCGTGTATTTAAGGAGATATCTTGCAGAGGTTTTGGAGGGGCATGGCATTTCTAGAAGACGCAAAGGGGTGTTCTCAATCAACAAAGTAAAAGGACATGAACAGATGAAAACGTATGGACAGGTTGTCGTTTTTACGCTAGGAGAGGAGAAATACGGAATCGAGATCTCATGCGTCAAGGAGATCATGAAGTGGGCTAAACCCACAGAGTTGCCCCAGATGCCTGATGCAATATCTGGAGTGATCAAGCTAAGAAATGAAGTAATTCCAGTCATATCTTTGCGGAGGCAATTTGGCTTGCCTGACGTTGATCGCCAAGCTGATACAAAAATTATCATTTTGGAAATCGATGCGGTTTTCGTCGGGATCAATGTTGATGATGTTGATGAGGTAGTGGAGGTGCCCGGTTCGGCTGTTGAGATTTCGAATCGGTTCACAGGAAAAACCGACGTGATTAAGGGTATTGCAAAGATGGAGGACTACCTACTTATTCTCATCGACATACGGGTCTTGTTTGGGGCAGACGTACTTGAGCGGATTTCTGAGGAATACAACTAAATAGGGGGCGCTTTGATGTTTAAGATGAAAAGCATTGCGACGAAGATATCATTATTCATCGGTCTATTGGCACTTGTCATGTGCGGAGGATTGGGCCTGTTCGCTTATACTAGGAGTTCTTCCGCGGTCTTGGCCGAGGTTGAACAAGCACTGACATTGGTTGCGAAAGAGGCGAGTCGCTATGTGAATAGCACCTTGGAGTCACAATTGAACTTACTAGAAGCAATTGCGGAAAGGCCAGAGATGAAAAGCATGAACTGGGAAGAACAGTTGCCTACGATTCGCTCAGAAGAGAAGCGCTTATCTCAGTTCCTAGCCTTAGCTGTTGTGGACAGCACTGGACTTGCTCGCTATAGTGATGGTTCAACGGCCGACTTAAGAGATCGTGATTATATCATTGGAGCCATGGCAGGTAAGTCTGTGGTGTCTGACCTCATCGTCAGTCGTGTCAACAACTCTTTGGTACTCATGTATGCCGTTCCCATCAGAGAGAATGGCAAGGTTGTGGGTGCATTGATTGCTAGAGGCGATGGCATGATGTTAAGCGAAATTACAGCTCCCTTAGGTTATGGGAAAAATGGCTGGGCTTATATATTCCACCCAGATGGTACTCTCTACGCTCATCCCGATAGGAACTGCGTTTTAGATCAGGCTAACATATTCTCAGGTGATTTGGCCAATGCTGGGCGAGCAGTAAGAGAACTTGGAGTCGGTAACACGGGCGCTGTAGGCTTCGAACTAGACGGCACAGCTCGCATGAGTGGTTTGACACCTGTTTCATCCACTGGGTGGATTCTCGGGGTTGCAGCCTTAGAGAGTGATGAACTGGAAACCGCATATCAACTAAGGACCTTCTTGATTGCGATTTCTATTGCCTTTGTTGCGTTAGGGGTGGTTGCAGCCGTGATTATTGCCAGACAGATCGCTAAACCATTGCAGCAGGTACAGCAAGTAGTTGAAGCCCTTGCTGAAGGCGATTTGACCCAAACATCGCAGGTTCACTCCAGTGATGAAATAGGTCAAGTGGCCACAGCGTTGAATGTGACAGTGGAGAATCTCAGACAGGCCATAGGTCTAGTCGCAGACGCCACAAATGAGCTCGCTGGAACCAGTCAACAAATGGCTGCTGCCTCCGAGGAAGTGAGTGCATCCATTGAAGAAGTGGCAAGTACCACAAATCAATTCTCTAGTGCACTAGATATGATGAACGAGAGCGCCCAGAGTATGGGGGAAACGGCGGACAATATCTCCAAGCAGGCTTTACAGGGTGAAGATGCCATCGAAGATATTGTTAAGCAGATGAATGGGTTACGTGATGATACGCAGCATATGAGCGATGATGTCACAAAACTCGGCACTCTTTCTAATGAAGTTGGCAAGATCGTGGATGTGATCAGTGCTATTGCCGACCAGACAAACCTATTGGCCTTAAATGCTGCTATTGAGGCAGCCCGCGCTGGCGAACATGGTCGAGGTTTCGCGGTCGTGGCTGACGAGGTGAGAAAACTCGCGGAACAGTCATCTGCAGCTACCTCAGAGATCACCTCACTGATTAACCAGATTCAAGGCGGAATTTCCTCCACCGTAAGTGGTATGGATCATAGCACTAACCAGGCAACTCATGCCATGGACAGCGTAGACAAAAGCGGTCAGATTTTGCGGAGTATCCTCAGAGCAGTGGAGGGTATTGTGGGGCAAGTACAGGAGATTTCTGCCGTGATTGAACAGACGAACAGCGGGGGTCATGAAATAGCTAGCGCTACCGAAGAACAAGCCGCCTCTATACAGCAAGTATCCAACT
Source organism: Firmicutes bacterium UBA5493 (assembly GCA_002424045.1). Lineage (GTDB taxonomy): Bacteria > Bacillota > Limnochordia > Darwinibacteriales > Darwinibacteriaceae > UBA5420. The sequence continues at coordinate 15,931 of DIPH01000013.1, read as the reverse complement.
CTGCGCAAGACTTAACTGATATGGGCGCAAAACTGCAGGAACTAGTCAGGCATTTTAAACTAGAAAGCTAATACGCATAACTGAACGTAAGAATCGAAACCCCAGTTTTGCTGGGGTTTTATCGTTATGCGCCACGCATGGCGTTTAGCAGCAGGTTTGCGGATTACAAATGGGGAATAGTAAATGTACCATTATCCTTTGAGGGTGGGAACTATGAGAAACCATGAGTATGATATCAGGAGACTGTCCATCGATGATCTGGATCAGTACAATGAACTTTTACGTTATGCCTTTCAAGTGACAGAAAAGACACTGCTTAACTATGGTTGGGAGAATGATGACATTCGGCAATCGAAGTTCCCGGTGCTAGAGCATGAGCATGTCTTAGGGTGCTTTGACGGTGATGCGCTAGTATCGCAATTTGCGGTGTATCCTTTAGACATGAACATTCACTCCAGGATCTTTCCCATCGGTTTTGTAACCAGTGTAGCCACCTATCCTGAATATTCTGGTCTGGGTCTCATGTCCAGGCTCATGAAGGAAAGCCTAACCGAAATGCGAGCCAAGGGCCAAACACTGGCTATCTTGTATCCCTATTCGATCCCACTTTATCGGCATCGGGGCTGGGAGATAATCTCGGACAAAATGACTTGGAGTATCAGTGATCCCCATATGTTGGTGGATGAAGATGTTCCAGGTTACGTGCGCAGGGTGCCTGAGGATAGTTCAGACTTATTGGCCCTCCATAGTAAGTTTGCCAAGAAGACACATGGCTGCCTGTTCCGCAATGACCTGGCTTGGGATGAGTATTGGCGCTGGGATGTCTATGACACCACGGTAGCCATCTATTATGCGGCCGATAACACGCCACTTGGATACATGGTGTACCGCATTGATGACGATATCATGTATGTGAAGGAATTGGTCTATCTCAACACTGAGGCCAAGAAAGGCCTCCTTCGCTACATTATAGCCCATGAGTCCATGATCGACGAAGTTCGAGCCAACAATTACTCCGGTGAGCCCATTGCCTTTGCTTTGACGGACAGTGATATCAAGGAGACCATTCGTCCCTACATTATGGGACGGATCGTAGATTTTGAAGAGTTCATCAAACAATATCGTTTTGAAGCAGATGCTAGTGGAGTTGCCCTAACACTAAATATCACTGATCCGTTTCTGGAGTGGAACAATAGAACCTATACGGTGGAGCTTCAAGATGGTGCGGGGAGACTTATAACAAGGCCATCAACGTATAAGGCGAGTATGTCCATTGGAACCTTAACGACACTCCTCCTTGGTTACAAGCGGGCACCGGACTTAGTAGCCCTAGATCGGATTGTAGCGAGCGAGGAGACAATCGAGCTCCTTGATGATGTCCTGATCCGCAAAAAACCCTACATCTCAGACTATCTGTGATTCTCGTCCCACCCTCCGTACACGTATACTGAAAGTGGGGTGTTATTTGGCAGGAATACGCTACCAAGCACCTAATTAAGGAAGTAGAAGAGAGGTGCCACCAATGTCGTTTGAGCAAAGCGTAAGACAGATCGTTCAAGATTATGACCTTGTTTTGCTGGTCACGTTCGGTTCTTACAAGACGGAGCGATTTACGGATAGAAGTGACATCGATGTTGGGTATGTGTCGCGAAGCCCCCTTGATGTCCGCGAGCAGCTAGGTCTTCTGGGCGATCTTGTGGTCCTGTTTAAACGGGATGGAATAGATTTAGTGGATCTATCTCGCGCCAATCCTCTCTTGTCATATGAAGTGGCCAGCAACAGTCGTGTGCTTTATGAAGAGGAAGACAGCTACCTCAAGTTTAAGCTCAAAGCTTCGGCCCGATATGCAGATACAAAGTTTTTAAGACAGCTGCGGAAGGAATATCTTAACAGTCTGATTAGGGAGACAGGAGAGTGATTTGCGTGGCGGACTTAGGTGTAGTTGTTGATAAGCTCATACGCATGCATCAGTATATAACTGAACTACACGCTTTGAAACCTGCTCACCCATTATAAAAAACCACCAGCTAGCGATTACTTCAATTCATTCATTGATTTGTCAGAGTGTGATGTTCTTGAAATTCAGTTTGCACTAGCCATAGCTCCGTCCACGGGCCTAAGAAACCGTTTGGTTCATGAGTACGAGGAAATCGATGGCAAGGTAGTCTACGAAAGCATCGATGTGATGATCGACATGTATAACCAGTATATGGTCAAAGTTAACGATGTTTTGAACCATTGAAAAGGCCCCCACGAAAGTGGGGGTTTGTGCTTCACCTTAGTCATCGTCATCATCGTCCCGATCGTTGTCCACTTCCAGCTCAATTGTGGGATCTGTGCCGTCTACCAGCTCGTACTCAAGCTCCAAGTTCTTGACGTCGGCTTGATGAATTTCTGGTTGGTCCAAGATTCCTTGAATTAGAGTCAAGGGCTAAGTGGAAGGGGACAGACATATCTGTCCAAGGAGGATCTTTTGCCCCACGGAAGAATAGAAAGGTAAGAAACCTGAAAAGGGGGTTGCCTATGATCAAACGGAGCCGGGGCCTACATTTTGCCCTTTTGCTGCTCTTCACATCTGTGCTAGTTCCATTTCCATTGTATGCTGCGGAGAACGTGCATTCCTTTGTGATAATTGATCGCTATCCTCACGATCCCATGGCGTTCACCCAAGGTTTGGTTTTTCATGACGGGTTCTTGTATGAGGGAACCGGCCTTTATGGCAGGTCATCTTTGCGCAAGGTGCGTTTAAAGGATGGCGTTGTCTTAGAACACGTGGATTTAGAAGGAGAATTCTTCGGTGAAGGAATCACGATTATAGGCGAGAGAATCGTTCAGTTAACCTGGAAAGAAGGGCGGGCATTTGTCTATGATTTGACCCACCTGGAGAGGATTGATGCATTTCATTATGATGGTGAAGGATGGGGTCTCACCACAGATGGGGAGTATTTGATTATGAGCGATGGCTCAAGTAAGCTCACCTATCTAGATCCAGAGTCCTATGAGCTCATCAAACAGCAGGAGGTATATGGGGAGGAGGGACCAATTCAGAACCTCAATGAGTTGGAATTCATCCATGGAGAGATCTTCGCTAATGTATGGTTTGATCATCGCATCTGCCGCATTGATGCCCAAACGGGAGCGGTTTTAGGTTGGATCGATTTGAGTGATTTGTATGTCCAGGAAAGGGCAGAAAACAGCGACGTCGATGTTTTGAATGGGATTGCCTACGATCGGGAAAATGATCGCTTGTTTATCACCGGAAAGCTCTGGAGACATATCTACGAGATTTATCTTGAACCGAGGAGGTAGGGTATGATTAACCCTCGAGCATACGAAGGCAAGGTTGTTATTGTGACAGGTGCCGGCCGTGGAATCGGTCAAGGAGTAGCCCAGGCCTATGCCGCTAGGGGGGCTCAAGTGGTCCTTGCAGAGCTTAAGGAGGACCTTGGATCCAGCGCGGAGCGAATCATCACTAAACAGGGGGCCAAGGCGCTTTTCGTTCCCACGGATGTACGGGACCCTGAGCAGATTATTGCTCTTATGAAAACCGTACAAGAACGTTTTGGCACCGTGGATGTTCTGATCAATAACGCTGGAATATCGAGTTTTGGATCTCCCTACGAGATAACGGTGGAGATGTGGGATGAGATCATCAACACCAATTTGCGTAGCGTCTTTCTCTGCACCCGGGAGGCGGCGAAAATCATGCGGCGGCAAAATGAAGGTTCCATTGTGAACATCGCTTCGACCCGAGCCTTTCAGTCCGAAGAAAACTCCGAAGCCTATGCTGCATCCAAAGGGGGTATCATCGCCTTGACCCATGCTCTAGCTGCTTCCTTAGCCCATGACGGGGTTCAGGTGAACTCCATCAGTCCTGGCTGGATCGAAACCGGTCCCTGGGAGAATCTCCGGGATATCGATCATGTGCAGCATTGGTCTGGGAGAGTGGGCCAGGTGGGCGATATCGCTAACGCCTGTCTGTTTTTGACCCATCCTGACAATCGTTTCATCAATGGGACCAATCTCATCATTGATGGAGGCATGACCAAGACAATGATCTACGTTCCGTAGCGGTCGAGAGGGTCATGAAGGTGGTAAATCTTAAGTCTGTTAAGGAAAAAACCTATAGAATACTAAGATCGTGCCGATACTCATAGTAGGAGTTTGGAGGTGGAAGCATGAAGATACCAAATCGCATTCATATCCAGCCCGAGACAGCGGAGCTTCTCGAGGGCCGTTGGCCAAAACTTGCCCTTAAACAAGTGGATCATGTGGATGATGTCAACTTCAAGGGTAGCAAAGGGCATCATCGCCTCAGCTTCCAATATAATAAAGAGCTAGGGGAGAATGTAGCCTACCTGATCGACACGAGAACGGGCAAAACGGTGAAGCACCTACCATCCGCAACCCAGGTCGATCACAAAATCCGTGTCAAGCGCTTGATGGGATTACATGTGGACAAAAAGGCGTAGATGAGACGGAGAAAGAAGGGACCATGCCTATGACGTTTTTGGATTTAGCAGCCCAGCGGTATTCTCTGCGCAAGTTCAGCGAAAAACCGGTGGAAAAAGAGAAGATTCTAAAGCTTCTAGAAGCGGCTAGACTAGCACCGAGTGCAGTGAATTATCAGCCCTGCCACTTTGTCGTAGTCACCGATGAAGCCCTCAGGGCCAAGATTTCCGAAGGCTACTCCAGGGAGTGGTTTGCGAAGGCACCGGTTGTTATTGTGGCCCTGGGCGATCATAATGCCTCCTGGAAGCGGCGGGATGGCAAGGATCATACCGATGTGGATGTGGCTATAGCAGTAGACCATATGACTTTGGCCGCGGTGGAACTGGGGTTAGGAACCTGTTGGGTCTGCGCCTTTGATGCAGCCCATGTCCATCACGTTCTGGAATTGCCAGAACATCTCGAAGCCATTGCCTTGCTTCCCTTAGGGTATCCTTTAGATGGTACGCCGCCTGTGAAGAAGAGAAAAGAACTTGATGAGCTTGTTAGTTGGAATGGCTATAACCAAGCATAGAGAAACTGGGAACCTATTTACAAGAGAAAATCGGTCTTAGGTCTGAGAACACCTCCAATCCTAGCCTCTAGTTGGCCCATGACCTAGATGGTATATTTAAGTCATGAAATGGAAGGGAGTGGGACAAATGGGTTTGTTTTCCAGAGTAGGTAAACGGGAGGAATTTCCCGTGAGTTCAGAGATCAATGCCCTTGAGCTCCATGGGTTCAATGGGTCTGTCCAGTGGGTGCCCGTTGATGAAGAGGGAGCCCGCATTGTGGTTGAAAAAGAGGTGCGAGGTCTTAATGCAGGCGTGCTCGATGAAGTTTTGGAGGACCTCAACGTTGAAAGCACCAGTTCCCAGGGGAAGCTGGTGCTCAGGGCTGTTAATCCTCGTCGGTCTTTTGGGCTCTTCAGTGTCCAAGTCTGCTTTACAGTCTATGCCTCACCGGAGCAGATCGGGGACTTTCAAGCTCGCACATCCAATGGAAGTATTACAGTGGATGTACCCTTCAACGGCAAACTACACCTAAAAACCGCAAATGGACGGGTCGTGCTGCAATCCGGGAGTGGAGAAGTGCAGATTACAACCTCCAATGGTCGAGTTGATTTGGGCAAGTTCATTTTTCAGGGGTCTAGCAGTGTACGGACGTCTAACGGGGGTATCAGTGGTCAAGTCGAGTTTCCCGAGGACGGTAGCTATACATTTCAGTCTACGAACGGATCCATCCAGTTGCGGGTACCCCATGACACTCCTGGGTCTTTTCAGGTAGCAACCTCCAATGGCGGCGTAGAGTTTCGCGTAGGTAACGATCACATGGAGGGGAGCAAGCAAGTTGAAATCCAGCGCAGTTCTAGCCCCTCAGTAAAGATTTCTACATCTAATGGGACGATCGAGGTCCTTGGTTATTGATCCTACTTTGTAAAGTCTGCGTAGTGTTCGGCCACCTGGGTTTTGAGTTCGGGCTCCTGCCTGAGGGCGGGGTTGGCCAAAAGGTCTTCTAATATCAAGATAGCCTCGCCTTTCCGCCCATTATACTCTAGGGCCACCGCCAACTGGATTTGATAGTCTAGGTTTTTCGGATCCAGTTCAACTGCCCTTTCTGCATGCTGCAGAGCTAACTTCTTGTTGCCAATGCTCAGGGGAAACCCTGGTGCCTGGTGGTAGAGTTGACTCAACGCCCAGTGAGCATCCGCGTAGTCTTCGTCCAATTCTAAGGCCTGATCAAGAGCATCTTTCATGGGGCGTACCATGAATAGACTGCTGAGGATGCCCCTAGTCTGGCCAATACGACCAGTGAGGGAGGCCTGCCAAAAGTAGGGATGGGGTGAAGTGGGTAGAAACTCCACCGCAGATTCGGCATAGGCTTTTCCCGTTTCGAACGTTTCTTCTTTGTGATCATCTAGGCGATCGCCTAGGTAAAGGTAAGCTTTAGCAATGAGCCACAGCGCATCACCATCTTCGGGTTTACCCTCCAGATGTGTCTCCAAGCGATCAATGGCCTCTTGGATTTTGCTTACTTCCTTTGTGTGAATGAGCTCCTCAATGGCCTCAAAATCAGCAGCATATGCCTGGACACACAAAGACAAGACCAGAGCGAACATGAGAATTACAGGGCACAATATTCGTTTCAGCAAAGTAATCTCTCCCTTCCGTGGATTCTGCAACACTACACTTCACCCATGATGGGGGCTATTCCTTCAGACAAGGTAGAGTTTTTGGTGCTATCATGGTTCACCGGGTGATCCAACCTTTGGATCCCCGGCTTTCTTACGTATATCGTCGGTAAATCCACAGTCTACATGGAAGAAACCGCCAATTGTAGTGGTTGAAAATGACTGAAAACGTAAATCTCTAGGGTGAGGGATCCTTCCTTTCCTAGTGAAGAGTAAGAGACCAATTCCTAAGAAACTGGCATCGTGGAGATAAAAGGGAGCACAACTTCAAGAACCGTTGGTTTTCGTTGTTAATTTATTGTCAATTCGAACAAATAGTTGTTGAAATATGATACAATGTGGATTGACAAGATATTCACAAAAGACCGAAGGGGTGTGACTCCAATGAACACAACTGTCTTGGGCACAGAAACGCTGGAAACCGACTTTGATCCCGATTTTTTCAGCGCAGTTCTGGCTGAAACAGGAACGAGCACAGCTGCACTAGTTCCCATATTGCAGGCGGTACAAGAGAAATACCGTCATCTTTCCGAAGAGGCCATCACCCATGTTGCTGCTGCCCTAGGGCTTTCTACAGCGACCGTTTATGGGGTGGCCACCTTTTACGCGCAATTCTCCCTAGAACCGAAGGGGAAGTACGTGATCAAAGTCTGCGACGGCACTGCATGTCACGTTCGCGGATCCATTCCTGTTTATGATGCACTGCGCAAGCGAGTGAACCTGGAAGACGGTAGGTCCACAACGGAAAATCGCATGTATACGGTGGAAACCGTGGCTTGCCTGGGTGCCTGCGTATTGGCTCCGGTCATCACCATTAACGATCAGGTGTATGGCCATGTGACAGCCGATGCTATTAACATCATCATTGATACCCTAGAACAGGAGGGCTCTCAGCATGATTAAGAGTCGCCAAGACATGATTACACTGCAGGAACGGTACGGTCAAGCTCTGCAAAGGGCCAAGGCCCGGCTTGTGGTTTGTGCTGGACCGGGATGTGTGGCCAGCGGTTCGCTCCAGGTCTATGAAGCTCTTGTCCGGGAGCTGAAGAAACGTAACTTACACACCACCGTGGATTGCCTCCTGGAAGAAGAAGGCGAAAAAGACGGTGTGATCGCAGTTAATAGTGGATGTCAGGGTTTATGCCAATTGGGTCCACTCGTCCGGGTGGAACCTGAAGGAATCTTGTATACGAAGGTTAAGGCTGATGGAGATGATGTGTCGGAAATCGTGGATGCCGTAGAAGCAAAGACAGTCGTCACCCATTTGTGCTATCACGAACCTAGTACCCATGCTGTTTTGCAGAAAGAACAGGAGATTCCCTTTTATAAGAATCAAACCCGGGTGGCTTTGGCCAATTGTGGGATTGTTGACCCTGAAGATATCCGTTCATATATGCAAAGGGGAGGCTACCAGGGCCTGGCCAATGCCCTGGAGCTTACGCCGGAGGAAGTAATAGAAATGATCCTCCAGGCTAATTTACGAGGACGAGGAGGCGGAGGTTTCCCCGCCGGCCGTAAATGGGCTATTGCAGGGGCTCAAGAGGCGGATCAAAAGTACATGATCTGTAACGGCGACGAAGGGGATCCTGGCGCCTTTATGGATCGTAGCATTATGGAAGGCGATCCCCATAGCGTCATCGAGGGGATGCTCATTGCCGGCTACGCCATTGGGGCGAACGAAGGCTATATTTACGTCAGAGCGGAGTATCCCCTTGCAGTGCAAAGATTACGGCAAACCATAGCCGATGCAACGGCGTACGGACTTTTGGGTGATAACATTCTAGGAACGGGCTTTTCCTTTAGGATTCGTGTGAAGGAAGGGGCCGGCGCTTTTGTGTGCGGCGAGGAGAGTGCCCTCATTGCCTCTATTGAAGGGGAGCGCGGCATGGCCAGGCCCAAGCCCCCATTTCCTGCCGTCTCTGGGCTCTGGGGTATGCCAACGGTGATCAACAATGTGGAGACCCTGGCCAATGTGGGTCAGATTTTACTAAAAGGTGTGGATTGGTTCCGCTCCATTGGGACAGAGGACAGCCCAGGAACGAAGACCTTTGCCCTCACAGGTGAAGTGGAGAATACAGGGCTGATCGAGGTTCCCATGGGTCAGACCTTGGAGGATATCGTCTATACAATCGGGGGAGGAATCCGAGACGGCCGTCAGCTAAAGGGTGTGCAAATTGGAGGACCATCCGGCGGGTGTTTGACGGAGTCACACATGGGGATCACCGTAGACTTTGATTCCCTGAAAAAAGTGGGGGCCATGATGGGATCCGGCGGGATGGTCGTCATGAACGAAAACACTTGCGTCGTTGAGGTAGCCCGCTTCTTTATGAATTTCATTCAAAATGAATCCTGTGGAAAGTGTACGTTCTGCCGAGAAGGGACCCTGCAGATGCTGCAAATCTTGCAGCGCATCGTGGACGGTCATGGTCAAGTAGAGGATCTAGACCTACTCATTGAACTAGGTGAGACAGTACAGCTTGGTTCCCTCTGTGGTCTAGGGAAATCAGCTCCTAACCCGGTCTTATCTACGCTAGCGAATTTCAGAGATGAGTATCTGGCACATGTGGTAGACAAGCGCTGTCCTTCTGGCGTGTGCCGCAATCTCCGTCGTCTGGTGATCAGTGAGGAGAAATGTAGGAGTTGCTGGCTCTGTGTTAAGGTATGCCCTGTCAATGCCATTTCTGGTTCCCGTAAGGAACCTTACAAAATCAATCAAGAAAAATGCATTAAATGCGATGCGTGCCTTTCTGTCTGCAAGTTTGGTGCTATCGAGGAGGAGTACTAATGGGCTGGTTACTAGTGAATGGTGAGAGCGTAGCTTTAGATGGAGAGAAGAGTCTATTAGAGGTCGTTCAAAATGCTGGGATCGACTTGCCCACCCTGTGTTATCATCCCGAGTTATCCCTGCACGGGGCTTGTCGGCTGTGCATGGTGGAAGTTGCGGGCCGGGGAGTTGTGGCCGCTTGCCATACACCTCCTGAATCAGGCATGGTGGTCAAGACTAATACGGCTGTTTTGCGGCGTTTGAGAAGGATGGCCTTGGAGCTCTTACTGAGTCGTCATGATCGAGAATGTACCAGTTGCTCCCGGAGCGGTCATTGCTCTTTGCAGGACCTCTCCAATCGCTTTGGGATTTCCGATCTGCGTTTCAAACACGAACGCACGGATCACCTGCCCATTGACACGAGTTCCATTTTGGTCCGGGATCCCAACAAGTGCATTCTTTGCGGAGAATGTGTACGTATGTGTGGAGAAGTCCAGGGTATCGGTGTCTACGGCTTTGCCCATCGAGGCGCGAAGATGCAGGTAACTACGGCGTTTAATCAAGATTTGGCCCACACCGATTGCGTGCACTGCGGGCAGTGCGCGGCCATTTGTCCAACGGGGGCTTTAGTGATAAAACCTCAAATGCAAGAGGCCTGGAAGGCTCTAAACGATGAAAACAAGACAGTGGTGGTCCAAGTTGCTCCGGCCGTGCGGGTATCCCTTGGTGAGGAGTTTGGGATGACACCTGGCGAAAGCACCATGGGTCAGCTTATTTCTGCTTTGCGTACTTTAGGGGCCGATAAGGTATTCGATACAGCCTTTACAGCGGATCTCACTGTTTTAGAAGAAACAGAGGAGTTTCTGGAAAGGGTGCAGTCTGGGGAGAAACTTCCGCAGTTTACCTCTTGCTGCCCGGCTTGGGTGAAATTTGCGGAACAGTTTTATCCTGAATTTCTTCCCCATCTATCCACCTGCCGCTCACCACAGCAGATGATGGGATCGCTGATCAAGAAGTTCTACGCCAAAGAACTCGGCAAGAAACCAGAGGATCTATATATGATCAGCGTCATGCCTTGCACCGCCAAAAAATTCGAAGCGTCCAGAGAAGAATTTACCACAGAGGGTGTGCCTGATGTAGACTTGGTTCTAACCACCCAAGAATTAGCCCGGATGATCAAAGAGGCGGGTATTGACTATGTCTCTTTACCGGACATGCCGCCTGATCACCCCTTTGGTCATGTAACCGGCGCAGGCGTGATTTTTGGAGTAACAGGTGGGGTATCGGAGGCCGTATTGCGCCTAGGTTATGAGAGAATTACCGAGACCGAACTTGAGAATGTTGCCTTTACGGAAGTAAGGGGCTATAACGGGATGCGCAAATGGGAACTGGACCTTCAAGGTCAAGGTCTAACTCTAGGTGTGGTTCATGGTCTCGCCAATGCCAAGGCGGTCTTAGATGATCTTAAGGCAGGCAAAGTTCACTTTGATCTCATCGAAGTCATGGCCTGTCCCGGAGGTTGTATTGGGGGCGCCGGCCAACCCATCACCAATGTCAATCGCAAAGTAAGGCAGGAGCGTGGGGCAGGTTTGTACCACGATGATGTGGTGACTCCACTCCATAAATCACAGCAGAATCCAGATGTTCTGACGATCTATGAAAAGTGGCTTACTGAACCGGGCAGCGAGACCGCCCATGAGGTTTTGCACACCAGCTATCGAGAGAGGGGTTCTTTATGGCCAAGGCCAAAGGCTTAGTGTTTCCCCTAGGGCTTGTGCTTGTCTGGGTCCTACTGGGGTGCACAGGTACGTTAAATAGTCAGATCTTGCCTTCTCTCGGCGAAGTCCTGGAGACCTTTGGTTACCTTTTCCGGGAAGGCTTGTTGTGGTCCCATTTGAGCAGCAGCCTCTTTCGGGTTTTTGCAGGTTTTGCACTGGCTACTTTGGTCGGCGTGCCCATAGGTATTCTCATGGGCTGCGTGCCCCAGAGCCGGGAGTGGTTTGGGCCTACGCTGCATTTTTTGCGGCAGATTCCCCCCACAGCCCTGATTCCCGTTTTTTTGCTGTGGTTTGGCATCGGGGAGGCGCCAAAACTTGCAGTAATCTTCTATGCCGCCATCTTTCCCATCATCGTTAACGGGGCCCTAGGAGTGCAAGAAATCCCTCAGGACTACTTTGAAGTCAGCAGGGTCCTTTGTCTCTCTCCCTGGAAAACTCTGAGAAACTTAGTCATCCCCGGCAGTTGGGGATCGGTTTTTACCGGTCTCCGGCTGGGGATGGGTATGAGCTGGAGGGCCATTGTGGCAGCTGAAATGTTGGCCTCCACAAGTGGCCTTGGTTACTTGGTGATGACGGCCCGATCACTAGCTAGGGTGGATGAGATGTTTGTAGGAATTCTTGTGATTGGCTTCATGGGCATTCTGATCGATGCAGCCTTTATCACTCTGGAAAACCACCTGATTCCCATGTGGCGCTCTGCTAAGAGGGTAGGAAGAGGTGAGAGGGATGCCAAGTGCGCTTCTCGAACTGCGCCAAGTCTCCAAGAGGTTTAGGCGTGACGATGAGGAAAATACCCTAGAAGCCCTAGGTGAAGTGAGTTTCACCGTCCAGAAGGGTGAGTTTCTTAGCATTATTGGTCCTAGTGGATGCGGCAAATCGACGTTACTGCGCATCATTGCAGGACTCATTACACCAAGTACAGGGGAGTGCTTGCACAATGGCCAACTTGTAAGCAAACCCAGTTTAGAGCGGGGTCTTGTTTTTCAAGATCCCCGCTTGTTTCCTTGGCTTACAGTACGAGAAAACATCGGTCTGGCGGGAAATCGTTCTGAGGAACTCTTGGAGACCATGGATTTGCAGGGTTTTGGTGACGCTCTACCACATGATTTATCAGGGGGCATGGCCAGCCGAGTGGCTTTGGCAAGGGCTTTAGCTCCCAGACCTAATCTGCTTCTCCTAGATGAACCCTTAGCCAATTTGGATCAGAAGCTCCGCAGCAAGCTCCAGGGTGAACTGCGCGGGATTTGGAAGAAGGAAGGGGTTACCTGTATCTTGGTCACCCATGACATCGAAGAGGCCTTGGCTCTGGGCACACGGCTTCTGGTCTTGAGTAAACGTCCAGGAAGAATACTGCGTGACACGCCCCTTATGTGTTTAGAAGACCGTGAAGCTCTCAAGCCTCAGGTGTTAGCTTGGATGGAGGGATGAAATTGAAGAATGTATGGAAAAAAGGGTTGTTTTGGGTCTTGATCATTATGGTGGGTTTGGGCTTCGCACCCTTTATGGAGGCTCAAGAGCCCAGACTTGATGTGGCTTACAACGCACTACCCTTCAACCTGCCATGCTTAGTAGAGAAGACGCAAAGACTCCTCATTCAGGAAGGCTATGACGTCCACTACCACTCCTTTGGAGTTGGGCATGCCATGACGGAGGCCATGGCTGCAGGGAGTCTTGATATCGCTCCTGTGATGGGAGCCACATCCACCATTGTCTCCAAGGCAGGCGGTAGGGATATTAAGATTATAGGTTCGTATAGTCAGGCGCCATCTGCCTTTGCTTTGGCCGTACGCCCAGGCTCCCTTGGAGTATCTGATCTGCGCGGTAAGAAGATCGCCGTGCCCATCGGAACGGAAGTGCATGTACTTCTAGGAAAGATCCTCGCTGAACAGGGATTGACCCTACGAGATGTTGAGCTCGTCAACTTATTGGTTCCAGACGGTATTGCAGCTTTGCAAAGTGGTCAGGTCGATGCCACCATGGTCGTAGAACCCGTGATGTCGCGCCTTGTCCAAAACGGGGCCATTGAGGTTCTGCGAGACGGGGAAGGCCTCATTAGTGGGCTGACGCTTTCTGTGACGACGACGTCGCTCTTGCAGAGTGGGGAGGTTGAAGCGTACAAGAAGGCCCATCTTAGGAGCCTGGAATACATCCAGGATAATCGGGAAGAGGTCCTAAAGCTGGCAGCCTCTGAATTGAATCTTCCCATCGGGATTGTGGAAGCGGTAGCCGAGAAGTACACCTTCAGCGCCGAACTGACGAACAAGCATCTCTCAGAGCTCCAAGAGACGATGGAGTTTTTATACAAGGAAGGACTCATCCGCAGACGCATCAAGGTAGAGGACCTACTCTAGGTCTCCCTCTGTGAGCTCTAAGGTTGTGCTCAGGGCGATTTCAAACAGCCTGTTCCAGGGGAAGTACACGGATTCCACTTTAAGAACCTCTTTAGGAAGGGACCTGCTAGTGCAGGTCCCACTGTGATCTTGCAAACTACTGCCCTCTTAAGAAGCGGTCGAACCAGGTTGTGATTTCTTTGAGGCGACGAATACGGTGTTTTGGTTTTCCACCGCGGCTGAGCTCGTGGTTTTCACCTCGGAACATACAAAGCCTTGATTCTACGCCGTGGTACTTTAGAGCTGTAAACATCTGCAAACCTTCAGGCAACCAGCAACGATAGTCCTCTTCAGAATGGATGAAGAGCGTAGGGGTCTTGACGCGATCTGCATACTTCAGGGGCGAATGATGCCACAGTTTTTCATGGTCGGTCCAAGGAGTAGCAGCTACCTGATCGGGTGCAAAGTAGTAGCCAATGTCTGTGGTGTAACCCATGGAAATCCAGTTGCTGATACTACGCTGTGAAGCAGCCGCTTTAAAGCGGTTCGTGTGGCCGATGATCCAGTTGGTCATAAAACCACCATAGGATCCGCCCGTAACTCCTACGCGCTCGGCGTCAATTTCTGGATACGTCTCCAACACCAAATGAGTGAAGCGCATCAGGTCATCATAGTCAATGGTGCCGTATTGCCCGCGAATATCGGCAAATTCATTGCCCTTACCGTCACTGCCCCGGGGATTGCAGAAGAAGACAAAGTAGCCCTGGTTCGCCCAGTACTGCATTTCATGGAAAAAGACCGTTCCGTAGACCGTCTTAGGTCCGCCGTGGATGTTCAAGATGGCTGGGTATTTTTGTCCTTCGACGAAATCCACGGGTTTGAGTACCCAACCTTCACAGGTAACGCCAGGGGCTGTCACAAAACTTAGTGCCTCTGGCTGTGAGAGTTTGCGCTCTTCGTTCACCCAGTCATTGAAGGCGGTGAGCTGTGTTTCTTGTCCGTCTTTGAGCTCGTAAAGCTCCTGCAACTTCAAATCACGGAGTGCAATTAGGAGGATCTCTCCGTCTTTTACGCTGAAGGAATCGACAGAACCGGTTGCGGTAGAGATTCTCTCGATGCTTCCCGTCTTGTCAATACGGTGTAGATAGGAGCTCTCCCCTTCGGTAGTGGTGAAATAAAGGAATCCTGCATCTAAAACCATCCCTCTACCACCGCCATAACGACAATCGGAACCCACCGAACTATAGGCAGAACGGTCAAAATCTGGCGTTAAGAGCTTTTTGCTACCATCCTTTAAATCAACTAAGTAAAAACGGGCATTTTCATTGAGGCCAAAGTGTTCCCCCGCGTTTCCTCTACAGAGGAGTTCTTGATCGCTTAAGAAATAAGCAGAAGAATAAGCAAACTCTTCATCGGGTGTAATCTTGCGTATCTGCTTCGTCTGAAGATCGATCAGATAAAGAGCGTTGCTAAGGGGCATCATGCCAGTATAGTCTGAGCCAATAAAAACAGCTTTGGTTTTATCTTCATTTAATTGAAGATCTGAAACCTGCAAGGTATCTTCGGTGAGGGCTTCGAAGGAGTTGCTGTTTCCATCGAAGAGATATAGCCGAGAGCGGTTGCCGCTGATGAAGCCTTGACCATTACTCCAATAGGGGATTTCTTCAAGGACTTCGTAGTCCTTTTCTTCTTCACGCCGTTTCAGTTCTGTTGCTTTCTCTTCTTCCGAGAGGGAGCTTAGATCTTGTCGCTTTGGATTATAGGTACAGGTTAGAAGAAAACAGTCGTCCCTGAGGGGCTCGAGGTTCTGGACGCGCATAGACACTCTGAACGCTTCAAGTGCTTCACCGCCATGGATGTTGATCTTATAGAATACGGTGAAGTCTTCCCCCTTTTTCTGGCGTTCTTGATCCTTGGAGTTACGGGTGGCCGCAAAGAGGAGTTCGTCATCGCTGAGCCAAGTGAAGGAGCGTTCTTTGCCTAGAGCCGTTAGCTGAAAGGAACTTTCTTTTGCTACATCATAGACCCAGAGGTTGGAGGAGTATCCATTTTCGTCCATGTTAGCCTCATGGGTGACAAAACAAGCGTGCGTTCCACTTGGATTATGTTCGATACCAGAGAGAAACTTGTACTTTGTAAAATCGTCGAGGCGTAGTTTTTCCAAATCACTTCATCCCTTCCTAATGTTGGGTTATTAGAATATTCTTCCGCCTGGACGGGACATTTCCTGCCTAAACAAGGGCTAAATAGAGGGAAGGGGTGAACCGTGTCGAATCTTGACAAGGGAAGTATTCGGTGGTACTCTGAAAACGAATAAATAGAGAAAAGTTTAACAAGGGAGGCGAAGTGTGATGGGCAGTGCAAAGCATCACTTTAATAT
>DIPH01000019.1:71245-76592 GCA_002424045.1 Firmicutes bacterium UBA5493 | reverse complement strand
CTATTTTATTAATTACACCACTTCTATATAATAAACCTTCTGTAACAGTTGTTTTTCCTGCATCAACATGTGCTAAAATTCCTATATTAATAATTCTCATTTATACCTCCATAATTATATAAAAATCCCCTATGAAAAAAATATTCTCTTCACAGGGGAACTTGTTTTTTATATAATCACTTAGGTAAATATAACATACATAATTGGACATAACGCATGATGTTATATCTTAATCTAATCAATGCTATATAATACTTAAAAATAAATTTATTATTATGAGAATATTTTTAAATAAAAGTACAATTAATAAGCCATACAAATATTATATCGTACGGAAAATGTACTCATTCTATTTTATTAATAGTTATTTAAAAATATTATGCCTCATATGATAAAACTCCTTTGTAATGCTATATATTATAATATTTGTTTTAATTTTATTTGTCAAGAGCTAATGATTACAACCTCTTCTATATGAAACACCTTTTATCCCACTTTGATTATTAGTAGGAACTTTTGTTACATTACTCACTCATCACTTATTGAAACATCATAGTATCAAATATCTTCCCATCAATGCTAATAATTTCATCAATGGGAATTTCTGTATCATCATTCATAATGACAACACGTTGATATTGGTCTATTTTTTTTGCCATACCAGCAGCAGTAACATAGGCACCTCCATCCTTCTTTTCATCTGGTTTGAAGTATGTTACTACAATTTCAGGATGCTCTTTAATCCGATCTACTATAATTTGTAGCTTACGATTTATAGCCTCCTTTATGTATTCGACCAACTCAACCCTCTTCTCAGTCAATCTTGCAGTTTCTTTTATAGCAGCGTCATGACCAGTTAAGGCAGCAAAAGGAGAAAATTGAGCCGCTCTATCACTTACTGCCATCTGGGGTCGTGTCTTAGAAACATGGTGTGGTAAATGTATGATATCATCATATTTTCTCGTCAAGCCTTATGCCCTCCAATCTGTTTGTTTCGTTCCAATGTTGTAGCCCCTTCCTTCAAATTCATACCCTTTAAAATGGCATTCTTGCCATATTTCTTTTTTATATCCAAAATTGTTTTCTGTATCCTTTTTTCTCGTGCAAATTCAGATTCTTCTTTGTCTTTCTTCTTTTGTAGAGCCACATAATCTGTAAAGAGGCTAAGTTGTTCAGAATTATCCGTATTTTGAACAGTTATCTCATCAACAACATTATTTGCTGTAATGTTGACTCTCCTGATTAGAAGACTTTTGTCAACAATACGTTCGAACAACTCTGTAACCGCATCCATAATCAGTTTTGTGGAAGAAGTCTGTCTACCAAGATTTGCCGTTCCATGACTCGACTTCGGGACGGAACGTCCATAGTGGTCAGTAGTAATCTCTCCCTGATATGATTTCCTTATCTCTGGATTTGTCAGATTTTCAATATCATATCCAACTGTCAAAACAAGTTGATCTGTCACAAGCCTTTTATCCACTAGATCAAGTACGAGTAAATCCGTCATTTCCCGCACAATCAGCTTGGCTTCATCAAAGGTATACCCGCAGTGTAGCACCTGCCCCGAGCCAATACTGTTCGTCTTCGGCTTATACGTTTTAATATCAGCAATAGTACATGGTTCCCAACCCCACGCATGGTCAATCAACAGCTCCGCATTGATACCAAACATCTTATATAGTAAATCCTCGTTGTAATGATCATTGAACTTTCCGAGAGAACATCTTGCAATATCTCCCATTGTAAAGAGACCTTGTTCCTCCAACTTCTTAGCATATCCCTTTCCAACTCGCCAAAAGTCTGTTAGCGGATGGTGTGACCACAGCAAGCGACGATAGCTCATTTCATCTAATTCGGCGATTTGAACACCATCTTTATTTATCGGAATTTTTTTTGCTTGAATATCCATTGCAACTTTAGCTAGGTATAGATTTGTACCAATTCCCACTGATGCCGTAATGCCTGTGGTTTTAAGAACATCTAAGATCATTTTTGTAGCAAGTTCACGAGCTGAAAGATTGTAGGTTTTCAAATAATCACTGGCATCAATGAATACCTCATCAATGGAGTAGACATGAATATCTTCGGGAGCGATGTACTTCAAGTAGACCCCATAAATCTGCGTACTGTACTTCATATATAGTGCCATTCTCGGTGGAGCAGTAATGTAGTCTAGTGAGAGCCCCGGCGAGGATCTCAATTCTGTATCGTTGAAGGAAGCGCCCGAAAAGACTCGACCAGGTGCTTTGCGCCGTCGCGCTGCATTTAGTTCCCTGACCTTTTGCACGACCTCAAACACCCTAGGTCTACCAGAAATGCCGTATGCTTTGAGGGAGGGAGAAACTGCGAGACAGATGGTTTTTTCAGTGCGGCTTGCATCCGCGACAACAAGGTTCGTGGTCAAAGGATCAAGTCCTCGTTCTACACACTCGACGGAAGCGTAGAAGGATTTTAAATCGATTGCGATATAGGTTCTGTTCTTCATGACTTTCACTGGCCACCTCCACGAAACACTACTGGGAAAGTCAATGTTTGTCGTTATGAAGCGCGAAGGTATCGCGCCTATGCCTATTCTATCACATTTCACGTAAAAAGCGAACATAAGTTCCCGTATGGCAGATTTTACGTTGTGTGGCCGGCAAGCTCCAGTCGTAATGGCTATATCGAAAATCGTCCCTGGAAACTATTGACACATGCTGAAATTCACGATACTTATATACATAATGGACAAACTGGCCCCCCTAGATAGGAGTGTAATCAACATGATTCCAATAAGAATATCGCGGGAAGAAAAGGTCGAGATAATCGACCGTATCAAAACATATTTTGACGAAGAGCGTTCCGAAATCATCGGAGACTTGGCTGCAGAGCAGCTCCTCGACTTCATAGCGGGGGAGATGGCTCCACATATCTACAATAGGGCCATATTCGATGCCCGCCAGCTCATAAACGATAGATTCGCCCAGATAGAAGAGGACCTCTATACACTAGAAAGGCCCAAAAAAGCGAGATAGTGTTTGAAGCTAGCCAAACCCAAAGGTCTCTTCAATGGGACACTTGCTGGCTCAGACCCGCACTTGGGACGGCAAGCATGAAGAGGCGCCTCTTTTCGTTCCGACAGAAGAGACATACTGGCCTCGGTCAGGCCTCATCACAAGCCAAACCTTGAAAAATCGCGGCTACATCGAGGTTTAAGCCTGAAAAGGCTGACGATTGGAGCACCTCATTCTCCCCAATGATCCGCAGCTCCTCGGGTTCTCTTCCTTCGTCAAAAGAGTACTGAATGACGGCTTTTTTCTTAGGATCTACGATCCAGTACTCCCTAATTCCACTTCGCCTATAGAGCTCGAGCTTGGTAGTGAGATCCTTACCCCTGGTAGAGAGAGAGAGGATCTCCACCACTAGAGTGGGTATTCCTTCATACTTACCATCATCGGTAACCTGTTCTGGGTCACAGATCACCACAACATCTGGTTGAACCACATTAGGATCTTCCTCGAATTTGGTTGCCCATCCGAACAGGCGGATATCAAGAGGAGCAGCCACAGCTTGGCATGGGCCATTGCGGAAATAATAGCGTAAGTATCCAAAAACTTCGCCAGCGATCACCTGATGCTGAAAGCTTGGTGATGCCAGCAAATAAACCTCCCCCCCAATCAGTTCATAGCGCTGATCAGAGCTTTCCACCAAGTCAAGGTATTCTTCGTAACTGATTCGTCTGCGTATATTGTACTCGCCCTTCGTTTCAACAATGAAGAAATCGTTTGGATCTGTATAAGCTGTGAGTTTGGCCACGCTTCTACCATTCTTTGTGATGATAATGGGTTCCTTGTCGAGCAAGGCAAGATATTTTCCCACCGCATTTTGGAAATCCGTAGAGTTAACTTTCATCGAACACCCTCCTTCAGCTATTATTATACATTAGAAATAGCTAAGAAACAACAAAAACTAGCTATACTTGGCTCGCCGAATATAGCTATATAGCTTGGCTATCCCCGCACAATAAGACTCCTGGAGAAATTCAGGAGTTCCTTGTTTTGGGAAGGATTCGCCCTCTCCTTTTGTATGATCGCCATAACATGTACCACTTATTGGGAGGACATTAATTGGACTGTGTTGAATGAAACCCAAAAGGAGTTAAGGTGGGTGGTCTATATGGCATCCGTTATTGGAAGAGTCTGTCCTCGTTGTCAAAACCCGATTCAAGAGGGAACACCGGTTAACATTTGTTCTGAATGCCACACTCCCCACCACGCAGAGTGCTGGGATGATTTGCAGGCCTGTTCCGTTTCTGACTGTGGAAGCAGGCAAAGCGAGTCTGTTCAAACCGCAGGTGGTGATACAAAGGCTTGCCCCTATTGCGGTGAGACAATTAAGGCCGTAGCCATACTTTGCAAACATTGCCATAGTAACTTAGAGTCCGGCCCAGAGAGAGTCGGGCAAAGCGCATCGCCTCCAGAGACTCCTACCAAAGGGCCTGAGTATCTTCTGGGGGCATCTCTGGTGTCAAGCGCCTTCAGTTATGGCTGGAAGTGTTTCACCGAGAATCTGGGCTTACTCCTTGCACTTCATATAATTGTGGGCCTATTAGGGGGCGTGCCAAATGCCCTTATATATAGATGGAGCTGGGGTTATAGGTACTATTACTACTACGATTCTCCAAGAACGCTCGTTATCGCCCTCCTTGGAGCTTTCCTATCGATATGGTTGGCAATTGGAATGTTCAAGGTCAATCTGAGGATCGTTGACGGCAGGCCGGTGACCTTTCAAAAGTTGTTTTCTGGGGCCGACCGTTTCTGGCCGTTTTTGGGTGCTTCGATCTTGACTGCTGTAGGGGTAGGAATTGCCGGCATGTTTCTTGTAGTACCAGGCGTCCTTCTCGCTATTCTTTGGATCTTCACGAGTTTTGTAGTTGTAGATCAAGGTAAGGGTCCGGTAGCCGCCATTGGGGAGAGCTTTCGCCTGGTGAAGAGCTCTTTTTGGTCGGTTGCGGGGTTCTTGATCCTGGCAGCCATCTTGAATATGATAGGGGCGAGATTCTACGGGCTTGGTCTTTTAGTCACCGTACCCACAACATCGCTAGCCCTCACATATTTGTATCGACGCCTCCAAATGCAGTCGAACTAGACGTTCTATGTAAAGTAAGAAATGAAATAATAGACGAGTTTCTCTCATGCATTGCAATGAAAAAGACAATAAGAAGTTAGTCGGTTGAAATTTCAACAGTTCAAAGACCATGTATGGCAATTTTCTCTATCAGTTATGCTGCTGAACTCGGACGAGATGCCGGTTCTATGTACGGAGTCTTGTCTCTAAGCATGGCGTAGATGATGTCACAAAGCCG
>DIPH01000019.1:48103-71109 GCA_002424045.1 Firmicutes bacterium UBA5493 | reverse complement strand
TTGGGCCACTGGAGTCATCAACCGGGGCAATACCAGCATGGCGGGCTAGCTTGTCAGCAGAAGAAAATTTCTCAATTGGCCCCACCCGGCTTAGAACGTTAAGTGCTGTAACAGGACCGACTCCCGGCATTGTTTCGAGTTGGGTGTCAGATTGTCCTAATGCTTCCTTTATCAGCTCATCCAATTCAGCCAGGTGATTGGTAATTTGCTGCAATTGTTCAATGATCTGCCTAATAACGATCATAGTCATTTTGGCATCAATAGTTAACGCTTGCTCCTTGTCTACTAGGGCGAGAATATTTTCTGCTTTCGTGCTCCCCATGTTTCTTGAAAACTTATTCAGAGAAGATGCTAGACGCTTGGTTCCAGCTCCTTTTGACATGCTGGGGTGAGGATACTTGTTCCAAAATCCAAGAGCCGTGACTCCAAAGGGATTTGAGAAGAACTCTTTGTAGTTTGGATAGTGGTCGTGAATTAGTTTGTGCAACTGATTTTTACAGCGAGTACTAGTCCTCGTTAACTGATCTCTTCTGTTTGCCAATTGTCGCAGGCCATGGTAGTAATCATCGACAAGCACTTCAGGGAGTTGGGTAAAGTCTGTAATTAGGACTTTGGCCACTGCAACAGCGTCAATCTTGTCGGTTTTTGTGCGGTGAGGATATCGTTTACGCTTGTTGCTGGACATTATGGGGTTAACTCCTTTAACTAGCTGGCCGCGAAGCGTGAGCCATTGAGCACAAGAACGGCCTAGACCGCCAGTGTCCTCAATACCAAAGACAGTGGTTTTCCCATCGGGGGTGTGAGTGTCAACATGCTCCAAAAGGGTTTCAAAGCCGCTGACTTGATTTGGAAAGGTTAATTCGAAGAATACCTTACCCCAGTGGTCAATCATGACTGCAACATGTTCTTCTTTGTGAGGGTCGATGCCAACAAATACAAGGTTTTTGAAATCTGACACGGTATCTACCTCCAAGAAAGTAATATCATCAGCCGGTCCCTATTGTTCAAGCGTTTGTTCGCAGCGTTCTATTTACCGGTCGCTGATGACGAAAAACTAGGTGGGCGGCAGTCTCGTATAGAGCGTTATCTTACACACAAATGCAAGCCGCAAGGGGAGTCAACCTAACCCACCCAAATTTGAGCTTTATGGAAAACCCAGGGCAATTCCTGCAAGAAAAAGAGGCATTGCTCTTCGGTCAAAGCGTTAACTTCGTTAGAAGTCCGCAGAAGAACTATGCCTCAAGGTAATTTTACCAAGAAATAAGGCTGAGTTCAACTACGGAAATATCTAGATTGATTCAAGAATAACACAATAGGAGGAGTCTTTTTGTATATTCGACCAAATCTCCGGGAATTTTAGTAGGAAGGAGGGCAAAAATGTTTCAACGAGACCTTTTAGCTGCCGTAGTCTTAATTGTGTACTACCTCGTTGGACTTCTCGCTATTCCCACTATGTTAAAGGCTTGGTCCAAATTACCCAGTGAGGTCATTCGCAAGATGCAGCACGTGGCCTATAGCCTTTCCGTCTTTATTCTTCTCCGGCTCTTTAGCACTTGGTATATGGCGGTGGCTGCTGCCTTTGTGCTAGTGCTCTTAGCTTACCCCGCCCTGTACTTCCTTGAAAAGACCTCCGTTTACAAACGTCTTTTTGTGGATCGAACCGATCGTGGAGGTGAACTGCGTAAGCAATTACTCTATGTTCAGCTTTCCTTTGCCATTTTGATCCTCTTGTTCTGGGGAATACTAGGAGCCAAGTGGCAATACATGGTGGCTGTGGCGGTGATGGCCTGGGGTTTTGGAGATGCGGCGGCAGCTTTGGTAGGAAAATTCTTAGGGAAAAGAACCATCATCCACGCTTGGGTCGAAGGGGCTAAAACCCACGAGGGGTCAATGGCCATGATGTTGGCAGCATTTGTTGCGGTATTCTTAACCCTCTTGTTCTTGAGCGAACTCTCCTGGTACATTTCCCTCTTGGTAGCCTTGGTGGTGGCGCCAATTTCTGCAGTGGTGGAGCTCTTCTCTAAACGGGGAACCGATACGTTAACGATCCCCTTGGCCACAGCGGCTGTGGCATTTCCACTGGTGGTCCTCTTCGCCTACTTGGGTTGGTGATCGCGGGACAGTCCCTCCATAACGATTCCCTATGGCATGCTCCTTGCCATAGGGAATTTCTTTCCTTCACACTTTTTACCCGAAATAGATTGTTCTGCAAGAAGAAGACTGTTAGAATATAGTTGAGTTTATAAAGTTGCTTGAGAAAGTAGGCTCAAAACGAGGTGGATATGGGTAAACAAGCAAAAAAAATTGATCTTAAACAACTCTACGAGATCATCTATGAGCGGGGACCCATCAGCAAAACCGAGATCTCGGAGCGTTGTGGCATCTCCCTCACGGCTATCTCCAACTACACCAACCAGCTCGAGAGGATCGGCATGATCGTCTCCACCCAGAAGGGTTTATCTAGTGGGGGTCGCAAACCCCTCTTGTATGAGGTGAACGAAGGGTTCTGGTACATCATTGGTGTTGATTTACGCGCTTCCCACTTCTATATCTTTGTTTCAGATCTGAAAGCCCAGGTGATTTACGACCGCATTATAGAGCTAGGAACAAGTTCCTATGATCAATATCTCCAAACCCTAACATCCTCCATGAAAGACGTAAAGAAGACCCTGTCCTTACCTGAAAATAGGGTTTTAGCCGTGGGGATGTCCGTTTCTGGTGTTACGGACTTTGATAACCAGATCATCGATCGTTCCAACGACTTGGACTGGACGGAAAAGCCCCTAGGGCAAGATTTGAGTTCCAATTTAGGTTTACCTGTCTTTATTGATACCGAGGTGCGCATTTACGCAAGGAATGAAATTGAGTTAGAACAGTCTAATAATGTAACCAGCGCCTTATATATAAACGAGGGGATTGGCCTGGCCCTGATCATCAACAACCAGATCTTCCACGGTTACACTAATAGAGGTGGCGACAACCGCTTTTTTGGGAAAGGAATCGACAAGCTCTACCACGTTTTACGGACGGACCCCTTAGTTCGGAGGATCAACAGTCTTCCCTATTATTCAGCGTCGGTCCAGCACGAGCAGGTGGACGCTTTAAACAAGGAATTTTCCGAACATGTGGCAGAACCTAAGGTACGGGAGGAGATGGATGCCTTTACGCTCCATATTGCCAGATTAATGATTGCCCAGATCCAGATGCTCAATCCCAAAAAGGTTCTCCTCACAGGGAATGTCTTTGACTATAACGACTTTATCTATCATCAGGTGAAAAATCACATTTTAGAGGATGACTCCATGTACCATACACCTGAAATTAAGCGCAACATTCCTGGATGTGGTTCTCTAGAACGTGGGATCGTTCGCTTTGTCATGGAGAAGTTTTTTGCCCTCGAACAATTTCAGATTCAGGAGGCTAGCCATGCTCTCACCGAAGCACAATCTAGTCTACTCTAGAACGAGAATCACCAGGGATAATGGGAGCTTTTACGATGTGGTTGAAGTCACAGCCCCCGATGTGACAAAGTTGGAATTTCATAAGGGCATCCACTGCAATTCCCATCTGAAGCTCGATGACATTGCCCAGTTGAGGATGCTCAAGGCACTAGCCCGGGGAATCCCAAAGCCCACTGCACTCCTCTGGGATGCCTATGGACATGAGGAAGCCATAGAAGAAGTCGACCTAATGAACCAAGGTACAGACATGGTCCACATTAGTAAAAATTCAAGCATCACCCACCATCTTCGTTACCTAGTAGAGACATGTAACTACGTAATTACAGATGGACGCCTCCAGGTTAAGGATCTAGCCACGGAGAAAGATCGGAAAACCCAGGAGATCTTGGATTTACTCTATGCTCAAGAAAGGATAAAACTGTATCAAGGGGATCCTGACCAGACGTTAGAAGAGATCTACCTAGGTTTTGACCCGCGAAAAGATGTGGTATCTGTAGGAAGAATTGGTCTTCCTTCACTCCATGGTCGTATGGGAAATTACCCCATAGCTTTTAACACCTCCTTCTTCCTTTTTGAAGAAGAGGACTATATTAGCGAATTTTCGTTATTGGGTGACGCCTACAGCCTGCAGATCCGGGAAGGGGTCATTGAAAGCCCGCCCCTTTTTAACCGCTCCGCCCTCCTCATATCAACTACGGGAGAGGTAGGCTTGCGCCAGATATCCCTCCAGGACCTCAAGCTAGACGTCCTGGGGCAAACCTGGGATCTTTCCGCATTTTCCTTAAACCAGGCCAAGGGCCAAGCTGGTGATTATGCCCTCTACACCCGTTACTTCGGGGTAGAAGAGTCTGGGAAGACCTGGACCCACACGCCCAAAGCTCTCGGAAAGGTCGAGTTTATCATCATCGATCGATCCATTGTGGGTTTCAAGAGGGGTGGAGAGACGGAGATTCCCCACAACGGATTTGTTCTGTCCCTCCCGGAGGGAGATACGTCTCTAGCTAAATTCACAAATGAGGTAAACTACTCTTTCCTGGATAGCTCCTACAATACAGGTATCCAGTGCGGTCCTGGCCTCCTGAAAGACGGAGAGATTATCCTCCATGAGCAGACCTTAAAAGAGGAACAGTTTTTCCGTAAGAACATCTCCGGGGGAAAGGTTTTGGACTATGGCGTCGTTCCCACGGATTATGCCATGGATATTCACCGCACGCAGGCCGCCCGCCTGGCCATTGGTGTTGATTTCGATGGACGCTTTCGAGTTTTGGCAGTGGAGGGAGTCAATCGCGGCATGGAAGAAGAGACTGGGGAGTCTTCTGGCGCCAGCTTACAAGAACTCTCACTGGTGCTCAAAAACAGAGGATACAAGCATGCATTAAATCTAGATGGAGGTGGTTCAGCCAATATACAGTACTTCTATGGCCAGCTCGTAAAGGGAGCAGACCGTAGGGGCTTGCCCGGCATTACCTACGAACGTTTGGTTCCAAGTGTAGGCGTGATTCTCAAGTAAAGATTGGAGGAGAATGATGAAACGAAATCTCGTAATCGCATTGTTGGCTACCTTATTGGTAGCAAGTCTCTCTGCTTTTGCAATGGCAGAACAAGTCACACTCCGCTACTTCATGTGGGACCCAGAGTTCCAACAGATGGAAGCAGAGCTAATCCGTGGCTTCGAAGCAGAAAATCCCAACATCAAGGTGGAAATGACAGCCCTTGATCCCACGAACTTCTGGCCTCGCCTTGCTGCCATGGCTGCAGCTGGCGAACTTCCCGACGTTTTCTCCATGTCCACAGGTTATATTGATACCTGGGCCAGAGATGGACTTTTATTGAACATCCAGCATCTGGTGGATCGGGACTTGGATCTTGACAACTACTTCTACAATGTATTTGCCGAAGACCGCTTCCCCAATAAGGAAACTAGCGATATGTACGCCATTCCTTATGCCTGGGTTGGTTCTGTCTTGTTTTACAACCAAGACATGTTCGATGCGGCCGGCTTAGAATATCCAAATGATGATTGGACCTGGGATGACTTCCAGAAAGCCGCCCTTGCTTTAACCATCCAATCCAATCCGAACAGAGCTCCTGAGCAGTATGGATTCTGGTGGTATGGCCGCTATTCACATGTGGAACCATGGGTCTATGCCAATGGTGGCCGTATTCTCAACGAAAACAAGACCCGCATCGCCATTGATGATAAGGCCAAAGAAGCACTACAGTTCTTGGCCGACCTAACCAATGTCCACGGTGTCTCCATGGCACACCGAGATATGGCTGGAATGCGCCAACAAGACCTCTTCCCCCTCCAGCAAGCCGCTATGTGGGTTGATGGTTCCTGGATGGTTGACCATGTTCGCACCGTTGCCGGTGACTCCTTTAGATGGGGAATTGCCAATGTACCTAAGGGTCCATCATTAGAGCCAGGTGAAGAGCGCTCATACTACTGGCCTGATTCAGTAGGAATTGCTGCAACTACCAAGCACGAAGACGAAGCCTGGGCCTTTATCCAGTACCTCATCGGTGCCAATCGCCCAGTAGAAACCTATATGCCAGGTAAAGTGCCCATTTACAGAGATATCGCCTACTCCGAGGAATGGCTCCAAAAGGATCAACAACCTGGAAATATGGAGCTCATTTTAGCCCTTGGTGATACTCCTGTACGCACCACCTTTAACATGGGATGGAGTGAATGGAGAGGCTATGCTTCCACAGGAGGGGCAGGAATGAACGGCGAGTTGGATGCTGTGACCAATGGCCAGCAAACTGTAGAAGAGGCCATTGAGAAGATTACAAGAGATGGTAATGCTGTTCTGGAAAGATATTACCCAGAACCGTAGAAGTAAACTAGGGGGAGGGATTCCTCCCCCTATAACTTGCTTTGGTCAGGAGGGTCCCTATGAGGTACGGGAAGCTTGCACCGTGGTTGTTTATTACCCCCACAGTCTTAGGGCTGGTCTTCTTTCGGATCGGTCCCATTATTGCCGCATTCTTGGCGAGTTTTACAAGTTGGAATGTCTTTTCTCCACCGCAGTGGATTGGCGCGTCCAATTATGTGGAGCTCTTTAACTCTGGTACATTTTGGATGATCCTCCGCAACACCTTGGTGTTCAGCCTAATCTATGTTCTGGGGGTCATGGTTTGCGGTCTCTTCTTGGCCATCTTGGTCAATAACCGCATCAGGGCCATCACCTTTTTCCGAGGCCTTTACTATTTGCCCGTGATCACCTCCACGGTGGCCATTGGTGTGGTGTGGAGCTGGATCTTAAGCCCTCGCTTTGGAGTGTTGCCAAACGTTTTGGCAGATTTGGGAGTACATAACCTGCCTTCCTTTTTAGGAGACTCCCGTTATGCCTTGCTGACCTTGGTGGTGGTTTACATTTGGAAGATGTCGGGCTACCATATGATTCTCTTCTTGGCCGGTCTGCAGAACATCCCAGAGGAGTATTATGAGGCGGCCAAAATCGATGGGGCCACACGCTGGCAGAGTTTACGCCATATTACTCTCCCTCTTTTGTCTTCCACAACATTTTTCATTGGAATTATTGCCTTGATCCAGTCCTTGCAGAGTTTTGATATTACCATGGCTATGACAGAGGGAGGCCCGAACTACGCTTCCGCCACTCTTAGCTTTTTCACATACATTAATGCCTTTGTACACTTTAGGATGGGCTATGCCTCGGCCATGTCCTTTGTTCTTCTAGTTATTGTGGGTATCATTACCTTTATCAACTTTTACGCCCGGAAATACTGGGTAGAAACTGTAGATTAGGGGTGGGAATGGTGAAGACATATGGCAAGATCGCGTTGTATATACTCTTGATTTTTGTGGGCTCACTAACCGTTTTCCCATTTCTGTGGATGGTAGCCACGTCCTTTAAGACCATGGGAGAAGTGTTTCGTATACCTCCAAGCTTCACCTCCAGCACTCTCTTTACAGAACGCATGTGGGACAACTACCGGGTTGTTCTCTATGAACATAGCTTCCTTCGCTATGTTCTAAACTCCGTTATTGTGGCTGGATCCGCTGCATTAGGTCAGCTTTTTACCTGCAGCCTCGGCGGGTTTGCCTTTGCCCGCATGAAGTTTAGGGGTAAGAATATTGTCTTCGGAACCCTTTTGGCCACCATGATGATTCCTGTGGAAGTCACCATCATTCCGGAGTATTTGATGATGCTGAACTTGGGTTGGTATAATACCTACTTTCCACTGATTGTCCCATCCATGTTGGTGGGTTCCTTTGGGACCTTCCTCTTTCGAGGGTTCTTCGAGAACATCCCCTCTTCCATTGAAGAGGCGGCTTTTATTGATGGGGCCAATCCCTGGCAGATGTTTTACAAAGTCTTTTTCCCCAATGCCAAGCCGGTGAGTGCTTCTCTGATCATTATTGCCTTCATGAATAACTGGAACGACCTTCTGCGCCCGGTGATTTACCTAGAAAGCAACCGACTTTATACAGCCACCATGGGGCTTATGCAATTCAAGGGTGCTTATGGCGCCCAGTGGCACCTCCTTTTGGCCGCTTCTGTGGTATCAGTTATCCCCTTGATTATTGTCTACATTTCTCTCCAGAAGTATTTTGTATCCGGTATGTTGACATCGGGTTCCAAAGGATAGGTGCTGGTCATATTGAGACTGCAAAAGGTCCTCTTTGCGAGAAAGCAGAGAGGACCTTTTGTAAATCAAGAGTTTGGAGGCGGGTGGAGTATGACGCCTAGTACTCGAAGGGAGGCTCTTGACTTTCATAAAAAACTAGATGTATACTTAGATGTAGGAGGTGATATCTTTGTCCAAGAAAAGACCTATGGTCAGGAAGCAGCTCTACATCGAGCCCGAACAGAATACAATGTTGCGTGAACAGGCAGGGATGTATGATGTTAGTGAGGGGCAAATTGTCCGTGAAGCAATCACTGCCTACCTGAAAACAGGTTCCCAATCTCAGGAGATCGATCTAAATGCCTGGGAAGAAGAAAGACAATTCATAGCATCTCGCCTGGGTGACCCCAAGGGTGGGACTAGGAGAACGTGGACAAGGGGTGAGCTCTATGACCTGTGATGTATTGATTGATACAAATATCTTGGTATATGCTTATGACCCACATGCCGGGGTGAAGCAACGTCAGGCGCTGCAGATAGTAGATTACTGGGTGCGTCGGCAGCGGGCGGCCATTTCGGTCCAGGTCCTGTCAGAGTTTATTGTTGTTGCTACCAACAAAATGAATCCTCCTTTAGGGCAGGAACAGCTTCTGGCCAGTGTAGATCGATTATCACGTTCGTTTACAGTCTTCCCGCTCACTTCCTTTATTGCTCGAGAAGCCCTGAGAGGAATGCAGACCTATCAACTCTCCTATTGGGACGCGCAGATTTGGGCTGTAGCCCATCTGAATCAAGTACCACTGATCTTGACGGAAGATTCCCCAGGGCAGAAACATATTGAGGGTGTTCGCTACGAGAATCCTTTCCTATAAGACGACTTCGCTAAAATGTTAGGCAACACGTTGCGAAAGGTTACAGACTCGTGGTAGCGAATAAAGCATATAGATATGGAAACGAGGTGATAGTGATGCGCTTTCTTCATTTGGCCGACTTACATATTGGTAAACGCCTCAACGAATTCAACCTAATCGAGGATCAGACCTACATCCTCGAACAGATCACGCAGCTCTGCCTGGACCAAGAAGTGGATGGCGTCTTCATCGCTGGCGACGTTTATGACAAAAGTCAGCCCAGTATAGAAGCTGTAGAGCTCTTGGACGACTTCTTGACCAAGCTTACTAGCCTTAATCTTATCGTCTTTGTGATTAGTGGTAACCATGATTCCCCTGAACGCCTCAGCTTTGGCAGCCGCATGCTACAAAAAAACGGCCTACATGTGGCAGGGGGCTTTGATGGTCTTCTTCAGAAAGTAACGCTGGAAGATGGGCACGGACCTCTCCATGTTTACCTCCTTCCCTTTATAAAACCGGCCCAGGTCAGGCCCTATTTCCAAGATAAGATCGAAAGCTATGGTGAGGCCATCGAGGCCGTTTTAAGTACCAGAGAGCTCGAAGCTAACGAACGCAACATCCTCATCGCCCATCAATTTGTGGTGAGCGGCGATAACCAGCCCGAGCGCTCTGATTCTGAGAACATGATGGTGGGTGGTCTGGACTCTGTGGATGCCTGGCTCTTTCGTGATTTTGATTATGTGGCCCTAGGTCATCTCCATAGACCCCAGCGCATCGGACTTGACACCATCCGCTACGGCGGCTCGCCACTTAAGTATTCTTTTTCTGAAGCAAGGCAGGATAAATCCGTCACCCTCCTGGATTTTGGTCCCAAGGGCGAACTTAAACTCGAACAGCATCCCCTAAAACCACTACGGGATTTACGGGAAATCAAAGGACCCCTAGAAGAGCTTCTCTGCCTTGGCAAAGACGATGAAGAAGGGTCACAAGACTACCTGCGCATCACCCTCACCGATGAAGAAGAGATCTACGACGCCTTAGGTCAATTGCGTCCTGTCTTTCCTAACCTCATGGCCCTGGACTTTGAAAATACCAGAACTGCCGCAAGTGCCCAGGCCCAAATGGCTGCCGCAGGTGATCTAGTGAGCAAGAGTCCCCTGGAGCTCTTTGCTAGCTTCTATGAGCTTCAAAATGGCAGTGGACTGAGCAAAGAGCAGATCAAGGTGATGGAAGAGGTCATGGAAGAGGCGGGAGGTGTGGAGCTATGAAGCCTTTGCAGATCGTTATGTCAGCCTTTGGACCCTATGCCCAGGAGGTTACCCTGGATTTTGCCCTCCTTGGTTCCCAAGGCTTATTCTTAATCACCGGCCCTACAGGGGCAGGAAAGACTACCATCTTTGACGCCCTCACCTTCGCCCTCTTTGGAGAGAGTAGTGGCTCTGTCAGAACGGTGGATAGTTTGCGCAGTGACTTTGCGGATGCCCAGACCAAGACCTACGTGGAGCTCACCTTTTCCCATAAAAGTCGAACCTATAAGGTGGAGCGAACCCCCCGCTACGAGCGTCCCAAGAAAAGCGGCCAGGGAATGACCACAGAGACAGCCCAGGCCACCTTGCACATGCCCGGTGGACAAGTTATTACAGGGTACAGAGATGTAACACTTAAACTCGAAGATATCCTCGGTATAAAATGCGATCAGTTCAAGCAAATTGCCATGATCGCCCAGGGGGAATTTCTCAAGCTACTTTTGGCCGATAGCAAGGGTCGGGGAGAGATCTTCCGCCGGGTGTTTTCCACCAATCTCTATCAAATAACCCAGCGCCTCCTCAAAGATCGAGAACGGGCGGCTAAAAACGCCCTGGAGGCTAAGGAAAGCAGCATCCTCCAATCCCTGCAGACAATTCGTCTTCCCGAGGAAGACAATGTCCTAGGGGACGAATGGGGTCAGGTTCTAAAAACACGAATGGAGGATGCCACTATTCATCAGGGCCCAGAGATTTTGGAGGCCCTCCAAGAGCTCATCACAAGGGATAAAGAACGGCAAAGTACCCTTAAGGAGCAGGTCAAATCCAAGGACAACGCTATTGCCAAGCAGATTGAGCTGATCACAAATAGCCGCCACGTGCACCAGGCCTTTTTAGATCTCGAGTCTGTCAAGCAGAGACAGGAGGAGCTTCAAGGGAAGTCCCAGGAGCATAAAGGGCGCCAAGAGAGTTTAGAAAGAGGAGAAAAGGCTCTCTACCAGGTCAGTCCCTTAGACGAGGCCTTCCTGGCAAGAAGGGATGAAGAGGAAGGACTTAAAACCAGTATCCAGACCTTGTCTCTTGCAATCGAACAACAGATGGAGGATCTGGAAGAGGCGAAGACGGTTTATGAAACAGAAAAGGCCACAGAGCCAGAGCGAGAGAAGCTCAGCGCCAGTGTAGCCAGTCTAGCGAAGCTCTTGCCCAAGTACGTTGAAGCGGACAGTCTAGGTGAAGAACTGTCCAAGCTCCAGGAAATCCAAGAGAAGCTCGCTGCAAGCTTACATGAGCTCCAGGAGCAAAAATCGAGTCTTCTGGACCAGAAAGCGAAGCTCACGAAGGAACTGGAGACCTTAGGTGATGTAGAGGTACAGATAGTCAAATGCGAGCAGGAAACAAAGGGCCTTGAGGCAAGACGCACCCAACTCCTTGCCCTAGAAAGCAATCTCGAAAGACTACAGAAACTGGTTTTGGAGTCTTCAGGGGCCAAGGAGCGTTTTCAAGGGGCTGAAGCTTCCTATCAGGAGCTCCAGGGGGACTATCTAGAAAAGGAAAAGGCCTTTTTTAGGGAACAGGCTGGTGTCTTGGCTGCAGCCCTAAGGGACGATGAACCCTGTCCTGTGTGCGGTTCGCGAACCCATCCGAAGAAGGCCACCCCCGACCCTCAGGCCCCAAGTGAGGCGGAGCTGAAGAAACTCAAAGGAAAGGTGGAGGCCGCCCGGCACACCTTAGATCAAGCGAGCAAGTCCTTGAACACCAAACAAACAGAACACAAAGAGGCGGAAAAACAGCTGAGATCTAGTGCCCAAAACCTCTTTCTCCATCTATCCGCAGAGATCACCCTTGAGGAACTCTCCGGTCAACTTGCCGCGGCCCAGAGTGAAAACGCGGAGCGATCTGAAGAAAACGGGGTCCTATTTAAGGAGCTCCACGAGGACTTAGATCGCAAAAAACATATGCAAGGGGCATTGCAAAAGTTGGAGGAAGACCTCAAAGCAAACGAAGGGGAACGGGACGAAAAGGATGCCGCCCATGGCACTTTGGTCGCAGAGATTTCTGGAAAATCTGGTCAACTAGAAGCCCTCCAGGCTTCTTTGGACTACAAAGATCAAGGGGAAGCAGAAAGGGCTCTAAAGATCTGGCAAGATGAACTGACCGCCCTAAGAAAAGCCTTTCAAGAAGCGGAGAAGGCCTATCAGGATCTGACGACAAAGCTTGGAAACAATCAAACCCTCCTTCAAGATCACAAAGAACGCCTCCTAAAGGCCATGGAGTTAAGGGAAGCGGCGGAAGTGAAATTTACCGAGAAGCGGATTGCTTGCGGTTTTCCAGATGAAGAGGCTTACCAAAATGCCTTAAAGACAGAACTAGAGCTTAAGGATCTTAGGGAAGCCGCAAGGGACTACGAACAAGAAGTGCAAAGGGTGGAACAAGAGTATGGGAGGCTGATCCAAGAAACGAAGGACAAGACTAAACCTGATTTGAAGGTTTTAGAGGATTTGAAAGAAAAACTCGAAGAGGAGAAGAACCGGGTGGACCAGGCTCTCCAGAGGGTGCACACCCGCCTTGGTGTCAATGAGCCCATTGAAAGAACCGTCCAGGAAGGGTTGAAAAAGCTCTCCGATCTCCAAAGGGAGTACCTCCTCCTTAGTAACCTGGCCAAGACGGCAAGCGGTGAGCTGGCAGGTAAGCAGAAACTGGCCTTCGAACAATATGTCCAGGCCTTTTACTTCACCCAAATTCTCCTTGAGGCGAACAAGAGATTGAAGACAATGACCAATAGCCGTTTTGAACTCCTTCGTAGAGAAGAAGCCGCTGATCTGCGTTCCCAAACGGGACTTGAAATCGATGTTCTTGATCATTATACGGGGAGGGTTCGTTCGGTGAAGTCTCTCTCAGGAGGAGAATCCTTTAAGGCCTCCCTTTCACTGGCCCTGGGACTTTCTGATGTGATCCAAAGCTCGTCAGGGGGAGTGGAAATTAACACCTTATTCGTAGATGAAGGTTTTGGATCCTTAGATGCAGAATCTCTAGAACAGGCCATTCAAACTCTGGTGGGACTGGCTGAAGGCAACCGCCTGATTGGCATAATTTCCCATGTAGAAGAGCTTAAGGAGAGGATTGATCGGCAGATTGTCATCGAAAAAACCACGGCAGGTAGTACCCTAAAGGTGTGTTGACGGAGTAATGGAGGGGATTTCCCCAAGAGAGGAGTAAACACATGAAAAAAATGTTGTTTTTCGCAGTACTGGTACTGGCCACAATGGCTATTCCCCTGTCGGCCGCAGCCGCTGAGGGAGGGGTTGACCTTGTTGGTACCTGGGCAGGTGCTCTAGAGCTTCCCGGTAGTGAACTTGAGATGATTTTTCACATCGCCTCCGAGGGAGATGACTTGTGGTCAGGAACCGTTGACGTTCCTGCACAAGGCGCTGTGGGGATTCCCATCAGTCAGGTAAGCAACCAAGATGGGGTAGTAGCCTTTGATGTGTCACTTATTTCAGGTATCTATTCTGGTGAATTCAATCCCGATGGTACAGCCTTAGAAGGTGTCTGGGAGCAGAGCGGTATGCAAATACCCATGACTCTAAAAAGAACTCTAGCAGAGTTTACTGGACCCAATCGTCCCCAGGAGCCGCAACCTCCTTATCCATACCGTGAAGTTGAAGTGAGGTATCCTAACCGAGAAGCAGGTATAGAACTGGCCGGAACTCTCACGTTACCTGAAGGTGATGGTCCATTTCCTGTAGTGATTTTGATTAGTGGCTCAGGGCCTCAAGATCGCAATGAAGAGTTAATGGGTCACAAGCCATTTCTTGTTCTCGCAGACTATCTCACAAGACGGGGAATCGCTGTACTACGCTATGATGAAAGGGGCGTTGGTGAATCCACTGGTGACTTCGCCTCTGCCACCACGCTAGATTTTACCGGTGATGCCCTATCCGGTGTGGACTTCTTAAAAACAAGGCCCGAAATTGATCCTGCCCGAATTGGCCTCATCGGACATAGCGAGGGCGGTCTGGTTGCTCCTATGGCCGCTAATGCCAGTTCGGACGTGGCATTTATCGTGCTCATGGCAGGTCCTGCTGTTAATGGTGAAGAGATCGCTTACCTGCAGATAGACTTACTCCTGCGGGCCAGTGGAGCTCCAGAAGAAGTAATAGCTGAGCAGAAGGCCATGCAGGAAGCACTCTTGGTAATAGCCAAAAATGTTGATGATGTGGATCAAGCAGTAGAAGAGATGAGAAATGTGATGCTGGCACCTTTCGCGGAGCTATCTGAAGAAGAAGTTGCAGCCTTAGGCGATCTGGAGACCGCCATCATGATGCAGATTGATCAACTTCTATCGCCTTGGTATCAGTTTTTCATGACCTACGATCCTTTGCCCGCCCTGACCGAAGTAGATTGTCCAGTGCTGGCCATAAACGGAAGTAAAGACCTACAGGTTCCTGCAGATCCCAACCTTAGGCTTATTGAAGAAGCCCTCGCAAAGGGTGGAAATGAAAATTATACAATCCTCGAACTTCAAGATCTCAACCATCTCTTCCAGACAGCCGCAATCGGTTTGCCTGATGAGTACTATCTCATTGAAGAGACCATAGCCCCTGCTGCTCTAGAAGCCATGGGAGACTGGCTGGTTAAGGTGGCTGGTGTCAAGTGACCAAGCTCACGACTAGACTATTTAGCTGGTCCTAAAGTTCAGACCCTCGCCTTAGGGTGGGGGTCTTCAACTTCTGGGTACGCAAGGCAGGATCGTGATTCATGGTTGAAGAAGGGTTGGGGTCGTTCTGGAGAAGCAAATAGGGAGTAGATTGCCGTATGTGGCTTCCGCCACGTCTGCAGTGATTTTCGGTTTTTCTTTTTTGTTCACGAAAGCAGCCTTAGACAGTCTGGATATGTTCCAACTTCTTGGCTCAAGATTCCTAGTGGCCGCCATCTTTATGAGTGCTCTGAGGGTTTCGAAACGCATCAACGTGGAGATCACCTCTGGAAAGGTTAAGGACCTTTTGCTCGTGGCCATACTCCAGCCCATCCTTTACTTCATTTTCGAGACAATTGGTGTTGATCTCACCTCTGCTTCGGAGTCGGGTATCTTGATTGCCCTCATACCCGTTGCGGTGGCCGTTTTTGCAGCCTGGATTCTAAAAGAGCGACTGACTCTCTGGCAGTGGCTATCGATCTTAGCTTCCGTGGGTGGGGTAGTCTTGATTACTCTTCCCAGATTTCAAGGAGGTTCCGGGCAACTCACGGGTATTCTTGCCTTATTGGGAGCTGTCCTGGCGGGAGCTTTGTACCAGATCTTTTCCAAGAAGGCTTCTGGCACTTCTTCTCCTGTGGAAGTAACGTACATGATGATGTGGGTAGGGGCCCTCTTCTTTAGCGGCCTGGGTATCTGGAAATCTGTCCGAACTTCGGGTCTTCCAAGCTATTTTTCGGCTTTTATCAGCCCAGACACTCTGTTGGCCATACTGTATCTCGGGATCCTTTCGTCAGTGGTCGCCTTCTTCTGCATGAACTATGCCCTTTCGCGCCTTACGCCTTCGAAATCAGCAGTGTTCATCAATTTGACCCCGGTGGTTTCAGTCCTGGCTGGAGTTCTCTTTAGGGGTGAGAGTTTCGCCCCTATTCAGCTTCTTGGCGCCGTGGTTGTCCTCCTAAGTGTCTGGGGAGTTGGCCAGAACCAAGAATCTGCCAGCTCTCCACCATAAGCCCAAGAAGGA
The DNA here is from genome assembly GCA_002424045.1 of Firmicutes bacterium UBA5493. Lineage (GTDB taxonomy): Bacteria > Bacillota > Limnochordia > Darwinibacteriales > Darwinibacteriaceae > UBA5420. Next base: position 55,240 of record DIPH01000019.1, on the reverse strand, counting down.
TAGAATGCCGCAGAATACAGTCTTTTCCGCTGTAAACTGCGGTTTTTTTAAGTTCTATCTGCAAGTTCTTGGCATAACTTGGTGTATGCTGTCTAGATTTTGGGAAATAATAGGACAAAGTCCACCAAAGGGGGTGAAGTCGTGAATTGGCTGTCCAGAGCTGCTCTGCTCCTAGTTATTATTGGGGCTTTGAACTGGTTATTGGTTGGTCTCTTTCAGTGGGATCTCGTCACAGCTCTTCTAGGCGGGGAGACAATGAGAACCGCCTCTATGTTAAGTAGGATTGTCTACACATTAGTGGGTCTATCAGGTGTGTATTGTCTTACCTTTTTGTTTGGTGACAACAAAGTCAGGTCCGAATAAGTCTCCATCATGATGGAAGCCTCGGTGGGTACCCAGGCTTCTATTTGCTTTTTCCACTATGAAAACATAAAAACGGCCAGGTGATCCCATGAAAAAGTTCATTCCCGGGCGAGCAATTTTTGAGCCCTCTGCCCTAGAATACCCCCTTGGCAAAAAGCTCCACGAGCACTTTAGGGAATTGGGCATTGAGATTCAAACCACTCCTTCCCATAATCGGGTCACGGGGATTCCCGGAAAGACCCCTAGAGAGAAATATGTTCAGGCCAAACAAAGTTTGGTGATAGGCGTGAGGAGAACCTTGAAGTTTTCTTCCTGCAAGCCATCGGCCCATTATCAGCTTCCCCTAGCAACGAGTTGCCCAGGCTTTTGTGAGTACTGTTACCTGCAGACAACCCTAGGGCCAAAGCCAGCCGTCCGAGTGTATGTGAATATCGAAGAAATCCTAGAACAGGCCCAAAAGTATATTGATGAACGGGCACCGGAGATCACAGTCTTTGAAGGGGCCGCGACGTCAGATCCCATTCCGGTGGAATATTTGACGGGATCTTTGGAAAGGAGCATTGAGTTTTTTGCAGGGACAGATCTTGGCCGCTTCCGCTTTGTGACGAAATTTGGAGATGTGGACTCCCTCTTACAAATCCCCCATAATGGGCACACCGAGATTCGTTTTTCCCTCAATACCCAGAAGATTATTGGTGAATACGAAAAGGGAACGGCTCCCCTCAAGGAGCGCATCGAGGCTGCTCGAAAAATTTCCCTTGCTGGCTATCCCTTCGGGTTTCTGATTGCCCCCATCATTACCTATGAGAACTGGAAGAAAGAGTACTCGAAGGTCATCGAAAAGCTCGCTTCTTTACTTTCAGACGGTTCCAACCCCAGCTTTGAGTTGATCACCCATCGCTTTACGAAGAAGGCCAAGTCAAATATTGAAAAGGTGTTCCCAGAGAGCACTCTCCCCATGGACGAAGAGGAGCGCCAGTACAAGTACGGTCAATTTGGTTATGGTAAGTGGGTCTATCCCAAGGAGACCATGGCGGAGATTAGGGACTTTTTCCAAGACCAGCTGGGGCAGGCCTTTCCCCAGTCCCAGATCAAATATCTGGTGTAAGCGCGTGACAGAATTGTGTGAAGGGCAGTCCCCAAAATTAGGCAGGATTTGCATATGTTGCGTTGTATTAACAATATATTACGGAGATTTAAAAAAGGGGGAAAGTGTAATGAAAAAACAGCGTCTGACCTTGTTGTTGCTAGTAGCCGTCTTGGGAGTTCTTTTTGCCTCTGCACTGGGGGCTAGTGCCGAGCCGGTGACACTGACCTTAGGCTCTTGGCGGGTGGATGATGTGGAACAAGTGAATAGGCTGCTCGATGCCTTTCATCAGAGTCATCCTGACATTCGCATCCGCTTCAACCCCACCAATCCACCGGACTATAACGCGGTGCTCCGCACCCAGCTAACCGGGGGAACGGGACCTGATCTGATGTATGTTCGTTCCTTCAAAGTAGGGCAAGATTTATTTGCTGAAGGCTATCTGGAGCCATTGACGGATCTTGCGGGACTTGAAGAGAATTACTCCGAGGGATCCCTGGCTGCCTGGGGTCTAGACGGTGTTTCGTTCGCGGTGCCGTTCATAGCTGTTTCCCATGGTATTTACTACAATGTGGATTTGTTCAACAAACACAATCTGGAAATACCTCAAACCTGGGAAGAGCTCCTACAAGTAGCGGAGACATTGCAGGCTGCAGGCGTGATTCCCTTTTCCAACGGTTCTAAAGATGAGTGGGACATGAACGAAATTGTCTTCATGAACCTTCTACCTGACTTTGTGGGAGGAAGGGAAGCCAGGCTCGAGTATGAGAGGGGAGAGGTACCATTTAATGATGACAAAATGGTAGCAGCCTTTCAGGCCCTTCAAGACATCGCACCTTACTTGCCACAAGGACAAGAAGGTGTATCCTATTATGATGCCCAACAGCTTTTCCTCTTGGGCCGGGCTGCTATGTTCTTTGGAGGTTCCTGGGATGTGGCCTTCTTTGTTAGTTCAGAGCCAGACTTTGAGTGGAGCGTTTTTGCCACCCCTGCGCCAGCTGGTAGGTCCACTGTTGTCACTTTCCACCCCGATGCTGGTCTGGGCCTAAACAGTGCATCTCCCCACAAGGAAGCAGGCTTGACCTTCTTGAGCTGGCTTACCACCGTAGAAGCAGCTAAGATTCTGGCCGATGAGCTTCCCGGATTCTATCCACTGAACGAGACCTCCATTACGCTACAGGATAAGCACGCTAATGACTTTTATGCCCTCCATGAAGGCAAAGATGTTGATGCGCGCTTTGTCTGGCCCGAGCTCCAGTCAGGGGAACCAGATGGATACCTTCTGACCCAGACCGCGGCTTTAGCTGTAGTGAAGGGTAGTATGACTCCCCAAGAAGCCGCTGACTACCTGCAGGAGGGCCTGGAAACCTGGTTTACACCAACACAGAAATTTAAGAAATAGAAAGCGAATTACAAAGGCTTGGTACGGGGGAAACCCTGTACCAAGCACTAAGGAGTACGTCCTATGGTGCAAGTAAAGAAACGGTTTCGGAAGGATCATTGGTTCTTTTTTACCATACCCGCGCTTGTTATCTATGTGTGGTTTATGGCTTTTCCGCTGTTCAACTCCATGCGGCTTAGTTTCTATACGGGTACAGGTTTGGTGCCGTCACAATTTGTAGGTCTTCAAAATTATGTCGAGCTCTTCACCAATCCACTCTTTAAAGATCGACTCATTGGTGCTCTTAAAAATACGTGTATTCTCTTTGCTATCTGCATGGGAATCCAAAACACTCTTGGTCTTATGTTTGCGAATATACTGGCAGGCCGCCTAAAAGGCCGTTCCTTTTTTCGAACAATTATCTTTTTGCCCGCCACCATGTCGGTTCTGGTTACAGGCTTCTTATGGAAACTGATTTTAAACCCCCACTGGGGCGCGGTGAACCAGATTCTGGTTAAGTTTGGGTTTACACAGTTTGAGGCATACCCCTGGCTGGGAAAACCCGAGACAGCCATGATCATGGTGGGGCTCGTAACCGCCTGGCAATGGGTGGGTATTCCCACAATGATATTTCTCGCTGGCTTCCAGGGTATTTCTGAGGATATTCTCGAGGCGGCCAGTATTGACGGCGCTTCGGCCACACAGATGTTCTGGAGGATAAAACTACCGCTCCTGACCCCGGTAATAGGCTTAGTCTCTGTTATGACCTTTGTTGGAAACTTCAATGCTTTTGACATCGTCTTCGCCATGACAAATGCCAGGGGAGCACCGGAGTATTCCACCGACATCATGGGTACCTTATTCTATCGCATAGGAATTGCCGGGCAGCACCCCGTAGCCCAGCCGAACATGGGTGTAGGTGCGAGTATTGCCACAGTCATCTTCTTTATCTTATTTCTCGGAGTATCCCTTTGGCTCTATTCCAGGGAGAGGGGGAGCAGACAGCAATGAAACAAAGACGCATCAAACTGGTACACTATCTAATTCTCCTGGTCTGGTCTTTGGTAGTTCTCTTTCCGGTGTGGACAATGCTTGTGAACTCACTAAAAAAACAGCTCGATATTTTTAGAAATCCCTTTACCTTTCCAGCTACCCCAAATTTCAGCGGTTATCGTTATGTGCTCCAAGACAGTGACTTTCTAGTCTATTGCTGGAACACTCTCTTCGTTGTGGGGCTTACGATTTTTATTACGCTTTTTATCGGCTCCCTTGCCGCCTATGCCCTGGCCTTTTGGAAGGGACGGGCCTCCAAGTTTGTGTATCTCTTGTTTCTATCGGGGATCATGATCCCGATCAGGCTTGGAACCATCAATATTTTCCAGATTGTCCGTTCCTTAGGTTTGATGGGTTCTTTATACGGTTTAATTCCCGTCTATATTGCCTGGGGTCTTCCTATGGCGATTTTTGTGCTGACAACCTTCATTCAGGAGCTACCACGGGAGTTGATTGAGGTTGCAGAAATCGATGGGGCTTCACGCCTGCGCATCTATTACAACGTCATTCTTCCCCTAGTTAGGCCCGCCCTTGGCACGGTGGCCATTATAAATTTGATCAATATCTGGAATGATATCTGGTTCCCCTTGATCTTCAACCTGAAGGAAAGCCATCGTACGCTTATGCTGGGTGTCACGTATTTCTTTGGAACCTACCAAACGGATTGGACAAAGGTCTTGGTGGTTCTGACTCTGGCTACCTTACCCATTATCATCCTGTATATCTTGATGTCCAAGCAATTCATCAAGGGATTAACGGCCGGTGCCATCAAGGGATAAATGTTAGGGACAGTCCCCCCCAATAGAGGAAATAGAGTGCACATAAAGAAGGTGTCGCAGCAAAAGCAGTTGATCTGGAGGTGGAGTGATGAGGCAGTCCTGTAGGAGTCTCTTGGAGGAATTCAAGCAAAAAGGTCAGAAACTAGAGGGACGAAAGCTACAATTTACAGGTATAGGAGATAGGGATGTTTATAACATCACGGCTCCTTTCTGGGATCAAGAAGAATTGGTTATAGCAGGTCGAGTCGAAGCCAGAGACAGCGAAGAATCCGCGGTGTACTTCTTCGTAGAAGAAGATGGCATTTGGTCTCCTCGCCCTGGTACACCAGTATTTCGTTTACAGGATCCTTTTGTTACGCGGATTGGTGATGAAATCATTTTCGGTGGTGTAGAAACCTTTCCCCATCCCTCCGTTCCAGGCTCTCTAGGTTGGCGCACTAACCTTTATCGCGGCACCACTATGGCAGGTCTGAAGAAATTCGCTTCTGGTCCAGATGGGATGAAGGATCTTCGCGTGGTGGAATTAGCCAACGGTAAGATCGGAGTCTTTACGAGACCCCAGGGGGAAATGGGCGGGCGAGGAACAATTGGCTTTACTGTGGTGGAAACCCTAGAACACTTGACTTTAAGTGCCATCCATAATGCCCCATTACTGGAGCAGTTTGTGCCGGAAGAATGGGGTGGGGCCAATGAGGTCCATCTTCTAGAAAACGCGCTCTTAGGTGTGCTGGGCCACATCGCCTGCTTTGACCATGAGGGCGCTCGGCATTACTATCCCATGGTTTTCTGCCTCGATCCAGACAACTTAGAGACATCTCCCATGAGATTAATCGCCACGCGGGCTGATTTTCCAGATGGACCCAGCAAACGGCCAGATTTAGAGGATGTGGTCTTTAGTGGTGGCCTACGGCGCCTCTCCAATGGGCGCGCAACGTTTTATGCTGGCATAAGTGATGCTGAGGCCCATTGCCTAGACATGGCAGATCCCTTTTTAGAATTCCTCTAAATTGATCATCACCAGGTTTTCCATATTTCCCATATATCCCCTTTGCCTTTTTGGTAAAGGGGTCTCTTTTTGCCGGTAAACATCACGACCTCCGCGGAGTCTCGGGGCAGCGGAAGGGTAATGGTACCTTGGGAGAACTGTAGCGATATCCCAACGTTTGCGCAACAAATTGCGCCATAGTTGCGCATGTAATGTGCAATTTCCAGGCTAGAACACGCGAAAAACCCAACAAAATCAAAAAATAAGGAGGAATTACCTAACATACACAGAAGAATGGTCACAAGAACAAAGCTCCTTCGTTGCTTATTGCGCAAATTGCGCAATAAGCACTAGGAACACTGGGGCATTCTATCACATCGTCGCTATGGGGTAGACAAGATTTAGGAGGCGGAAACGTGGGAGTAACCCTAAAAGACATTTCGAAAGAATTGGGAGTATCCGTGACTACTGTATCGCGTGCTATAACGGGCCAAGGCAGAGTTAGCCCTCAAACCCGAAGGCAGGTCTTGGAAAAGGCCAGCGAACTTGGATATGAGATCAAACCAGCAAGCGGGAATGAAAAAGTCAATCAGAGCATCTGTATTGTTTTCAACTCCCGGCTTCAGTCTCTTCCTGCGGACCCCTTTTATGGCACCGTTATGGTGGGTGTGGAAAGCGAATGCCAAAAATACGGGTATAAAGTCTTTTTTCAAACCATCTCTAATCCCCACGACAAAAGTCTGTGGGAACTGCATTACACTGGCCAACTAGATGGTCTGATTCTGGTCGGAGCCGACGTGTATCCCGAGATCGCTCGCCAAGCCCAAGCTCAAGGGATTCCTGTTGTGCTAGTGGATAATTGGGAACCAGATATGAGCGTAGATTGTGTGGTGACCGACAACCGGGGCGGAATCATGCGTCTGGTCAATTATCTCGTGAGCCAGGGCCATGAGCGCATTGGATTCATTGGAGGCCCCTTATCACATCGTTCTTTGCAGGAGAGATATGACGGTTACCGAGCTGCTCTGAGGGAAAACGGAATCACCCATAGCCGTGACTGGTCCTGGCTCCACAGCGAACCTGGTCCCCAAGTGGAGCAAGGGCAAGAAGGTTTGCGCGCTTTTCTGGACCGGGGCATGCCGGTAACGGCAGTGATCACAGACAATGATAGCACGGCCGTAGGTGTCTTAAAGGCGTGTGAGGTTGCAGGCATAAGAGTACCAGACGATCTCTCCCTAGTTGGCTTTGACAATGTGGAGCTCAGTGAGCATGTCACGCCTCCTCTGACCACCGTCAATATTCATCAGCGCCAAATGGGTGCCATGGCCGCCAGGAGATTGCATGAGCTCATAGAAGGCAGAGATGCCGATGTCCCTTTGCGAATCACCCTAGGAACAGAGCTAATCATTCGCAGATCCGTAAAACAGTTACAGTAGGAGGAACATGGATGCTCAAACTACAGCGTTTATCCCCTTCACCCATCATGGAA
>DIPH01000019.1:47142-48026 GCA_002424045.1 Firmicutes bacterium UBA5493 | reverse complement strand
TATCCCCTTCACCCATCATGGAACCAACAGAACGTCCCTGGGAAAGCGGGGCAGTATTCAATTGCGGGGTCACGATGCACAAAGAGAAAGTGTGCATGGTTTATCGGGCTTCGGATCGAGACTTCGCTAGTCTAGCCCATTCTGAGCCCCGAGCAACAGAGAAATTCATCTCTAGCTTCGGTTACGCCCAGAGCGATGATGCAATCCACTTTGTGCGGGACCCTGATCCTATCTTCACAGGCCTTGGAGAACAAGAAGCCTGGGGTGTAGAAGATCCACGCCTTAGCAAACTAGACGATACGTTTTACATGCTCTACACCGCCTTTGGGGGTAGATCCTGGGACGATCATCGCATTGCCATGGCCTCCTCTCAGGACTTGCGCACCTGGAAACGGCACGGCATCGTCCTTGATGAATCAAATAAGGATGCAGCCCTTCTAGAAACCAAGATAAATGGCAAATACATGCTTTTCCATCGCCGCCTACCCCATATCTGGTGCGCCTTTTCTGATAATCTCAAGGAGTGGCACGACCACCAGATTATCATGGAGACCATTCCCAATGGGTGGGAAGAGAATAAGATCGGCCTTGCTGGCCAACCCATTGCGACCCATCAAGGCTACCTAATGCTTTATCATGCGGTAGATGATCAGAAAACCTATCGTTTAGGAGCAGCCCTCCTAGATGGAGAGAACCCAACGAAAGTGGTGCGCCGTCTGCCCCAGCCCATCCTCGGGCCTGAGCTGGCATGGGAAAAAGCAGGGCATGTGCCCAATGTTGTCTTTAGTTGCGGCCAGGTGATCAAAGATGACTTTCTCTATGTGTACTATGGCGGGGCCGACAGGGTTATCGGTGTGGCCGGGATTGAAATGGACAAAATCATC
>DIPH01000019.1:0-47062 GCA_002424045.1 Firmicutes bacterium UBA5493 | reverse complement strand
ATGGACAAAATCATCTTTTGAAAACCTGAACTTTGGGAAAGGAAGGGACACTCGTGAAACGCTTTGCACCGAGTCTGACAGTGCTTACATTATGGATCCTAGTCCTACTGGTACTGTGTCCAGGCGTAGCCTTATGCCGTGAATTAGGTTATCGCCAGTATCTAGCAGGCTTTTCGCAAGCTCCCTGCCCAGAGCTAGAGCTTACCCTTTTGGCGAGTGACTTCTCAAATGCCCATCATGCTTCTAAATTGGCTGATGGAAACGTTCTGATCGCAGAGGAAGGCTATATCCAATGGATGATCGATGTGCCAGAGGCTGGTCTATACAACATCAGCTTGATGTATCTGGCAGCTCCAGGCCGCGGGGCCAGTATGGAACAGGAGCTTTTGATCAACGGAGAACGTCCCTTTGCTGAGGCTCGCTATCTCATCTTTCACCGCACCTTTGGCGATGGAGGACCTACCCTTAAAGACAGCCTGGGAAATGAGATTCGCCCAGCACAAGTGGAGTATCCTATGGGGCGAACCCAGCCTCTCGTGGATTCTAGGGGCTATACCCAAGAACCATTCTTGTTCTACTTGCCCCAAGGTCCCTCAGCAATTCGTCTCGTGGCTCACCAAGAACCCATCGTAATTGAGAGGCTACTGATTGGTCAAGTGAACCAGCCCTCTTTGTACCAGAAAGTGAAGGAGAGCTGGCCTAGCCAGGAAACCCGCGGCTTCCTTCTAAAAATTCAGGGAGAAGACGCACTCTATCGCTCCCATTCTACCTTATTTGCCATTTCTGATACTGGCGATCCCACCATGGAACCCTACCATCCCGCCCAGATTCGCCTCAACTCCATTGGAGGATGGCGCTTCAGCCAGCCCGGTCAGTGGATTACCTGGGAATTTACCGTTCCAAAGTCCGGACTTTATACAATTGCCTTCAAGGCCAAACAGAATATTCGCCGGGGTATCTCTAGTAACCGCAAGGTCTTAATGGACGGAGAAGTACCCTTTGCAGAACTCTGTGCGGTCGAGTTTCCCTATTCCACCCGTTATTACATGAAGGTCTTGGGTCATCAAAATGAGCCGTACCTTATCTACCTCACCGAGGGCCGCCATGAACTAACCCTAGAAGTTGTCCTAGGAGATCAGGCTGCTTTAGTCCAGGCGGTGGAAACCAGCCTCTATGAGCTGAACTCGATCTATCGGAGAATCATTATGGTGATTTCTCCTGATCCCGATCCCTTGCGTGACTATCAATTAGCCGAGCGTATTCCCGAAGTCCTTGTGCACATGGCGGAACAAGCAGCCCTCCTCCACGACCTTGCTGATCACTTGGAAGAGGGCACCCAGCAGCGGGGTGGCCATATGCTCACAGTTCGCAATCTGGCTTTACAACTAGAAAGTATGGCAGCGACGCCTGAATCTATACAAGTTCGCCTCGAGGAGTATCGCGATAATCTCAGTGCCCTGGGGACCTGGATTTTGCAGACTATGGAGCAACCCCTGCAAATTGACTATCTCCTTGTGGCCAGCCCAGATGTGGAGCTTCCTGAAGCCAGCCCTACTTTGTGGCAGACTGTGAGGCACGAATGCTCCAAGCTTGCCGCCTCCTTTACCCATGACTACAGCGCCCTAGGAGATCGTAACCCAGAAACTTCCGGAGAGCGCACCATTAAGGTCTGGATTGGTACAGGGCGAGATCAGGCCCAGGCCCTCAAGACCATTATTGAAGACAGTTTTACTCCCCAAACTGGGATTCGAGTGGACTTAGAATTGGTAAACATGAATATCCTGCTCCAGGCTACCCTAGCCGGTAGGGGACCCGATGTAGCTTTAGGAGTGGATCCCAGCCAGCCTATGAACTTTGGACTCCGTGAAGCTGTGGTAGATCTAACCGAATTCTCGGACTTTCCCCAGATAGCCGTACGCTTTTACCCTGCGGCTTTAGAACCCTTTACCTTCAGGGACTGGGTGTTTGCCCTCCCTGAGCAACTTCCCTTTTTCATGCTCTTTTATCGACAGGATATCTTAAACGAGCTCGGGCTTGAGGTTCCCCAAAGCTGGGATGAGGTACTGTACATAATTCCCGAGCTTCAGAAAGACAACATGAACTTTGGCCTGCCTTATACGGTGATCAATCGCAGTGTCGGAGGGAATATTGGTGAAGCCCCTGCAGGAGGAGGCAGTCTTTCGGCCAGCCAGGGAGTGTTAACCTTTTTGATGTTCCTCAACCAGCAAGGTGTAGACCTGTTTCAGGAAGACGCTGAAGAGACCAATCTCCACACCCAGACCGCCTTCGAAGCCTTTCAATTCTGGACCGATCTCTATGAGCTCTATAATTTGCCGGTGGAATACAGTGCGGAAAACCGTTTTCGCCTCGGCGAAATGCCCTTGGTCATCGCTCCTTACACCTTGTACAATACCTTGACTGTCTTCGCCCCAGAGCTGAGGGGTGAGTGGGGGTTTGCTCCCGTGCCCGGAGTTGTGAGGGACGATGGCATAATCGATCGCACAGTCCCCGCGAGCGGTACCGCCAGTGTAATCCTTAGTAGCGCCTCGGATCCAGAGGCCTCCTGGGAGTTTCTCAAATGGTGGTCCGAGGCCGAGACCCAGACCCGGTATGCCCTAGATCTAGAAGCTCTCATGGGTGAAGCCGCCCGCTATCCTACGGCCAATCCTACCACTTTAAGAAACTTGCCCTGGCCGCTGGAAGACTACCGCAAGCTAGAAGAACAGCTTTCTTGGGTGAAGGGAGTGCCAGAAGTTCCCGGCGGTTACATGGTGGGTCGGCACTTGGATAACGCTTTTCGCCGCATTGTCGAAAAACAGGCCCCCATTCGGGAGACCCTCCTGGATTACAATCGGGTGATGAATGAAGAAATCCGCTCGAAACGGGCGGAGCTGGGGTTAGACGAGGAAGGGGGGAGCAGGCCGTGAGAGGGGAAGCTTTTTGGAAGAAGTGGCGCATCTCCTACCTTTTTGCCGCCCCTTATGTCTTGTTGTTTCTGGCGTTTACCGTGATTCCAGTTATTATTTCCATCGTTCTTAGTTTCACTTCCTACAATATGCTCCAGCCCCCCATCTGGGTTGGTTGGAACAACTACATCAAGCTTCTCTTTGCCGATGACATCTTTCTGATTGCTGTTAAGAACACCATGCTCTTTGCTTCTATCACTGGTCCCGTCAGCTATTTTCTCTGCCTGATTTTGGCCTGGTTCATCCACGAACTAAGGCCCACGGTACGGACGTTCTTGACTTTGCTCTTTTACGCCCCGTCCATTTCGGGCAATGTCTTTATGATTTGGACCATCCTGTTTAGCGGTGATGCTTATGGCTGGGTCAATGGCCTTTTGCTGCGCTGGGGGATCATCTATGAACCCGTGCGCTGGCTCACCAATCCCGATACTTTGATGTGGGTGACAATCTTGGTAACTCTCTGGATGAGTTTGGGCACATCGTTTTTAGCCTTTATCGCTGGGCTCCAGGGTATTGACGAAACTCTGTATGAGGCAGGTGCCCTGGATGGTGTGGGCAACCGCTGGCAAGAGCTTTGGTTTATTACCCTTCCCGCCATGCGTCCTCAACTTATGTTCGGGGCCATCATGTCTATTACTTCGTCCTTTGCGGCGGGAAAGAATATTGTATCCCTGGTGGGTTTCCCTAGCACCGACTATGCGGGACATACTGTAATTACCCATCTTATGGACTATGGAAATATCCGTTTTGAAATGGGCTATGCAGCGGCCATGGCAACTCTGCTCTTTATCATCATGGTCGGAACACAGCAGCTTATCCAGCGTCTCCTGGGGAAAATCGGTTAGAGGTCGAGAGGTCGAGGTTGAGGTGTTCGGGCTGAAAGGAGGAAAGATTGTGAAACTGCCACTTTATCGCAAGAGAGTGACCCGTTCGCCGGGGGGCGACTTTGCAGCCCTAGTGATGCTAGTGATCTTGGGTGCCTTTATGGCATTACCCATGGTTTATGTAATCGGTAGCGCCTTTAAGCCTTTAAACGAGCTGTTTCTCTTTCCACCGCGGTTTTTCGTGCGTAACCCAACCCTGGATAACTTCAAAGATCTCGCGGTCCTTATGGCCGATTCTTGGGTTCCCATCTCCCGCTATTTCTTGAATACCTTGATTATCACCGCTTTTGGAACGGCGGGGCATGTGTTGCTTGCTTCCCTCTGTGCCTTTGCCATTAGCAAGCATCGCTTTCCCGGTTCCCGGGTGATCTTTAGTCTCATCGTTCTTTCTTTGATGTTTGCCCCGGAAGTGACGGCCATTCCCAATTACCTCACCATCTCCTTTTTAGGCTGGATTGACAGCTACTCTGCCGTTATAGTGCCAGCCTGGGCTTCGAGCTTGGGACTGTTCTTGATGAAGCAATTCATGGACCAAATGGTCCCCGACAGCCTCTTAGAAGCAGCCCGCATTGATGGGGCCAGTGAGTTTGTGGTCTTTTGGCAGGTGGCCATGCCAACGGTTAGGCCAGCCTGGCTCACCCTGATCATCCTTTCGTTCCAGAGTCTATGGGGGAATACGGGGAGCAGTTTTATCTACAGTGAGAATCTCAAAACTCTGCCCTATGCACTCAACCAGATCGTATCTGGCGGTATTGCTCGGGCGGGAGTTGGAGCTGCGGTGGCTTTAGTGATGATGCTAGTTCCGGTTACGGTGTTTGTGATCAACCAGCGTAGCGTGGTGCAAACCATGGGTACCTCTGGCTTGAAAGAATAGGGGAAGGGGGGAAGGCAGTGTGCAGTATCTGTGTGCGCAATTTGGTCTGGTGTCTGTTGGCTCTGGCGCTTCTATCTGGCGCAAGTGCAGTGGCTGTAGCTGCTCCTGTGGCTAGCTACACTTTTGACTACTACGGAAACCCCGTACCCGCAGCCCAAGCTTACAGCCTGGACGTTGTGGTCGACGGTTCCTCATTGGGAACAACCCCCCTCAGGGAACCCCGAGATCTGGCGGTGGCTGAGACAGGGGACATCTTCATCGCTGATACCGGCAACAACCGTATCTTGAAGCTCAATGGCAACTTCCAGTTGATCCAGGTGATGGAGGGCTTCGAGATGGAAGGTGTGTGGCACTCCTTTAACGCACCTGTAGCCCTCTATGTCACGGAGCGTGGGCGTCTCTATATTGCCGACAGGGACAATGCCCGTTTGGTGGAGCTCACAACGTCCGGAGATTTCGTGCGAGTGATTGGTCCTCCCCAGACTGACCTTAAAGGAGCCCTTCCAGAAGGCTTTAACTACCGGCCCTTTAAGGTTGCGGTGGACCAAGGCGGACGCATTTACGTCTTAGCGGATGGGATTTATGATGGTCTGATCGAGTTTGATGTGGACGGCAATTTTCGCGGCTTTCTTGGGGCACCCTTGGTGCGACCCACTATCTTGGAGCGCTTCTGGGCCAGCATTGCCACCAAGGAACAGCGCAGCCGTATGGCCCTTTTTCTGCCTACGGAGTATAGTGCTTTGGATCTAGACGAACGGGGATTCCTCTGCGTGGCAGAGCATAACCAGGTGCGGCGCCTGAATCCCAGTGGCACCGATGTTCTTCGTAGGAATGGCTTTTTTGAGCCCATTGGCGATGTCCCTACTGCAGAAGAATACCGTCTCTCTGAAACGATCCGTTCCTCTTCTTTTGTGGACATTGTGGCCCGAGAAAATGGCCTCTATTCAGTCTTAGATCGCCAGCGGGGGCGGGTGTTTACCTACGAAAGTGACGGGCACCTTCTCTACGTCTTTGGAGGTTTGGGGAGCACCCGCGATACCCTAAAGGTCCCTGTGGCCTTAGATGTTTTGGAGGACAGAATTCTGCTTGTGGACCGCGGTGGCAATCGCATCTTGGTCTATGAGCCAACAACGTATGGAAAGCTGATTCATGCAGCCATTGGTCACTACCAGGGGGGAGAGTACGAGAGTTCCGCCAAGCTTTGGGCTGAGGTTTTGCAGCACAACTTCAACTTTGATATGGCCTATACGGGAATTGGAACAGCTCTTCTGCGCCAAGATTGCTTCGCGGATGCCATGATGAACTTTTGCTTGGGGAACAACCGTCCCCAGTATTCCACGGCCTTTGCCCTCTATCGCCGGGAAGTTATGGCTGCATCCTTCGGAAACGTAATGCTCGGTATCTTTGCTCTGATGGCAGCAATTGTGGCTTGGGTTAAGCTGAGGCCGCGCCTAAAGGCCCTGAGGCCAGGCGTAGAGCAGCAGAGTGAGGTCGCAGCCACGGGCTCTGGCCCAGTGCGAAATTCCCAGGGTTATTGGGCGAGTTTGACCTATGCCAAACATGTGATCTTCCACCCTTTTGACGGGTTTTGGGATCTCAAGCACGAAAAACGAGGCACCATGGGAGCAGCCCTCAGCATTTTGGGCCTAGTGGCTGTCACCCATGTGGTGATGCGCCAGTATACCGGCTTTATCTTTAATCCCCGGGATCTCTCGCAGCTCAACATCGTGGTGGAAGTAATTAGTGTCCTGGTGCCTTTCTTTTTGTGGGCCATAGTCAACTGGGCTTTAACGACCTTGATGGATGGCAAGGGGACCTTGAAAGACATCGTGATTGCCACTTGCTATGCCTTAACTCCCTTTGTGGTAATCAACCTTCCGTTGACTGTAGTCAGCAATTATTTGACTCTCCAGGAGGGGATCTTTTATCACTTCTTAGGAATTACAGCCACCCTCTGGACGGCGAGCCTGATCTTTATCGGGACCATGACCATTCATGATTACGACACAGCAAAGAATTCTTGGACCTGTCTTTTGACCATTGTGGGAATTGGCATCGTGCTCTTCCTTGGTTTGTTATTTGTTAATGTACTGAATGTGGTGGCAGGATTTGTTTCTTCGGTCTATGCCGAGCTTATACTGAGATTGTAGGAGGTGAAACCATGCGCGCCTTAGCTCGATTAGCCCTGGCCATTGGATGCATTTTCTTCTGGACTTCCTTCTGCGGCGCTAACCTACCGTCTGAAATGGGATTGGTGGCGGAAAATGCCCATTTAGCTCTGTACATTCATCCTGAGACAACAGAAATTGCCCTCTGGGATAAAGGGGCAGATGCGCTGTGGTTTTCTAATCCCCAGGGGCGCAATATGCGTCAGGGAATGGGCCATGATGTGGTGCAGATTCGCTATGACGCGCCCACGAGCCCTGATAAGCTGATGAATAGCCACACCCATAGCGTCCAGCTGGGGCAGGTCCAGATCATCCCCCTAGAAAATGGGGTGAGGGTGGAGTACCTTTTGGGTTCCCAGTACGATGCAAGGGCCCTGGGTTTACCCCAGATGGTCAAGGCCGAGCGCTTTGAAAGGGACATTCTCAGCCAGGTCTCTCCAGGTGAACAAGTGACCTTGCTCCGCTATTACACACCGATTGAGATCAGAGAGCCCTACCCCTTTGAACTCAGGGTGACAGGTGCAGCTCGCACCTTGGAGCAAAAGCTCTTTGGAGAGTTGATTATTGCGCCCCTCACGGAAGATTATCTACTCCTTTTGAACCAGGCTGAGCAGACGGTTGAGGCAAGTCAGTTACGCAAGCTCGAAGAAGAGATTGCCAACAGGCGCATGGATGTGCTCTATGGATTACTAGAAAAATTTACGGGATATCTCTTGGGGAGTAGCGAAGGGGAGCGCTCCACGGGTTACCGCAGGGATGTCACTACCGCGAGTGATTTGACGCCAGAGGACTTTGCCCACCTGGCTGAAGAACCTAGTTACCTTTTGGGTCGCTTGGCACCCCTCTTGCAGGATCAGCTACAGAGAATTTTCCAGAAAATTGACTATGAAGTTTCCGATTTGGCCCTTGATCATGTGGCCAACCGTCTGGATCCCCCGGTTCCCTTGGTGGAACGCTTCTTTGTGCCGGTGGAATACCGTTTGGAAGGAGAGAGCCTCCTTGTGCAAATTCCCATGCATGAGGTGGTCTATCCCCAAGATCAGCCTACAGCCTACACGGTGATGTGGGATGCAGCCCCGGGAGAAGAAATTTTGGAATATGATCATAGTAGAGAGCTGGTTTCCTGTCCCTTAACAAGTATTGCTTTGCTGCGGTTCTTCGGAGCAGCAGATGGAACGGAAGAAGGCTATGTCTTTGTCCCCGACGGTAGCGGCGCCTTGATCTACCTGAACAATGGTAAAGTCGACCAAACCCTCTATAGTGAGCCTGTGTACGGGTGGGACGGAGCTCTGCCCCTAGAAGAGCGGCTTCCCTATGCTAAAGAAACCAACCACTTTCCCATTTTTGGAATGAAGCGCGGCGATCAGGCGTTTTTAGCTGTGATTGAACAAGGGGAAGCTTTGGCCCAGATCAGGGCAGATATTGCCAGACCTTCTTCAGCGTATAATGTAGCTTACGCGGCTTTTCAAACCATCCCTAAGAGCTCGCGACGTTTAGATCAATTTACGCAGATTAATCTCTACCAGACCAGAGCCCATCAAGGGAATCTCACGGTGCGCTATGAGTTTCTCTCGGGCTGCGATGCCACCTACAGCGGTATGGCCCGCCGATACCAAAAATACTTGATCGATAGAGGCGTGCTGAATCCCCTCACTAAGGGGCAGGGGATACCCTTCTTCTTGGAAGTCATGGGGGTGGTGCCTAAGATCCAGCCCATTATGGGCGTGGCTCGAGAGGTGCAGCTTCCCTTAACAACCTTTGCCCAGGCCCAGGCCATGGTGGAAGAACTCTGGGACGCCGGGATTAAAAATCTTAGCCTGCGCTATGCAGGCTGGCTCAGTGGAGGAATTCATCATCGCTACCCAGCGGGGGTGCAACTGGCTCCGGGACTCGGCGACAGTAAGGGGCTGATGGCCTTAGGGGAGTTCTTGCGAGAAAAGGATGTGACGTTTTATCCCGCCGCCGAATTTCTCAAGGTACAGCGTTCAGGGATTTTGCAGGGCTTTTACGCCCGCCGAGATGCGGCCCGGGCAGTACACGGACTTTATGCCACCCTCCCAGAGTTTGATCCGGTGACAAATAGGGCTCTGGCGCAGCCCCTGCGCTACGCCTTATCTACCCGGGTGTTACCTGACTTAGTGGAGAACTTTATGCAAGACTTTCACCCCTTAGCCTTGGGAGGTTTGGCTCTGCCTAGCTTCGGTCAGGAGGTCCACTCTGATCTCCAGCGAAGCGACACTCGCCTGGTCGACAGAGCCCAGGCTGCAAAGGCGATCGAAGAAGAACTGGCTAAACTTGCCGGTGAGGGTCTGCAACTGCAGGTAGATGGGGGCAATGCCTTAGCTTTGGGCTATGTCAGTTCCATCTTGAATGTTCCTCAAACAAGCACGGGCTATAATCTGACCGATGCTGAGGTGCCTTTCATGCAGATGGTGCTCCATGGCTTTGTGGACTATAGTGGAGAGCCTTTGAATCTTGCTGTAAACCTTGAGGAAAGCATCCTACGGTCAGCCCAAACCGCCAGCGGCCTTTATTTCAAGCTGATTTGGGAAGATCCAGCGATCCTCAAGGAGACGGAGTATGCCCAGCTTTTAAGCGTGCAGAAAGAACAGTGGCTCAAGGCAGGGGTCCGGATTTACCAAGAGTACCAAGCCCAGCTGGGAGACTTGGGCGCAGAGCCCATTGAGGAGTTTTGTCAAGTGAGTCCAGATTTATCTGTGACAACCTTTAAGGGTGGCGATGTGATTGTGGTTAACTTTGGATCTAACGATGGGGAATATGCAGATACTGTCATTCCAGCGCGAACATTTGTGCGCTTGAGGGGAGTGAACTAAGATGCGCAGATCTCGGAGACTGAGTCTAAAGACGCAGAAGAGCTTGCTGGGCTTGTTATTTACCCTGCCTTTCATTTTGGGGTTTGGGGCCTTCTTGGCCTGGCCCTTTATCCAGTCGATCATTTTTAGCGTGAGTAAACTGACCATTGTTCCCACAGGGTATGTCCTGGATTTTGTGGGTCTTCAGAACTATCGCCATGCTTTGCTGGTGGATGCCAAATTCAGGCAGGTCTTTATGGAAACGGTGGTGACCATGGCCGCTCGCATTCCCGTGATCTTGGTCTTCAGTTTCTTCGCAGCCAACTTACTCAACCAGAGGTTTCCCGGGCGTACCCTGGCCAGGGTGATCTTCTTCCTTCCTGTGGTCATGGGGGCTGAGATTACCCTCAAGATGCAACAGGCCGATTATATGCAGCAGGCCATGAGTCTGAGTGAATCGGGTTTGATTCCACTCCGTGTGATTCGGGAGTCCTTAGTCAGTTTAAAGCTGCCCTTGGCCTTTGTGAACTTCATTTTTGAGGCCATTAATCAGGTACCGGTGATCATTCGCTCCTCGGGCATTCAGATCTTAATTTTCTTGGCCGCCCTGCAATCCATTCCCCGATCACTCTATGAAGCAGCTGATATGGAAGGGGCTACGGCCTGGGAGTCTTTCTGGAAAATCACCTTTCCGTTGATCTCCCCCTTGATGCTAGTCAATGTAGTCTATACCATAGTGGATTCCTTTACGGCGCCGGACAATCGGCTCCTAGAGCTGATCCAAGAGACAGCTTGGGCTGGAGCAGGTTTTGGGGTCAGTACCGCCATGTCCTGGTTTTATTTCAGTATCATCGTTGTGATTCTAGCGATCACAGGATTTTTTGCAGGGCGGGGGGTGCACTATGAGACTTGATAGACTTCAAAATGGGCTCTGGCACTTAATTCGCTATGGCTTGATTGTGGGCATCGGGTTCATTATTCTCTATCCCCTTCTGCGCCAAATATCTTTTGCGGTGATGCATCCAGATGATCTCTTTGATCTCACGGTTAACTGGATTCCCCGTAATATTACCAAGATCAACTTCCAGGTGGCCTGGGAGATGTTGGATTATTCCAAGGCACTGATCAACACCCTTGGGGTCACCCTCCTTTTGGGCACACTTGAACTGGCCTCCACCATGATCATTGGTTATGGGTTTGCCCGCTGGCGCTATCCTGGATCGAATCTTGTCTTCGGCCTGGTGATCCTGTCGATTATTATTCCACCCCAGATGGTGATGGTGCCACTCTTTTTGAACTTTCGCTATTTTGACCTCTTTGGCCTCTTACCGGAGCCGGGGGTGAACTTAATTGGGAGTTTCTGGCCTATGGTCCTCATGGCCCTAACGGGGACAGCCAAGAGGAGCGGACTTTTTATCTTTATCACCCGCAATTTCTTCCGGGGTATGTCTACCAGCCTGGAGGAAGCGGCCTATGTGGATGGTGCCGGTCATTTGAAAACGTTCTTGCGGATTATGCTGCCCAACGCTACGCCCATTGCCGTGATCGTATTCTTATTTTCCTTTGTCTGGCATTGGAACGATCTGTTTTATACCGATCTCTTTTTGCAAGGGCGCAATCTTTTGCAAATTGCTTTACTGCGCATCAATTCCCAGTTCAATTATCCCTGGGCCAATAAGGCGGTGGAAGGCACTTACATTCAACTGGTGAACAACGCGGGAATGCTCTTGTATATTCTGCCAGTCTTGTTCTTGTATGCATTCCTGCAGAGATACTTTATCGAGAGTATTGAAAAGACTGGTCTGGTCGGTTAAGGGGGTGTTTAGCTCAAGGGTAATGATGGAACAAGGACGAACACCAAATTACAGGAGGTATCTACATGAACAGGAAGAGTTTAGTTCTAACGCTTTTGGTTGTTGTATTGTTGAGTATGCCGGTCTTGGGTGCCGAGTATGACTTTAACGGTCGCACCATCAAGATCGCGGGCCATGTCGGAGACGGTATGAGGGAGTACTTTACAGATGGCGAAGGGCGCGGACGCTTGGAAAAAGTGGAGGAAGCCTTTAATGTAAAGATCGAGTTTGTCCAAATCGAATGGGATGGTGCAGAAAACCGCATTCTGACCAGCATTGTGGCAGGAGATCCACTTGGCGATCTGCTTTATGTCTCCAATCGCTGGCTCCCACTTTTGGCAGGAAACGGTGGTCTGCTCCCTCTAGACGATGTCTTGACAGAAGACTACTACGCCAACTTGCCAGGATCCCATACGAACATGCGGGAATTGTATTCCAGCTATCAGGGTAAGAGCTATGGTATCTCTGTGAACGGTAGCTATCAGCGCAATATGGATATTGGCTCTGCCCAAGGTTGGATTTACAACCGGGATCTATTCGTCGAAGCCGGTTTGCCTACCCCCAACGAACTGCAAAATGAGGGTAAATGGAACTGGGATACGATGAAAGAATTGGCCATTGCCTTGACGAAAGATCTCGATGGCGACGGAGTCATTGATGTTTACGGCGTGGGCGCGCGCCTCGATCCCTGGCCGGTAGAACAGGAGATGGCAGCGTACGCTAATGGCGGCGGAATGATGAAGCTTGTAGACGGGAAAGCAGTCTATGCCATGAACGATCCTGAAGCCATTGAAGCCATTGAGCTTTGGAAAGAGCTCGATCAGGTGCACCGTGCTGTGATGGTTGGGGACAAATACGATATTCGAGCAGAGTTTAACCAGGGCAAGGTAGCCATGTTCCGTCTGGATCTCTATGGCTTGCCCGATCATGCTAACCAGGTTGACTTTGACTATGGCTGGGTCTTCTTCCCCATGGGACCCAAGGCTGATGATTTTGTGAACCCGGTGTGGGGTTTTGAGATGTTTGTCTTGCCCATCACCTGTCAAGAACCTGAGGCACTGGTTCAGTTGGTGGATATGCTCTTTGAAACCAGCGGCAAGTATCGGGATCTGGATGCCTATGAAGACGAGTATGCGGAGTATTTCTTGCCCTATGTAAGGGATTGGGATTCTCTGGAGACCATTAAGGAAATGCTACACAAAGCTAGACTATGGGATAATATTCCTGGTTTAGACATGGAGCTGAACGAAGCCTTGGTCAAGGCCACCATGGGGGCCACAAGTGCCAAGAGTGAGATGGATGCAGTTGCACCCATCGTCCAGTCTCTGCTGGATCAAGCATATAATCAATAGTAACGATAGGCCCTCAGATTCTGGGGGCCTTTTTTAGGAGGTCCTTATGGCTATTAAGTGTTTATGCATAATCGTCTGCCTTGTACTTTTCTTCCCCCAAGGCGTTTGGGCTAGGGTGCAAAAGGAGATTCCGTTAGTTGCCAAGATGCCCGACCGACCTCAGCCCCTTAAGGCGCGAGACTGGAAGCAAACCGCCCAAGCATACGACGAGCTCGTCTTTGACTTTAGCCAAGAGGGGCCTTTTTTGCCCTTAATTTCTTGGGATCTTGGACCGGTCAATTTTCAGCAAAAGAGTTTTTTTCTCCCTTCCTACGTAGGTGACTACCGCGCCCAGCCTGGTAGTCAAGAAGCGATCAACCTTATGGCCGCCGTTGTAGGGGCCACTCTTGTGGGAATTGATAAGAGCAATCAGCATGGTGAAAACTGGGTGCTGATGCTAAAGGAGTTTTACAACGACAGAAATGGACTGAATTTGGTTCTCAATAACCCCAGTGGCAATACAGGTTCTTTATGGTATACGGTTTTCCCCAGTATGCTCTTTTTCATGGCCCTTGATCTCTACCCTGAACTAGGGGGAGTTGAAACCCTCTCCACGAGTGGAGAGCCCCTAACTATGCATGAGATTGCAGTTAGGACCGCTTATAGATATTTGGAGATGGTTGAGTCCCAGGAGAGGTTTAGCTTTACTGGCTATGACTTTATGGCGCAAGAGCCCATCGAACTTAGTTGGCAAATGGAGGCAGACGGAGCCGCGGGGCTGGCCTGGCTTTGTTATCAGGCTTATCAAAAGTTGGGAGATGAACGCTTTTTAGAGGGAGCTAAAAAGTGTCTGCTCTATCTTACAGGTCTAGATACGAATCCTTTTTATGAAGTGTTACTACCCTATGGAGTTTATAGTGCGGCGCGGTTGAATGCCGAGGAGGGCCTGCAGATCGATCTACATACGTTGATGCAGTGGTGTTTTCAGTCTTCCGATGTGCGCAAAGGCTGGGGTGTGATTGCTGATCGCTGGGGCAACTATGATGTTCATGGCCTAGTGGGAAGCCGCACAGATGGGGGTGGCTATGCTTTTGCCATGAATAGCTTTCAAATGGTTGCCAGTCTTTTGCCGGCAGTGCGTTATGATCCCCGTTATGCAGATAGTCTGGGGAAGTGGGCTTTGCAGGTTGTCAATAATGCCCGGCTCTTTTATCCAGATGAGATCCCCTCTGAGCTACAGTCCAATCCCCAGTGGCTTCCCTTTAGTCAGGGTGCGATTGCGTATGAGGGTTTGAGAAAGCAAGAGCATGGAAAGACTCCTTATGCCACAGGTGATGCCATGAAGGGTCAGTGGGCTTCTACAAACTATGCCCTTTACGGCAGTTCTCATGTGGGATTTTTAGGAGGCCTCATCAATGCGTGGGATGGAAAAGTCCTGCAGCTTGATCTCCTCAAAACAGACTTTGGAGCAAGGGACGCCTATCCCACGTATTTGTATTACAATGCCACCGAAGATGAAGTGACCATCACCGAAGGTGGTCTACTCTATGATATGGTGACGAAGGAGTTTCATACAGAAAACGAAGTGACTGTGGCCCCGAAGGAGGCCGCGGTGTTGGTTGTCTTGCCCAGGGACAAAGGGAAAGTCTATCGTGGCAACGCCCTCGTAGTCGATGACGTGGTGGTGGACTATATGGCGAACATGGTGGCCTTTGTTAGTCCCCAGGAAGGGGAGCTGGTCTCGGGAGACCTTACCCTCGCGCTTGACCTGGTTTTGCAGGACAATCGCATTGAAGAAGTGGTACTCCACTTTGACGGGAAGGAGATCTATCAAGATCGTAAGTTACCTCAAGGTTCCATCGATACCACCGTGTTTAGGAACCGCTCATGGCACGAACTAGAGGTTTGGGTCACTCTCCAAAACGGAGTGAGGCTTACGGATACGGTGCGTTTTCAAGTGAACAACCCATCTTAGGACGGGCCAAGGGTGCCAGCTAACTAACTCTACCACAAAGGTTTAAAGAAGGTAAAAAAGAAAAAAGGAATATGCCTATAAACGTTGAATTATATTGGTGAATTAAATTTCATGTAATCGATTAAACTCAATTTAAACGATTAAATGGATGGAGGATGCGTACATGTCAAACTTACGAAAATTACCCCCTAACCATGAACCGTTGAAAGAGACGCCATTTAACCATCTACCCTTAGGAAGCATTCGGCCAAAGGGGTGGCTCCTCAACCAACTCGAGGTGCAGGCAGCTGGTCTCACTGGTCATTTAGATGAGATCTGGCCCGACTGTGGACTAAATAGTGGTTGGCTCGGTGGCACAGGAGAATCTTGGGAGCGGGGTCCATACTATTGTGACGGTTTGATCCCCCTGGCTTATGTCTTAGATGACCCGTACCTAATAGCCAAAGCCCAGCGGTGGGTGGATTGGACCTTAAATAGTCAACAGCCCAGCGGTCAGTTTGGCCCGATCAATAATCTCGATTGGTGGCCCCGCATGATTATGCTCAAGGTGTTGGCCAACTACTACGAAGCAACCGGCGACAAGAGAGTTCTGGACTTCATGGATAGGTACTTCCGCTATCAGTTAGAAAAACTGAAAGCACGGCCACTTGATAAATGGGGCGAGGCACGCGGTGCAGAAAACATTCTGGTCATTCACTGGTTTTATAATATAACGGGGCATGCGTACTTATTGGATTTAGCTTCGCTGGTCTTCGAGCAGACAACAGATTGGGCCAGTATCTACACAAGTCTTGAGCGTGCATCGGAGGTAAGGGGCGAGTTTGCACTCCTTGACCATGTTGTCAATACAACCATGGGTATTAAGACCTCGGCCGTCTTTTATCCCCAATCGCAAAACCCCGAACACTTCCATGCGCCCATGAAGTGTATCGAAAATCTGATGGAAGCCCATGGCCAACCAAATGGAGTTTGGAGTGGTGACGAACATCTTAACGGGACTGTACCCACCGCAGGAACAGAACTGTGTGCTGTGGCAGAGTACATGTTTTCTCTCGAAGAACTAATTCGTGTAACGGGAAATCCTGAATATGGTGACATTTTGGAGACGGTGACATTTAATGCTTTCCCCGCTACGTTTAGTCCTGACATGTGTGCACATCAATATGATCAGCAGGTGAACCAGGTTGTTGCCAATGTAGCGAAGAGAGACTGGACAAATAATGGCGACTGGTCGAACATCTATGGTCTTGAGCCTGAATTTGGATGCTGTACTGCTAACCTTCACCAAGGCTGGCCTAAACTCGTAAAGAGCATGGTGATGAATACTTCAGATCAAGGTTTGGCCTTCCATGTGTATGGTCCCTGTGAGGTATCTGCACTGGTAGCGGGAGACGTCCCTGTTCGTGTGCGTCAAGCCACAAACTATCCCTTCGATGAGAACATTGATGTGGAGTTTTCCCTCGAACAAGAAATGAAGTTTCCCGTGAGGTTTAGAATCCCCAAATGGGCCCATGGAGCAACCTTAAAGGTCAATAAAGAAGAAGCTAGGCAGGTCCAAGTGGGCCAGTACGTTACCGTCCACCGCGTCTGGAAAGATGGGGATAGAGTTCAGCTTCATTTCCCCATGGAAATTCGGGTGACAGAAGGTCATGAAGGGCTAGTTTCTGTTTACAGGGGACCACTCTTGTATGGATTACAGATCGAAGAAAAATGGGTGAAAATCGGCCGTGAAGAGCCCTTTGCCGATTGGGAAGTCTACCCAGTGAGCTATTGGAACTATGGGCTCATCCTCGACATGGAAAATCCAGAGAGCTCTTTCACCGTACAAAAGGGAGACTATTCAAAGGTTCCATTCGATCCCAAGGGGGCTCCCGTTAAGCTTCTTGGGCGCGGTCGCCGTATCCCTAGTTGGGGCCTGATCAATAATTCCGCGGGTCCAATTGACCAAGGACCACATCATACAGAACTACCGATTGAGGATATTACGCTCATTCCGTATGGTTCTACCAACTTGCGAATTGCAGCGTTTCCACTGGTTAAGTAGATTCTAGGAGAACCACCAAAAGGGGGGGTACACACTCGACAATAGGTTGACCGTCAGAGATTTTCACTTAAAAGAGGAGGATTCTGAATGAAAAGACTGTCGATTTTAGTAGTAGTTATGATCGTCGCATTGGCAGCAACCAGCATGGCCATGGCAGAGACCATCGTAGTTTGGGACCGCGAAGTTCAAACGGAAGAAACAGTGGCCCTATTCAATGCCAAAATGGAAGCAGAAGGTTCGTCTAAGAGGGCAGAATTTCAACTGGTTCCTTATGAACAACAGACACAGCTATTCCTAGCAGCCTTAGCGGCAGGTAACGCTCCTGACGTCATCTCCCTAGACATCATTTTACACCCCTACTTCAATTCTATCGGAGCTTTCTTAGACATTACCGACAGGATTGAGGCACTTGAGTATCGCTCGGCTCTACCAGAAGGTATGTTGCATCTTGGTGAAGTTGATGGTCGCTACTATGGTATCCCTTACACGGTGGACTTGTCTGGTTTGGTTTGGAATAAGACCCTCTTCCGTGAAGCGGGACTTGATCCTGAAAGACCACCTCAGACCTGGGATGAGCTCATTGAATATGCTCAGCTACTCACCAAAGACGCAGACAATGATGGCGAAACGGATCAATATGGTTTCGGTATTGTTGGTAGTTCTGCCGGCTGGCAAATGTTCGGCTTCATGCCAGTTGTCTGGTCCTTTGGAGGTAACTTGCTCAACGCCGATGGCACCGAAGTATTAATTGACTCACCCGAGTCCATCGCGGCCCTGCAAATGTGGGTTGATTTGATTCACAAGTATAAAGTCGCTCCTGTGAATTCTGCTACGTGGCAATACAGCGACGTTTATAACGGGTTTGTAACAGAACGTGTTGCTATGATGCTCAGTGGTAACTACAACATTATCACCTTCCAAGATGATGCTCCTGATCTAGACTTTGGTATCACCTTTATACCAAGGGCAGAACATGGTGAGCATGCATCGTTCTCTGGTGGAAACTTGATGGCGATCAGCCGTGACACCAAGCAGGCCGATCTTGCCTGGGAGTTTGTTGAATTTGCCATGTCCGAGGACATCCAGGTTGAGGTATGGGCGCAGAGCGGTGCATTACCAGTTCGCACAGACTTGTTTGACAACAAGTACTTTGCTCAAGATCCTCGCTTTGCAGTCTTTGCTGATATTTTGGAAGTAGCTCGTGCACCTTACTCCACAAAATACAATGAGTTGTATGCACCAATGTTGACAGCTATGCAAAGAGCAATGATGGGTGAAATTAGTCCAGAACAAGCCTATCAGGATGCTGCTAAAGACATGAAAAGGGCACTTCAATACTAAGTATGAATGTAGTCTGGGGGCAATCGCCAAGCAGGCGATTGCCCTTTAGAAGGGACGATTGTTATGCATAATCTTCAGGGCGTACGCAGGTTCTTTTCTAAGCACCGTACAGGTATGATGTTTCTAACCCCAGCAGTAGCTCTTAACCTCGTTTTCTTCGTCTATCCACTCGTTAGAGTGTTTCAAATGTCTTTCTATAATTGGTCGGTGCTTGGCTCTAATCGATTCTTAGGTCTAGGTAACTACGAGCGCCTCGTTAATGATCCACTGTTTTGGAAGTCCTTATCTAATACTGTCATCTACACGTTAATTGTCACTCCGGGCATCTTTTTACTAGCGTTGGCATTAGCCCTATTGCTGAATCACAAATCTCCCTTAACGAACGTGTTTCGTACGATTTACTTTGTCCCTGTGGCGATTTCCTTTGTTGTAGCTAGCCTAGTCTGGTTGTGGATTTTTAATGAGTTATATGGGATTCTCAACTATGTCCTTAGCTCCCTGGGATTCATATCTTCGAGGGTGTCTTGGTTGGGATCGACCTGGAATGCCCGTCTGTCGGTGTCGGCCATGGTCATCTGGAAGACTGCGGGATTTTCTATGATGATACTTTTAGCTGGTTTGCAGGGTGTTCCTGTGGAGTGTTACGAGGCTGCTAATATAGATGGTGCCAATGCAAGGCAGCGTCTACTTTATGTCACCTTGCCCATAATCAGGCCAACCTTTGTGATGGCCTTGATGGTGTCCTTAATTGGGTCTTTCTTAGCCTTTGATCATTTCCATGTGATGACACAAGGCGGCCCTGCCAATGGAACCCTTACCATTGTTATGTACATCTTCCGGACCGGATTTGAGTACTTCAATCTTGGCTATGGTAGTGCCATGTCCATCGTCTTACTCATCATCTTGATAGTTCTAAGTCTCATTCAGACGCGATCACTGCAGAGCGATACTGTGGAATAAGGAGGAAATCCTGTGAAACTGAAGAAATGGCAAGTTGTGGGTTTCTATCTGATCAACATCCTTTTGGTGCTCGCTTTTGTGGCACCAATTGTATGGACTCTCATGACTTCATTAAAACCTACGGACCAAATCTTAACCTATCCTCCTGAGTTGTTGCCAAGAGAGATCACGTTTGAACATTACCGCACCTTACTAACGGTCAACGGTGGAGAGTTCATGCGCTATGCTGTCAACTCCTTGATCGTCACTTCCGGGACGATTTTGGTCGTCATGGCGGTCAGTTCCTTGGCCGGGTATGCATTTGCGTATTTGAGATTTCCGGGGATCAATATCTTTTTTATCAGCATCTTGGCAACCATGATGGTACCCTTTCAATCCTTGTTGATTCCCCTCTATGGTTTTATGCATAGAATGGGGCTTCTCAACAGCTATTTTGGGTTGATTTTGATCTATAGCACGTTCCAGCTTCCGTTTTGTGTGTTTATGATGCGCAATACCTTCTCGGCCCTTCCCGCATCCCTTAGGGAAAGCGCTTTACTGGATGGTTGCACAGAGGCTCAGGTTTTCACAAAGATTTATCTACCCCTGTCGTTGCCTGGATTTGCTACCGTATTAGTGTATAGCTTCATGACGAGCTGGAATGAGCTTCTCATGGCTTTGACGTTCAACTCGAGCGCCAAGGTACAGACAATTCAAGTCGGACTTACAAATTACTATCTATCACGGTATAGAACCAACTGGGAAATGATTACTTCGGGGTCGATCATTACCATGATTCCAGTTCTAATTGTCTTTTTCATACTACAAAGGTATTATGTACGAGGACTAACATCAGGAGCTGTGAAATGACAAAGGCTAGAGTGACACTAAAGGATATCGCGAAAGTGGCTGGGGTTTCTACGGCCACTGTTTCCCATGTCCTGAATAATACAGCGCCCATTAGCCCAGAAACCTCAACGAGGGTTCTGGAGGTTGTCAGGGATTTTAACTATGAACCGAATATAGTTGCTCGGAATCTGCGAAAACAAGAGACCAGAACTATCGGATTCATTGCCAATACAGTTATGAGCGACTTGGTACCTGATATGATGGGTGGGGCAATGCAAGCTGCCATGGACAAAGGGTATAACCTTATCGTGGGAGAATCCCGCCAAAGGGCCGAATCCATGGACTTCCATGAATGGCTGGTGCGCAGTCGCCAAGTGGGAGGATTGCTCTTTTGTAGTAACTGGGTTACGGAAGTGGATTATCCCGTTCCTGCCCATACTCCCGCGGCCTATCTCTATTGTTTTTCCAAAAAAGAGCCTCGAAGTTCGGTCTTGCCCGATAGCGTTAAAGGTGGTTATACCGCAACCTCACACCTTCTGAGTCTTGGGCGCACGCGCATTGCCTATATCGGAGGAACACCGAACTGGAGGTGTACAAAGGATCGGTGGGAAGGGTATAAGATGGCCCATGCTGATGCCAAGAGACCCGATGTGGGACTTGTGGATTATGGCAATTGGACAATCGAGGGAGGCTACCAGGCAGGGGCGCGTCTTCTGAATCGCGATGCCCAGATCGATGCCTTTTTTGTCGCCAATGATCTTATGGCAGTTGGTGTCATGGACGCGGTACGGGAGCACGGCTTAGAGATTCCACGAGACGTCTCCATTGTAGGCTATGATGATGTTCCGATAGCCTTGGCTACACGTCCGGCCCTGACCACAATCAAATTACCCAACTACGATATGGGATATGCAGCATGCAATCTGCTCATCGACAAAATAGAGGGTAACGATACCGATGACTTAGTGCATGAGTATGACTGTAAACTGGTCATCCGCGACTCCTGCGGAGCATAGCGCGGGATAGTCCCCAATCTGTGTGAGGGACAGTCACTTCTACTATTCTACGAATTTCGTAAAACAATAACGTCTAGCAAGAACAAAAGCAACACTTAAGGCGCCACGGGCGACGAAAAAGTGTTGCTTTTTCACGTTATTATTAAGGAATTGTGATCCTTTACGGAACACGTATTGAAGCATTGGTCATCTTGCGTTAAATATCACAAATTGGGTTGAAACCTACGAAAGACCGGTGTATACTAACCATTAAAATCTCAAAGGAGCAGGAAAGGAAGCGCTAGTATGGGTGTAAACAAAAAGTATGACGGATATCAAGCATACCAATATCTGGAGGCAGGCGTTGACTATTTGGATATGAAGATGGCCAAAGGACTCAATCGTGTCCCCCAGTACCTGGTACCTCTCACCGAAAAGGAGGAGGCACGAGTCCTTGATCTAGCCGAGCGATTGATCATTATTTCCTTGCACGATCATCCAGTATACTTCCCCGAAAATATGGATGACGTGTTCGCTTACAACCGGCAGGGACGCCAATTTTGCGCCTACGAAGAATTGTCCCACTCTTATCTCGACGCAGTTTTTGACAATATGATGGATGGAACTTGTACAATTTCCTCCTCGGCTGGTTGGAAATGGAACGATATCCTCCACGATCTAGGCATGCGCTTCTCTGATCTCGCGCACCAAGACTTTGTGTTCCGTTGTGAAAGGGTAGAAGACATTTATCGTGCCAACCAAGAAGGACGTCTGGCCCTTATTCCCACCATCGAAGGAGCCGCCCCTCTAGAAAACGAGGTGGATCGAGTGGACATCCTCTTTGGCTTCGGCGTTCGCCTCATGGGTATCACCTACAGTGAATCAAACGCCTTAGGATCAGGCCTCAAGGAAGCCCGTGATGGTGGTTTGACTAGTTTTGGACATAAAGTTGTGGAGCGCATGAACAAGGTAGGAATGGCCATCGACTGCTCCCATGTTGGTTCCCTAACCACACTAGATGTCATTGACGCCAGCAAGAAGCCTATCTTCATGTCCCACGTAGGGGCTCGGGCCCTCTGGGATAGCAAACGCCTCACCCCCGATAATGTTCTCAAGGCCTGCGCTGACAAAGGCGGTGTGGTTGGTATCGAAGCAGCACCCCATACCACCATCACCGAGTGGAACCGCAACCATTCCATTGATTCCTATATGGAACACTTTGAGTACATCAAAGATCTGATCGGCATCGATCATGTGGCTTTTGGCCCAGATACCCTCTATGGCGATCACGTGGGCTTGCACCACGCCTTTGCTGCGAACTTATCAACAAAGGGAACACAGGGAACCAAGAATTTCGATGAGGTGGAATATGTTCGAGGTTTGGAAAATCCCACGGAGGCCTCCATCAATATTCTACGCTGGCTCGTGAAACACGACTATTCCGACCAGGACATTGAGAAGGTATTAGGCACCAATATTCTGCGAGTGTTGAAAGAAACCTGGGTCTAATTCTCATGAAAAGAAGAGCACTAAGCATCACAACGAGACAACGAAAAAAGGACGTGACAGTATGAGTTGGAAGAGCAAAATCGCGAGCAGTTTGTTGATTTGTCTCCTTTTTCTAACCCTTTCTGGAGGAGTCATAGCCTCCCAGGGTGACCGGGTGATTCGCCCAATTTACGTTATTACCCGACCTCAATCGTCTGCCCCTGATGAGTATGAGACATTGTCATATCTTACTGCAATGATGACCGAACTGGGAATTGACGCCAGGTTACGAGTTGTTCCCTGGGAACAGCAGTCGGACTTAGTGTGGTTTGAACGGGATCGCTGGGACATTGCCGGATGGCAGATGACGGCTCGCCCTGAACGACTGGATCCAGACGAATTTATCTACAACCTCTTCCATTCGAGCACCACGGTGGATGGATATAACTTTATCGGTTACGTCAATCCAAAGTACGACGCCATCGCCGAAGCACAGCGTGTGACAGTCGATCCAGAAGAACGCCGTGAGTTAATCCTCAAGGCTCAGGAAATTTTGGTGGAAGATGCCGTGTATGACTTTACGGTACATCCCATGATTAGCATTGTTTACAATACAGATGTCTTTGCTGAAGACTCTGTGGTAGATATGGCTGGTATGGGTATCCGAAATTTTTGGACCTATATTAACATTGATCCCATCGGCGATCAAAAGGCCATTATCCTCAATAGTGGTGAGACCGTACAGGCCATTAACCCCTTCTATATTAGTGGTACTGTGGACTCCTGGGTTTATGAACTAATCTATGACCGTCTGATGCGCATGAGCCCCGAAGGTTTGCCTGAACCATGGGCAGCCGAATCGGTGGAGTGGCTCTCCGACACAGAGGTGCAGATTCTACTCCGGGATGGTATGAAGTGGCATGACGGCGAGCCTGTTACGGCAAAGGATGTAAAGTTTTCCTTTGAAGCCCCCATGACTGGTGAAGTACCCATGTACAAACCCTTTGTGGATGTTATCTCCAGGGTTGAAATTGTGGATGATCTGACGCTGGTTTTCCACCTCAAACGTCCCTGGGCTGCCTTTGAAGCAGCGAGCCTGGCCAAGATTAACCTGGCTCCCGAACACATTTGGGGACCCCTCTTCGAAGACCTCAAGACCCGTCCTGAGAATGCAGAGTCCATTCAAGAAGACGTTCCCATCGGATCAGGACCGTTTAAATTCGCCGATTGGAAGTTCGCAGAAGAAGTGGTCCTAGACGCTTATGCCGACCATTTCGCGGCTCCCAAGGTTGACAAGTGGATTGTCCGCTTCGTAACGAATATGGAGTCCACCCTGGGAATGATTCAAAATGGGGAGCTCAACTTCTTAGCCAGCTACTCGGGTGATGCCTCTCTCTTAGAGAACCTGGTCAGCCGTAATCCCATGCTCTCCATGGTGTCCTCGGTGGATCTTGGCTATCGCTTTATCGCTCTCAACCACAATCGGGCCCCCTTTAGTGACCCGGCCTTCCGTAAGGCCCTAGTTGCCATCACAGATCAGGAGTTCGTGGTAGAAGCGGTTTGGAAAGGGTATGCCGTCCCGGCCAATTCAGTCATCGCTCCAGCCCTAGAGTTCTGGAAGAATGACGAGCTCAAGTGGCCCCAGGGAGGTTTGGAGCAAGCACGCCAGTTCCTTAAAGAAGCAGGTTATGAGTGGGATAACAAAGGTCGTCTCCTCTATCCTTCAGGTCAAGTAGAAGAACACACTCCATCGTTCTAGAAAGCTCTTGGAGGGTGTGCTCTAGGTGCACCCTCCTTTTTTAGGAATGAATGCGGTCGGAAAGGAGTACAGACGTGACGCTAAATTGGAAGTATATTGGACGCCGCTTTGGACAAATGCTACTTACTCTGTGGATTATTGCCACCATCTTGTTCTTTGTTTTCCGCCTCATGCCAGGGAACCCCCTTACGGCCTATATTGACCCCAACTTCACCAAGGAACAGCAAGAGATTCTTCTGGAGCAGTTTGGCTTGGACAAGCCCCTCTTCCAGCAGTACCTTGTCTTTTTGCTTAATTTACTCCAGGGTAATCTCGGTACATCCTTTGTCTATAGAGATGACGTCCTGCGTGTTGTGGCGAGGGTTTTACCTAACACCTTGTATCTAATGCTCTTTTCACTGATCATTGCTTATGTGGTAGGTGTCTTAGGGGGAATTTTGCTCGCCTGGCTGCGGGGGAAAAAAGGTGAGACGGTGGGAATTATCCTCACACTCTTTACCCGATCAGCACCCCAGTTTTGGGTGGGCATGCTGGTGTTAGCTATATTTTCCTTTCGTCTAGGCTGGTTACCTTCATCGGGGACGGGACCTGCAGGCGTGACCTATGCATCAGAATGGGCAAAGTTTACATCGCCCGTTTTTTGGAAGTACATGCTCTTGCCATCTTTGACTTTAGCTATTTACCTCCTGGGGCTGCCCCTTCTCTTGATGCGCACGAACATGGTAGAAACCATGGAAGAATCCTATGTGACCATTGCCCGCATGCGGGGCCTTAGTGAACGTCGGGTGATGCTGAAATATGCAGCACGCAATGCCATCTTGCCAGTGGTTACCGCCATGGCGGTCGGGTTTGGGTATGCCATCGGGGGCAATGTTGTCATCGAGAATGTGTTTAGCTGGCCAGGACTGGGGCGGCTCTTGGTGGATGCGGTGACCATGAGTGATTATCCCCTGGCCCAAGGGGCCTTTCTCTTGGCAGCTGCCATTATGGTGTTCATGAACTTTGTGGCGGACTTATTGTACAGCGTACTTGATCCGCGAATTACCGTGGAGGATATGGGGTGATAGAGATGACAAGCATACTAGAATTTTTTAGACAAGATAAATTTGCCCTGGTGGGTGCCATCATCTATATCCTCTTTATCCTTGTGGCCTTGTTTGCACCAGCTATAGCCCCCTACGATCCCCAAGAAATGGTACGAGTAGATGGGCGGATTGCCTTTAATCGGGAGCCTGAGAAGAACTTCAAGCTTGGAACAACCAATATGGGTCGAGACATTTTTTCACAGCTCATCTACGGAGCCCGCCCAGCCCTAACCGTGGGCTTTACGGCCGCCCTCTTTGTCATGGTGGTGGGAACGGTTGTGGGTTTGGTGTCAGGGTACTTTGGTGGCAAAGTGGATTCTCTTTTGATGCGCCTCACGGACGTGGTCTTTGGCATACCCTTCGACCCTTTTGTCATTGTCTTAGTGAGCTTTCTAGGACCAAGTATTTGGAACATTGTTTTAGCCATGGCTCTTCTTTTATGGAGAGATACGGCCAGGGTCATTCGCTCCCAGGTTTTGTCCATCAAAAAAAGAGCCTTTGTGGAAGCAGCACGAGTATCAGGTGCTTCCCATTCTCGCATTATCTTCAGCTATATTATGCCAAATATTCTACCCCTATCGTTACTGTACGGGTCTTTGGCCATCGGTTGGGCCATCTTAACGGAGGCCGCCGTGAGTTTTCTGGGCTTTGGTGATCCTAGCTCTATCAGCTGGGGCTATATGTTACACGACGCCTATGTATCTCAAGCCCTCTCCCGGGGCGCTTTTTATTGGATGCTCCCACCTGGTATTTGCATCATGCTACTTGTCATGGCCGGCTTTTATATCAGCCGGGGTGCGGAAGAAGTTCTCCAGCCTAAGCTGCGCAGTATGTAAGAAAGGAGGGTCTTCGTGTCCCTATTAGATGTACGAGATATGAGAGTGTATTACAAAACGAAAAAGGGGATCGCCCAGGCCGTGGATGGTGTATCGTTTTCTGTGGAGCCTGGTCAGAGCTTAGGGCTCGTGGGTGAAAGCGGCTGCGGAAAGAGCACGATGGTGAATGGAATTATCCGGGTTATGGCCAAAAATGCCTTTATCCCCAGTGGAGAAGTCTTATTTGATGGTCAGGACCTCACTCTTCTCCCTGAAAAGGAGATGCGCAATGTGCGTTGGCGCGATTTATCCTTGATTCCCCAGGCTGCCATGGACTCTTTGAATCCTGTCTATCCCGTGGAAGATGCCTTCACGGAAGTGCTGACCCTCAAGGGCAACATGACAAAGAAAGAAGCTCATGCCCGCACGGTGGAGCTTTTTACCATGGTTGGTCTCGATCCAGATCGCCTAGGAAATTTTCCCCATGAGTACTCTGGGGGAATGAAGCAGAGGGCGGCTATCGCCTTGGCCCTGGCCCTCGAGCCTAGACTGGTCATTGCTGACGAGCCCGTGACAGCCCTGGATGTCATCGTCCAGCGCCAGGTCCTCAACGAACTGAAGCGTCTGCGCAGTGAGTTGAATTTGGCCCTCATTATGATCACCCATGACATTTCTGTGGTGGCAGAAACCTGCGACAATATTGTGGTGATGTACGCTGGGAAGGTGGTTGAAAAGGGTTCTACACAAGAAGTCTTGGAAAATCCACTGCACCCTTACACCATGGGTTTGGAAAACGCCTTTCCCGATCCCAGACAGCAAGATAAGGAGCTCATTTCCATTGAAGGTTCCCCCCCTGACTTGGTCAATCCACCATCAGGATGTAGGTTTGCCCCTCGCTGTCCCTTTGCCATGGAGCGTTGCCTTGCCGAGGAACCTCCATACGAAGAAGTGGACGAAGAGCACCAGCATGGAGCCGCCTGCTTTAGATTGTCTGAGACTCTAAAATTACAAAAGCTTGCCAAGGAGGTGGAGACATGGCAGCCAGCATGAACCCCAAGGGTGAAGATGGGTATGTGGTTGAACTACGGAAGATCAAGAAAGAATATCCCGTTCGCCAAAGCCTCTTTCGTAAAAAGAAGCAAGGCCAGTGCCTGACCGCGGTCAATGGTGTCGATCTGTGTCTAAAGGAGGGAGATTCCCTGGGGATTGCTGGTGAAAGTGGTTGCGGAAAGTCTACCATGGGACGCCTCCTACTAAAACTCACCGAGAGTACGGAGGGGGAGTACCTGTTTAACGGTGAAGATGTGACAGATCTGCGCTCGAAAGAAGAGATGCTCAAGTTTCGCCGCCAGGCTCAACTTGTCTTTCAGAATCCCTTTGAGGCTCTGAACCCCCGCTTTACGGTGCAGCGTTCAATCATGGAACCTTTGACCATTCACGGTATTGGATCGTCTACGGAAGAGCGTCTTGGGTTCGTGAAGGAGGCCCTTCGTAAGGTTAACCTACAGCCTGCGGAGTCGTTTTTGGAGAAGTATCCCCATCAAATGAGTGGTGGACAGCTGCAACGTGTGGTCTTGGCCCGGGCCTTAGTCTTGAAGCCCATCTTCTTAGTAGCTGACGAACCTGTCTCCATGCTAGATGTTTCGGTGCGGGCCGGGGTACTTAATTTAATGAAGGAGATTGCCGAGGAGATGAGGCTTACGACAGTTTATATCTCCCATGACCTCTCCTTACTTCAATACCTCTGCGATCATACCGCCATTATGTATCTGGGGCAGATTGTAGAATACGGTAAGACGGAAGATATTTTGACAAAGCCCCTCCACCCTTACTCCAAGGCTCTGGTAGCGGCAATTCCTACCCTAGATCCGTCGAAACGTCCAGAAGAAGTTCCCCTGAGCAATCATGTTCCAAGCCCAGTAGATTTACCGGAGGGTTGTTTGCTTCAGGACCGCTGTCCCTACGTTGGGAATGCTTGTAGGGGTTCTGAACAGGTTCTAACCGATGTGGGTGATGGCCATCTCGTTCGCTGTGATCTTGTTTGTGCCAATAACGGTAATCTCAAATTTGAAGGAGGAAAAGCGGTATGAAAATAGCGTATGTAGTACCAGGTCCTATGGATATGAAAGAAGTGGCCAGGCGAGGTGCGATTTTAAGGGAATGGGCCGCCCCCGACACTGAAGTGGTCATTCGCAGGGTGGAGGAAGGGCCTGCTTCCATCGAATCCATGTATGAAGAGTATCTAAGTATTCCTTCTGCCGCCGAAGCCGTCTTTGAGTTGGAGCAAGAGGGTTACAATGCCGCCATCTTGGGCTGTGCGGGAGACCCTGGCCTTGATGCTATGCGGGAGATTACAAGCAAAATGCTTGTGGTGGGCCCTGGACAGACCAGTTACCAGACTGCGGCCATGCTTTGCCACCGCTTTTCGGTTTTGACCATTGCTGAGAGCATGATTGATACGAGCATTGAGCTTGGTTACAAGGCAGGGGTCTTGGCTAAGTTAGCCTCGGTGCGGGCTGTGGATGTTCCTGTTTTGGAGCTAGCCAATGACAGGGCAGCCACGATGGAAAAGATTATTGCTGAAGGCAGGGCTGCTGTGAAAGAAGATCGGGCTCAGGCTTTAGTCTTGGGCTGTATGTCCATGGGTTTTCTTCAGGTAGCAGAAGAAGTGCAGGAGACCCTTGGTATTCCTGTGGTCAACCCCTCCCGGGTGGCCTTGGCCACGGCTGAGGCACTTGTTCGGAGCGGCCTATCGCACTCTAAGATGTCCTTCGCTCTGCCACCGAAGCTGGCCACCGGCAAGGTGAAATCCCTTCGTGAGCTCTCTGTGGTAGGTGAATAAAAGATGGGGACCAATAAGAAGTACGCAGGGTATATGTCGTATCAGTACCTAGAAGCGGGGAAGGATTTTGTTAGCTATGAAATGGCAGACCAAGTGGGGAGGGTGGAGCCTTATCTCCTTCCCCTGAGTCCTGATGAGGAAAAGCGGGTAACTCATTTGGCTCAGGAGTCGGTTATCATTTCCCTCCATGAGCACCCCACGATTATGCCGAAGAATGTCACGCGGGACCTCGATGCCTATGAGAGGCAGGGCCGGGAGCATACAGCGTTTCTTGCCCTTTCCCAGTCGTATCTGGACTGCGTGTTCGATAATTTGATGGATGGTACCTGTACCATCAGTTCGCCAGCCGGTTGGAAGTGGCAGGATGTCCTCCATGATCTCGGTATGCGTCGCAGTGATATTGCCCATCAAGATTTTGTCATCGTCTGCGAGGGGGTAAAGGATATCTACCGTGCCCATCAGGAAGGCAGACTGGCCTGGGTACCATCTATCGAAGGTGCAGCTCCCATCGAAAATGAGTTGGACCGTATTGATATCCTCTATGGCCTTGGTGTAAGGCTCTTAGGGATCACCTATAGTGAGTCAAATGCCTTGGGTTCTGGCCTCAAGGAAGCGCGGGATGGGGGTCTCACCGCCTTTGGAAGAAGGGCGGTGGAGCGCATGAACAAATTGGGCATGGCCATTGACTGTTCCCACACAGGGAGTCTTACCACCCTAGATGTGATTGAACACAGCACCAAACCCATCTTTTTAACCCATGTGGGGGCACGAGCTCTATGGGACAGCAAACGTCTCACGCCCGATGATGTCTTGAAAGCCTGTGCCGACAAGGGCGGTGTGATCGGAATTGAAGCAGCCCCCCACACCACAATCACCCACAAGAACCCAGCCCACAATCTGGAGTCGTACATGGAACATTTCGAGTATATCAAAGATCTCGTGGGGATTGACCATGTGGCTTTTGGACCCGACACCTTGTATGGGGATCATGTGGGCCTTCATCGTCACTTTGCATCGCAACTCTCCACAAAAGGAACCCAAGCGAAGCAGGAGTTCCCTGAGGTGGATTATGTACAGGGTTTAGAGAACCCCACAGAAGCATCGCACAACATTTTGCGATGGTTAGTAAAACATGACTATTCAACGGAAGACATCCAAAAGGTGGTGGGAAAGAACATCCTCCGTGTCCTCCATGAGGTATGGTAACGGGTAACGGGCCTGTCCCTCACAGGCCAGACTACCATCACTGGTATTTAAGAAATTCATCTATAACAAGACCAACCGCCCCCAGTACACCAGCATGGGGGTGGAGTTTTGAGTAAGCAAACTGTGGGATATGTCGCTCTCCAAGGGAAAAATGTTTCTTCACTTGTTGCAGTACCAAATTTAAAAATTCCTCCCCGGCTTCGATCCATAAGCCACCAATGATAATTCTCCCAGGGTTAACCAAGTAAATAATGGACCGAATCACCGTCGCCATCTTATGCGCAGCTTGAATCACAAACTGTTGGGCAAGCTCATCGCCGGCCTTATAAGCCTCGATGAGCTTCATGTTTCCGGTGCTCAATTCAGCAAACTCTTTCTCTAATCTTTCTAAGGAAACATAGGTCTCAAAACAACCCGAATTACCGCACATGCACGACTTGCCATTGGGCTCTACAGGAAAATGACTTATTTCCCCAGCCACCATCGTTGAACCCCGCACAAGTTGACCATCAACCAAAAGGCTTGCTCCGATGGCTCCTTCACTAATGACAATGTACACTACATCCTCGTCATCCTGAATATTCGCTACCCAGACTTCTCCCAAAAGTGCTGCATTGGCGTCGTTTTCCACGATAATCATCATATCTCCCAGTGGGGGGAAGAGATCGTTAACGTGAATGTTTTCCCAGCCCATGGTGCCAGAATGAATAACCTTCTGTTCTGTTGGTGCTACGATACCAGAAATGGAAAGTCCAATTCCAATAATATTTGCAGTTTTGGCCTCGTTTTGGCGAATTTGGTCCAAGATGACCTTAATGCTTTCGGCTATGGCTTGTGGCCTTTTATCTTGCACGGGCTCAGAAAAACTCATTTTAACCGCGCCCTTAAGATCACAAACAACTCCATGCACAAACGATTCGTTAACCTCAAAACCTAGGACATCAATGTGATCATAATCTATTTGCAGAAGCTCCCGATTACGGCCCTGCATCAGCTCAACCTTCCCTACTTCGATAACGATTTTCTCTTTGAGTAGTTCCTTAACAATACGAGTGATGGTTGGGGCGCTCAGCCCGGTTTTTCGTACAATCTCACCGCGCGTCATGGGAGAATCATGGGCGAAAAGCACGCGCAAAACGGTGGTTCGGTTCGTCTCCTGCATTTCCTTCATGCTATTAAACGTTCTTGGAAATTGCATCGTGCTTCCCGCTCCTTCTTAGTTTTCTTTTTGCTTGACCGCCTCCACGATTTTCGTCGTCTCCGCTAGATCAATTCTAACCCGAGTAGTCTCGTCGTAATCATCAGCACCCATCACAAGATTGGCACCGCGCTGCATTGAGGAGGTTACCTTCTCCACATTTCGAACATGAATTTCCTTGACATCCAGTTCCAAGATCTGTTCCAGATTATTACTGGAGATCTCTACACCAGGCATAATACTCAACTCTTCACCTACTGTTTTCTGCAAATCGGCCAAGAGAGCTAATCCGTCAATGGCCCTTGGTTTTTGCCCTGAGGTGAGCAACCGATCCACACCAAGGTCCACTAGTTGCTGCGCAAACCTGTGGGGATTGCTTGCCACATCGAAGGCACGATGGCAAGTTACCTGGAGTTGGTGCTCTTTGGCAACTGCGACTAAACGGCCCATGGCATGAACATCTAGATGACCAGAGTCCGTTAAAACCCCAAATACTACGCATTTGGCGCCCACTTGGGCAGCCATGCGAATATCCCTTTCCATGATCAGAAGCTCCTCGGGACTGTAGACAAAGTCTCCGCCCCTAGGGCGAATCATTACTGCTACATCAATGCCCAGCGTCTCCACTACATGTTCGATAAGCCCAAAGCTTGGCGTGGTACCTCCTGCATCTGGATCTGAGCAAAGCTCAACACGATCAGCCCCAGCCTCTTGCGCTGCTAAAACATCTTCTATGGTATAAGTACATACCTCAACAGTATACTTCATCTTCTCTCTCCTTACCTGCTTCGTGATGATAATACATACTCGTGGGGATCGTAAAAGAAGCCTTGATCCAAGGGATGTATAGGTCTTTTTATATGTTTGTAGTTTAAAGCAGCGAAGTCTTGGTTGGTAAAACCCGGGGTCAATGCCAGCAAACCATAGGTAGCGATGGCTTCGTATTTAGGATCTAAGTACCCACTCTTTAAGACTAAAATCCGGTATTCTTTCGGCCTTAGACCTAACTGTTCGAGATCTTTAGGATCTAGCATCATCACCCGATCCTTACTGATGACTACATCGATTTCGTCTATTTGTATGGCCACTGCCGGCGTCTTTCCTAGGCCACCTATATGCTTAAGCTTAGCTGTGACTGTGATACCGGGCGCGTCTGCCTCGATATTCAGTTTGCCAAACGTCAACTCAAAGCTTGATCCGATCTCTTGCGTGAGACAGTACTCATAAGCTGTTTCGTCAGCTATGGCTCCAAACAAGATGTTCTCCAGGTTTTGCTGCAACATGATCTGAAGTGGATAGACAATGTCTTGACTTCCACCAGCTCCAGGATTGTCTCCACAATCTGCGATACAGACGGGCCCTTTTTCTGCGTTTAACGCCACCGCTAAAGACTCTGCAAAGGGATATGCTTCGGTGGTGAACTTAAACTGGTCAAGCTTGCTCCATAATTCGTCTGCCAGTCGTAGTGCCTCAGCTTGGGCCAGCCCGGGATTCTCCTTGGTTACAACTAGGGCTGCTCCCTGATTGTAACTTATGTCAACCCAGGGGAAACCTAGAAGGAGAGAGGAAGAAAGTACATTCGGTAGCTTGTCCATGGCTTCCATCCGCCGAATCAAGGAAACCATGGGTGGCTTAGCTGATTCGGACTGTTCCCCAGAAACTAGGAGGGGAAGTCCTACACCGCACATGGATAGTTTATAACCCTTAGTTAAAGCATCCATCAGTAACTGAGCAGCTCTTTCGCCTGTCTCCATGGTGTCCACATGGGGTGCAGTGCGAAAACCCACAAAAGCGTCAGCTTTGTTCATCATTGTCTCGGTTATGGTGGCATGCATATCTAAAGAGGCGACAATGGGAACTTCATCACCGATCATGGCCCTGACTTCTGTCAACAGGTCTCCTTCGGCATCTCCGATGTTCTCCACCACCATACTTCCATGCAGATGCAGACAGACCCCGTCGATTTGTTCCACTTTGCTCAGTTCAGCTAAGAAGGCTTCCTTCATGGTTTGGTAGGCCCCAAAAGAGACAAGCCCTCCAGGCGTTGCCCGGGCAAATATGGTCGGAAGTACCTCGGCACCATAGGATCGGACCACCTTGTAGATACCCTGCAAGGGAGAGCGCCCACCTTCTTTGAGGCGGGATAGAACATCATTTCCGTACGCTGGTGAGAAGTCGCCAAGGCTCATGTACTTAGGATTGAATGAATTGGACTCATGGGAAAGACTACCAATCACAATTCTCATTTTGGCATCACGCCCTTTCTATGTATATTGCATATATTGCATCAATTGTTTCTCAGCCTCGGGTCTAGTAGGTCACGCAATCCATCGCCTAAGAGATTGAAGCCAAGCACAGTGATGAGGATAGCCAGACCTGGAAAGAGGGAAAGGTGCGGGGCAATTGTTAGAAAGGTTCTTCCGGTACTGATCATGGCACCCCATTCTGGGGTAGGCGGCACAACCCCCAGTCCCAGGAAACTCAAGGTAGAGGCACTTAAAACAACACCGCCAGCGGTTAATGTAGCTTGAACCAGAAGAGGGGCAAGAGCGTTTCGTAAAATGTGTTTGAACATAATGCCCAAATTGCTAAGCCCAAGGGCTCTTGCTGCCTCTACGTATTCCCTTTGTTTAAGGGATAAGGTTAAATTGCGACATAAGCGACCATAAACAGGTATAGAAAAAACGGCAATGGCGATTAGCATGTTTGTTAGAGAAGGTCCCAGGACGCTTACAATCAAGATCGCCAGGATAATGCCGGGAAATGCATAGACGATATCTAAAAGCCACATAATGGTACGATCAATAGAACCTCCAAAATAACCAGCGATCAGACCTAAAGGAACTCCTATGGCCATAGCTAGGCTGACACCCATGCCGATTTCCAAGAGACTAATGCGAGCGCCATGGACAACTCTAGACAAGAGGCAACGGCCAAATTGGTCTGTTCCAAAGGGATATTCCGAGCTCGGCGTTTGGTAGGCATTACGCAGGTTTTGCTCGAGAGGATCATGTGGCGCTACCTGGGGAGCAAATAGCCCCATAAGTAAAATAAGGGCGACAAGTCCGCCACCAATAACGACGTTTTTTCTGCGTAACAAGACAGTCTTAACAGTAGTTTTCGCTCTTCGCATCATTTCACCTCTCAATCGAACCGCATGCGGGGATTGACCATGGCCAGCACAATATCTGTCAGACTATTCACGATCACGACTGCGCTTACAGTAAAAAGGACGGTACCTTGAATGACTGGATAATCCCGATAACGCACCGAGTCAATCAACAATCGGCCTATGCCTGGCCACGAGAAAACCGTTTCAGTAGCTACTGCCCCAGCTAGAAGTCCGCCAAACTGCAGCCCCACCACTGTAATCACAGGGACCAAAGCGTTTTTTAAGGCATGTTTGGTGTAGACCCGAAACTTGGTTAGGCCCTTGGCCCGGGCGGTTCGCACATAGTCTTCTTTCATGACTTCTAACATGCTAGAGCGACTCATGCGGGCTACCAGAGCGAGGGGGCCCATGGCAAGGGCTACGGAGGGCAAAATTAAGTGAGACCAGGTACCGGCTCCAAATAGGGGTAGCCACCTCAACTTGACTGAAAAGAGACTCATGCCCATCAGGGCGATCCAAAAGCTCGGGGTAGAAGCCCCAATAATAGCGAAGACCATGACAAGTTGATCAATCCAGGAGTTGGCATACACAGCGGCTATAATACCCGAGGGTACTCCAATCATGATAGCAATGGCAAAAGCGGCAATCGTCAGCTGCAATGTGTAAGGGATCCTTGTGGCAATTTCTTGAACGACAGTATATCCTGAATTGATGGAAGTGCCTAAATCTCCTTGCAGTGCACCTAAGAAGAAACGCCAGTATTGTACGATGATATTCTGATCTAGACCCAGCTTCCTTCGTAATACTTCCACACCTTCTGCAGTGGCATCCATGCCAGCCATAAGCCGTGCTGGATCACCTGGGATAAACCGTATCACTACAAAAATGAGGATAGATACTGCCACAATGATCAAGGGAAGTACCGCGAGCTTTCTAGCAATATAGCGTCCCATACAGAGACTCCCTTCTAAAGACGATGCAACCTAGGCTTCTACGTAAGACTCGAGCCGGCTGTCTGCCGGCTCGGTCCGGGTGTAAACTTCCAACTACTATTTGAAGCTAGCTCCTCGCACATTAATCTGACCGCTAGGTTGGCTCCATACGCCCTCTACGTTGTCTCGGACTCCGAAGATGGTGTTAGCATAATAAAGGGTCACATGCGCCGCTTCGTCATTGATGATTCGTTGTGCTTCAAAATACAGTTCTTCACGCACATTAGGGTTAACTTCATTGACAGCCTGTGCCAGGATCTCATCCAGACGTGCATTGGAGAAGAAGCCTAGGTTAGCGCTAGCTGGTGGGAAGCTCCTTGTGGCAAAGAGGGGAGTGAGCATCAAATCGGCATCCAGAATGGACGACCAGGACGCAAAGCTGGACATTGTCTCGTTTTCCTCAAGTGGGCTAAACACCTTAGCTGACCACAGAGCATTTTCGAGTTGGTCCACAATAACATTAACACCGACGTCTCTCCAATTACCTTGCAACACTTCGGCATATTGCGACTCAGATTCCTGGACTGTGATAGACATCGTAAATCCATTTGGATAACCCGCTTCGGCCAATAGTTCCCTAGCCTTTTCAGGGTCAAAGGAGTAGCCTTGAACGGTTGGATCATAGCCAAAGTATTGGGGAGCCAGTGGTGAGTGAGCCACTGTGGCACGTCCCCATAGAATGGCGTCTACGAGACCTTGTCGATCTGTGGCATAGTTGAGTGCTTGGCGTACACGTACATCATTAAGTGGTTCTGCGGTGGTGTTCAGCGCCAACCAGAAGACCGCGGAGCCTGCCTTTTCATGAACTTCAACGCCAGGGGACATCTCTAAAGCCCCAACATGAGAAGCGGGTAATGGAACTACTACGTCGACTTCCCCGGCTTGAAGAGCCATGATCATGACCGATTCTTCTGGAGACCAGCGCCAAACTAGACGATCAACTCTAGGAGCTTCACCCCAGAAATTATCAA
Organism: Firmicutes bacterium UBA5493; assembly: GCA_002424045.1. Classification (GTDB taxonomy): domain Bacteria; phylum Bacillota; class Limnochordia; order Darwinibacteriales; family Darwinibacteriaceae; genus UBA5420. Next base: position 10,562 of record DIPH01000019.1, on the reverse strand, counting down.
ATCGTTCCATAACTACGCGTTCTCCGGAAACATATTCAACAAACTTAAAGGGTCCTGTTCCCACAGGATGCCTGGATACAATATCGGCTGCACTAGGTGGTGTAATCGCGGCCTGGTTGATGGTCAAGAGCAGGGCAAATGCTGGGTAGGGAGAATGAAGCGTGAACTTCACCGTGAGATCGTCTACAGTGTCTACCCTTTTGATCACAGGATTGAAGCGTCCAAAGGCCGTTAATCCGTTGTCGGGATTAAGAATTCGCTCGAACGAGTACTTCACGGCATCGGCATTTAAGGGTGTGCCGTCATGGAATGTAACTCCTTGTCTTAGTTTGAAGGTCCATTCCAGTCCATCTGGTGAATACGTATAGTCTGTAGCTAAGCTGGGTACAACGTTTCCGTCAGAGTTTACGGTTAAGAGCGTGTCATACATGTGCGAGAGTACCGATCCAGTATAAGTAGCTGACTGGTTCGAGGGGTCCATAGCCCGGGGGGATTCACTTTGCATGATAGTCAAAGTGGAAGCGGCCACAACGGATGAGCCTAATGCCAAAACCAATATGAGCAATACTACGCTAGAGATGGTTCTATTCTTATGCATTTTTGTTCCTCCTTAAAATCGTTTTTGTGCAACACCCGGAAACACTGCTGTCGTTATACCACCCCTCCTTCGTCATTCTGCATTATTGCAGAGATTCTTGGATAATGTGACCAATAACCTGTGAGGCAAGCATTATTTTCTTGGTGAAATTAAATGCTGAAAATAAAACGGTGTAAAAATATAAATTTTTTTCAGAGTCCTTGTGATTCATGTTAACATATGGCGTAGAATATTACAACCTACTTTTTACGGGGTGTGAAGTATGTATTGTGGCCGTCGTTTGATTATCATCGGGAAAAAAACACACGAAGGGCAAAAAAACATCAGGCGAGGGCCATCAGGATGATTAGGCACAGGTTGAAAGGCTCAGTTTTTAGGCGTGAGTCCAGTGGAACACTGGAACCGTATCGCGTGATCTTTCTATCAGTAGAAGGAAAGAAAACGGAGCCCCACTATTTTGAAGGATTGAACAGAGAGCTTTCTCGGGGTCAATTGCCGTTTCCGAGGCGTGTCATCAAGGTGCTGAAAAAGGAGGACCACAACTCCGATCCTGGTAGTGTCATAGCTTTGTTAGAAGAGTACCTCGCTTTGCGACACGAACGGTATGATCATGTCTTTCCACCAGTGTTCTTGAAGAAATATGAGCACTCCACTATAAGACGGTATTTTCAAGGCATGTACTTTGTTGATGTCAGTCAAGAATATGACATGCGGGAGTTATTTGAGAATAGACCTGTAAGTCGGAATCATTCCTTTGTAAGCGGGGAATTATCGCGTATTTCCAGGACGAATAAACGGGTTAACTTCGAACAATACGCGGACAAGCTTTTCGATGCGATTGAGCGGAGCCGACAGATGGGAGAAGACATCTACTCATTAATGGGGCAGCCCGGGAGCAATTTGTGTCTTTTGTTTGACATCATCGAAGGGAAACGGGAAAGCATGTGGTTTGAAGATGCAAGCGGTCAGACGGCATCGACGAAAGAGGAATGGTTTTAGCTTTTGTGAGAACTGCTATTTGAGTATAAAGACGTCTATGGAGATGCGCTACAGGGGATATTTTTTGTAAAAACCTTGGTCGGCGGGTTGGGTCGGTTTAGACAGGTTGCGCAAAACCATTACTGTCACCTTTCGGTTGGTGATGTGGAAGGAGTGAACCATACCCTCTCAAGTAAAGTATCGAAGTTGAGCGTCGTAATACTCGCCTCGGCGGATTGTATGTGCGGTCATATTTCAATCTCATCCGAAAATGACGTTTGACAGATGCCGGTCTCAGGGACCGATTTAGCAGAAGTCACCTTAGACGTTCGGTCTTTATCATGAAGCAGTTTTTTTAGTGCTTCCCAAGTCTAGAAGAATCGGCTAGGATTGATGGGACCAACGGCAGTCCCAGGGAGACTTTGTTCCGCAGCGCGTAGCGGAAATACATAGCGGTTGACCAAAAGCGCCACAATGGCTCCAAAACCTGTCAAAGCTGTTCGAGAAACGGCGTATTGCAATACTGAGACCTGTTCAACCTTCATCATCAGGGCAAAGTAGACGATGCAGGCTATGAATACAGAATCTTTGCGTTCTAGAAGATGCAAGACGTGAATGACAAAAACGGTACCAAGGGGAATCACCGCGGCTCGAACCAGCAAATACTGCATGGGAAGCAACTTACATAGGGCTGCGAACGTGGTGCCGGTAATGGCTCCAGCTAAGGTTCCTAAGAAACGACTAAAGCCAGCCTCAAAAGAGGTTTTCACGTTAGCTTGCATGGTAAATACCGCGGTCATACAGGCGAAAAAGGGTTGTCGTACCCCTAGAAGACCCAGTACCAAAATGCAGATGGCCACAGAGATGGCAGTCTTAATGTTACGAAGTCCGATTTTAAACACTGTGTCACGACCTTTATTGAGTTCTACCAGTCTATTCAAGTCATGCTTGAGAACTCCTTCACTAATATGATAAAAAAATAACGAAAATTTGGTGAAAACTTAAGGAGCATCAATGGGCAATGGGTTAGTTAGTGGACTTGGTGACTAGGCAGTCGGTCAACAAGGAGAATGAGCATCGCTATTTGAAGGCTATTCGCGAGGATATGGAGTATTTTGGGAGAACCCTTAGACGGGCTAAGCTTCAATACAGGATTAATGGGAAGAATGCCGAAGAAGTGACCGATGGTAGGGGGGCGTAGAAAATGCAAGCTTATCAGCTGAGGATCGAAATGACAGAGTTGCCTACGGTCTGGAGGCGTGTTGTAGTACCGGGGAAGATTTCCTTTGAAACACTACACCATGTTATTCAATATGCCATGGGCTGGCATGATTACCATCTTTATGATTTTAGCACCAGTGATGAACCAACCTGTTATACGAACAACCTCGAAGGTATTGAGGAGTACGCGTATTTAAGAGAGAACCCCGGTCTTGTTCGGGATAACTGGGACGAACAGATCCTAGCTAGTCCGCAAGTACTGGCAAGTTCTGCGCAAATAGACCCGATTCTAAAACGAGCTAAGAAGCTGGATTATCTCTATGATTATGGAGATCACTGGGAAATAACGATCACCTTAGAAGAGGTAATCAAGGACTACTCCAGTTCTTTTGCGGTTTGCAGGGGTGGAAAAGAAGCTGCTCCTCCAGAAGATGTGGGAGGAACCGGTGGTTACATGGATTTTTTGGAGGCATGGCATGATCCAGCCCACGAGGAACATGCCCGCATGGTGGTATGGGGAGAATCGCAAGGCTTTACTGGTACATTTGATCTAGAGAAGGTTAACCAGTTTTTGAAGCATAAACTTCCCCTCGGGAAAAGTAACATAGAACAGTTTGGAAAGGAACTCAACCAAAGGCTTTTGTTATTCAATGAGCCCATTGCCTTTAATCTAAAGTTAAGTCCCGAGAAAGCAGGAAGGGTCCATCTTGTTCACTGTATGTTGGGATTTCTCCGCATTCTAGATGAACGTAGGTCCGTCAAAGCTACAGCGACGGGCAATTTGCCGGCAAAACTAGTCATGGAACTCTTCGGCCAGGGTTATGACTACTTGTATGCTCCGTTTCGAGCCAGAAGCGTTCGTAAAGAAGATGATGCCTGGTTCATAAGTGAATTGCATGCCCTCGGACGGTCGGCTGGTTTGATTAAGAAATACAAAGGAAAAATCGGCTTAACTAAGAAGGGCGAAAAGGCTTTGGAGTCTTCGGCCACCGAAAACTATCTTGGGCTCCTGCGCGACTACGTGTTTACATATAACATGGGGTTCGAAGGGGGCTATGAAGTGCTGCCGGCGTGGCTGATCAGGTATCTGATCGGTTTACTGGCAAGGTATGGTTCTGTCGAACGAGAATCCAAGTTTTACTCAGACAAGCTGGTGCGCATCTATCCCTTGCTACTTGATCCACATGAATCAGAAGAAAAAGAAAAAGAACGCTTTAACAACGCCATCTTTCGGTGGATCATGGAACAGTTCTTAGCAGAATTTGGGTTGGTAGAAACACGCCGGGCCAGGGAGCCGGGTAAGTGGGGGGATAAGCAGCTTGTGCGCAAGACAGAGCTGTTTGACGAGGTTCTAATCACTTGGTAAATGAGCACGAGGATGACGGCGAGGGTAAATTGTAGCAACCAAGAATCGGAGCACGCCTACCCCCATTTTTTCACCCCAGGGTTCTTTAAACAACTGTTTCTTAACAAGCAGGGTATGATGGTTTCTTCTTGAATGAATAACAGTGCCAGGTGACCGGACAAGCCACTGGCAGATTTTTCAATTTGGGGGCGAATTCAATTGACGAACAAAGAGCCCAAAGCTGCTCAAAACATGCGTGACCTTGTGGAGCGCTTTCTGGCCACATCACCCGTCAAAAGAATTCAGACCAAAGCAATCGAAGATCATGTAATCAAAAACCTGGGCATCCAGGACTACTGGCAAAGGGGAGGCTATCTAGCCTTTGCCGATCTAATCTCGCAATTAGTACAAGAAAACCGTTTAAAGCCCATCAAGGCCCGAAAAACCAATGGCATGGACCCTTCTTTGTTCAATTGGTATCAAAGCATCCCCCTACAAGAGAGCTTCTCCCTGGAAGAACAGCGAGAGCTTTTAAAACTCTACCATCCTAAACTTGATCTCGCTTACTATCTTCAGCGTCAGGAAGCTTACCGCCGGGATAAACCCTACTTGGCGGACCTAGATCGATACTTTCGCCAGTTCAAGAATTCCCAAGATATGCAAAAAGGAAGAGCAGTCACGATTAACGAACGTTCCTTTGAGATCTTCCATGATGAAAAGTTTTTGGCTTCATCCCATGGTCAAACACTGCTTGAGGCGGTAGGACTAGACGTATCAGACTTAAACTGCCATCACACCTACGAACCCTTCTTTTATTATCAGGTAGGCTCACTTGAACAGTCAACGCAAGAGCGTCCCTTACATATTCTCATCGTAGAGAATAAGGACACGTTTTTCTCGTTCAAGAGTCTCTTTCAAGAGCAAATTACCACGTGGAATGGTGTTAGCTTTCAGCTCCTAATCTATGGAGAGGGACGCAAAATTTTGCGTAGCCTGAGTTTTTTAGGCGAACTCTTTTTCGGCACGATTCCCTCCGGTGTTATCTGTCACTACTTTGGTGACCTGGATCCTGAAGGTGTAGCTATTTGGGATGAATTAGTCCAAACCTACCGGCCCCAGGGACTCAAGATAGTGGCAGCTTGCTTTTTTTATGTTGAGCTCCTTAAACGCCATGGTAGGGAGGCTCCACCTTTGCGTAGCTCGCAGAGGCGACACTTGGAGGCCATTGAACGTTTTGTTCTACAGTTTGAGTCCTCTTTAAGGGAGGCTCTCCGGGATTTGTTACAAAGCGGAAACTATCTACCCCAGGAGGGCTTAAGTGCCGCCCTTCTCTACGAACTGGCAACGGAGGTGAAGGATCCTGAACTGGAGTGTTGAGATCTTACGTGGCTTTGAGGAGCGGATGAACAATATCCTGGTTTTTTCGCCACTCTTAGAGTTGAGTCAAAAGACAAAGTACCCCTATTCACTTCCCGCCTTGGGCTTGGCCGCCTTACTCTACATTATGGAAGATATGATCCGTTTGGAAGAAAACTGTACCTACGAAAACCTGGCCCGTTTTCTCCAGGGGATCATACTCCAGTACTATGGAGATACGTTAACCTACCAAGAAGCACTAGATTTAACCTATTACTTGGTCCGGGATGGACTGATGAATCAGGGACGCTATCATAGCTACACCTATCCTGATTGGGAGAGCAAAGAGGAGAAGACCTATCGATTCTTGCTCGTAGAGATTGACGATTATGAGATCCAAAGCAAAGTGGTGCGTTTAAGGCTCTCCACCGCGGGGCTGGAGATGCTCTTTAAGACCAAAGAAATGTACAATGAACTCCAGGTTTCCATCACCCAGCTCTATTTGCGACAACAGATTCAAAAAGGGGTCTTCGATGGTGCCCTGCGCTCCGTAGAAGAATTGGCATTAGCTGTGAGAAATGAGAAACAAAAGGTGCGCGAGCTCGAAGAAAGGATCATTCGAGATGTGCTCCAGGTTGCCAGAGAAAGAGAAATAGAAGCCCAGCTTAAGAGGATTGATGAACAGCTCCAGAGGGAACAAGAAGTGTTCAGAGAATTAGCCCATTTAGTCAATGAAACCCTTGAAGATCTGCGTAGTGGAACGATTACTCCTAAAGAAGAAAAGGCCTTGCAGGCTGTGACCATGGTTAGGCGCAAACTCCATGATGTCATTCACGATCACGAATCGTTGTTTAAAGATAAGATCAGGGTTCACAACGTGATGATTGCCTCCATTGAACAGATGATTCTTACCGCCTTTGCCACCAAGGCCAATTTTGACACCGAGTTTTTGCGCCCTGTAGTACAGCGCAATGTGGACCTCCATCGGATCAAGCAAATTCTCGATCCCATCTTTCCTGTGTACATGAACCCTCAGTTCAATCCCAATCGCATCTATTTAGGACAACCCCTCAAGCGGCAAGATGAAGAAGAAACATCGCAAGAAGAGCTTTGGCAGCTTGAAGAAGAGCGTTTGCGGGAGGAAGAAGAAAGGGAAAGAGCTAATCAACTAGAAAGGGCTCGCTTTTTGGAGCAGTATGTTCAGATCGTGGTGGAGCCCTTGATGGAGAAAAACGAATTTCGAATTGGTGAAGTCCTGGGTGAACTGCAGAAAAGAGACAAAGCCCAGTATGATGCAATCACAGCACGCCTGGACTTTTACAGTTTCTTAGTGCAACTGCACCAATTAGGGAGAATTCCTCTCCTCTCTGATGAAGAAGTGGATACCATCGTTTTAGACGACATTCCCAGGGCCTTTGTGAATCTAGTGTCTGAAAAACAGCATTTAGCAGAGCTTTTGGCTTTGGAAGTTGTTGCCACCGAAGACGTAGTACGGTTAGCAAGCGGTTATGTGATGACCGATTTTCTAGTACGGAGGATAGACTGATGGAATGGAGTCAAGAAGATGTTCGCCTGGCCTTTCGGATCTTTCTGCAACTTCTACCCACGGGTCGCATCGAAGATCAAGAGTATTTATACCATTATGAACAAAACCCCAATGTCCGCTTCATCCTAGAAGAGATTGTCGAAAAAGAGGCCGACGTGAAGATCTTTTCCATGGGCGGCTTTCTTTATCTTTCGCCGGGAGTAAACAATCGCTACTTCGGATATTCCAATGAGCAGCTCAGGACGCTGATGAAACTGGAGAACAATAGTGAGCTCTATCTGGCCTACTTTGCCATGCTCTGCCTTTTGGCCCAGTTTTATAACAGTGATGACCAGGTACTTACCTCTAGGCAGTTTCTCCCTTTGGAAGAATTGGAAGCGATCATGACAGGACACGTCGCAGAAATTCAAGCAGCTCAAGCTGAACAGATCGAGGCCTTGGAAGAAGAACTCCAAGTCAATCTTTCTAGTGTGGCCTCACTGTGGACTGAACTTCCCGCCTTTAACGAGACCTTAAAGCACCAGCGGAGGGGACGCAATAACCGGATCAGTTTTCTTCTCAGGGTACTCAGTTTCTTAGAGAATGAAGGTTTGGTGCAAGTTCTAGATGATTCGGAGATTCGACTTTTGCCCAAACTAGAACACCTTGTGGTCAAGTACTACTTCCATAGCCAGCGCAAGGACTATTTGCTGCAACTGCTAGCCCAGCCCCTAGATTTTGCCACTGCAGACCATGGAGAGGAGGAACTTTAATGCCCCGTATGAGCCGCGTTCGGGTAACGAACATTCAATACGACTATGGAAAGAAACAGTTTCCCGATCTTCTCCTTGATTTTTCCCAAAGGGATGCTCTGGTTCTCCTCACCAATGGCGGAGGAAAGACTCTGCTCTTGCAGCTACTTATGCAGGTTGTTCTCCCTAATGAAAGACTCCAGGGACGGAGAATTATAGAACTGCTACAGAGTTCGAAATACACCGGGCATGTGGCGGTAGAATGGCTTTTAGACAGTACTGGGGCCCAGAAGGACTATGTCTGTACAGGCTTTTGCTTTAGTAGTGGAGCAGATGATCAATTCCGTTATTTCAACTACCTCTTTGATTATCACGAGTCTCTCTTAGATGGCGAAGAAGGATTAACTCTAGCCTCTCTACCCCTTGTCACCGATCTGGGAGATGGTCGGAGGCAACCCATCCGTTACCAGGAACTTCGTGATTGGTTTCGCAGCGAAGCTGAACACCAGGTGCAGATCTTTGATCAGGTCCAAAGCTACCAGGAGCGTTTGCGTCACTATCACATCCTCCCTGAAGAGTGGAAGAATATCCGTGACACTAACAACTCTGAAGGTGGAGTTGACAGGTTTTTTGAGCGCTGTAAAACAACCGCCCAGCTCATGGACAACCTTCTTATTCCCAGTGTGGAGCAGGTGATCTTTCGTAACGAAAGCAAGAAGCAGGAGCTGGTGAATGCTTTCAACGAGTACAAGCTCTCTCTACTGCAGATTCCTGTGATTAAACAAAATATCGCCGATTTTGCCATCGTCCAAAGCCAAGCAGAAGATGTGGTGCAAGTGGTGCAAATGTTAGACAAAGAGCAAAAGGAGCTATACCGTATTCAGCATGAACTTGTGGCTCTAGCTAGGACCTTCGAACATCATATACAAGAAGCCACACTTCAAACAGAAAGGCTTGTTTTAGAGGTCAACGAACACCAGGAGCAGGCAGAAGAGCTAGACTGGAAAATCGCCAGCCATCGCGTCTTTCTCAAACATCTGGACTACGATGCAGCTAAAATGGAGGAAGAAAAAGGCCGGGTAGAGTATGAGGAGGCCGTAGAGGGTTTCAAGCAAGTGGAAGACTACACAAATCACATCTACGCTCTCCACCACTATAACCATCTGCTCAAAGCACAAAGTGAACTGGCCGAATACACGGCACGACTTGAGGCCCTGGATGTTGCTGAACCAGAGCTTATGGAGCAGCTCGCAGAGGCTAAGGGAAAAATGGCCCGGGCCTGGCAGACAGAAAACACGTGGCTTGCCGGGCAGATTAAAGAAATCCAAAAGCATGTTTTGGAGCTGGAAGAACGTCTCCAGCAAATTCTGCGCACCAAGGAGGATCAGCAAGGCCAGCTTGCCGATCTCCACCAAGAACAAGGAAGTCTGGTGGCTTGGCTCGATCGCTATGCTAAGCGCCAGCGGGAGCTGGGGGAGCTGATTCCAGATTTCTCGAAAGAAGATCCCCAAGAGACGCAAGAACTCTATGCCGCAAAGCTCGGCAAGCTAAACAGGCACCTGGAGGAATTGGAGATCGGGGTAGAAGAGGGTGAAGAAAAGCTCACTCGTCTCGAAGAGAAGCGCCTTGAACTCCGCCTCGAAGAACGTGATCTCAGTGCAAACTTGCAGAGAACTGCAAGTGAGCTGAAAAGCTATGGGCAGGCGGCCGAAAGCGTAGGAGCACTCTTGGCAGCTCGCTCCATTTTTCAGCTACCTGTTCTGGAACATAAAGATAGTATCATCCCTAGAGTGAGGGAACTTTGGGAACGTAGCCAGCAAGAACTCATTTTAGCCCAGGCCACCTTAGCCAACCAAGAAGAAAAGTGGGCTTTGCTGCAAGGCCGGGATTCTTATCTACCCCATCCTGTGATGCTACAAGTAAAACAGGAGCTTGCCGTAAGGGGCCTACCTGTTCTTTTAGGGAGTGAATGGCTCGCGTCGCACCCTGCCTCCCAAGGAGAGAGGGAAGAGTATCTTAAGAATCATCCCCTCTTGCCCTTCTGTATTATCGTGGAAAAGGGGCAGCTCCACGCGGTGCGGCAGGCTTCCCAGGCTCTGCAAAGTCTTCCTGCAGATTTTCCTTTGCTTTTTTTGGTTCGGCAAAGTCTAGCCGCGGAGCCAAAGGGGGAAGATGGAAGGCTCCACAGCGTTTTGTTTGATCAGCTGTACACATTGCATAGCAGAGATTTTCAGCTGTATACATCCCCGGAGTATTTTCGTGAGTTTAAGAGCAGAATGGAAGGGCAGATCTCCCAAGAAAAGCAGCAGCTTAAGGCGCTGAAGGAACGAGCTGAAGAACTATCGCATGTAAGAGGGCAAGTGGAGCGTTTTTACCGCGATTACTCCCTGGATATGGTCAGTACCTGGCGTAACGAAGAAGATGCTCTCAAGCTTGCCATAGAGGAGAATAAAGAACAGCTAAACGAACTGGCCACAATCCAGAACTCCCTGACTTCCCAGATTAAACAGACCAAGCTGGATATGGGGCTCTTGAACACAGAGAAGAGACAAGTGGAGAAATATCTGGAATCTCTTATAGAGTTCTTGGCCCTTCATCAAGAGTATGCTGAGCAAAGGGGCAAGCAGGAATTCCTCACCCGTGAGATTGATCTGATGAAACGTCAAATTGCCCGCTGGGATGGGGAGGTAGCAGAACTCCACACGAAAAAGGCTGAACTGTCAAAGGAGCTAGAAGTTCGCCAAGGGATGCTTGAGTCCCATGTTCCCTGGATTCCCGCCCACTCAT
>DIPH01000035.1 GCA_002424045.1 Firmicutes bacterium UBA5493 | reverse complement strand
CACTTGCTGGGTCCATTATAGAATGCTTGGGGGGCGGTCCTTTTGAAGATTCTGCACGTAATTCCGGGTGACAATTTTACAGAAGGCATGGGTTATAAGGACAATTATTTGTCAGCAATAAACAGTCAAGATGGACATGATGTCATGATATTGAGTAGTCTCAAAACATGGGAAGAAAGCGCAATAGTGGATGCTCCACCGTGTGACAAGATTATGGTAAATGGAGTTCGACTGGTTCGACGACCATATAAAAAATGCATCAACGATCTTGTTGCATCGAAATTGAGAGTCCTCGACGATGCTTACGCAATTATTTCTAGTTTTAAGCCAGATGTTATCCGTGTTTTGAATCCACATAACTTTACCCTTCCCATAGTCGTGCAATATAAAAAAGAGCACCCCAAGGTAAAATTATACGTTGATAGTCATCAAGAATACTATAATTCTGGGATAGGCTTTCTGTCATATTGGGTGTTTCACAAATTTCTCGTTCGCCGAATGCTTCGCTCTTCGTTGGATCAAATTGATAAAATCTTCTATTGCTTAGAAGGCACCAAGACGTTCTTGCAGGACATGTATGGCATTCCGGAGGACAAAATGGAATTTTTCCCAATGGGTGGCGTTATTCGTGGAGACGACGAACGACAGCTGATTCGAAAAAGAATACGTCAGGCACATGGAATAGGCGACAACGAAGTACTGATGATACATTCTGGCAAGATGGTCGCACAAAAGCGTAGCGTAGATATCCTCAAAGCTCTTTCTGCGGTGGACAGTTCCATGTTTAGGTTGATCCTGATTGGGAGTATTCCAAGTGATATGGCAGAGATTCTAACACCACTAATTGAAGCAGACGAACGTGTAGAATTTGTTGGCTGGAAAGACGCCGATGAACTTGAGGAATACATTATTGCCGGCGACATATATCTTCAACCCGGCAGTGCTTCTGCTACGATTTATAAGGCGCTATGTGGCGGAACGGCGGTTGTGGTCGCGCCTGATATTGAGGGATATGATTGGTTCATGAATGGTGCGGGATGGTGGGCTAGCACACGAGATGAACTCATGAAAGTGTTTAAAAGTATCATCCTCGATCCACAGATCCTCCAGCCTGCGGGCGGCAATGCCTTGAAGATAGCAAAGGAAGGCCTAGACTACAAAAAGTTGGCTCGTAGGTTATGTGAGTGAATCTAAACGGTGAATTTATCGGCGGCGGTGATGTACACTTTCTTAGAAAACGGACGGAAAGAGCGAAGGACACTATGAGAACTTCAACAAGACCCAAATGTGGAGAGCAATATGGAAACCGTTGCTTTGCCATTTTCATCTATGCTACGATGATCGTTGATTTGTTCCGCAAGGTCAACATTTTGTGGGTTGGACTCCCGAATTCATCCGTTATGGTTTTTCGCAACGTTATTTACGTCCTTTTGTTCGTGTACATTATGAGACATGCTGTTGCGAGAAAGCGTACTTGGGGACTTTTTTGGTTGTCTACCTCTTTTGTTGCCTTGTTATCGCTTAGCTATATCTTAAATCCAGAGATACAGCCACTTATGGCCGATGCGGTATTTATTTTTTTTGCGCGACTAATGCCCGCATACTACATTATGAGATATACGGTAGAATGGCATTTGATTTTGGATGAAATTGCGCGGTTGAGGTGGATTGCCCTTGCCTACGCTTTAGTAGTGCTCATCTACCCCGAGACGGCGTCTAACTACTTACCCCTAGCATATAACTTGATGATTCCTACTGCCGTGATTTTACATAGAGCGATAAGCAAGAAAAAAAGTGGCGATTTTGCTCTTGCTGGCCTGTTCCTTTCGGTAATGTTGGTCTACGGCGCTAGAGGACCGATTGTCTGTATTCTTTGTTCAATGTTGATATACGTAATAGTCTCATATCGGCATTGGGCTTCCGCCAAGAAAGTATTCCTTTTGCTCTCTGGAGTTCTTCTATTGACTATACTGTTCCTATCATTCCCAACTCTCATCGAATTATTGTATGAAGCGTTCCCTGATTCTCGTACTGTTGGTTTGCTAAACAGTAGACGCTTTTTCTCGATGTCGAATCGTGATTCCTACTATGAGTTTGGGCTACGGGAGGTAGCCCAAACGCCCTTTCGTATCCAGGGCCTCTTTGGCGACCGCTTGACCTTTGCTGATGCGTTCTCCCAACAGCTCTCACCTGGTATGTATGCTCACAACTTTTTTGTGGAGATTTTGCTCCAGTTCGGCGCCATCATAGGGGGTTTAATTATCATTTTGGTGATGGTCGTAATGACAACTAGCACAATCAGGGTATTTAGCACTGCTAACAATGAGGCGAAGGGTGCATATGCTATCTTTTTCGGAGCGCCGGTGGTATATTCAATGATATCTGGTTCATATTTATCAAGCTATGAGATATGGCTTATGTTTGGATTGTTGATGAACTTCTTTCGGCGGAATGGTCGTAGTTAGTTTAGTTTTCTTCGTAGCGGTGCCACGTCTGGGTTAATCGAACATCTACTAAAAAGTGAAACTTGCTAGCCACGGAAATAGTCTAACAAGACGGCTAGGTCACGGAACGCATAATCTGAAATGGAGGAAATGACTAATGAACAGTGCACAACGTTCTATGTGTAGTGGTCTCGAAGTTCGTTTGAGGAATAAAACAGTAACGCTTGGAGTATTAGGCCTAGGATATGTGGGTCTCCCACTTGCTGTCGAAAAAGCCAAAGCCGGATACAACGTGATCGGCTTTGATATCCAACCTCAAAAAGTGGACATGGTTAATCAGGGGATCAATTACATAGGTGATGTAGTTGATGAGGATTTAGCAGCGATAGTTGAGGCAGGTATGCTTACAGCAACAAGTGATTTTAGTAGAATCGCTGAGTTGGATTGCGTTAGTATTTGTGTTCCTACCCCATTAGATCTTTATCAACAACCAGACATTAGCTATGTGAAGAGTTCAACAGAAACAGTAGCGAAGTACATGCATAAGGATATGCTAATTGTCTTGGAATCTACGACCTATCCTGGAACCACTGAAGAATTGCTGAAGCCAATTTTAGAAAGCACCGGCTTGAAATGCGGTGAAGATTTTTATCTAGCTTTTTCTCCTGAACGAGTAGATCCTGGTAATCTAATTTATAAAACCAAAAACACTCCTAAAGTGGTTGGTGGGGTAACACCTGCCTGTACAGAGATGGCTGCCATTTTATATGAGAACATCCTAGAAGCCGAAGTGTTCAAAGCATCGAGTCCAGCAGTTGCTGAAATGGAGAAAATCCTAGAAAATACTTATCGAAACATTAATATCGGCCTCATTAATGAATTAGCAATTCTTAGTGATAAAATGAACATCGATATCTGGGAAGTAATCGAAGCAGCTAAGACTAAACCTTACGGCTTCCAGGCTTTTTATCCAGGACCTGGTTTGGGCGGTCACTGTATACCCTTAGACCCTTATTACTTGTCTTGGAAGGCACGAGAGTACGGCTTCCATACATCCATGATTGAATCTTCCATGATGATCAACGATCGGATGCCCGAGTATTGTGTGGAAAGAGCGGCACGTATTCTTAATAGTGTTAAAAAGCCCCTGAATGGCTCGCGGATCTTGGTATTAGGTGTAGCTTACAAACAAGATATTGATGATTACAGGGAAAGTCCAGCTTTGAAAGTGATCGAACATCTAGATCAACGTGGTGCTGAGGTAGTGTTCTATGATCCTCATATTAAGGAGTACACCCATGAAGGGGTAGTGCGACAAGGTGAAGAAGCTTTGACTCAGGCGCTAATCGAGTCTTCGGATTTAGTTATTGTGACTACAGCGCACACCACAGTTGACTATAACTTTGTGCAACGACACGCGAAGTTAGTCTTTGATACCAAGAATGCCATGAAAAAAGTTAAAGAGCGCTCCAATATCGAGGTGTTGTAAATGGGTAAATTACGCTATGGGCTGATTGGATGTGGGAGAATCTCTCCTAATCACATTGCCGCAGTTCAAGCAAATCAGGATAACATTGAACTTGTTGCAGTCTGCGACATAGTACCAGAAAGAATGGATTTAATTCTAACTCAGGCCGGTATGGATAGTGAAAAGGTAAAGAAATATACCGATTATCTTGCCATGCTAGATGGTGAACAACTGGACTTGGTGGCCGTGGCAACGGAAAGCGGTAGTCATGCTCAGATTGGTTTAGATTGCATTAATGCTGGTTGCCATGTCATTATTGAAAAGCCTCTTGCCTTATCGATAGCTGATGCAGATTGTTTGATCGGAGCAGCTGCGGAGAAAGGCGTAGTGCTTTGTTCTTGTCATCAAAATCGATTTAATAAGTCAATCCAAAAGATAAGAGAAGCCTTTGATCAAAACCGTTTCGGCAGCCTCTTACATGGTGCAGCACACGTTCGCTGGAATAGGGGCAAACAGTATTATGAACAAGCGCCCTGGAGAGGTACATGGGAGCAAGACGGTGGTGCTTTAATGAACCAGTGTATCCATAATATTGACCTACTCCGTTGGATGATGGGTGAAGAGATTGAAGAAGTCTTTGCTTATACTGATCGTTTAAAACATGACTACATTGAAGCTGAAGATCTGGGTCTGGCTCTAATGAAGTTCTCTAATGGTGCTTATGGCTTAATCGAGGGTACTACTAATGTGTATCCTAAGAATTTAGAAGAAACTCTCTATATTTTTGGCGACACTGGCACCGTCAAAGTGGGAGGCAAATCTGTAAACATTATCGAAGAATGGTCTTTCGCGGATCAAAAAGATGATCCCGAGGAAGTGAAAGCCAAGTCCCATGAAAATCCACCTAACGTTTATGGTTTTGGACACACTCCTTTGTATGAAGATGTGGTTTCCGCAATTCGTGAGGGACGGAAACCCTTGGTTGATGGAGAAGCAGGGAAGAAAGCCGTGGAACTAGTATTAGCTATTTATAAATCTGCTTTAGAGGGTAGACCTGTGCGTTTACCTTTAGAAGACTTCTCTACTCTTGACATGATAAAGCATTTTGAGTGGAGAAAACTTGGCACTAGTAATTCGAATCTTTGAGGAGGAGTAACATGGAGTTTCGGGATCTGAAAGCACAGTACTTAGCGCTACAAGAAAAGATCGATGCCAATATTAAAAAGGTATTACTAGACGGTCAGTTCATTTTCGGGCGCCAAGTTGGAGAATTAGAAGAAAAATTGGCCGAATATGTTGGCGTGAAGCATTGTGTTTCTTGTGCTAACGGAACTGATGCCCTTCTTTTAGTTTTATTAGCTTGGGGTATAAGACCAGGGGATGCGGTCTTCACAACTGATTTCACCTTTGTTGCTTCCGCGAGTGTTGCTTCGGTGCGGGGAGCAACCCCTGTATTGGTAGATATTGATCCTGAAACATTTAATATTTGTCCAGACGCTCTAGAAGCGGCAATTGAACGAACACTTCAAGAAGGTAAACTAACTCCTAAAGTGATCATCCCTGTGGATTTGTTTGGTTTGCCAGCAGATTATCCGAGAATTGAGGAAATTGCTAAGAAATACAACCTTCTAATCTTAGAAGATGGAGCTCAAGGATTTGGTGGAAACATTAACGAGAAAAGAGTATGTTCCTTTGGGGATGCTGCCACAACCTCCTTTTTTCCAGCCAAACCTTTGGGTTGTTATGGTGATGGTGGTGCTATCTTTACCGACAATGATGAATTAGCCAATACCTTACGCTCCATTAGGGCACAAGGTCGTTCCTTGAAGGACAAGTATGACAATAGAGCCGTTGGTGTAAATTCTAGACTTGACACCTTACAGGCAGCTATTCTTTTGCCAAAGCTAGTAGCTTTTATTGAGTATGAGTTAGAGGCTGTTAATAGGGTAGCGAAGCTTTATACAGAACAGTTAAAAGACATTGTCCAAACGCCTATTGTACCAGATGGGTATTATTCTAGTTGGGCCCAATACACCATTACTATGGAAAACAAAGAACAAAGAGATTCTTTGCAACGCCATCTGAAAGAACAAGGCATTCCTTCTATGGTGTATTATCCTCGTCCTTTGCATACTCAGACCGTATTTGCGAACCTGGGACAAGATTCAAGTCTGTTCCCTAATTCAAAGAAGGCCGCCGAGACCGTTCTATCGTTACCGATGCATCCCTATTTGGAACAAAACAAGGTCGAGAACGTTTGTGAAATAGCCAAGAGCAGTTTATAGAACTAACGAGAACATACAGCGAATAACGCGGTAATATCTTTTTTGGGTGATAACCGCATGGGCATGAATATTAGGCCATGGAGTTAGGTTAAAAAATCTTTGGCGGTGACAAGCTAATTAATCCGCTTTTTTGTGCAGACTAAATAAGGATGTGATGATCAATGAGACTATCCCAGATTACAGACCAATTCAAGGAAAAACTCGAGATCAGTGAAGTTGTTCAAGATAACGATTTTAGTACACTAGCTCTCGCTGTGAGCGAGATCGATATGGATTTTTGCACGTTTATAGATGATGCCAAATATGTCGATCAGATAAGTTCGAACGCGAGCATGGTAATCACAACTCCCGAAATATCAAGCCTAATTCGCGCAAAAGGGGTATGTATTAGTCAGAGTCCAAGAATATCGTTTTTCAGACTGCATAACCATTTGGTTGGGTCAGATGAGTATATGTTATCTAAGAATTTCAAGACAGAAATTGGTCACGGGTGTAGAATAAGTGATATGGCATGTATTGCTGATCGAAATGTAAGGATTGGAAACAATGTAATTATTGAGGAGTTCGTGTCTATCAAAGAAAACACTATTATTGGAGATAATACGTTTGTTGGGGCGGGGACAGTAGTCGGAGGAGATGGTTATGAGTTCAAGAGATTACCAAATGGTGAGGTGCTGTCGGTAAAACATGCTGGGTGGACAAACGTAGGAAGTAATGTAGAAATCCAATATAATGTATGTATTGACAAGGCAATATATCCTTGGGATGCAACAATGATTAGCGATTTTTGTAAGATTGATAACCTAGTTCATATTGCACACGGAGTAAAGCTGGGTAAAGCAGTATTTTTAGTAGCTGGTTCCTTGATTGGTGGTCGGACCATTATTAAGGATCGAACATGGATAGGTGTAGGCGCAACAATATCAAATGGCCTGATAGTTGGTGAAGGAGCACGGGTGAACATCGGGGCGGTGGCAACTTTGAATGTGGAGGATGGGTCCGCTGTGACTGGCAACTTTGCAATCGAACACAAGAAGTTCATCCAGTTTATCAAATCCATTGGGTAGTCTTGGCTTCCGACTAGATAGAAATCTGCAACTTGGGTTTGGTGTAGTCTTGCAGTGTTATTTACACTTGAATTAATGGGGTACCTCAATGAAAAAAACAGCACTTCTAGTAATGATTATAACCATACTCTCCAAGATTTTAGGATTTGGACGAGAGATTGTCTTATCATACGCCTACGGAGCGTCGGCCATCACTGACGCTTATCTCATATCCCAAACAATTCCCATAGTGATTCTTTCCTTCATCAGTGTGGGAATTGCCACAAGCTTCATCCCTTTGTATAGCAGAATCCTTAATGAACAAGGACAAATGGAAGCAAACAAATACACCAACAATCTAAGCAATGCCTTACTCTTACTGGCCTCGATCATAGTAGCCATTGTCTTAATGTTCACCCAACCAATCGTCAAAATTTTTGCCTCGGGCTTCAGTGGTGAAACCTTAGACCTGGCAATCAGATTCACTAGAATCAGCGTGTTTGGAGTTTACTTCACCGCTCTTTTGAACATCTTTGCAGGCTACTTAAGGATGCACGATAACTATATAATACCGGCTTTAGTCGGTTTACCCATGAACCTTGTGATCATCGCGTCCCTATTCATCAGCACCAAAACCAACATTTACGTAATAGCCATAGGCAGTGTCTTAGCCACAGCCTCTCAATTGTTATTATTGATCCCCTTCGTCCGCAAGACTGGATACAGGTATCAACCCGTTCTCAACCTAAAAGAGGAATATATAAAAAAGATGGTAATTATAGCTTTACCTGTAATAGCAGGACAATCGGTGAACCAAATCAACGTTCTCGTTGATCGGACCCTTGCATCAGGTATAGCTGTAGGGGGAATCTCCGCACTCAACTATGCCAATCGTCTAAATGGCTTTGTCCAAGGACTCTTTGTAGCTTCCATCTTAACAGTTCTTTATCCCATGATCTCTAGGATGGCAGCAGAAGATAATATGCACGGCCTAAAAGCTTCCATCTCAGAAGCCATCTCAGTAATCAACTTATTAGTAATCCCAGCAACCATAGGAGCCATGATCTTCTCCAAAGAAATAGTAACCCTACTCTTTGGCAGAGGAGCCTTCACACCAGAAGCTATAGAGATGACAGCCAACTCCCTATTTTACTACTCCATAGGCATGATCGCCTTTGGACTAAGAGACATCTTATCAAGAGCATTCTACGCCTTACAAGACACTAAAACACCAATGATCAACGCAACCATAGCAGTAGTGATCAACATCATCTTAAACATAGTATTATCAAAATACCTAGGCATTGGTGGCCTAGCTCTAGCCACAAGTATAGCAGCCATAGTTGGAACCTTATTACTCTTTATAACCCTAAGACGTAAGATCGGTGGCTTTGGCCTAAAAGAGATCACCAAATCCTTTGTAAAAATCTGTGTAGCCTCAGTACTAATGGGCCTCATCGCCCTAGGAAGCTTCAACTTCTTTATCCAAAGCATGAGAGAAAACTTTGCCTTAATCTTAGCTATAGGACTAGGAGCACTGGCTTATGCCATCTTAATCTACTTCATGAGAATTCCAGAGGTTGACCGGA
>DIPH01000021.1:15782-25224 GCA_002424045.1 Firmicutes bacterium UBA5493 | reverse complement strand
TCACTTGCTGGGTCCATTATAAAGCGTCCCTAGGAGGAAACGCTTCTTTCTGCTCTTTGACCTCGAATCTTAGCACTAAGCTCTGTGATAGTCTGGCTCGCTTGCTGTTTAGTTAGGGAGTCAAGTTTTACGATGTCCTCATCTTTGAAATTAAGCTGCACTGCTAGGCTATGCAGAACCATCATATGCTTGGCATCGCCAACATCAATAAGCACGGATCCATCACTGGTCACCGCTTTAGCACTGGCAATGGTAGTGTGGCCATTTTCGATGCTAGGGATCTGCTGAATGGAAACAGACAGCTCCTTGATCCCTTCCTCTTGGGCCACGTGCAGAAGTCCCGCATAAAGCACAAAATGCACTAAAGTTAAGGCAAGGAGAAGCTTACGCCGACAAAGGTTTTGTATTTGCCAAGGATTCGGGTGATCCAATCCAGATGAATAATTTTGGCCAGCGGAGCTTCGCTGATCTCATCAAGGAGGCTGGGGTCAAAAAAATCCGCTTCCACGACTTGAGGCATACCTGTGCTACCTTGCTCCTAGAAGCCGACACCCATCCTAAGGTGGTCCAGGAACGCTTGGGTCACGCGAACATTTCATTGACTTTTGACACCTATTCACATGTAAGCCTAACCATGCAAAAAAGCGCCGCCCAATTTCTCGGCGACGCACTCCAAATTTAAGTATGTGGTTGGTTCCAAACTTCGATTTCTAAACCTCGGTAAATCTGCTTGATTAGCAAACGCCCTCATAAATTTATAAAAACCCAGCTAGGCTAGACAATGTAAGACAATGGTGCCGAAGGAGGGAGTCGAACCCTCACGGGCGTAGCCCATACGATTTTGAGTCGTACGTGTATGCCAATTCCACCACTTCGGCGTGAGACAGCCTGTAACATCAATAATCCTACCATGAACAGGCCTATTTTGCAACCACTTTTTTTGAACTAGTGAGAACTGGTGGAAGTTGATGCATTACCAATCAGCATCATGATTCGTCCCTTCAGCCTGTGCACCCCACACAACCCCCAAAAATCCTAATCACCAGAAAAAAGTTTCTTACTATAGCCCCAGTCAATCTTGGTATTTGCGTAAATCGAGAAAAAAGTTTCACAAGATTCGCGAAATAAGGGAGGAATTGGCAGACCAAACGTGAAATAAAAGAGTGAGTTGCAATGAATATGCTAATAAATGTTAAAAGGGGACGTTATACTATGCCGACACTCAGGGACATTGCCTCACGATCTGGGGTTTCTTTATCGACGGTAAGCCGGGTTATGAACGGTCATCCATCGGTGGCGCCTGGACTGGTAACGAAGGTTTTGGAGACAGCTGCGGAGTTAGGGTATGAGAAAACTCCGAGAAACAACGAGAAACAGACCTTGGCAGTCTTGGTGACTTGGCCCAGTACTTCAGAGAGCCAGACTCAAAGAGACAGTCAATTCGCCATGATGTTCTTGCATTCCATTTACGTCACCGCCGAAAGGCTGGGCTATCACTTGGTCTTCCATTTCGGCACCGAAGAAGGAAAGATCAACTCATTTTTGCAGTGGCAGATAGCCACCAAGCAATTTCAGGGAGCCATCATTGTTGGGAGTTACCTTGCCATGGAGCGAACATATGTGGAAAGTCTCCAGAAAGGCGATCTTCCATTTTTCCGACTGTCCAAAGCACCAACGGACTTCAATGCACCCCATAGCTACGTCGCAGTAGATGATTACGCCGGAGGTTACAAGGCTGGCAGGCACTTGGCTGACCTTGGTGCAAAAAGTGTCCTGCATATTCTCGGCCCTTCCAACTCGAGAGATGCGCTAGAGCGGAAAAAGGGTTTTGTGAAGGCCTGCGAAGAACACGGTCTTAGAAGCGATGCCATTTCCTTTTTTCAGGGCGATTTTCATGAACCAGCCGGTGAAAAATGTGCACAGGAGCTCATCCGGCGAGGTGAGCTTCCAGACGGAATCTTTGCCGCGAACGACATGATGGCTATTGGATGCATGCGTACTTTGCAAAAACATAGCGTCCGAATTCCTGCTGATGTTCGCATTGTTGGATTTGACAACATCATGCTAGCGTCTTATGTAGAACCAGCGTTAACAACAATTCAGATACCATTTGATGATCTGGCCCGTGTGGCCACAGAAGAACTTGTGAAGCAGATTGAATGTCCACTACGGAAAACCACTCGGGTCTTGCTGGATGCAGAGTTGATTGTTCGCAAGTCCTGCGGGGCCTAGAAAAACCAGCGCAAGGGGGGATGAACGGGCACTATCAGTGTGAATGTCGCGAGATGATGTGGGAGGATTAGAAAAATAGGAGGGATAACTGTGTTGAAGAGAGCAACTATGTGCTTGTTTGTTATCAGTCTTCTTTTAGGCATGAGCCTTGGAGTCTACGCCCAGGATATCAACTTAACGCTTTGGCATATTCACACCAATGTGGGAGCAGCCCAAAACACAATTCAAGATGCTATTCGCAGATTTGAGACGGATTATCCGAACGTCAAGATCGAGGAAGTACAGATTATCAATGACGAATACAAGACAAAACTGATGATCGCCATGGGCGCCAACGATGAACCAGACATCTTCATGTCCTGGGGAGGCGGACCACTAGAGACATACATTAGTGCGGGCAAAGTGTGGGATATGACCGATGCCCTTGTAGAAGAGGGTATCTACGACAATTTCCTACCCGTTGCTCTGGATCTAGGTTCCGTAGGTGACCGTGTATATGGAGTACCCATTACGAATATGGTGGCCGCTTTGGTCTTTTACAGAACGGATATCTTTGAAAACCTCAATTTGGACATACCAACTACCTATACCGAGTTACTCGAAGTCATGGCGGTGTTGAACGACAACAATATTACACCCTTTGCCTTAGCTAACGCTAATAAGTGGACTGGATCGATGTACTACATGTACCTGGCGGATCGGATCGGCGGTCCAGAAGCCTTCTATAAGGCCATGATGCGCACCGACGGTGGTTCATTTGCTTCTGAAGCATTCATTAAAGCCGGAGAGTATCTGCAAGAATTGGTCAAAAACAATGCATTTCCCCGTGGTTTCCAAAGTATGGATGAGGACTTGGCTCAGTCCCGCAACTTGCTATATACGGATCGAGCTGCTATGTACCTGATGGGCTCCTGGGCATGGGGCACCATCAAGGCGGAGAATGAATCTCTCCTCGAGAAGCTTGACTTCTTCGTCTTCCCGGGCGTTGACGGTGGTCTAGGTGACCCATCCAACCTCGTGGGCACCCCAGGGGACAACTACTTCTCCGTGGCCCAGAAGTGCGAACACAAGGAATATGCTATTAAGTTCCTCGGGTATCTGTCTGATGAAAACGCCGTTGAGATGCTGATCGCTAACGGCCATATCCCACCCTTTGGGGAGGATATTGGATCGAAGATCGATGATCCCATGATGAAAAAATTGTATCAGGCTGTCAGTGGATCCGATGCAGTGCAGTTGTGGTATGACCAATCTCTACCACCTGAGTTGGCCCAAGTTCATCTTGACACAACCCAGGCACTCTTTGGTTTGGAAATGACTCCCGAGGAGGCTGCCCAGACCATGGAAGAAGCTGCAAGACGTTATCACGGTGAGAACTAGGTGATGAGGAGGGGGAGGGGAGCCTCCCCCTGTTCGCATCGGACTCATTAGTACATGGAAGTGGGAGTGATTGCATGAAGGGTCTAGACCATCTTCCCTGGTATCGAAGGCCAGGTGTCACCATTTCCCTATTTTTAGCCCCAGCCCTGTTCTTTTTCGCGCTCTATGTCCTAGCACCCATACCCGTTTCGTTTTATTACTCCCTGTTTAGATGGGACGGCATTGGTGAACGGGTTTTCATTGGATTTCAGAACTGGCGAGAACTCACCCAGGATCCAATTTTCTGGAGGGCTCTCAAAAACAATGTTACTTTAGTCGTTATCTCAATTCTTGTTCAACTACCCATGGGTATTGCCCTCGCTTTGCTCTTAACCAGTAGATTTCGGTGGAGGAAACTGCTGAAAACCATTTATGTCTTGCCTTATTTGATGTCCGCGGTAGCCATAGGAATGCTGTGGCGCTATATCTACGAACCCACATTTGGCCTGCTTAATATGTTTTTGGAGGCCATTGGCCGCTCCAACTGGATTCTAGATTGGTTGGGGGATCCTAAGGTGGTTCTGTACTCTGTCATCAACGCCATTAACTGGCAGTTTATCCCCTTTTACATGCTCTTATTCATGGCTGCATTGGTAGGCATTCCCGATGAGCTCTACGAGGCAGCCAAGATTGATGGTGCTTCGGCTTGGAAGGTCTTTTGGACGATTACTCTTCCTTTGTTGTGGCCCACTGTGACCAATGCTGCTATTTTGTCGCTAGTTGGATCGTTGAAGTACTTTGATCTGATTCATGTGTTAAGTGGTGGCGGGCCGAGCCATGCTTCAGAACTTATGGCCACCTACATGTATAAGCGCTCATTTCAACACTTTCGCATGGGATACGGCAGTACCGTTGCGGTTGCCTTGTTTACGATCGGTTTTGTTTTGTCCATGGTCTTCCTACGGGCCACCCGATGCCGAGAGTATGAAGGGGGTGGCAAACGATGATCCAAAAAAGCCTCAAACACCTTGGTCTTTACATTTTTGCAGCTGCCTGGTTCTTGATTAGCTTTTATCCCTTTGTGTTTATGGTCATAACCAGCCTCAAAGGTAGGATGGAGTTTTTAATTAAGCCTGTGTGGGCCTTTCCCGAACAGTTCCTCTACACCAACTATATCCGTGTAATTGAAGGCGGCTTCTTCCGGTTTTTCTTTAACAGCGTTTCGGTTTCAGTGATTTCGGTCTCCATCATTATTCTGGTGTCTTCCTTAGCCAGCTATATCATTAGTCGGGTTCGATTTCGCCTTAGTAGTCTGGTCTACGGAGTGTTTGTGGCAGGGATGATGATCCCCATTCACATCACCTTGATTCCGGTCTACAACCTGACGCGGGCCTTAGGGATCTATGACAGCCTTGCTGCTCTGGTTGGTCCTTATGTTGCTTTTAGTCTGCCGATTTCCGTCTTTGTCCTGGTAGGATTCATGCGTGATATTCCCTTGGAACTAGAAGAAGCGGCCGTCATGGATGGCGCCTCCCGGATGCAGATCTATACTAAAGTGGTGATGCCTCTCTCCAAGCCTGCGCTGTCAACAGTTGCTATCTATAGCTTTATTCTGTTATGGAACGAATTCATTTATGCTTTGGTCCTGCTAACAAGCAAGCATAACTGGAATCTGACCATGGGATTATGGAATTTCCATGGCCAATATAGTATCGACATTCCATTGATTATGGCAACATTAACTCTCGCGGCTCTGCCTCTAATCCTAATTTACTTCTTCCTTCAGGAACAGGTGATTCGGGGTATGACTACAGGCGCCCTCAAGGGATAAGCGAAGATAACAAGGAGGAGACTATAATGTCACATATTCGAATCTCTCCAGAGGATTGGGAGAAAGCTAAAGCAATCGTCGCCAGCATGACCTTGCAGGAGAAAGTTGCCCAATTGGGTTCTGTGGGCCCCAAAGAGTTGTTGGAAAACGGAAAACTCACGGAGGACGGCAAGGAGCTGCTGAAGCACGGTATAGGACAGATTACTCGCTTAGCAGGCGCTAGCGATTTGAGCCCTGCAGAGGCAGCAAAGGCTGCTAATGAGATACAAGACTACCTCTTTCACCATACTCGCCTGAAAATCCCAGCCCTTCTGCACGAAGAATGCCTATCGGGTTACATGGCAAAAGAAGGAACAACGTTTCCCCAATCCATAGGCATGGCCAGCTCCTTCGAACCAGAACTGCAGGAGCAAACGACAGTGGTGACTCGGCGGCAAATGCGGGCTGTTGGAGCCCATCTCGGATTATCGCCGGTTTTGGATCTGGCCCGGGATCTGCGGTGGGGTCGTGTGGAAGAGACCTTTGGGGAGGATCCCTACTTGGTGAGCTCCATGGCAGCTGCTTATGTACGGGGTCTACAAGGCTCAGATTTGAAACAGGGAATCGTAGCCACCCTAAAGCACTTCGCAGGCCACGGCGTGTGCGAAGGGGGCCGCAACCACGCTCCAGTATCACTGGGCGAGAAAGAAATGCGCGAAGAGCACCTTCTACCCTTTGAAGCGGTCATTAAAGAAGAAGGGGCGTTATCGGTGATGAATGCCTATCATGATTGGGATGGTGAGCCTTGTGCATCATCCAGAAGGCTCTTAACCACCATTCTTAGGGAGGAATGGGGTTTTGAAGGTATTGTGGTATCGGACTATTGGAGTATCCCCATGCTGAATACCGATCACCGCATCTCGCCAGATGAGAAGCATTCTGGAGTCTTGGCTCTCCAAGCAGGACTTGATATTGAGCTTCCTGAAGTTCAGTGTTATGGCGAGCACCTCATGGAGGCCATCCAAGAAGGCTTGATCACAGAAAACGTAGTGGATGTATCAGCGCAGCGTCATATTGCTCTCAAATTGGCATTAGGCATTTTTGAGCAGAGATTTGTCCAGCCAGTGAATGAAAAACTGCAATTTGAGACGGACGAACATCGGCAGCTTGCCCGCAAAGCAGCACAGCATTCTATGGTTCTCTTGAAGAACGAGGGAAGTCTTCTTCCCTTAAGTAAGGAGTCGGCATCCATTGCCATCATCGGTCCTAATGCTGCCTCGACACGTAGTCTACTGGGCGATTATGCCTATAGTGCACATGTGAACCGCAAGGAAGATGCGGTTCGCGTCATCAGCGTCTTAGAGGGTATTTCTTCACGAGTCGCACCCCAGACCAACGTCATACACGAAGAGGGCTGCTCCATTGTGGGGATGGATAGATCAGGAATTCCCGCCGCGGTAGAAGCTGCGCGGCAAGCAGAGGTTGCAGTGCTTGTAGTGGGAGGCCGATCGGGCTTAGCTGGTGTCAACGTCTTGAGCGATGAAGAACGTTATGTTGATTTTGCCATCGACGAAGAGATTGGGGAGTCCGATGGGGAGTTCCACGATCGCATTAGCTTGGGCTTGCCCGGTGTACAGCAGGAGCTCGTCGAGGCCGTTATCGCAACTGGCACTCCAACCGTTGTGGTCTTGGTAAATGGGCGCCCCTTGGCCCTACCTTGGCTGAAAGAACACGCGACCGCCATTGTTGAAGCCTGGCTGCCTGGGGAGGAAGGCGGCAACGCAGTGGCAGACGTTCTATTTGGTGATCATAATCCTAGTGGACGGCTGCCTGTTTCCATTCCAAAGGATGTGGGGCAGACTCCTGTCCATTACAACCGTCGCTATATCTCACAAAACAGACATTATCTGGAAGTAGATAGTAAGCCCCTCTACCCATTTGGATTTGGCTTAAGCTATACCACCTTTGAATATGGTGGGCTGTCTGTGGCCATCGCCGGCGAGGCTCTTGTAGTTTCCTTTACCGTTACGAACATAGGGGAAAGGGCAGGTCGCGATGTTCCCCAGGTCTACGTCTCTGATCGAGTGGCATCACGGACGCGCCCACTGATGGAACTGAAGGGATTTTGCTCGGTTCACCTCGCCAGTGGAGAGGGCAGACAGCTTAGATTCAGTATTCCCCTTGAACTGCTCTCCTTTCTTGATCAGGAAGGCTCATGGATAACGGAGCCGGGGGACTTTCTAATTTCGGTGGGGTACAACGCAGAAAATTTGCCTTTGCAAGCTACGGTCACTCTCAGCGGAGATAAACGCATCTATCCAGTGCGCACTCGATTCTTCAGTGCCTGCGTGATGTCGGTGGGCTAGGGATTTTTCTTGACATTACATTCATACGTGGTAAAATAATAACCAGAATTATCATTAATGAGCTGGAGGAGTCGCAGTGAAGCCTAAAGGTTTTGTTAGACGTACTAGGCAACGTGAGGCCATCCTTGAGGTCCTGCGGGGTACAAAAAGCCATCCCACCGCGGACTGGGTTTATCAAGAAGTGCGCAAAGAGATGCCCCATGTCAGTCTAGGAACTATATATCGCAATTTACGCACCCTCAGTGAACACGGCGAAATTCAAGAGCTGGCTTATGGTAGCAATCATTCGCGCTTTGATGCCAATCCCCATAGCCATTATCATTTCGTCTGCCAGTCTTGTGGAGCCATTGAGGATTTGGACATGCCTCCTATGCCAGAGCTCGAGGGTCAGGTAGAGAGACTCGGCAATTACAAGGTTTTGGGCCATCGTTTGGAGTTTTTCGGAATCTGCCCAGATTGTGCCCATGATACGTCTGGTCACCACGTCAACTAACGGGAAATCCGTTTTCTCAATCTGAGTATCACGCGATCATAAGGATCGCTATGATGCTCAGATTTTTTTCGCTTCTACCATAGACATCATTTACCATATGTAGTATAATAAACTGGCGTCAACACAATTTATAGTGGTCGGGGAGGAAGTATGAATGCATTTATCTGATAATGCCAGAACCGTTCTGGAGCGCCGTTATCTAGCCAAAGTAGACAATGAAATTGTGGAAACACCAGAAGACATGTTGCGCAGGGTAGCCAAGAATATTGCCCAATTCGAGGATGATCCTCGTTGGGAAGACCGCTTTTTTGAAGTCATGGACAACTTGGAATTTTTACCTAATAGCCCCACATTGATGAATGCAGGGCGTGATTTACAGCAATTATCCGCTTGTTTTGTTCTTCCCGTGGAGGACTCTATGGAAGGTATTTTTGATACACTTCGCAACACGGCCCTGATTCAAAAGTCCGGCGGGGGGACAGGCTTTAGTTTTTCGCGTCTTCGTCCCAATTCGGACGTGGTCAGCACAACCGGTGGCGTAGCTAGCGGACCAGTTTCTTTCATGAAGTGCTATAACGCGGCAACAGATGCCATTAAACAGGGAGGTACCCGTCGGGGAGCAAACATGGGGATTTTGCGTGTTGATCATCCGGATATTCTCCAGTTCATCCAATGCAAAGCAGACCCCAATGAGATCACCAACTTTAACCTTTCTGTAGGTATCACCGAAGAATTTATGGAAGCTGTCATGGCCGATGAATCCTACCAGTTGATTAATCCCCGTTCCAAGGAGCCTGTTGGCGAACTGAGCGCCAGGGAGACCTTTGAGCTCATCGTAGAGATGGCCTGGAAAAACGGCGAACCTGGCATCATATTTTTAGATCGTATGAACCGCTTTAACCCAACGCCCCTTATAGGTGAAATCGAGGCTACGAACCCTTGCGGTGAACAGCCACTGTTACCCAATGAGAGTTGTAATTTGGGATCCATTAATCTAGCGAAGATGGCCAAAAAAGAGGGTGACACATGGACCGTGAATTGGAGCCGCCTCCAAGAAGTGGTGGAAACTGGGGTTCGCTTTTTAGATAATGTCATCGACGCCAATAACTATCCAATTCGGGCCATTGAAGAGATGACTTATGCAAACCGCAAGATTGGCCTTGGAGTAATGGGCTTTTCGGA
>DIPH01000021.1:0-15664 GCA_002424045.1 Firmicutes bacterium UBA5493 | reverse complement strand
TGGAGTAATGGGCTTTTCGGACCTCTTAATGCGTCTTGGCGTACCCTATAATAGCGAAGAGGGTGTAGAGCTCGGACGTGAAGTCATGCGTTTTATCCGGGCTAAGGGTCATGAGGCTTCTTCGAAACTCGCCGAAGAGCGGGGGTCTTTCCCGAATTACAAAGGAAGTATCTTTGAAAAGACAGGAAAACCCATGCGAAATGCCACTGTAACTACTGTTGCTCCCACAGGCACCATTTCAATCATTGCCGGTTGCTCAAGTGGTATCGAACCCGTCTTCGCCTTAGCCTTTACTCGGAATGTGATGGATAACGATCAGCTCATTGAGGTCAACGCCCAATTTGAGAGCATTCTCAAAGAGGAGGGGCTTTATTCTCCTGAGCTTATTCAAAAGGTGGCCCAGACCGGCAATGTCCGTGGTATAGAAGACATTCCGGAGGATTTGCGCAAGGTTTTCGTGACGGCCTACGAAACGACACCCGAGTGGCACATCCGAATGCAGGCAGCCTTTCAGGAATTCACCGATAATGCGGTGAGCAAGACGGTGAACTTCCCTAAGGAGGCCACCAAAGAAGATATTCGAGACGTTTATCAGCTGGCTTACGATCTGGGCTGTAAGGGTGTCACCGTATACCGCGCGGGATCCAGAGAAGGAGAAGTGCTCACTGTGGGGCACAAAACCGAGTCGGAAGAAGCTACCGCGATAGAATCAAAGAGTCGCCCAACACCGAGAAGGCGTCCTAGGGTTACCACAGGGCAAACGGTCCGTGTTAAGACAGGCTGCGGTCAATTGTATGTGACGATTAATGCCGATGAGGAAGGCATTTGTGAAGTCTTTACAACCATTGGGAAGGCAGGCGGCTGTGCCGGTTCGTTCTCCGAAGCTACCGCAAGATTAATTTCCTTGTCCCTGCGTTCTGGGGTAGAGCCTAGACAGGTGGTCAAGCAACTCAAGGGCATTCGTTGCCCCCATCCTATTTGGCAAGAAGGTCGGCAAATACTCTCTTGCCCCGATGCCATTGCCCACGTCTTAGAAGAGTACCTCCAGCAAAATGGTATGTCTGAGACCGCCGCGGTAAAACCCGAGACAAGCTCGGCTCTTGGTTCGAGTCTGTTTACGGGGAGCACTTGCCCTGAGTGTAGCGGTACGATGGTAGAAGAAAGTGGTTGTGCCACATGCCTCGAGTGCGGATTTAGCCGTTGCAGCTAGAATAGAATAATCTCCTCCTTCGCTTGAGATACTAGGCGGGGGAGGAGATTCTTTATGTGGAAAAGATATCTGTGCAGAGCATTAACCTTCGTCATGTTACTTAGCCTAATCGGTGCAGAGGCCAAGGCAGAAAGGATCGTTGTCATCAACATCCCCGCCTTCACTCTCTATGTATACGATGACGGGGTACAAATTCGAGACTACCCCATTAGTATTGGTACCGAACTTAATCCCTCCGTTTTAGGTGAAACAACCATCATCAACAGGGTCATAAATCCCACGTATTATCCCTCCCGGGGAGGGGCACCCATTGCCCCGGGCCCAGATAACCCCGTTGGCACTCGTTGGCTAGGCCTAGGCTTTCCTGGGTATGGGATCCACGGCACCAATAATCCAGACTCCATCGGATCTCCGGCTTCATCGGGGTGTATTCGTATGCAAAATGCCCATGTGGAAGAGCTAGCGGATCTGATCCAGGTAGGAACGCCCGTGAAGCTCATTTACCAAACCATCTTGTTCCAAGAAGATCCCCTGCTTCATACCAAGACCATTACTGTGTACCGGGACGTGTACAAACAAGGGGTAAGCCAAGTGCAGCTCCACGAGGAGCTTGCCAGGCTAGGCTGGGAGAATGTCTTCTGGCCAGCGCTGCTCACCCTCTTAAAGGCGCCCACAGGGGAGCCCCATCCCTTAGCTTGGGAGTGGCCCCTAGAGATTTATTCAGAGCGCCAAGGACTCACCGCCACAGGACTTGTGGCAGCGGAGTGGAATGGGGAATACTATGTGCCCTTCGATCTCCCATTTGATCCACGGAGTGACATCGCCTTCGACACGGTGAAGTGGGGGGAGGAGTACCACCTGCCACTTAAGGTGTATCTGGAGCTCACTGGATTTGGTTACAGCCAAGCCCAGGGAAAACTCATCCTCCATAGTCCCGTAGTCTATTTAGGCGAAAAATCCCTGGGCCAGGCCCTTATTTTCCAAGATGAACTCTATATTAATACAGTGGATCGGCCCTTGCGGCTGATTCCATCACCCCTAGAAGCGATCTCCCTCTGGGGTGAGATTTATCAGCCTGCAAGGGTTCTCGTTGGAACGGAACACTTGGACCAATTGCGTCTAGAATGGCCCTCTAGTTCGTGGTAGCGTCCTTCAGCCAGTCGCTGGTGAGCAGGCGTTGGGCCAATTCTACTTGAGCGTATTCCAAGAGCTTCTCCCAGTCTTGGCTCACGGCAGCTTGAACCAGTTCGGGAGCAACCTTAAGGTAGTCAGCAGCTTCTTGGGTCAGTCTCTCTTGCAGCATCATCTGGACGCTGTCCCAATCTCGCTTCAGCAAAGCATCGGCTTCCCAGGGGGAGACCCCTCTATCCACCAACTCTTCGTATAGCTCATAGCTGACTTCTTCACCGAGTTGTTCCCAATCACCGGCAATAATGGCGTTGATTTGGGCCGGTGTTAGAACCTCAACCAAGGCTTTGGTTGCGTTGTTCAAACCCTCCATAACAGCTTGCGCTGTGGAGACCTTTTCGAGGTTGATGAGCAATGCTTGATTCTTACGGGCTAAGACTACAATGTGTTGGCCCTTTTCTAGTTGCTCGTCTTTGTTAATGGTGTCTCGTGTCAAGCTTCCTGGTGCCACATACAAGGTCTCGCTCAAGAGATTGAAGACAAGAGCCTCTTCACCTTCACCTACACCTGTCGCCACCGTAATTTGTCGGCCCCCTTCGGAGACTGCTTCCACAGTACCCGATACTTCCTGGAGCTTCAGGGCTTGATCCATGATGAAAGCTACTTCGCTACGGGTGATCAGACGATAGGGCTCAAAGCGCCCTAACATATGGGTGGGCAAAAGGCCAAGTCTCTGCAGGAGCTCAACTCCCATAAATCCTGGATAATCCACACTGAGGTCAGCAAAGGACGGATAGAAGCCCTTGGGTATGTCTACTTGTTCGCCTAAGCCAAGCAGGTTGCCTAGTGCCGCGGCAAACTCACCGCGGGTGAGACCTTCTGGATGAGCGACTAAGAGCTCACTGAGCCAGTTTGTAAGGGTTTGCTCTTCTTCGCTTGTGAGCTGAAAGGCCTGGGCTAGAAGGGTCAGGGATTCTTCATGAGTGAGGGGGCTGGAGGGCGAGAACTCATCGGTCCAAAGGCTGTCAAACAAACCCTGTGCCTCCAGAGACAAAATTTCCTCCCTTGCCCAGTTATGATCAATATCGACAAAGGCAGCAAAGCCGGTTGTGCCTCCAAGGAGAGGGCTGGCCAAGACAAATAGGGCAATAGCGAAAGCGATGAACTTTGTAGGTCGCATAAGCATACTCCTTTTCTTAGACTGAATCTATCTTATACCCCTTCATTCGCCTATTTCAAGCTCAGCCCTCTATGTAATACTCGGTAGAAAGGGCGTCTTTACCCAACTAAGGCAGGTTTTTACAGGTGGGCGTGGAATAGACAAGGAAGAAATGGGGGATTTTCAGTGGAAAAACGTCTGTTTCTAATTGATGGAAACAGCTTGATAAATCGAGCATTCTACGCCTTGCCGCCCCTTACCAATGCCAGCGGTGACCCTACAAATGCTGTCTATGGTTTTACCATGATGCTTTTTCGGCTCAAGGAGGATTATAACCCCGACCAAATATTGGTTACCTTCGATATGTCGGGACCCACGTTTCGCCATACCCAGTATGAGGAATATAAAGCGACCCGCAAAGGTATGCCCGATGACTTGCGGTCACAGATCCCTGTGATGAAAGAACTCCTGGATAAATTAGGGATTTCCCGGTTGGAACTGCAAGGCTGGGAAGCGGATGACCTCTTGGGGACTGTGGCTAGACAGGGAGAGGGTGAAGGATACGAAGTCTTCATTGTCACAGGTGATCGTGATGCCTTTCAGCTCATCTCTCCCCAAACGAAAGTGCTCTTCACAAAGCGAGGTATTACAGATACGGAGCTCGTAAACGAGGAGACGTTGCTGAAAAATTATGGGGTTACTCCCCAGCAAGTGATTGATCTAAAAGGATTAATGGGTGATAGTTCTGACAATATTCCGGGAGTGCCTGGCGTAGGCGAGAAGACGGCCCTGAAGCTTTTGACAAGCTATGACTCCATAGGAGGAGTTTACGCCCACCTGAGCGAGCTGAAAGGCAAGCTCAAGGAGAACCTTACCACATATGAAAGACAAGCCTTTTTGAGCAAAGAACTTGCCACAATTCGGGTGAATGCTCCGGTTGAGGTCAATCTAAGCGAGACGGGCGAAATGGATACAAGTGGTGTTCGAGAGCTCTTTGGACACCTGGGGTTTAAGACCCTAGTGGAACGCTTACCCCATGAGGTCGGAAAGGCAAGCGCTAAAGGTGCCGACGAATGGAATTCTAGCTTTGAAAAGGTGAACCACAAGAACTCGGGGACCTTTTTGGAACAGCTCAATGAGTTTCAGAGAGTGTACTTTGCATACGATCCTGGGCAAAAGACCCTCTTTTCCTTGGTGGAAGATGATGTTTGGGCCTTAAGTGACACTTGGATAAACGAGCACCAAGACGAGCTTTGTGATGCCTTAAAGGGCAAGGAGCTCTACGCCACAGGAGGCAAAGAGGTTCTACACGTTCTGGGTGCCCAAGGACGAGATGCGATTGCCTTCGACCTTGAATTAGCCCTCTATTGCTTAGATCCAGAAAGGCGCTGGGATCTTGAATCATTGTGTGATCATTTCCATGAGTCTCAGACAACGATGGACCCCAAAGAACCAGGGTACCAG
The DNA here is from genome assembly GCA_002424045.1 of Firmicutes bacterium UBA5493. Taxonomy (GTDB): domain Bacteria; phylum Bacillota; class Limnochordia; order Darwinibacteriales; family Darwinibacteriaceae; genus UBA5420. Next base: position 10,703 of record DIPH01000021.1, on the reverse strand, counting down.
GCCGTCTATCTTCGTATCTATAAGAAGGTAGTAGCGAAGGTCAAGAAGGAACTCAAGGACAATGATCTATGGAGTCTCTACGAAGAACTAGAGCTTCCCTTGGTGACCGCTCTAGCCGAAATGGAGGCCCATGGAATCTTGGTTGACCCCAAGAAGCTCTCTGTGATTTCTCAGGAGTTAGAGGCCACGATGGAAAAATTGACGGAGACAATCTATGCTGAAGCGGGCGAAGAGTTTAACATCAATTCTCCAAAGCAGCTCGGTGTGATCCTCTTTGAGAAGCTCGGACTTCCTGTACTCAAGCGCACGAAGACAGGTCCTTCCACTAGTGCTGAGGTCCTGGAGGAGCTAAGTGATCACCCCATTGTGGCCAGTGTCTTAGAATACCGCCAGGTGGCCAAGCTCAAATCTACCTACACCGATTCTTTGGCGGAGCTGATTTCACCTGAAACCAAGCGAATTCATACGACCTTTAATCAGACTGTGACGGCTACAGGGCGCCTGAGCAGCACCCATCCAAATCTACAGAATATACCTGTGCGAACCAAAGAAGGACGTCGCATCCGGGAGGCTTTTGTGGCCCCAGAAGGTCATGTCTTATTGATGGCAGATTACTCCCAAATTGAGCTTCGTCTGCTTGCCCACCTTTCTGGTGATCAAGTCTTGGCGGAGGCCTTTCGAAGCGGGCAGGACATTCACGCCCAAACCGCGGCTGAGGTCTTTGGTTTAGACCTAGATGAGGTCACAGACGAAGAGCGAAGTGCAGCTAAAGCCATTAATTTTGGGATCATCTACGGTATTTCCAGCTTTGGTCTAGCCAAGGGCATTAATCTCACTAGGGCCCAGGCACAGGAATACATCGACTCCTACTTCTTGCGCTATCCCATGGTCAAGGTCTACCTTGATGGCCTCGTGGAACAGGGCAAGAAAGAAGGCTATGTCCAGACGCTCTCCAAGCGCCGCCGCTACTTACCGAACCTTAAGAGTCGCAATTACGCCCTCAGGAGTTTTGCTGCCCGTACCGCCATGAATACGCCCATTCAAGGCAGTGCCGCGGATATCATTAAACTGGCCATGCTCAAGGTCTATAGAGCACTGAAAGACGCTGGGCTAAAGACTCGCTTGCTCTTGCAGGTCCACGACGAACTCGTCTTGGAAACGCCTTTAGACGAGCTTCATCTGGCCGCTCACCTGGTGAAAAAGCAAATGGAAGAGGTTTATCCCCTTGATGTACCTCTAAAGGTTGGAGTCTTTTATGGTCCCAATTGGCGCGACGTAAAGAGCTTCGACTATGAGGAGTAGACGATATGCCTGAGTTGCCAGAAGTAGAAACGGTGAGGCGCAGTCTAGTGCCCATTATCTTAGACAAGCCTATTGAATCTGTAGATGTGTATTATGAGCGGATTTTGCAGCATATTACGGTCCGGGAGTTTAGAAAGCAAACCATCGGAAGAAGCATTCTTGATCTTATACGGCGGGGGAAGTACTTGATCTTCCAATTCGAGAATCACCTTGACTTGGTGGCCCATTTGCGCATGACCGGTCGGCTGATCTATTATTCCGATGCAGGTATTGCTATGGCCAAACACACATCTGCCGTTTTCGGTTTTGGTTCTGGGGGGGAGTTGCGTTTTGAAGATGTTCGGAAATTTGGCACCCTAGACTTGGTCCCCAGTGGAGAATACGAACAGATTAAAGGTTTACATAGTTTGGGCGTAGAACCGCTATCGGAAGCCTTTAGTGTGGAGCATCTGCAGGATTTGATCGAAAACCGCAGTACAAAAATTAAGGGATTACTCTTAGATCAAACAAAGATCGCAGGGCTCGGCAATATCTACGCGGACGAAAGTCTCTTTATGGCCAAGATTCACCCAGAAAGACCAGCTAGCTCCCTTGGGAGGGAGGAGGTAAAAAGACTTCATCGGGCCATTAAGGAGGTTCTCCAGGATGCCATCTTGGGTCAAGGGACAACCTTGCGTGATTACCGCACAGGATACGGAAGGGAAGGGTCTTTCCAAAATAAACTACAGATTTATGGTAAAAAGGGAGAAAAATGTCCCCGATGTGGAGTAGACTTAGAGTATAAGAAGGTGGCGGGTCGCACCAGTCATTTTTGCCCGGGCTGCCAAAGGGAGTAAAAGGATGATAGGGATTACCGGAGGAATTGCCAGCGGCAAGAGTGTAGTGTCAGAGCGATTGCGGCACTTAGGCGCGGTGGTTTTGGACGCGGATGTTTTCTCCAAAGACGCGGTAAAACCCCATACGCCTGGTTGGGAAAGGGTTAAGGTAGCATTTCCCGATGTGATTCAAGGTGACTTGACAATTGATCGGCGTTTGCTTGGTCGGATTATTTTTGCCAATGCTGACAAACGTGAAATTTTAGAGAGCATTATTCATCCTGAGGTCTTAGGGAGACTTAAGGCTGAGGCTAGAGGCGCGGAACAAGAAGGAAAGGTTGTTTTTGCGGAGGTACCTCTACTTTACGAGGTGGGCTGGGAGAGCTTCATGGAACAAGTCTGGGTCGTTTATGCTAGAGAGGATGTTCAACTGGAACGCCTCATGGAGCGGGCTGGAATTTCAAGGGAGGAAGCCCAGCTCATGGTGGCCAGTCAGTTATCATTAGAAGAAAAAGTGGAGAGGGCTACAGAAGTGATTGATAACAGCAGCTCGCTCGAGGAAACCTGGCGACAGGTTGATGCTTTGTGGAAGGAGTTGGAGTGTGACCCTAGCATTGAACGCGCATGACAAGAAAAAAGAGGCACTGATCGCGTTTGCCAAACGTCATCTAGAAACCCTGAGGCCCCTGGAGTTGGTGGCCACCGGTATTCCCCTAGCTACAAACGAGGCAACGGAAGAATTGGTCTCGGGCTCCGCTCAGACTACCACGGGGGCTTGAGTCTTGGGACGCCTCTCGACCTGGGTAGTCTTACTGGTTGTCGTACTTATTTTGGCAAGTACCCCCTTTTTCTTGCGGGGTGCTTTTCCCATGTACTATGAGGATCTCATTTCGGAAGTGGCTGATATTCACGATCTCGATCCGATGCTCCTTGCAGCAGTGATCCAGGTGGAAAGCGGTTTTCGCGCAGAAGCGGTATCTCAAAAGGGAGCCGTGGGACTTATGCAGATCATGCCCGATACTGCAGCCTGGTTAGGAGAGCAAACGTCGCAGTCTATTTCCGCTGAGGATTTATTTGATCCTAGTGTCAACGTAGGGCTCGGTGCCCGCTACCTAAAGTATCTCTTCGATCGTTTTCCCACAGAATATGTGGCTTTAGCCGCTTATAATGCGGGACCCACCAATGCCAGGCGCTGGCTTGAGGAAGGCATTTGGGATGGCTCCTATGAGCGGACGGGTCAGATACCCTTTGTAGAAACCCGGTCCTATGTCCGCAAAGTTGTGATTATGCGCAACTTATATTCGCTTTTGTATCAATAGTAGATTCATCAAACAGTGGAGCAGGAAGGAGCAAGGATGATGGCAAAGCCCATTGAAACCGTGAAGGAAGTGACGGAGTTTACCGTCAATAGCCCGAGACTGTATTCAGCCACCCATGAAGAGATCGCGAGGGGGCTCACCACAGACATATACTTTGTGAAAACCAAGGAAATCCTAACAAATCTCCAGAAGGACAATAGTACCGTTGTGGCTGAGATTTTTGCTAGGCGCCCGGGTATATTCGCAGGGGCTGATGAGGTCAAATTGCTACTGGATAATTTGGGACTTGAAGTGTGGAGTCTCAAGGAAGGAACATCCTTTGAGGGAAAAGAGGTAGTCATGCGGATCCATGGGCCCTATGCCAACTTTGGGATCTACGAGACCGCCATATTGGGCATTTTGGCGAGCTCTAGCGGGTGGGCTACGGCTGCCCATACGGCCAAGACCGCTGCAGACGGAAGACCCGTCCTTTGTTTTGGCGCCAGGCACTTGCATCCTGCCGTTGCTCCAGTTATGGAACGCTCTGCCATCGTGGGAGGAGCGGATGGTGCATCCTGTATTCTAGGTGCGAAGCTGGCGGGATTAGAACCTTCAGGAACGGTGCCCCATGCCCTATTTCTTATTGTAGGTGATACATTGGAGGCTGCTGCCGCTTATCATGAATTTATGCCTCCTGAATCGGTCCGTTCCATGCTTGTAGATACCTTTAAAGACGAGGTAGAAGAGAGTTTGCGCTTGGCCTCATCGCCTCGTACAGGTCTGGAATCTGTCCGTTTAGATACCCCCAGTGAACGTGGTGGTGTCACACCAGGACTTATCCAGGAACTGAGGGCTAAACTGGATCTGGCAGGCTATGAACATATTAAGATTTTCGTTTCTGGGGGCTTAGATCCAGACCGCATCAAGATTCTGGCCGCTGCCGGGGCCGATGCCTTTGGAGTTGGCAGTTACATTTCGGGTGCATCAGCCATTGACATGACCATGGACATCAAAGAAGTGAACGGACAAGCAGTAGCGAAGCGAGGGCGTATTCCAGGCCTAGCGAAAGCACCTAGACTCGAGCGCATACTGTAACGACGAGTCAGATGGGTTGGGGAAGGAGTGGCGATGGGATATGGAACAGTCGAAAAAAGGTCAAGTCATTGCCCTAGCCAAAGCTGATCCCTTTTTGACGGTGAAGGATTTGGCCAGGGAGGCCCGTACGACAACCCGTTATGTACGGACCATTTTGTCCGAAGCCCAGCTTTCTTTGCATGAAATGCGCAGATCCTATGCCAGACGGCTTCAGGGTAGTGTCCATGCCACACGGACCAAAGAGGACTTTCCGGTTCAAGAAGAACTTACCATCACCAAAGTGGCAGGGAGTAAGCTAACCCCCAGTGTACCAAGTTGGGTAGACCTTGAGCTCTTTCAGGCCAGCAAGGTGCAAAAAAGCAGCTCCCCTCTTTGTTACGAGCAACTTGTTACCCCTGAACAACTTACTATAAGGGTAGAACCGTGTAATCTTCGGGAGTTGCTGCCGGTCTCTTGCCGCGGGAAACTGGAAGTCGGCGGGCAAAAGGCTAGGATTGTTCCAGCGCCCGAAAAACTTAGTGACGCCTTGGGGTTACCTGAGACCACGCAGGTTGTGAAGTTGACTACCTTTTTAACAGTAGAAGATCAACCCGTGGCCCTGGAGATCAAGTGGTTCGGATTAGAGGGTGTCGTCTTACAGTGGTCCAAACTCCGGCCCGAATTAGAGGTGCGGCTGGGGAGCTAAACCAAAATTCGCTGATAATTCCAGCACTTTTTTGCAGGAGATCGTACTGTTTCGGCGAATTATTGTGTGATATCACAGGAACTCTCCTGTGATTTGTCACTAATAGGGCAATGCCATCTCCTTGGAAGGTGGCAAGGAACAAGAGAGGGAGGGTGTCATGACACAAAAGTTGTTGTCAGTTAAAAACCTCAAAACGCACTTTTTTACGGATGATGGCGTGATCCCAGCTGTTGATGGTATTAGCTTTGATCTGGACAGGGGAGGCACTATTGGTATTGTTGGTGAGTCAGGATGTGGAAAGAGCGTAACCTCCCTGTCGATCATGGGTCTTATTCCCCAACCACCCGGAAAAATCGTGGACGGGATCATTGAATTTGAAGGCAAAGACCTTCTGAAATTCTCCGAAGCGGAGATGCGCACTATTCGCGGAAATGATATTTCTATGATTTTCCAAGAGCCCATGACTTCGCTTAATCCTGTTTTTACTGTTGGTAACCAGATTTCTGAAGCCATTATCTTGCACCAGGGGCTTGATAAGGCGACCGCACGTGAAAAGTCCATTGAGATGTTACGGCTTGTAGGAATACCCTCACCTGAACAGCGCATTGACGAATATCCGCACCAAATGAGTGGTGGTATGCGCCAGCGGGTGATGATTGCCATGGCCTTATCCTGCAATCCTAGATTATTAATTGCTGACGAGCCTACAACGGCTCTTGATGTGACCATTCAGGCCCAGATTTTAGACTTGATGCAACAACTTCGTGAAGATTTAGGTACAGCTATTATGATGATCACACACGACTTGGGCGTTATTGCCGAAGTGGTGGAAAAAGTGGTCGTTATGTACACCGGTAAGATTGTGGAAACGGCAGATACCTACACGATTTTCAAAGAACCGCAGCATCCTTATACAATTGGTCTCCTAGCTTCAATTCCTCGTCTAGATGGCGATGGTTCAAGGCTGCAAGCCATTCCTGGTTCGGTACCCATTCCAGGTACGTTCCCTGAAGGTTGCGGTTTCCACCCCCGTTGTCCTTTTGCTACTGATTTATGTGTTCAAAAGCAGCCCCCATCCTTTGAGGTGGGAGAGAATCACCATGTAGCTTGCTGGAGAGTTGTAGACTTCAATGAGTCTGCAAACGTTGATCAAAAGGAGGTGGGCTAAACCATGGCTAAAGCTGCAAAGCAAGAAGTGTTGCTCGAAGTAAAGGACTTGGTCAAGCACTTTCCCATTCGTCAAGGCGTCATCTTCTCTAAGCAAGTAGGAGCTGTGCAAGCGGTTGACGGCATTAGTTTTAACGTCAACAAAGGTGAGACCCTCGGTCTCGTTGGTGAGAGTGGCTGCGGTAAGACTACGGCCGGTAGGTGCATCCTTCGCCTGATTGAACCCACATCAGGTGAAGTTAAGTTCGATGGTAAAGACGTTCCCAGTTTACCCAAGGATGAACTTCGTGAACTGAGAAAAGAGATGCAGATTATTTTCCAAGACCCTTACGGCTCCTTAAACCCTCGTATGACGGTGGGTGACATTGTTGGCGAGCCTCTGCACATTCACAAGCTAGCCAAGGGTGCTGCGAAGGAGAAAAGAGTTCGTGAGATTCTGGAAACTGTAGGTTTAAGTGCTTTCCATGCCAGACGCTTTCCCCATGAATTCTCCGGTGGACAAAGGCAAAGAATTGGTATTGCCAGGGCGCTGGCTGTGGATCCTCGCTTGATAATCTGTGACGAACCTGTTTCGGCCCTTGACGTATCCATTCAGGCCCAGGTTATTAACTTGCTTCAGGATCTTCAGGAAGAGTTTGGGCTCACGTATCTCTTTATTGCCCATGACTTGAGTGTTGTAAAACACATTTCTGATCGGGTCGCCGTTATGTACCTCGGTAAGATTGTGGAACTCACCGGAAAAACGGAACTCTATCGCAATCCAAAGCATCCTTATACACAGGCCTTGCTTTCCGCGATTCCAGAGGCCGACCCCACCATTAAGAAGGAACGCATTCTTCTCAAGGGTGATGTACCGAGTCCTATTAATCCACCGAGTGGTTGCCGTTTTCACACCAGATGTCCGAAGGCTATGGATATCTGTAAGACTAAGGACCCTGCCTTCGTGGATACGGGCGACGGTCACTTCGTAGCCTGCCACCTGGTACCAGCGGCGAAATCCGCTGAAAAGTTGGCGTAAGATTCGGGGCGAATCCGTTGCAATTTATAAGCAGCTGTGATAAACTAGCTCTAGAATAGAATAACACCCGTAAGGACAATAGAAAAGAGAAGTCCGACCGAGGGGGTATCTTTGTGATTCCCTCCGGCGGACTTTTTTTCTGTTTGTGCTGATGAGTTTTGGGAATCATCATTTGTTAAGAAATGTTAGGAGGCTCGGCTGTGGATAAAGCAAAAAAAAGCACGATTACTGCACAGGTAGTCATTGTGGGCGGTGGAATTATCGGGACTGCAGTGGCCCGGGAGCTCAGCCGTTACGAGCTCGATGTACTACTCATTGAGGCAGAAGCGGAGGTAGGATGGGGAACCACAAAGGCCAATAGTGGCATCGTCCACGGAGGCTTTCACGAAGAGCCTGGTACACTTAAGGCCAAGTATTGTTTTTCAGGCAACCAAATGTATCCGAAGCTTTGCGAGGAGTTGGATGTTTGCTTTGAGCAAAACGGGATCATGATGGTGGCCCGCACTCCCCATGAGATGGAGACCGTTAGGCTCTACTACAAGCGGGGAAAAGAGCGTGGTGTCAACGTTCAGCTGTTCAGTCAAGAAGAGGTCGCCAGGCAAGAGCCTAATTTGGACCCTAAAATCGTGGGTGCCCTCTTTGCGCCGGAAGGCGGAGCAGTGATGCCCTTTGAACTAGCTGCAGCCCTTATGGAAAACGCCATACAAAACGGTGTCAAGTACAAGATGAATACGACAGTCATAGATGCCTGGAGAGAGGGTGACAAGAAGTATCTTGAGACGCCAGAGCAGATCATCCGGGCTGACTACGTTGTGAATGCAGCAGGACTCTTCAGCGATGATCTGGCCCGCATGTTTGGGGATGATTATTTCTCCATTCGACCCCGCAAAGGTGAAGAGTACATTTTTGACCTGTCCGTAAAGGATTTTGTGAAGTCAACGATCTTCCCGGTACCAGGTAAGATTAGTAAAGGTATTCTCGTGATTCCCACCGCGGCGGGCAACTTGATGATGGGCCCGACCGGTGACAATGTGGAGGAGAAGGAAGACTTAGGAACAAGCCAAGACGGATTTAACCGCGTTTTTGAAGGGGCAAAAAGACTTGTTCCGAGTCTAGATGCTCGAAAGATTATCGCCCAGTTTGCCGGAGTTAGGGCCGCAAGTGATAGGGGCGATTTCATCGTGGAATTGTCTCCGAATGTTCCTGGTCTTCTCCATCTAGCTGGGATCGAATCCCCTGGACTCACCGCTGCTCCCGCTATCGCGGCCGATGTACCTGGGCTTTTAGAAGAGGCTGGTTTACAACTGGAGGAGAAACAGAGCTTCAACCCGCGCCGGGCAGGTGTTGTGCGTTTCAATTCTCTTTCTCGAGAAGAGCAAGACGCTCTAGTCAAGAAGAACCCGAGCTTTGGGCGGATCATCTGTCGCTGTGAGAGTATCACCGAAGGCGAAATTGTGGATGCCATTCACCGAGGAGCCCGCACCCTTGATGGGATTAAATTCCGGGTTCGAGCTGGTGCCGGACGCTGCCAGGGTGGATTTTGCCAACCACTGATTACGCAAATTCTTAGTCGTGAACTAGATATTCCCGTCACCGCTGTGACAAAGGCTGGTCCAGGAAGTGAACAGGTACGATACGTAGCAAAAGAGCTGTATGACGAGGAGGTGCGGTAGGCATGAAAAAAGTACATGTTGATGTAGCGGTGATAGGAGGCGGCCCTGCTGGATTGGCAGCGGCATTAGCAGCTCGCTCGGAAGGGGCTGAAAAGGTCTTAATCATTGAGCGGAACACAGAACTTGGGGGCATTTTACAGCAGTGCATCCATCATGGCTTTGGTCTTCATCGTTTTAAGGAAGAACTAACAGGGCCAGAGTATGCCCAGCGATTTGTTAACCTGGTGAAGGATACTGATATAGACGTGCTTCTGGAAACCATGGTTCTGGAGGTCACTCCAGAGCGCAAGATCTATGCCGTAAATAGTGAAAACGGCATGCTTGAGATTACGGCAAAGGCCGTGGTCTTGGCCATGGGTTGCCGTGAGCGTACGAGGGGAGCACTGCGCATCCCAGGCGGGCGCCCGGCGGGCGTTTACTCCGCAGGCACCGCACAGCGCTATGTGAATATCGATGGATATTTGCCCGGTAAAAGGGCCGTCATCTTGGGATCTGGAGATATTGGACTGATCATGGCTCGTCGTTTTACCCTAGAAGGTGCCAAGGTGGAAGCGGTGGTGGAAGTTCTTCCTTATGCGGCAGGACTCACCCGTAATGTGGTGCAATGTCTTGAGGACTTTGACATTCCTCTTTACCTCCAATCGACGGTGATTGAAATTCACGGTACAAAGCGCGTAGAAGGTGTGACCATCGCCCAAGTTGATGCCGACTGGAACCCCATTCCTGGGACGGAACGGAAGATCGAATGTGATACCCTGCTCCTATCTGTGGGTCTGGTTCCGGAAAATGAGCTTTCCAGTCAGGCCGGTGTTGCAATTGATTCCATAACAAATGGTCCTATTGTTGACGACTCCATGATGACAAGCGTCTCTGGTATCTTCGCCTGCGGTAATGTATTGCATGTACACGACTTGGTTGATAATGTATCAAAGGAATCGGAGAGGGCGGGCCGTTATGCAGGGCGCTTTGCTCTAGGAACGAACAATTCGGTGCCGCGGCGCGTTAAGGTGCAAGCTGGAAATAATATCCGTTATGTGGTACCCCATGAGGTATCGAGTACAGAGCCAGTGGAGTTTTTCATGCGGGTCCAAAGACCAGAAGATGACGTGGTTTTGGATGTGGGTGGACTACGTCGCATCAGAAAGGCTAGTGTTCGTCCCAGCGAAATGTTGGATGTTAAAATCACACCGGAACAACTGCAGAATCTAGAGGGGGATACCCTGATCATGCAGATTATTCCTCAGAAGGAGGCGTAGAGATGCTGAAACACATTACTTGTACCGTTTGTCCCATGAGTTGTGATGTTGTGCTTAAGGTGGGGGAGGACGGTAAGGTTCTCTCTCTGACAGGGAACAGATGTGCACGGGGCAAAGTCTATGCCACAAAAGAGCACACGGCCCCTGAGCGAACTCTCACCAGCATCGTGAGGGTGAATGGAGGCGTTCATCCCGTATTACCGGTTCGCACCAACAAACCGATTCCTAAAGACAAGCTCAAGGAAGGTATGCTGGTAGCGGCGAAAGTCAATGCGAATGCGCCCATCACCATGGGTGATGTGATTGTCAAGGACTTTTTGGGTCTTGGTGTGGATCTAGTAGCCACCCGAGATCTCTAGGGCAGACAAGAAAAGGTCTCTCAGGTGAGAGACCT
>DIPH01000002.1:108529-108726 GCA_002424045.1 Firmicutes bacterium UBA5493 | reverse complement strand
CATACCTTCCAGCATGAGCTGCGTTTGGCCAGGGTGAATGGAGTTTTGGGCAGTGTTGATGCTAACCAAGGCGACGAACTACTAGGCTGGGATACGGACCAGTTTCCAACAAATGTGTATACAACCACGCTTGCCATGTATGAAATCCTACTTAACGGTGGTTTGGCACCGGGCGGTCTGAACTTTGACGCCAAAGT
>DIPH01000002.1:108091-108339 GCA_002424045.1 Firmicutes bacterium UBA5493 | reverse complement strand
ATGGATGCCTTTGCCCACGGTCTTCTAGCTGCAGATCGTCTGCTGGCAACAGGTGCACTGGAGAAGTTTGTGGCGGATCGTTACAAGAGCTATCGTTCGGGCATTGGCGAAAAGATCGTCCAAGGGCAAGTCGGTTTCGAGGAATTAAGCGCTTATGCCATGGATCATGATCGGATTTCCCTCAGCTCGGGACGTCAAGAGCTCCTAGAAGCTATCTTGAACCGCTACATTCTTGAAGCGTAGGAAGA
>DIPH01000002.1:74105-107991 GCA_002424045.1 Firmicutes bacterium UBA5493 | reverse complement strand
CTTGAAGCGTAGGAAGGTAGGAATATGGGTTATCTCTTAGGTATTGATATTGGAACCTCGGCCGTAAAGGCTCTGCTTCTGCGGACAAGTGGTAATGTTGCAGGTAGTTTTACGACGGAGTATCCTCTTTTTTCACCACGTCCCGGTTGGTCTGAACAGAACCCCGAGGATATGTGGGAGGCAACCATCACAGCCATCAAAGGCGTGATGTCGAAGTGTAATGTCTCTGGGGAGACGGTTTTGGGAATCGGTCTCTCGGGGCAGATGCATAGTTCGGTTTTTCTAGATGTCGAACACGAAGTGATCAGACCAGCTATACTTTGGAATGATGTGCGTACAAGCGCCGAGTGCCGCTATATTGAAGAGACGGTAGACCGCAAGGTGCTCTTGGAAGAAGTGTGTAACCCCGTTTTAGAAGGATTCACACTCCCTAAGCTGCTGTGGCTTAGAAATCACGAGCCGGAAAACTTCGCCAAGGTTCGGCACTTGGTGCTGCCCAAGGATTATGTGCGTTATCGCTTAACTGGTAATCTGCACATGGAAGTGTCGGATGCAGCAGGTATGCTCATGATGAATGTCCGGAATCAAATATGGTCGGAACCGATTCTGGGGGCCCTCGATTTATCTAGTGACATCTTGCCTCCCATTGTGGAATCTGGGGAAATAGCAGGTACCATTAGCGCTGAAGTGGCCAATCTCACTGGGCTCAAGGAAGGAACCCCCGTTGTGGGGGGCGGCGCAGACAATGCTTGCGGCGCCGTTGGTTCAGGAGTTGTTACACCGGGACGGGGCATGATGAGTTTGGGAACAAGTGGGGTTCTTCTAGCCCATCTTGCGGAGCCAAGACTGATTACCCATGGTACCGTACACATGTTTAACAGCTGCATACCTGGTCAGTTTTATATGATGGGAGTCATGCTTTCTGCAGGTTTATCGTTGAATTGGTTCCGAAAGCAACTAGGCCTAGAATCTGAACCCTACGATGCCTTAACCAAAAAAGCCGCAGACGCTCCGCCCGGAAGCAGGGGCTTGGTCTTCTTGCCCTACTTGACGGGGGAACGGACTCCCCATGGCGATGCCAATGCTAGGGGGAGCTTTGTGGGACTCAGCGCTACCCATGGGGAAGGGGAGCTGACCCGTGCAGTTTTGGAAGGCGTGGCCTTTGGTCTTTGCGATTCAGTGGAACTCCTTCGTTCTGCGGGCTGGGAAGGTACAGCAATCAGGGCCTTAGGCGGAGGGGCTAAGTCACCTCTTTGGAAGGAGATCATAGCCAGCGCCACAGGTCTTGCTTTGGAGGAAATCAATGTTGATGAAGGTCCGGCCTTGGGTGCAGCCATCTTAGCTGGAGTGGGGGCCGGGGTTTACGCAAGCGTTCTGGAGGCTTCCGATTTGATCATTTCCGTAGAACGGGTGGTGGAACCCAATTCTGCCTGGCGCGAAACCTATGTAGAACTCTATGAGGTTTACAAGGGTCTGTATCCAGCCCTCAGAGAGTCCTTCGATCGGTTGGCTGCGTTTGCGTGACATCTGAATTAGTGAACACGGTGGGGGTGCTTCTGAAGTCACCCCTATTATCATTGTCTCAATCGTGGAGGACTGGTTATGAGAATCACCGTGGCAGGTCATCTCTGCCTTGATATTATTCCTAACTGGCAAAGGGGGACTCTGGCTGCACTTAGGCCGGGGAACCTTGTGCATATGGATGGGGTCACCTTTTCTACAGGGGGGGCAGTGGCCAATACGGGGATCGCATTAAAGCGGTTAGGCTTCGATCCCATCCTCATTGGCCGAATGGGCGATGATCCTGTCTCAGAGATCAGCCGCAGTATTTTGCGTCGTGAAAACATCAGCCCAGATTACATAGCCTTAAGCCCTGGGGAAACGAGTTCCTATACAGTTGTTCTGAATCCCCCCGACACCGATCGGATCTTTTTGCACTATCCCGGAACAAATGACAGCTTTTCGGTGAAGGATATAGATTTTGGGACTATCCCACCCGGCATCTTTCATTTTGGTTACCCTCCGTTGATGCGCCAAATGTATGTTGAACAAGGAACTCACCTGGAGAATCTTTTTCGGGAGGCCAAAGCACATGGACTGATCACGAGTTTGGATATGGCGTTGCCTGATCCTAACTCTGAGCAGGGCCAGGTTGACTGGAAAGCCATTTTGCAGAGGGTTCTCCCTTACGTAGACCTTTTCTTACCGAGCCTAGATGAACTGCTCTTGATGATGGACTCTTCCGCCTATAACAGGATGCAACGGGGTCTCTTGCCCATAGACACGAGGCTCTTGGACGATTTGTCCACTCGGTTTCTGACTTGGGGAGGCAATGTCGTTGGAATTAAGCTGGGTGAGGAAGGCTTTTACCTGCGCACTGGCTCCAAAGCCGGGAATACCTTTGGAGAAAAGTGGCGGGCTAGACAAATACTAGCACCCATCTTTAAGGTCCAAGTACAAGGGACGACGGGAGCCGGGGATACAACCATTGCGGGATTTCTGGCAGGAATCTCCATGGACAAGGAGCCCGAAGAAGTCCTAACCCTCGCCAATGGAGTTGGTGCCTCTTGTGTAGAGGCGGTTTCCTCTGTAGCTGGCGTACCCCGTCTCAACTGTGTGGAAGGGCGTATTCATGGTGGCTGGGAGCGGATAACGCCAACCATACTCCATGGCAATTGGCATTTGAGCCATAACGGCGTTTTCCTCGGGCCAGCGGATCGCAGGTACACTTAAACGTGGAGGTGTAGGTATGATTGAAGGAAAAGAGAACAGAAACCGCAGTGGAGTTCTCCGCTTTGGTATGGTTGGAGGGGCGTCTGGCTCTTTGATTGGAGACGTTCACAGGAAAGGGGCCCTCTTCGATGGCCAGGCTGAGTTAGTGGCAGGGAGTTTTTCCCAAGATTTTGAGCGGACTTTGCTTACAGGCGAACAACTTGGACTGGATCCAAAGAGGCTGTATCGAGATTTCCATGAAATGGCCCAAAAGGAAGCTGCTCGGGAGGATGGCATTGACTTTGTCGTGGTCGTTACCCCGAATTATGCCCACTATGATGCGGCTAAGGCCTTTTTACTCCAGGGCATTCATGTGGTGTGTGACAAACCTCTTACGTTTACAGTGGAAGAGGGGGAAGAACTGGCCAAACTTGCCCAAGATAAGGGCCTTTTATTCTGTGTGACGTATGCGTATTCCCAGTGCGCCACGCTGAAGCAGGCCCAGATGATGATCAAACATGGTGAGATTGGTGACATCCAAGTTGTGATGGCGGAATACTCTCAAGGCTGGTTGGCCACGGCTGTGGAAAAACAAGGCAACAAACAGGCCAGTTGGCGTACGGATCCGGCCCAAGCTGGGATATCCAACTGCGTTGGAGATATCGGAAGTCATATCGAGCATACGGTAGCGTATGTCACAGGTCTAGAGATCGACGGGCTTTGTGCCAGACTTGATCACTTCGGGGGAGAAGATCGTCCCCTCGATACCAATGCGGTCATTATGCTCAAGTATAAGAATGGTGCGGTGGGCAATTATTGGTGTTCGCAAGTAGCAGTTGGCTATGATAATGGCTTTCGAGTGCGCATTTTTGGAACCAAGGGTACCTTAGAATGGTGCCAGGAAGAGCCCAATTATCTCGATGTAATCAAGTTGGGTCAACCGCGCCAAAGACTCTCACGGGGCAATGCCTACTTTTACCCGGAAGCTGCTGATATGTCACGGCTTTCTGCGGGTCATCCAGAAGGTTACTATGAGAGCTTTGCTAACATCTATTTGAAGTTCACTGCCGCCCTTCTGAAGCTGAAACAAGGGATGGAGCTTGATGAAGAGGACTTGGATTTTCCCCAGGCCGCTGAAGGCATTAGGGGCGTAAGGTTCATCCATAGATGTGTAGAGAGCTCCAAGAAGGGTTCCATTTGGGTTAGGTTCTGAGAGGAGTTTGTAGATGAATAGTTACGAGAGATACATGGCAATGATAAACCATTCTCCGTGTGATTTTCTACCCAGGCTTCCCCTTCTAATGGCTTTTGGCGCCAACCATATTGGAGCCACCTATGGGGAGTTTGCCTCCGATTATCGGGTGCTTGCGGAAGCTAATGAGCGCTGCGTGGAGGACTTTGGATTTGATCAGCTCAGTGCCATTTCTGATCCTTACCGCGAGATTACTGGGTTTGGCGGCGAAGTGGAATTCATCCCTAATGGAGTTCCTCGCCTGATCAGAAGCCCTCTAGAAGACAGTAAAGACTTGGGCAAGCTGAAAATCCCTGACCCTGATCACACCCCACGGATGAAAGATCGTCTCGATGCCGTTCGGACTTTAGCTTCTCGGAATAAGGGGCAGTATTCCATCTTGGGCTGGGTGGAGGGGCCAGCGGCGGAGGCGGCTAATCTGCGGGGAGTGATGAATTTTCTCTTCGACACCATGGATGACCGCAAATTTTGCCATGAACTGATGAATCTCTACATCGATGTGGCCTTAGAATTTGCCAAGGCGCAGCTCCAAGCCGGTGCAGATACCATAGGTATTGGTGATGCCATCGTCAGTCAGATTTCACCGAAGGTCTATGCGGAGCTCGTTTTTCCTCATCAACAGAGACTCGTCAAGGGAATTAAGGAATCCGGGGGACTGGCACGCCTACATATTTGCGGCGACATTAGCCAGCACCTTCCCTATATGAAGGAGTTGGACATCAATATTCTAGACCTTGACTGGCCCGTTGATCTAGCTTACGCCCGTTCGGTGATGACAGATCAGGTGATTTTGGTCGCAAATCCCAACCCAGTAGAAGATATTCAAAGGGGAAACCCTGGGGCCATCAAGGAGCAAATTAGACGGCTCTACGAAGTGGCGGGGAATCCCTTTATGATTGGTGCGGGATGTGAGATTCCCCTAGGAACCCCTGAGGAAAACTTAAAGGCCCTTTGCACCCCTCTACCTTATAAATAGGTGCACGCACAAGAAAGTAGCGTTAGAACTCAGGAGATGAGTTCTAACGCTACTTTGATGAAGAGGTGTGACCCTTTTACTTCTCTTCTAGATGTGGGTAACGATAGTCCCGAGGGGGCAGCAGGTTTTCTTTGATCGTACGCTGCGAAACCCATCTTTGCAGGTTGATGAGACTTCCGGCCTTATCGTTCGTGCCGGAGGCTCTCGCTCCTCCAAAGGGTTGTTGACCCACTACGGCGCCGGTTGGTTTATCGTTCACATAGAAGTTACCAGCCGCTTCGTTTAGGGAGTTGGACATGCGTACGATATCTCTGCGATCTCTGGCAAAGATGGATCCGGTGAGGCCAAAGGGTGATGTTGTGTTGCAGAGCTCGAGCGTCTCTTCCAGATCTTCGTCTGCGTAGACGTAGATGGTGAGAACAGGCCCAAAGATCTCCTCTTCCATGAGCTTGAATTTAGGATTGGTGGTTTCTACAATGGTGGGTTGGATAAAGTATCCCACACTGTCGTCATAGGTTCCACCTACCAAGATGGTTGCTTCACTGGAACTCTTGGCATATTCAATATAGGATTTGATGCTGTTAAAGGCTTTTTGATCGATGACGGCTCCCATAAAGTTGGTGAAGTCAGAGACATCGCCCACTTTGAGTTCTTTTGTCATCTCCACAATCTTTTCCTTAACTTTCGGCCAGATGCTCTTGGGAATATAGGCTCTGGAAGCGGCAGAACACTTTTGGCCCTGGTATTCGAAGGCACCCCGTACCAAGGCTACGCTAAGGGCATCAATATCGGCACTGGCATGGGCAAAGACAAAGTCCTTACCGCCAGTCTCCCCAACAATGCGCGGGTAGGTGTGGTAATTTTGGATATTATCTCCAATGGTTTTCCACATGCTTTGGAATACAGGTGTGCTTCCTGTAAAGTGAATACCTGCAAAAGATGGATGGGCCAGCACTGGATCGCCAACCGTTCCTCCCGATCCAGGTACGAAGTTGATGACTCCAGGTGGTAGACCGGCCTGTTCTAGGATCTTTAGAATATGGTAGGCTGGATAGACTGCAGAGGAAGCCGGTTTCCAGACTACAACATTACCCATCATCGCGGGAGCCGTCGGTAGGTTACCGGCAATGGCTGCGAAGTTAAAGGGTGTTATGGCAAAGACGAATCCTTCCAGTCCGCGATGCTCCACGCGGTTCCAGCTTAAGGGAGTGGATTGGGGTTGTTGCCGATAGATCTCCTCCATGTAATGGATATTAAAGCGCCAAAAATCAATGAGCTCACAGGCGGAGTCAATTTCGGCTTGAATGGGAGTCTTGCTCATGCCCAGCATGGTGGCGGCATTCATGAGATAGCGCTTTTCATGCGCGAGAATCTCTGCAGCCTTCATAAAAATGCCTGCACGCTCTTCCCAGGGTAAGCTGGCCCATTCCCTGCGGACCTTGAGGGCACCTTCAATGGCAGCCTCTACTCCTTTAGTGCCCGCTTGGTGATAGTGGCCCAGAATATGACCGTGGTTATGGGGCATCACACATTTTGCGGCTTTACCTGTTCTGATTTCCTCACCATTGATGACTACAGGGATGTCCAGTTCTTTGCTGCTCAGCTCCTTTAGAGCGGCTTTCAACTGCGCCTTCTCAGGGCTTCCCGGTCTGTAGTCTTGGATGGGTTCATTTTTGGGACAGGGCATGCTGAAAATACCGTTTGACATTCGATCACCTCATCTAAGTTTTATTTAAGTAGTTCTTCACCGCTAAAGTCACGGTAAGGGGAAAGGTCAGAAAAGACCTCTTCATCTTCTTGCCCCTCTGCAATGGCCAAAGCAATCATATCGGCCAGACCAGGTCCTAGCATAAGACCCTGGCCGCACATACCAATAGCGTGGAAGAATCCATCTACTTGCTGGTCAAATCCCACAATCGGTTTCCCGTCGGGGGTCATGGGGTAGAGCCCCCGCCACACCCTGCGTACCTTGAGGTTGCGTAGACGAGGGTACAAATTGAGCATACGGGGGATGACCATGGGCAGAAATTCCGAAGTGGAGCGCCTATCTGTGCCCATGCGCTTAGGCCTAGGTGTAATGCAAAAGACGATTTGTTCCTCGGCATTTTGGTAGAAGTAATAATTGTCAGACTGGGAATCAGGGGCAATGTCTACTATCATGGGCAGGAAAAACCGTTTTACTGGTTCAGTCACGCCAGCCTCATGGGAATCAGGGTAGACCGGTAGGTCGGCTCCCACCATGAGTGAAATGTCCCTGCCATAAGCCCCTGCTGCATTTACCACATGGGAACAGCTGATCTTGCCCTGATCGGTCAAAACTGCCTGTACTCTGCCCTGTTCTACGTCGAAACCTACTACTTCAGTATTGAAGAGAAAATCCACACCCTCTTGGCAGGCGAGGCGATGGAAGGCGCCGATCATTTTTAGAGAAGAGAGATGGCCATCTTCGGGGGAAAATGTTCCGCCTAAAAGCCCATGGGCCAAGATGCCAGGGCACCTGTCTCTTACTTCCTCAGGTTCAATCCAATCAATATTTAACCCGAAGCTCTTTTGAAGGGGCAAGAGCTTTTTGAGGCTCTGAGCAATATCTTCGCTATAGGCTGGAAAAAGGTAGCCACCTTCTATATAATCCACATCCTGGCCATATTCAGGCAACAATCTGCGGACAACGTCTAAAGAAGCGTTCCCGATTTTAATTTTGGCACGGTCAGAGTGGGTGGCTCGAATGCCGCCAATGGCCGCCTTATTCTGCCCCTGTCCCACCGATGACAGCTTGTCAACGACAAGTACCCGAAGCCCCCTTACCGCCAAACGGTATGCCAAGGGAACCCCTACACTACCAGCGCCGATTACGACAATATCGTAAGTTTTCATTCCTGTCCACCTCCTTGGTTAGCCAGAGCTTTCATGGGGACTTCTACCGTCAAAGGACGGTGAGTGGCTTTGCGTATGCTGTCTCTGTCCACACCAGCCTGCATCAGGACGCGGGGCACGAGATCAAGGCATGTCTTTCCGCCGCAGGCTCCCATAGATAAGCGGGCTAGTTTGAGTTGGTTAATGTCAGCGGTGTCATTTTCACGAACAAATTCCTTTATTTCGCCTACGGTGACCCTCTCGCAGCGACAGACAATTGCATTATCCGGCAAGTAGGTAAAGTCTGCTTCATCGAGTGGTTTGGTAACCTTTTCATCCTGAACCAAGATGCCCACTGCTTTCGTGGCTAGGTGGATAGGGACCTCTAAGGTAATGAGGCTGGTGCGATGCTTCTTATTATACCTCGCAGCTTTGAAAATACCTTCACCAAGATCCTCACCCTCGACACCACGAAGACGTATCTTGTCGCCCGCCTCAAAATTGTGATCAAACTCATGGGGCAAGACGAGCTCGGCTAGGCCATCTTCTTTGGATTTTCGTACGAGTGTAATGGCCAGGCCTGGGCAGATCAGCACGCAGAAACCGCAGCCGATACATTTCTCTGAGAACTCAGGTAGATCCATAATGGTTCCAGTGCGGCCGCTGAGATGAATGGAATCTTGAGGGCATACACTGGTACAGGGATTGCAGGGTATCTCTTCATAGCAGTGAATCATGGGCTTCCAGCCCTTCCCGAACATCTCAAAGGATCGCTCGAAAACTTCGCCGGGATGACTTTTTAGAATCTCCGCTTTTTCTGACCACTCTGGAGGTATCGTCACTTCACTACCCAAGAGACCCGCCATTTCGCGGCCAATAATGCGTCCGCCCATCATAGCTGATGAGGCTTCGGCGATCTCATTGGCGTCACCGGTTTTCAGAACGGGGAAGCCTCCTTCAATGCCGCTAGCGTGAAATTCATCTGCGGAGCTTAGGCCTACGGCAATTAGAACTGTATCAACAGCAAAGGTCTTAGCGGTTTCTACCAGCGGATTCCAGGCATCGTCAACCTGGGCAATGGTAGCTTTCTCTACCTTGCCGTCTCCCTGGACTCCCATTAGGGTGTGGTTTAGGTAAATGGGTACACCCATGCGCCTTATCTTGTCGGCATGGACCTTGTAGCCAGTTACAGCAGGGGCTATATCCAAAAGTCCAACAACGTCAATGCCTGCTTGCAGTGCGTGGTAGGCTCCAATCAATCCCACATTTCCGCAACCGACGATGAGCACGCGCTCGGATGACTTCACCAGATCACGGTTAACCAGCGTTTGGAAAGCTCCTGCACCAAAGACTCCTGGCAGGTCGTTGCCGGGGAAGACAAGGGAACGCTCCCTCGCTCCGGTAGCTACAATAAGGCCTTCAAAGGAGACATGGACATATTTGTCCAGGCGGTCTTGGTAAATCCCGGCCTTTCCATCGCTATAGACACCAACAACAGTGGAGCTGGTCATGATGGTAATATTCTCTCTGCTTCGGGCTTCTTCCTCAAGGATCTTGGCAATGTCGGTACCACGGGTACCGGCATAACAGTCGGCCATGGAGCCAAAGAACTTGTGGGTTTGGAGCACTAATTTGCCGCCTAGGTGGTCTTTGTCGTCTACTAGAATCACAGAGAATCCCAGGTCAGCAAGTTCGATGGCGCTTGTAATCCCTGAGGGACCTGCGCCCACTATAAGAACCTGGCACGAGAGTTCTTGGGGGGGATGGGAAGGACGCCACTGGTCGTCTTCGGGTAGTTCGGGGTGGTGAACCAGAGTTTCGATCTCCATTCCTTCTTTGAGGGGAGTGATGCAGCTCTTGACGGGCAGGCCGTCTATGATCACCGTGCACTGGGCACATTGGCCATTGGCACAAAAAAGACCTTGAGGAGCGTCACCTACGGCATGAATAGAAAAAGTACGGATGCCACCTGCAAATAGGGCCGATGACACCATTTCTCCTTCTTTTCCCTCAAGGGGCCGCCCATCAAAGGTAAACGAGACCTTTTTGCCCTCTTGAATGTCTAGAACGGGATGTTTAATGATTCGCACTAGCATTACCTCCAGAATATGAACAGCATCTTAAATTTGTTTTTCACAATGTACATATTCTTTTAACGTCTGGTTATTCCTTCTTAGATCTGTGCTTTGCTTGGAGAGTTTTGTACTACAATATTCAAGAAAACGCCGCCAAAAAGGTGATCTTTCAAGTGTGGCTATCTTGACAGATAGGTCCAAGCTGGATATTATATATATGAGAATGATTTTCAGTGTCATGCCAGAGAGGAGGGGCTCCGTGCAATATTTATCTCTTGTCAACTTACATGTGGGTGATAGATGCAAAGTAGCTCGGATCCAGGCCGGAAGCTCTGCTACGAGACGGCTCTATGAGATGGGGTTTAATACAGGTGCACAGATTCAGGTGCTAAAGAATGATCGAGGACCTATAATTGTTGGTCTAGGTGGTCACAAAATTGCCCTGGGACGGGGTTTAGCCGCGAAGATGCTCGTTGGTATGGATCAATAGATGAATGTAAGGGAGAAGAATGTGATGCCGATTACCATTGCCTTAATGGGCAATCCCAACAGCGGAAAGACCACACTCTTCAATGCACTCACAGGAGCGAATCAGCACGTGGGCAATTGGCCTGGAGTAACTGTAGAGCGCAAGGAAGGGCAGACTCGTCATGGAAACCAGGTGTATACTGTGGTGGACTTGCCTGGTACGTACAGTCTAGGTGCCTTTTCTGAGGACGAAGTGGTGGCCCGGGAGTTCATTCTTACTGGCAATCCCGATGTGGTGATTAATGTAGTTGATGCTACGAATATCGAACGGAATTTGTACCTGACCACCCAGCTGTTGGAGATGGGAGCTAAGGTTGTGGTGGCTTTAAATATGGTGGATGAGGCCGAAGCTAGGCAGATTTCCGTGGATGAAAAGGCCCTTTCTAGGCGTTTGGGGATACCTGTCATACCGACGGTAGCCAGTAAACGCAAGGGTATAGATGAGCTTATGGAGGCAGCGACGGCCACTATACGTGCTCCTCTTAATGGTCATGTCCGCCTGAGCTATGGCGAGTCCATCGATGGAAAGATAGCTGAGCTTGAAGACTTGCTAAAGAATGGGGATTTGGCCTATCCTCCAGGCTGGTTAGCTCTCAAACTCTTAGAAGGCGACGAATACCTCAGGAAAGTCGTAGATGTCAGCCTTAAGCTACAGGGGTCCGACGAGTTTACTCGTTTTTGGGATGAGATGGCTGTCCAGGCAGAGGATTTTCAACTAGAAATCGTGGATAGCCGTTACAAATTTGTGGGTGATGTCACAAAAGATGTCGTTCGACGACCTGAGGTGGCGGTACAGACCACCACCGACAAGGTAGATCGCGTTCTGACCCATAAATACTGGGGTATGCCCATTTTCGCTGTTATTATGTTTATCGTATTTCAACTGACCTTTGCCATCGGTCAAGACCTTCTTGGTAGGTGGATGGCAACTGGGGTAGAATACGCTGGAGGGTTATTAGAAAGCCTCCTGGTCACCGTCAACGCTCCCCAGTGGTTGATCGATTTTGCTGAAAATGGAGTCGTTGGTGGGGTAGGGGCTGTGATAGAGTTTGTGCCTCTTATCGTGATCTTGTATATGCTCATGGGCTTCTTGGAGGATAGTGGGTACATGGCTAGGGCAGCCTATGTCATGGACAACACCATGCGAGCCGTTGGTTTGCAGGGCAAGACCTTCATCTCCATGATTGTCGGTTTTGGCTGCAATGTTCCTGGAGTGATGGCCACACGGACCTTGGAGAGCAAGAAGGATCGCATGATTGCCATACTCATTAATCCCTTCATGTCCTGCGGTGCTAAAATCCCCATCTATCTGGTGTTTATTGCAGCCTTTTTCCCCTCCTATGGGGGCTTAGTATTGTTTTCGGTGTATGCTTTGGGGATCCTAGTGGCCTTTCTCATGGGAAAAATCTTCAGCAAGACCTTATTTAAGGGAGAAACCTCCCACTTCATTATGGAGCTGCCACCGTACCGCAAACCAACTTTAGGTAATGTGCTTCGCAATATGTGGGATAATGTCTCAGGCTTCCTGACTCGGGCCGGAACCACCATATTTGCGGTGGTGAGTTTGCTTTGGGTGTTGGCTGTGCTACCTGTGGGAGTAGAACCCTATGGTGCCGAAAGCATCTTGGGCAGGATTGGACTCTTGATTGCTCCGATTTTTGAACCAGCAGGTTTTGGAAACTGGCAGGCTGCAGTGGGCCTATTTTCGGGGATTGCAGCCAAGGAGGCTGTAGTGGCAATACTAGGTATGGTCTATGCTGGTGTGGAAGAGGGGATGGAACTCGTTATGGCCATCCGTGAGGTCTTTACACCCTTGACAGCCATCTCATTTATGGTTATGACGCTGCTCTATACCCCCTGCGCGGCCACGTTAGGCACAATAAAGAAAGAGACAGGCTCTGCAAAATGGGCTCTCTTCTCAGCAACCTATACCTTTGCCATTGCCTGGGTACTCGCGGTCCTCGTCTTTCAAGTTGGTCGTTTACTGGGATTTTCCTAAAGCACCGGAGGTGTGGTGTATATGTTAAAGCAGCTTCTATTGGAGATCTACAAGGCTGATTATGTGTCGAAGTCGAATCTTGCAGTCAAGCTTGACAGTCCCGTACCCCTTGTGGAAGAGGGCTTTGCAGAGCTTGTGCGTCTGGGATACTTGTTAGAGGATGCGAGTTTAAATTGCCAGGACCGGCCTTGTGGTAGGTGTCCTTATGCAAGCATGTGTCAGAAAGAACCCCTTAAGACTTGGACTATAACGGAAAAGGGCAGAGCTCTATTGGAAGATTATCAAGCTGCTGTATAGTACATGAAAGACTCCCAAGGGTTGATGTGTTGCCCTTGGGAGTCTTGTTTTTCGGTCTGCTATTCTGCTCGGAAAATACTTGCGCCTTCATCCGTGACGTTGAGCATAATCTGGGGCGTCAAAAAGCCCAGTAACTCTCCTTTGAAGAGGCCAATATACCCGTTATTATGGACGTTATTCCCTATAATACCTGTGGGAAGACCCTCCGCATTATTAACTTCCATGACTCCTCCATAGAGACCCGAACGTAAGCCTACCAATTTTGTCATCTTGCTGGTACCGTTGTAGAGGAAAACGCTACCGGCTTTGTCCTCATTTTGCATGGCTACAGTGAGGTGCCCTTCTTGATTGAAGACTCCAATTGCACCGCCATCTTCGTAAGACAAAAGCGAGACTACCCGTTTGCCGTCATCATTGAAAAGCTCTAGGCTCACGTCTTCTTTGGCCTGATTATATTTTAGTGAAGCCACGGTGTTTCCTTCATTGTTGACTACGACAATCTCCCGAGCCACAATCTTATCAAAGATCTGCTGGGTTGCACTTACTACATTAACGCCTGTTAACGCACAGAACAAAGCGATGAACAACAATGGATAAATAATGAGCCTTTCGTACTTAGACACCCAATCACCCCTCATTAAACAAACTAGTTGTTGGATGAATTCGTCTCAACACGGCAAATACCTGCAAGACCGTGGGTGCTTTCGTTATGTAACAAGAAAAAAGTGCCTTGCAGAGGGGCTATAGGTGCAGGACAAAAGGATGCGAAGTGGAATCAAGCATCGAATCGAAAGCTTAACTTGGAGGAAGAAAAAACGTGCTTAGAGTCTTGGAACCCTTTCTTATGCTAATTCTACTTATGGCCTTAGGTGGCTATTTGTACCGAACGAAATTCTTAGATCTTGATTTTTGCCGCCGCTTAAGTAGCCTGGTGGTACGCATAACCTTGCCAACTCTGCTCTTTGTTTCGATGTATAATAACATTGATCTCCCTGCCCTCCAGCAAGGGTGGATTTTTACTGCAGTGGGCTTAGGAACGTCCGTTATCTTGGCCGTGACCGCCCACTATAGTGCAAGATTCTTTGGCCTTCAGGGCATGACCTTTGGCACCTATCAAATTCTTTGTACCAACGGGAATAATATCTTCTTGCCTGTGCCCATTATCTCCGTCCTTTTCGGCACCCCATATGTGGTCTATGCCGTATTATTCGAATTAGGTGCAGGTCTCTTTTACTGGACCTATGGGGTCTCCAACTTTCGGTCAGGGACGAAATTCAATGTTAAACGCTTGCTCAACGCTAATATGCTTGGACTCCTCTTGGGTCTAGCGTCAGGTTTGCTGGGAGTTTCCATACCAAGCCCCCTTTATGGAGCGATGGAGATCATAGGTAACATCACGGTGGGTTCAGCTATGCTGATTATTGGTGCTCTGGTGGTCCATCTGTTTGAAGAAGGTCTAAAACCGAGACGAGAAGTTTGGAGCGTCGTGTTACATCGTTTGCTGCTCAGCCCCCTAGTGGGAGTCATCGTCTTGGGCCTTGTTCAACTGCCTGCGGAATTGAAGACTATCCTTCTCGTGATGCTCTCTATGCCTCCGCTTGTGACGACGGCTCTGGTCGCGGCAAGTTACAATGCCGATGAGGAGCTTGCCGCGATGGGGGTAGTCATTCCTACTATCTTGAGTTTCGTTTTGTTGCCCATTGTCTTACTGTTGTTCTAGGGAGTATTGCCTAAAAAAGACCGAAAAAAATCCAATAATTAAAAGGGTTTTAACTCCCACATAGCTAATATTCACATTAGTCGTTGTTTGTATTCAAAAAATGTAACCGGTTGCATTCTCAAAAACTAAGGAGGTTTTGGAAATGAAGAGGAGTGTATTGGTAATATTCAGTATGTTGCTGGTGCTTGCTCTCTCCCTGGGGGCGTCCGCTCAAGGTGTTGTGACTATGATGGGCGTATGGGGTGGCCAAGAGTTAGAAGCTTTCCAAGAAGTAATGGACGCCTTTACGGCTAAGACGGGTATTACTGTACAATTTGAAGGTACTCGAGATTTGCCCACACTGCTGCAAACTCGTATTGCTGCTGGCAATCCTCCAGACGTTGCGGCCCTTCCTGGTCCTGGAGCAATGAAGGAGTATGTTGAACAAGGTGCGTTAGTAGACTTAAATGGTGTGCTTGATGTAGAGATGCTAAACGAAGACGTTAATGATGCCTGGATCGAGCTGGGCACCTATAAAGATGGCTTCTATGCCCTGATGTTTGCTGCTGATATCAAGAGCTTGGTCTGGTATCGCCCCGACGAATTTGTAGCAAGGGGTTATGAGGTTCCCACCACTTGGGATGAGATGGAAGCTCTAATGGATCAGATGGTGGCTAATGGTGATACTCCTTGGGCTATCGGCCTTGAATCGGGAGCTGCCAGTGGCTGGGTTGCCACCGACTGGATCGAAGATATCATGCTCCGCACCGCAGGCCCCGATGTCTATGACCAATGGGTAGATCATGAGATTCCTTGGACTGACGCAAGAGTACAAGAGGCCTTCGAGATCTTTGGCAAGATTGCCAAGAACAGCGACTATGTCTATGGCGGACCGATTACGGTGTTGTCAACCAACTTTGGTGACTCCGTTGCAGAGCTCTTTGCGGACCCTCCCCGTGCCATGATGCATCGCCAAGCTAGTTTCGTTACCAGTTTTATTTTGGATGCCAATCCCGACGTGGTCATTGGTGAAGATGTAGCATTCTTCGGGTTCCCCATGATAAAACCAGAACACGGCAATCCCATGCTCGGCGCGGGAGATATGATGGGACAGTTCAATGACACTCCTGAAGCTGCAGAATTCATGAACTTCTTGGCCAGCGCAGAAGCCCAAGAAATCTGGGCCAATAGGCTTGGAAAACTCGGCACCAATAACAAGATTAATCCCGCCGTTTATCCCGATGATCTAACCCGTGAAATGGCAAGACTTCTCAATGAAGCCGATGTCTTTAGATTTGATGGCTCTGACTCCATGCCAGCTGCTATTGGTGGCGGCGCATTCTGGGAAGGCACCCTCATGTATGTAGGTGGCGATAATCTCCTGGATGTACTGGAGTTCATCGAAAATGTGGCGGTAGATAGCTACTAAGATTCTAGGATAATATGTAGACTATGGCGCGCCCTTATAGGGCGTGCCTTTTTCCCAATTACAGGGAGGGGGAGTCGTGGTGAGGCGGAAAACAGATGGTTTAACTCCGCTGGTTTATGTCGGTCCAGCGGTACTCTTTCTCTTGATCTATCAAATGTACCCCGCTTTGCAAACCATCTATCTCAGCTTTCTAGATCGCCGTTCTGAGGCTTTCGTCGGCCTGGAAAACTACAAGTATGTCTTCACATCGCGGGTGATGCTCACGGCCTTTAGGAACAACTTGCTTTGGCTGATCTTCTTTACCGCCGGTACAGTGGGCTTAGGTCTGTTATTTGCCATCTTGGTTGACAAGGTGAAGTACGAGAGCTTTGCTAAGTCCATCATTTTTATGCCCATGGCCATATCCTTTGTGGGTGCCGGTGTTGTCTGGAAGTTTATGTACACCTACAAGCCGCCAGGCTCTGAACAGATTGGCCTGCTCAATCAGATTCTGGTCATTTTTGGCTTTGAGCCCAAAGGCTGGCTCTTAGAAAGTCCTATTAATAATTTTGCCTTAATCGCAGTTGGGCTCTGGATCTGGACGGGGTATTGTATGGTTCTCTTATCCGCCGCCTACAAGGGGATTCCTAAGGAGCTTGTGGAAGCTGCGGAAGTGGATGGGGCGAACCAACTGCAAGTCTTCAGGCATATAACAATTCCAGAACTTCGACCTGCGTTGACCATGGTCATCACCACCATGCTGGTCAATGTTTTGAAGATCTTTGACATCATTTATGTCATGACAAATGGAAACTTCGGTACCGAGGTTATAGCTAACAGAATGTTCAAAGAGATGTTCCAGTTTTCCAATACGGGCAGGGCCAGTGCCATTGCCGTGGTCTTATTTTTCATGATCATCCCCATCATGTATGCGAATGTCAGGCAAAAGCTGAGGGAGGGATAAGTATGACAATGCAAAAGCTGAAAAGAAGTCTCCCGCGCATTGTGGTCAACATTGTTGTGATCGCGGCCATAGCACTATGGCTTATTCCCACCTTAGGGTTATTGGTCACATCCTTTCGCCCCGCCAGTGAGGTGGCTTATTCGGGATGGTGGACGGTGCTCTCTAGTCCTTTGAAATTCACCCAATATACGATTGAAAACTATCACAGTGTCCTCTCTTCAGGGGGGATGCTTACCGCCTTTCGGAACAGCTTCATTATCTCAATCGGCGGAACGGTGATCCCTGTATTTCTCGCTGCTCTCGCGGCCTTTGGACTATCCAAACTGAATTTCCAGGGTCGGGGGTTTTTCTATGCCCTGATCGTGATGATGTTGGTAGTACCTTCTCAAATGACGTTTATTCCCGTGCTCCGTCTTTATAATAAGCTGAGTCTCTCGGGAACCTTTGGAGGGTTATGGCTGGTGCACACGGGATATGGTTTGCCCTTTTCCATCTTCATGCTCCATACGTTTTTCCAATCCTTACCAGACGAGCTTTTCGAGGCCGCCCACATTGACGGTGCCTCCATCTGGACGACCTTTATGCGCTTAGCCATACCTCTTTCTGTTCCGGCTTTGGCTTCCTTAGTCATCTTTCAGTTTCTTGCAGTTTGGAATGACCTTCTAGTAGCCTTGATTTATCTGGGCGGTCATCAATCGGTGGCACCGCTTACGATGCGCCTTTCCAGTCTCGTTGGATCCCATGGTCAAGACTGGCATCTGCTCACGGCTGCGGCCTTTGTCTCTATGGTGGTCCCCTTGATCGTGTTCCTTTCTCTACAGAAGTACTTTGTACGGGGACTGATGGGCGGTGCAGTAAAAGGCTAGTTCGAGTAACACAAAAGAACATACGGCGTAGAGCTTTTGCTTTGCGCTTTTTTGTTATCCGATGAATCCTGGAGGATTCAAAGACGTATTATCGAAGTGGATGGGTACGCTAATGTGAGGGGGTTTTGCGGTGAAGCGCTTGTTCTGTTTGTGGTTAGTTATAGTACTTGTGGTGATGTCGAGCCAGCTGGTCTTGGCCCGTAGTCATCGCTTTTTAGACTTAGAAATCGACGCCAGGGTAGGGGCTGATGGTCTTGTGCGGGTGACAGAGACGCATACAGTGCAGTTTGACGGCACCTTTTCCGGCATATACCAGTGGTTTGATACAAGTAGGGGCGTTGAAGTGAGCGATGTGATTGTCTCCGAGGGTGGGATTGCCTACAGACGTCTAGACGCTGATTCCCCAGGTCCTGCAGGAACCTACTTTGTTCGTGAGGATGGGGACGAGGTCTATGTGGATTGGAGTTTCGAAGCCACAGACGAGACCCGCCACTTTGAATTGAGCTATGTCTTGCATAATGTCATCCTCAAACATGATGACGTGGCGGAATTTTACTATAAGTTTGTCGGTACACGTTGGGACCAGCCTCGGGATCAGGTCAGGATCGTCTTATCGCTACCCTTTGGCGCCAAGATGGATGAGGTGGCAGCGTGGGGGCATGGTCCCCTCCAGGGAGTTGTGACCATTGAATCACCCAGTCGAATTGTGTGGGAAGTGGAGAACCTTCCGGCCCGGACATTTGTGGAGGGGCGGGTTGTCTTTCCCAACGCACTGGTTCCTTTGGCAACCAGACATACGAATGAGACCCGGCTGGAGGCTATTTTCCGTGAAGAACAGGGAAAAGTCGAAAACAGGGAGCGGGTCCAGAGGCGAAGGGAGTTCGATCCGCAACTGGCGGTGGCTGTGTTTGCCGCAACACTCTTCTCTGCAATCTTCATCTGGTATAAGTATGGTGAGCATGGTCCCGGGTATCAAGATCGTTACTATAAGGAGCTGCCTGCCCATTATCCTCCGGCGGAGATGTCTATCTTGTACAGACAGACCGTAGGTAGCAGGGATTTCACAGCCACGCTCTTGGACTTGGCCAGAAGGGGGTTTCTGACCATTGAGGAGGTTGGGGGGCTACAAGGAAGGGGAAAGGACGACACAAGCTACAAGTTTACTAAGAAGAATATAAGCTCGGAGCAGTTGAAGTTCAACCCTTTGCGTCCCTATGAAAAGATGGTACTTAAGCTCTTGTTCGATGATATGGGAGCGGACGAAGTGAGTTTAGAGGATTTCCAGAAATATGCCAAGGACAATTCCAAGACCTTTGCCACCCTTTGGACGGAGTGGGGCAAGGCAGTAAAAGAAAGCGCGAAGGAGCATGAGTTTTTCGATCCTGAAGCCAAGAAAGTGCTGTGGTTTTTGATTCCCATCCTGCTTCTGGTGGGGTTAGGTTTTCTTGCCCTTGGGTTTGAACTGTTTGCAACGGGGATAGTCACTTTTGCTATGTCCTTCGCTCTGGTCATTGTTATGGTGGCCGCAGCTACGCGACGTTCCGTCAAGGGACATGAGGAGTATACTAGATGGCGGGCGTTCAGACGTTATCTGAAGGAGTCCTCTAGAGTGGATACGGCACGGGTCGCATCTCTTGGCATTTGGGAAGAGTTCTTACCCTATGCCATCAGCCTAGGCGTGGCTGACCAGATGCTAAAGGAGCTGGAAGTACGATTTCCCAATTTGCAGCATGATGGTTATTGCTTCGGCTCCAATTGGTTTGTGTACCACCATGTCTTCGGCGTAGGCCGCATTGGTCACATGACGAACGCTGTAAGCAAATCCGTAACCAATGTCACCATGCCCCAAGGAAGCGGTGGAATGGGGGGCGGTTTTTCAGGCGGCGGTGGTGGTGGTTTTGGTGGTGGTGGAGGCGGAGTGCGCTAGCCTCTAGCCTGTGGAGCGGTTTTGCATCCTAAGGATTTCTAGGGCTTGAATTGGCGCAAGTGATTTACTGAACAGGTATCCCTGCATCATGTTGCAGTGGTGTTCCAGGAGGTATTCACGCTGTTTCTCTTCTTCCACACCCTCAGCCACAACCTGGAGCCCAAGTCGATGACACATGCTCACTAAGTCGCCGATGACCAACCTATGAGGTTTTGTGGTGAGAATTTTGTCCACAAAGTACTTGTCGATCTTAATGGTGTCCACATTAAGATTTTCGACGCGGGCAAAGGATGAATAACCCGTTCCGAAATCGTCGATGGCAATTTGTACTCCTACGTTTCTCAGCTGCTGTAATGCGGCATTGGCTGCGTCAAAGTCCCGCATTATCACGGACTCTGTGATTTCCATGCTGATCATGTGGGGCGAAATGTTGTAGTGTTGAAGCACTCCCTGCATCCGGTGGAAAAAGCCGCTTTGGAGTAATTCGGTTGCCGAAACGTTGATCGAAACAAGTACTTCGCCAAAACCCTGTTCTTGGAGTTGGCCAAGAAACTTACAGGCTTGGGCTAACACCCATGTCCCGAGGCGTACACCTAATTGCTGACTCTCGGCGATTCCGATGAACTCGGGGGGCGGGATCATGCCAAGCTCTGGCACGCGCATGCGAGTCAGCGCTTCGAAGTAGACGACTTTGTTGGTACGGAGATCGACAATGGGCTGATACTCCACCCATAGGGTGGCAGGATTTGGAGCGGCTAGACACTTCCGGAGCTCACGCTCAATGACATCGGTCCGTCGCAGACGTTCTTCCATATCTTGATTGAAGAAAACGTATGGCTGTTCTGACTCGTCTCCAAGATGCATTAACGCTACAGACGCATGGGTAAAAATCTTCTCGGGGTCCGCCTGTGGATGGGGAATCTCAACAATGGCGACCCTGACATCTAATTGGCTCTGAAATCCCTGCTCTTCTATGCCCATCGCTGTGATCTCGATGATCTCCTTGGCCAACGCAATGAGGCCTTGTTTCGGTAGGGGCGCTGACACATAAAAGACAAGGCGATTGTCAGCAACGTGAAACACTTTGTAACGATCGGTGAAGGACTTTTGAAGATGATTGGCGAGGGTTTTGAACAGGGCATTACCAAAGTGGAAACCATGTAAATGGTTAATGTCGGTGAAATTCCTTATGTGAACGAGCAAGATGGCAGTATCGGGGTTCTTATTCTCAAAGAGAGTGTGCAGGAGATGCCGGCGGTTTGGCAGACCAGAAGAGCTATCATGGAAAGCCATCTCCAGCAACTGCTTTTTATTGCCATAGGTAACGTACAATCCGTAGCCTAGAGAACCAAAGACGATTGTGATGGCAAGGATCCCTAAAACCGTCATAGTTCTAATAATTCTCTGTGTCCCTTCTAAGGATGTCGTAAGTCCTAGAATTCCCACTTCAATGCCATCCAGATAAACAGGGGCAAAAACCTGGTAGACTCTTTCGCCAGCCAAATCCCGTGGCATAGAATGGGTCGTCTGCGTGGCCAAGATTTCTAGGAGGGAGGGTTCTTCGAGTCTCAACCCAATCAAGTCAGGATTTGAGCTGGATTGAATTACCAGATCCCTGTTCAGCAGGCAAATCGTATCAACCTGGGCTTCTCGGGCCATTTCTGCCAGTAAGAGACTGGGCTCAAAAGCGTCCAAGAGCCTATCTACCCGATCGGCACGAATCCCCACCTGAAAAAAGCCCTGAGGGGTTCGGATATAGCTATACTTATTAAGGATTCCCGATTCGGTATCTGGGCGTATATCCTCGATGAGAAGTAGCTGATCACCCAGGAGGAAATTTTCCACGGGATGTCCTGGATATGGGGTCCACCCGATGTAGTGTCTTTGATTGGAATACAGGATCTGACCATCAAGGTTGTAGTAGTAGATTTCGTCGACGTCGAGGGATTCGGCTAAGATGGTTAGAATATCGTCATCCACGTTGTCGCCGTAGAGAGCTACTGAGTTAATAGCCGTCAAGAGTTTGTCTTCAAGGAGTTCGTTGATGATCTTAAGGGCTTCTGCACTCTTTGCGATCTGATGGGCATAGTTTTCGGCATACTGGCTGGATTGTTGTTCCAAGATACTGTAACTGAACTTGTGAATGCCTCGGACGGCTAGAATGCTCCCGATCACAAATGTGACAATGATCGCGATGGTGGGAACGATAAAGTAACGCAAACTAATGGTCTTATTTTGCTCAGCAGGCATTTTCCCTTCCTCCGTTTGAGATGCACTACCAATGTTTCATTTTTTCAACACCGAGGCGCAAGGTTCCTCCTGGGGATTTTAGAAGGCAGAAATTACAGTCATGGAAGAACAGGATGTTGGTCGATCTATGTGGAAAGAATCAAAGATAGTGAGATGGAAGGAGTGGCAGCCATGGCCAGAGTCGCTCATAAACTGGTTGTAGCGTTATTATTCGTCATATTGGCGGTAGGAGTAACGAATACGGAGGCTTTTGCCAATTCTCATAGCGAGAGGATTGTTGTTTTAGACTTTTTAGCCCTTGATGCGGAGGGCAACTACGTTGAAACTCTGGGCATCGAAGGAACGGATTTAACCAATTTGTCCCGCGTTATGTCGCAGGGTATCGCGGCCAGATTAGTGCAATACGGAGAATTTGATGTTCAGGATATCATTTCTCTGCGTGGCCCCATCGCTGATTTAAACTTTGCCCATGATACTTCAGCCTGGGATCGCGCTCAGGCATTACTCGAAGCGAACTTGGCCAATCAGGTGATTACGGGATCAATTACCATGCTGCAAAATACGGCAGTGATTGGGGTTCAACGCTTTCAAATGGAAGGTGGTCAGTTGCAGCTCGTTGGATCTGCCATGAGTTCTGCACCAAAGGTGACCGATGCTCCTTCTTTAGTTGATAACTTGATAGCCGATTTGTTCCCCGCAGATGTACAGGTGATTGAGAGAAACATTGAGCAGGTCTTCGCAGTTCCAGGACAGGTACGGCTCAATCTAGGCCAATCGAAACAGATCACAGTTTACGCTTTAGATGCCTTGGGAAGGCCAGTAGCAAATCCACAGTTTTTATTCTTCTCAGGGGACGAATCGAAAGTCTCCGTTGACGAAAACGGAGTTATCACAGGCCTCCAACCGGGTACATCCACCATTACGGTGCGGGCCATCAGCCGTACCACCCGCTCTGGGTCTCCTGCCACGATGAACGTCACTGTTCTTCCTCCTACCTTTGGTGTGCGGGCGGGGAGCCTCTTGACCAGGCGTGGTGACGCAGAAGGGTTCCCTGTGCGTTTAGGTTTGCGATTGACGCCTACTATCGATCAGAAGGGCAGTCAGTCAACCTCTCCGGTTCTTACGCCGCCAAAGGAAGCCTTGCCGACGGAGAGTTCGAACCCTCTGGCGTTAATCTCGTCGTTTTTCGGGTCAATGCTAACGAACGGTCTCATGACCATTGACTTAGACTTTGATCCCTCTAGTGAGCTCTTGGTATCCTTCAGTGGGGTACAGCGTTCTAGTGGTGGATACCTGGGTACAGGTGTTGGTTATGTAACACCTTTGGATGATTTCGATGCCCATAAGGGCTTTGTACTGCGCTTTACCGCTGGCACCCAGTATCGCGCCAGTCGTAGGATGTCAATCCCTGTGGAGGCGGTGATGGACGCTATCTTTCCGACAGGAAGTGCATTTAGTCCCACCTTCAGGATCGGTATCAACATCGGCCTAGATCTGTTTCCTTAGAATCCGATGAACAAGGAGCTCACCACCATGGTGAGCTTTTTTGGTTATCTCCCTTAACAGGAATTCTTGTTTTTTAGACGAATATCTCTGTAATAGCAAATTTAGGTGCAATCTGGGAGCAACAAGGAGGTTAACAGATGAGGTTAGCGAAGATGTCGATTGGTAATAAGCTGGGTTTGAGTTTTCTCGTTCTAATTCTTGTGATAACAATCACCAATGGCGTGACTACAACGGGGATCCTGAATATCCGAGGACAGGCGGAATTGGTACAGGAGACTGAGGAGCTGCATACGTCTTTGATGCAAAGGGAGATAGAGCATCTGCAGTGGGTGATGGGGCTGCAGGAGCACCTGATTTCCGGGGCGACGCATTCCATAAGTCTGCAAATGGATCCCACCAAGTGTAATTTGGGGCAGTGGCTCGCAAGCGATGACTTTGCCCATCTACTCGAGCATTATCCCGCCTTTGAGGGAGAGTTTGAAAAGCTCTATGAGCCCCATTTGCAATTGCATGCTTCTGCCCAGTCCGTTGAGGAATTACTGCTTCAGGGTGATCTGGCTGGGGCAGAAGAGGTGTACTATGGACTGACAGTACCTAGTCTAACCCAGACCATTAAAATCCTCGGCGGAGTTCGCAGTGAGCTAGAGGAAGATGTTGGCCGCATCAATGCAACGATGAACCAGCAGATTTCCCGCATTTTGCAATACTCCATCATTATCTTGGCTGTAGCAATTGTGCTGAGTATCGTAATTGCCTGGTTGGTCACTTCGAGCATTACCAAGCCTTTGGGGATTCTCAAGGAGGCGGCGCAAAAAATCGGTTCTGGCGATTTGGGGGTTCGTTGGACCATTAACTCCCAGGATGAAGTGGGGGACCTCTCTGCTTCTCTGGAACAGATGGTAGGCGGACTGCGTCAACTCGTCCAGGGCATTCAATTAACAAGCGAGAATGTAAATTCCTTATCCCAAGACCTATCGGCCATGGCCGTTGAGACAGGTGCTGCCATTACAGAAGTAGCTTCCACATCCAACGAGTTTGCCAGTGCATCTGTGAATATGGCGGAAAGTGCTGATTCTATGCGCGTAAATTCCGATCATGCCGTTAGTGAGCTTGAACGTGGCTTGGATATGCTCAGAGTAGCGGTTAAGGATGTGTCCAGTGCAAGAGGCGATGTGCAAAACCTCACGGAATCCGTTAATAGCTTAGCTGAGCAGTCGAAAGAAATTGGAGCCATTGTGGATCTCATTACGCAGATCAGCGATCAGACCAACCTTTTGGCCCTTAATGCAGCGATTGAAGCGGCTCGAGCAGGAGAGAGCGGGCGCGGTTTCGCCGTGGTAGCGGAAGAAGTCCGGAGACTGGCTGAGCAATCTGGTGAAGCTTCAGGGGACATTGGAGAGTTGATTCGGCATATCCTACGTGGAACTGAAGAAACCATCGGGCGCATGGAAAAGGCAGATGGCAGCGTGGAACGGGTGGACGAGCAAATAGACCTCACCGGCAACACCTTTGTGGCCATTAGCAAGGTATTTCAAGAGGTAGCCGCGCAAGTTGTGGAGATTGCCCGCGCTGCGGAGGATATAGGTGCAGGTAGTGAGGAGATTGCCGCTTCAACAGAGGAGCAATCAGCCATAGCTAATACCTTGGCAGGAGATGCAGAGAAACTGGCTGAGCTTGCGGTCCAACTGCGAGACCAGATTTCAAGTTTTAGAGGGTTCTGACCATACAAAAGGCGCCTACGGCACAAGAGCAAAAACCCGAATGATATTAAGTGTTGGGCAAGAAACATCCGGACTTTTCATTGACAGCGGTCCTTGATCTTGTTAGAATAAATGTGAGAATAGAAGATGGTAAGCCCCTATATAATCGCGGGAATATGGCTCGCAAGTTTCTACCCGGAGACCGCAAATCTCTGGACTATGGGGGAAAGTTTGTGATACCTGACTCTGGGTAGACAGCTTTCCCTTGCGGTGAAAGTGTCTGCGCAGGGTTTGTTTTTTGAAAAGGAGATGGGAGGTTATCGTGTGGAACCGCGAGTAGGAATTGTGATGGGAAGTGCCTCAGACTGGGATACTATGAAAATGGCATGCGGCGTGCTGGACGAATTGGGTGTTGCCTATGAGAAATGCGTGATTTCTGGCCATCGTACACCGGACTTGGCGTTTACGTATGCGAGAGAAGCGAGACAAAGAGGCCTGAAGGTTATTATTGCAGGTGCAGGGCTAGCAGCCCACCTTGCTGGAATTATGGCAGCCAACACCACCCTTCCTGTTCTTGGTGTTCCAATGCAGGGTGGTCCCTTAAATGGATTCGATGCCCTCCTTTCCACTGTGCAAATGCCGGGGGGAATTCCAGTTGGCACCATGGCCATCGGAGATGCTGGCGCTACCAACGCTGGATGGTTTGCAGCAGCGATCTTGGCGATCGGCGATGAGAATCTAGCAAGGCTTCTGGAGAAAAAGCGGGAAGCCATGGCCCAGAGCGTACAAGACAGCAATACAAAGCTAGTTTAGGAGCGATAGCCATGATAGAACGTTATACCCGTCCTGAGATGCAGGCCATTTGGACTGATGAAAATCGGTTTCAGGCCTGGCTTGAAGTGGAAGTGTTGAGCTGTGAAGCTTGGGCAGAGTTAGGGGTTATACCTAAGGACGATGTGGAGAAAATCCGTCGCAAGGCGAATTTTAACATCCAACGCATCCGGGAAATCGAAGTCGAGACCCGTCACGATGTGGTGGCCTTTACCCGCTCAGTCTCTGAATCTCTAGGTGAGGAACGCAAGTGGGTGCACTATGGACTCACTTCCACTGATGTGGTGGATACAGCCAACTCCTATCTAGTCAAACAAGCCAATGTGATTTTGCGACGCGACTTACAGCACTTTAGGACTATTCTTAAGGAAAAGGCCCAGGAACACAAGTACACGATTATGATGGGACGCACCCACGGTATCCACGCGGAGCCCACCACATTCGGTCTCAAGCTGGCATTATGGTACGCCGAAATGGGGCGCCATCTAGAACGTTTTGATGCCGCTGCCACCAGTATCGAAGTGGGGAAAATCTCCGGGGCCGTTGGCACTTACGCCAATATTGACCCCTTTGTAGAACGTTATGTCTGCGAAAAGCTTGGACTCGAGCCTGCACCAATTTCTACCCAAACCCTCCAGCGTGATCGTCACGCCCACTATCTTAGCACCCTCGCCCTTATTGCCACCTCTTTGGAGAAATTTGCCACTGAAATCCGTGCGCTGCAAAAAAGTGAAGTACGGGAAGTGGAAGAATACTTTTCAGCGGGACAGACAGGCTCTTCCGCGATGCCCCACAAGCGTAATCCCATTGGTTCGGAAAACATTACAGGTCTCGCCCGGGTGATGCGAGGTTACATGGTGACAGCCTATGAAAATGTGTCTCTGTGGCACGAAAGGGATATCTCACATTCTTCAGCTGAACGCATCATAATTCCTGATTCTACCACTTTGCTCAATTACATGCTCAATCGCTTCTCGAAGATCATCAAGGAGCTCACGGTTTTTCCGGAGACGATGCAAAAGAACATGGATCATTCTCTAGGTTTGGTGTTTTCCCAACAAGTCATGTTAGCCCTGATCAATCAGGGGGTGACCAGGGAAGAAGCCTATGAAATCGTCCAGCCCCTGGCTATGGATGCATGGAGCACCCAAAGCCCGTTTTTAGAGCTAGTTCTGGCAAGTACCAGGGTTGGGGAACTATTATCTGAGGAAGCCATAAAGTCTTGTTTTGATTACAATTATCATGTGAAGTATGTGGACGTCATCTTTAAGCGTTTAAAATTATAAGGGGGATATATCGTGGAGAGACAATATCAGCTAAGTGCCGACCAGGTTCAAAAGGATAAGCTTTATGCTCAGATGGGATTAACCGAGGAAGAATACGAACGGATCCAAAAGCTCTTAGGACGTTTACCGAATTATACAGAGACAGGTCTTTTTTCGGTATTGTGGTCGGAGCATTGCAGTTACAAAAACTCTAAACCTGTCCTCAGAAAGCTTCCCACCACAGGGCCCCAGGTCCTTCAAGGCCCTGGTGAAGGAGCCGGTGTTGTAGATATCGGAGATGACCAGGCCGTTGTCTTCAAGATTGAAAGCCACAACCACCCATCCGCGGTGGAACCATACCATGGTGCAGGAACGGGAGTAGGGGGAATTTTGCGGGATGTCTTCTCCATGGGTGCAAGGCCCATTGCTGTCTTGAACTCCTTACGCCTCGGCGAGCTTGACGGGGAGCGGACAGAACACCTATTCCGAGAAATCGTAGCAGGAATGGCAGGTTATGGCAACACAGTGGGAGTTCCAACAGTAGGCGGAGAAGTACAATTTGATCCCTGCTACGAGCATAATCCTCTGGTGAATGCCATGGCGGTAGGTTTGGTGGACCATGGAGGCATTCGTAAAGGATTGGCACTGGGTGCCGGTAATTCTGTCATCTATGCGGGGGCACCTACGGGTCGGGACGGTATTCATGGCGCTACGTTTGCATCCGTTGAATTTGCCAGTGACGATGAGCAAGAGCCGGTAGCCCTGCAAATTGGGTATCCCGAGATTGGCAAGCGTCTTATGGAAGCTTGCTTGGAAGTTGTTGGATCCTCGGCGCTTGTAGGCATTCAAGACATGGGAGCGGCAGGGCTGACTAGTTCGTCCGCGGAGATGGCCAGCAAGGCCGGAACCGGTATCGAGATGAATTTAGACCTGGTTCCCCAAAGTGAGGAGAATATGACGGCCTATGAGATGATGCTCTCTGAGTCGCAGGAGCGGATGTTGTTAGTGGTAAAAAAGGGGCGGGAGCAAGAAGTGCTCGACCTTTTTAAACGGCATGATCTTGACGCTTGCGTGATTGGCAAGGTTACAGATGATCACAAGCTGCGATTGTTCCATCTTGGTGAGGTGAGGGCAGAAGTGCCTGTGGCCGCTTTAGTTGACAACGCTCCAGTGTATCATAGGTCCTCTAGAGAACCAGAATACTACCGTGAATTCCAGGCCATGGACGCCTATGTTCCACAGGTTAAAGACGTCAAGGACATCTTCTTACAGTTGCTCCAAAGGCCTACTGTAGCAAGTAAGTCCTGGGTTTATGGGCAATTTGATCAAGATGAACACACTTTGTTAGGACCAGGGTCAAATGCAGCGGTGGTGGGCGTACCTGGTACAGACAAGGCTCTGGCTCTGACCACGGACTGTAATTCGCGCTACATCTATCTTGACCCCTATATGGGCGGTGCTATCGCAGTCGCTGAGGCGGCGCGCAACATCGTTTGCTCCGGCGGAAAGCCCCTGGCTATTACCGATGGGCTCAACTTTGGTAGCCCCTATAAGCCAGAGATTTTCTGGCAAATTGAGCGTTCGGTGGAAGGCATAAAAGACGCCTGTAATGCATTAGATACACCTGTCATCGGCGGGAATGTGTCCCTTTCTAACGAAACCGATGGAGAAGCCATTTATCCTACACCCATCATCGGTATGGCAGGAGTTCTAGAAAGCACCTCCTTGATCACCACGAAGCACTTTAAGGAAGCGGGTGACTTAATTTACTTGATAGGAAGCACCGAGCCGGAATTTGGCGGAAGCGAGCTGCAAAAAATGCTCACCGGCGATATTTCGGGACGCCCGCCCCAGCTTGATTTGGAGTTGGAGCAAAAACTGCAACGCCAAGTCAGCCAGGCCATTCGCTCGGGAGTCCTGCAATCGGCTACAGACCTTGCGGACGGAGGTCTAGCCGTGGCCCTCACCGAGTGTATGGCTGAGGGGAGCTTTGGTGCCTCACTTGAACTTGGATCGGACTTGGCCAGTGAGCTATTTAGTGAATCCCAGTCGCGCTTTTTGGTTACGGTAGCTCCAGAACATCAAGGTACATTTGAGGATCTAGTGGAGGCCACTTTGCTTGGACGTACGACCTCTGAGCCAGTCCTTACGATCTCCTCTCAAGGGACGCCCGCTTTGGAGATAGACGTTGAACAGCTTGTCCAGGCCTGGAAGGGAGCCCTACCATGCTTGCTGAGTTGAGGGGGTTAAACGAAGAATGCGGGATCTTTGGGGTCTGGAATCACCCAAGGGCCTCGCAAATCACCTATTATGCTCTCCATAGCTTGCAGCACCGCGGTCAGGAAGGCACCGGAATTGTGGCCACTGATGGAAAAACCCTTTGTATTCGCAAAGGCCAAGGTTTGGTGACAGAGGTTTTTAACGCGGAGTGCATTGAGAAACTCCAAGGAACCGGAGCTATAGGCCATGTTCGCTATTCTATAGGTGGCTTAAACGGCTTTGAGAATATACAGCCCCTCCTGTTTCGTTCCCAAAATGGAGACCTCGCCATTGCCCATAATGGGAATCTCACCAATTCCAAGTCTTTACGGGGTATGCTGGAGAAAGAGGGGAGTATCTTTCAAACAGCTGCTGATGCGGAGGTCCTGGCTCACCTGGCGAAACGGAGAGGTAATGGTAATTTTCCAGATCGAATGATGCAGGCTTTGCAGGAGCTCGAGGGTGCCTATGCCTTTGTGATGTTAACCGAAGAAGCCCTCTATGTGGCACTTGATCCCTATGGCCTTAGACCTCTGGCCCTTGGTCGACTAGGTGATGGGCATGTGGTGGCCTCCGAAACTTGTGCTTTCGATCTTATTGGTGCTACCTATGTGCGTGATGTCCAGCCGGGCGAACTTCTCACCATTGACCATCGGGGCGTTCAGAGCCAACGCTTTGGAGGCACTCAAAAGCAAGCCCTTTGCGCCATGGAATATATTTACTTTTCTAGACCTGATAGCAATCTCAGCGGATTGAATGTTCATACCGCCCGCAAGAAACTAGGTAAAGCACTGGCCGCGGAGTATCCCCTTGATGCTGATGTGGTTACTGGCGTTCCCGATTCGAGCTTGTCTGCGGCCATTGGTTACGCGGAGGCTACAGGTCTCCCCTATGAACTAGGTTTGATTAAGAGCCGCTACGTGGGGCGGACCTTCATTGAACCGTCCCAATCCCTAAGGGAGCAGGGCGTCAAACTGAAGCTTTCTGCCGTTAGGGGCGTTGTGGAAGGCAAGAGGGTGATCATGGTGGATGACTCCTTCGTGCGGGGTACTACCAGTCGCCGAATCACTACGATGCTGAGGGATGCAGGAGCCACTGCTGTGCATGTTTTGATTGCCTCTCCTACAATTAAGTATCCTTGTTACTATGGGATGGATACCCTTAGTACAGACGAACTCGTGGCAGCCAATTATGACGTGGAGGGAATGCGGGTGATGATCGGGGCTGACTCTTTGGGATTCTTAAGTGTCCCCAAGATGCAAGAAGTATTTCAATGCGGCCTATGCTTAGCGTGTTTTACGGGAGAGTATCCTACTTGGGAGGGTGAACGTCGTGTCTAATGCTTATAGACAAGCAGGGGTTAATTTAGAGGCGGGGTATGAAACTGTATCCAGAATCAGAAAGCACATCGAAAGAACCCAGCGCTTAGGTGTCCTAGGCGGGGTAGGTGGCTTTGGAGGCCTCTTTGATCTAGGGACCTTAGGCTATAAGCGTCCTGTACTTGTATCTGGTACCGATGGGGTCGGCACAAAAATCATGATCGCCTTTATGTTGGATAAGCATGACACAATTGGCATTGATGCTGTGGCCATGTGCGTAAATGATGTGGTGGTCCAAGGGGCCGAGCCCTTATTCTTTCTGGATTATATCGCCTGTGGGAAAAACGATCCAATTCGGACAGAAGCTATCGTTGCCGGCATCGCAGAAGGCTGCGTGCAGGCTGGTTGCGCCCTAATTGGAGGAGAAACCGCTGAAATGCCGGGTCTATATGGCGAAAATGAATATGACTTGGCGGGCTTTGCGGTGGGGGCCTGCGAGAAGACCAGCTTAGTGGATGGTCAGGAGATTTTGCCTGGAGACATTTTACTTGGTTTGCCGTCCAGCGGTATTCATAGCAATGGCTATTCCTTGGTACGAAAGATACTATTTGAGAAGCACCAGGTTTCGCTAGAATCTGTCGTGCCTGAGCTAGGC
The DNA here is from genome assembly GCA_002424045.1 of Firmicutes bacterium UBA5493. GTDB lineage: Bacteria > Bacillota > Limnochordia > Darwinibacteriales > Darwinibacteriaceae > UBA5420. The sequence goes on along the minus strand of DIPH01000002.1, from coordinate 76,650 downwards.
ATAAGTTGGGGCGAGGAACTTTTGAAGCCTACAAGGATTTATGTGAAGCCTCTTTTGCCCCTTTTACGGGAAAAGAACCTTAAGGGCTTAGCTCATATTACCGGTGGAGGCTTTGTGGAGAATATCCCCCGCATGCTTCCTGGGGGGCTAGGAGCAGCTATAGAGCTTCATGCATGGCCCATACCTGCTGTCTTTACCCTCTTGGAGAGCTTGGGAGACATCCCAAGTCCAGAAATGTATAACGTCTTCAATATGGGTATTGGCATGGTTCTTGCTGTGAGTCCTTCCTATGTGGAATCCGTTTGTGCCCACTTCCATGCCTTAGGCGAAGAGGTTTACAATATAGGTCAAGTGATGAAGGGCGAGGGGGTTCGTCTTTTGTGATTAAAATTGCGGTGTTTGCATCGGGTCATGGGTCGAACTTGCAGGCACTTATTGACGCGACCACTTCGGGAGAGCTCCCTGCCACAATCGAACTTGTGGTCTCTGATCGCAGGGAAGCCTACTGCCTAGCGAGGGCTTCTGAGGCCGGCCTTTTGACTTTAGCCTTTAGTCCTAAGGACTATGGGGACAAAGCCCAGTACGAAGAGCTTTTAGCTGAAAAGCTCGCAGAACTGGAAGTAGAATATCTGGTTTTAGCAGGTTATATGCGTCTCATAGGTCCTACACTTCTAGAGCGTTATCCCAGGAGAATAGTCAACATCCACCCCTCCTTGCTACCGCTCTTTCCAGGACGAGATGGGATCGGCCAGGCTTTGGCAGCTGGAGTAACAGAAACTGGGGTGACAATTCACTATGTGGATGGAGGCATGGACACAGGACCCATTATTGCCCAGGAGCGCATTGCGGTATCTCCAGAGGAAGACCGGGCAAGTTTAGAGAAGAGGATTCATGTCGTAGAACACAGCTTATATCCAAGGGTTTTGAGACAGATTTTCATGGAGAGTAGGGAGGAGCAAAATGGCTAGACGCGCACTAATCAGTGTTTCGAATAAAGAGGGGCTCGTGGAATTCGCCCAGGCGTTGGCGGCCCTTGAGTTTGAATTAGTATCCACAGGTGGTACAGCCCGGACCCTAAAAGAAGCTGGGATCCCGGTCATAGAAGTGGAGAGCGTCACAGGGTTTCCAGAAATTCTGGATGGTCGGGTGAAAACGTTGCATCCCAAGATTCATGGAGGATTACTCGCCAAACTCGAAGAACCGGCGCACCTGGATACTCTGAGAACCCACGGAATTGTACCTTTTGAACTGGTATGTGTAAATCTCTACCCCTTCCAGGCTACCATTAGCAAACCGGACTGCACGACGGATGATGCCATAGAAAACATAGATATTGGTGGTCCTTCTATGCTACGATCCGCAGCGAAGAACCATGAATATGTAACGGTGATCGTTGAACCGGAGGATTATCTTTTGGTGGTGGAGGAGTTAAAGAGAGGTGGAGTGGAAGCAGCCCTAAGGCGCAAACTGGCTGCCAAGGCTTTTCGCCACACGGCTGCCTATGATGCCCTAGTCGCTCGCTATCTGACAGATTTGGTGGGAGAAGAATTCCCTGAAAGGATGACCCTCACCTATGAACTTGAACAAAATCTGCGCTATGGCGAAAACCCTCAGCAAAGAGCGGCTTTTTATCGGGCTCCCTTAGCTCCTGCCCATTCTTTAGTCCAAGCTAAGAAGCTACAGGGCAAGGAACTCTCATACAACAATATTAACGATGCGAACGCTGCCTTGGCTCTTGTGGCGGAATTTGCGGAGCCTGCGGCGGTGGCCATGAAACATATGAATCCTTGCGGGGTCGGTATAGGCAACACCGTAGAAGAGGCCTTTTCTAGAGCTTTTGCCAGTGACCCTGTGTCTATCTTTGGGGGAATTGTGGCCTTCAATCGTCCAGTGGATGTAGCCACAGCTAAGATGCTCCACCAGGTCTTCCTTGAAATCATCATTGCTCCTTCCTTTTCAGCCGAGGCGCTTCATGTCTTACAGGACAAGAAGAACCTGCGCCTCCTGACGCTCCCCGCTGTAGATCCAGGTCAAGGTGCCCTTCGTTATATGTCCGTCCCTGGGGGCATGTTAGCTCAGACAGAAGATGATGGGGCACTTGACGAAGAGGCCCTGAGGGTTGTGACAAAGCGTGAACCGACATCAAGGGAGCTTCGGGCCCTCAAGTTTGGTTGGAAGGTTTGTAAGCATGTTAAGTCCAACGCTATTGTGGTAAATACCTCTGAGATGACATTAGGGGTGGGGGCAGGTCAGATGAATCGGGTGGGGGCCGCGGAAATCGCCCTTCGCCAGGCGAAGAGTAAAGCCCAGGGAGCGGTCTTGGCCTCAGATGCCTTCTTCCCCATGGATGATACGGTGGAGCTTGCTGCCAAAGCAGGCATTACGGCTATTATTCAACCTGGAGGATCCATTCGGGATCAAGATTCTATTGTCAAAGCTGACCAATATGGAATTGCCATGGTCTTCACTGGCGTGCGCCATTTTAAACACTAGGAGGGGGTACATGCATGCAAGTATTGGTTGTCGGTCGGGGCGGTAGAGAACA
>DIPH01000002.1:0-74024 GCA_002424045.1 Firmicutes bacterium UBA5493 | reverse complement strand
TAGAGAACATGTCCTTTGTGAAAAAATCGCTGCAAGCCCCCGTGTTCGTAAGGTGTATGTGGCACCTGGTAATCCAGGGATGGCCGATGTTGCGATGCCACTTCCCTGTGGAGAGAATGATCACCAGAAACTCGTGGAGTTTTGCAGGGAGGAAGGGATTGACCTCGTGATCGTTGGGCCAGAAAAGCCCTTGGTGGAAGGTTTGTCAGATCTCCTTGCCCAAGAAGGGATATGCGTATTTGCACCAAGCCAAAGGGCGGCCCAGATCGAGGGAAGCAAGTCCTTTGCGAAACAGCTCATGGAGAAACACAATATCCCCACGGGCAGGTACAGGACCTTTTGTGATTTTGGACTCGCCAGGGACTATGTAGAGCAGTCCTCCCTGCCTGTTGTCATCAAAGCTGATGGTCTAGCGGCAGGCAAGGGCGTTGTGGTTGCCTCTACCCAGGCTGAGGCCATAGACGCACTCTGGGATATGCTTGTAGAGCACAGATTTGGTGAGGCCTCCTCTACAGTGATCATTGAGGAGTTCTTGGAGGGTGAGGAATTCTCCCTCATGGCCCTGGTGCATGGGGAGTTAGTGGTCCCTTTAGATGTTGCCCAAGATCATAAGAGAGCTTTTGATGGCGATCGAGGTCCTAATACTGGAGGGATGGGCGCCTACTCTCCCGCTCCCCATATTTCACCTGAGGTAGTAGAAGAAGCGATTACAGAGATTTTAGAGCCCGCAGCGAGAGCCCTTGTGCAGGAGGGGATGCCCTTCACTGGGGTACTTTACGCCGGTTTGATGCTTACCAAGGAAGGTACTAAGGTCATCGAGTTTAACGCTCGCTTTGGGGACCCAGAGACCCAGGTGCTCCTACCCCGCTTGGAGTCTGATTTGGTGGAGGTCATTGGGGAGGTCCTCGAAGGTAGGAGACCCGAGCTGAAGTGGAGCGCAAAGGCTATGGTGGGGGTTGTTGTGGCAAGCAAGGGGTATCCAGAGGCGTACACCAAGGGTGTTTTGTTACCTTCATTTGAGAGTGAAGAGGGTGTGCATATTTACTATAGTGGAGTGTCCCAAAACGCGGAGGGTGAGCTCTTCAGCGATGGTGGCCGGGTGTACTTGGCGGCGAGCCAAGGAGACAGTCTCCAAGAGGCCCAAAGCCGGGTTTATGCTTTCTTAGAACAATATAGTGACCCTAACATGTTTTACCGCACAGATATTGCCCACAGGGCCTTGCCTAGAGGCCATTAAAATCAATAGGAAACACAGAGAGCCGTGTCTGCGTTCGACACGGCTCTTTGTGTTGTCTATTCGTTGTCATTGTCATTACGATGTTTTCTCATGTTATCTCGAATCTCCGTTGAGGCTCCAATCGTTCCGAGTATAAATCCTGCCAACGACACAGCATAGGCTATCATATACAACTCGATGGGCTGTGGGATGAACTCCAAGACCATGGCAAAGATTACTAACCAGCTAACAACTAGCATTGTGCCGCCAATGAGGATCTGGCGCCTTGTACGTCTCACTTTAGGCCTTGTCCTTGTATAACCAACAGGCCGCTGCATGGTCTTTCCGTACCCAGAATTCTGGGGGCATTTCCTGGTCACACAGGCCCTTGATTATCTTCCGGCAACGGGGATGGAATCTACAACCCCGTGGCGGATTCATCAAACTCGGGGGTTCGCCCGCTGGTACATCCTTAAAGGTCGTAAGGTTTTCTGCATCAGGATCGGATGTTGCTTCAAAGAGCGCTGCCGTATAAGGGTGTAAGGGCTGTTGAAGCAGGGCAACAGTTGAGGATTTTTCAATAATCTTACCACCGTACATTGCAAAAATGCGCTCTGAGAAATATCGCACTGTGGAAAGGTCATGGGTAATATAGAGAATCGCCAAATTGTGTCGTCTCTGCAGGGCTTGCAGAAGTTGGAGAATCTCAACCCGAACGGAAGCATCGAGCATGGATACGGGTTCGTCTGCGATGAGCATCTTCGGATCCAAGATCATCGCCCGTGCGATGACTAGGCGCTGTTGTTGTCCACCACTTAACATGTGGGGAAACTTTGGTAAATAGTCTTCGATAGGAGCTAGCTTTACTTCTTCGAGCACCTGTCTTATGCGCTTTTTCTGCTCTGCTTTGTCCTTGATGCCATTAATTTTCATAGGCTCTTCGAGGATGCGCTGCACAGACATAAAGGGAGGAAGCGCACCGTAGGGATCTTGCTGGATATACCCAATACTGGAGCGATACCGCTTCCAGCCTTCCTTATCAAGAGTGCTTAAGTCCTGATCTTCAAAGAAGATAGAACCCTTGCTAATATGGTTAATACCAAGGATTGTTTTGGCCAAGGTACTTTTTCCGCAGCCACTCTCACCAACGATGGAAATCGTTTCGCCCTCGTAGAGCTCAAAGGAAGCCCCGTCCAAGGCACGTACGTCACCGGCTTTAAAGAAACCCATGCGCCGTACTTCAAACCAAGTGTGGAGGTCTTCTATGCGAAGAACCGCCTTTTGTTCCTGTGGTAAAGTTTTTGCTAGACTAGGCATGTTTCACCTCTCCCGTCTCGTCAAATAGCCAGCACTGCACAGTTGCTCTATTTCCTAGATGCGTCGTGTTAGGCTGCATGGAGCACTTGTCAAATTTCTTCTCGCATCGGGCGGCGAAGCGGCAACCTGTAGGTGGATTGATTAGTGAAGGAGGCTGGCCCGGAATGAACTCTAATTCTTTGTCTTCCCGCAGAGTCGGCACACTCGCCATCAACTTCTGGGAATAGGGATGATGCGCATCGGTATAGAAATATTGAGCTGAAGCGTATTCTACCATTTTCCCTGCGTACATTACGGCGACTTCATCAGCCAACTCACTGGCAGTACCAATATCATGGGTGATGAGGATAAATGTTGTGTTGATTTCATGTTTGATCTTCTTGAGAACATTCATCAGGTTTGCCTGGGATAACAAATCCAGCGCTGATGATGGTTCATCAAGCACAACAAGCTTCGGATCGGATGCTAATGCCATGGCAATAATCGCCCTCTGCCGCATACCTCCACTAAGCTCAAATGGGTAGCGCTGAAGGAAGTCAACTGGTAAGCCAACAACTTCAAAGACTTCAGCTACCCTAGCTCTCGCCTGTTGCTTGCTCATTTTCTCATGAATCAACAGGGGTTCAATGAGTTGGTCTTCGATTCGAACGACTGGATTAAGAGAGTTCATGGATGCCTGGGGCACCGACGCAATCTCGCACCACCGGATTTCCCTGCGGAACTCATCGTCATCATACTTCATGATATCCTTGCCATCAAACAGAATAGAACCTGTATAGGTCGAGATATTACGTGGAAGAAGGCGTAAGATCGCCTTGGCCAAGGACGTTTTTCCACAGCCGGATTCGCCTACTACAGCAAGCGTGTGTCCTGCCTTTAACTGAAAACTGACATCATCCACAGCTTGCACAGGACCGGCCTGGGTGCGAAAATACAATTTAAGGTTCTGAACATCAAGCAATACTTTCTGATCACTCATAGTATTCTATATCCCCCTTAGGCGTGGGTTGAAGATGCGGTCAAGGGCAAAACCAAGCATGGCAAATCCTAACCCAGCTAACATGAGCAAGAACGCGGGCTCCAATACCCAATAGAAGTATCCGTTCAATAACGCGCCATTCGCTTGGGCATCATTGAGAAGTTTACCCCACGTTGGTAATACGGGATCACCCAAACCGAGGACTGCTAACGTCGCTTCGAGGAACACGAATGCAGGCACTTGAGTAACGAATCCCGGAATCAAGGTTGGAATAATCTTGGGGATCATATAACGGAAAATGATCCGGCCACTGCCTGCTCCATAGGCTCTGGCGGCATCAATATAGCCTGACTCCTTCACCTGTAAGAACATGGCTCGGTAGCTAAGAATCCCCGAACCGAAGATCCCAAGTACGATTACTACACCCAAAATGACCCAGATACTTCGGGAGTAGAAGAGTCCAACCATGATGAGAATGGGCAAGAGGGGCAGGATCATCACAACCTCATTAATTCTGCGAATCAGCCAGTCAATCCAACCGCCAAACCACACGGAAGCTGCTCCTAAGAACATCGTGGCAATGGAAGAACCAACAGCAGCCACTAAGCCAAAGGCCAAGGCGACTGGAGTACCCCAGAGTAGTGCAACCGTAATATCACGGCGACGATGATCGGTTCCCGCAAGTCCATACAGTTTGCCATAGATAACCATGGAAACATCAACGTTGGAACCTTCTTCAAAGACAAGGCCTTCACCCACGAGTTGATAGGTGCCTTTGAGGACTTTATCAGGGTTCTTTGGATCTGCAAAAAGTCCCTTTTCAGGCGTGACTCCGCCTAGTCTGCGTGTTATTTTTGTGTCTTGGGAAATGGAATAGTTCTCACTGGTTCGAACTGACAGATCAGCAAGGGGAATTTCGCGGCCATCGGGAGCTATCCATTTAAGAGCGACGTTAGGACGGGCGGCAACATACTGGGCATCAAAGAAGACAGATAACTCTGTCGGGAAACCATCATACTGATAATCAAATTCAAAAACGAAATCAGACGTGGCAACGCCGCCACCTAAGTCCACCACTTGTTTCAGGCTAGGATCATCGGTGGTTCTCATGATGATCGATTCTGGCTGCTTCTCACGATAGAAGTAATTGAACCAAGCGGGGGCGGCATTACGAGGAGTCTCGATCCAGACATTGTCTGCTCCGCGCCAAAGCCTAACGGCCTCACTATAAGGTATAGCGACCATTGCATAGATAGCCATGAATATCAGTAATAGAATGATGATGCTTCCCACAACTGCCGAAGGATAGCTTCTGATTTGGCGAAAAGCATTGCTTAGGGTTGCTTTCATGACTTAGTTCCACCTCCACCTATTTTCACTCTGGGGTCAACCAAGGCGTAGATAATATCGAGCAAGAAGACAGTGACTGCCAAAAGGTAGGCATAAATCACAGTGGTAGCCACAATGACGGGCGTATCAAACATGTTAATGGCCTGCTGTGTTAAGCGTCCGATTCCTGGCCAGTTAAATACCGTCTCAAATACGATGGCACCTGTCCACAGCCCAATAATGGTTAGCATAAAACTCGTAATGATTGTGGGGAGTGTTGGTCTCAGTACATAACGGCGTTCGATTTCCCGGTCCGATAGTCCTTTAGCCTTAGCCATCTCCACATAATCCTCGCTGGAGTAAATTAAGAAAAATGTCCGTCGCGAGTAGGCACCGGAGAAAACCGAGGAAACTAGCAGAGCAGTCACAGGCAAAATCATGTGTTTTAGAATGCTCATGAAACGCCAAAAGGAGCTCTCAGGTGGCGGTGCACCAACCATGCCACCAAATGGCAACCATCCAAGCACGGCGGCAAATACTAAGATGAGGAACATGCCGTAAAACCACGCTGGTGCCGAACTAGTAGGCGCCATTGCGATAATAAATTTATCTAAGAAACTTCCATAACGCCGTGACAGGAAGAGTCCCAAAGCCAGCGAGCTGAAAAACAGGAGAAGCTGGCCAGTAGCCATCAAGAGCAGCGTTGGCCCTAAACGTTCTCCCAGGATACTGCGGACCTGACGGGAACCGCTATCACTTAGAAGATAATCCGCGCGTCCTAAATCGAGGGTGAGACCGTTCCATAGATACTCAAAACTCCTGATCGCAAACGGGCGATGCAGGCCTAGTTGCTGAATTTGTGTATTTACCAAACTTTCCTCGAGCGCCCGACGCTCTTGGATCGTCAAGAATGCATTTTCAGGGTCGCCAGCCATTTGTATGGAAACCGATTCTCGAATTTGCCCCTTGCGCATCTCGTCTACGTAGCCGCCGCCATTAGCGATCAAGATGGCTAGGTATACTCCGATCGTAACTGTGACGAGCAAGGTCAGTCCCCGCACGAGTACATATTTGAGAACGCGGTTCAGACTACTTAGCCTGCGTTGACGCACTACCGCAGACTGCCCTTGCGCAGTTTCAATATTTTGCATTTCATATACCTCCCGGTATTGATCTGGAACAGAAGAAGCGAGGGCGTGGACTCCACGCCCTCGCTTTAGAGTCTAGCGTTGGTATTTCCGTCTCCCACCTATGGTAAGGTTACGAAGGTGTGTGCGCTAAACGTTGCGCTGGCTACGAGTGTTGGGAGTACGATCGCTTCGATTGTGTTGGAACCGATAGGCAGCTGTTTTGTTTGTTCGCCGGTTAGGACGATCTCGAACAGTCCATCAGCTACTGGACTTGCATAACCGCTGATAGCAACGCTACCGGTGGCATCCAGAACGATGTATTTTACTTCCGAGATGAACTCTGTCTCATACGGTTCGCCTGCGAAGGTGATTTCGACTTCGAGAGCGATTTCGCTGCCGGCTCTGACACGAGCAGGTCCGGAAATTTCTGCTTCGGCGATCCTTGGTTGGTCAAACATGGACCACTTATCTGCAGGCTCTGAGTAGTTCTCATAGCGCTTGAGGTGGACCATTCTTTCGGTTGGGTAGGCCTTTTCGAGGTACATAGGACCGTTACCAATCCAGAAGTGACCTTTTTCTTGATACCAGGCTTTGGCGTTTGCATAGCGGCTGGCAATTTCTTCCTCGGGAATGTATTGACTCAAGAAGTCTGCATATGGGAGGAAGTTGGTGTCAATTGCAATGTCAAGATGCTTGTCAAGAATTGGCAAGCTTGGTCCCATGTTATAACCGAGCCACTCGGCATCTAGAGTATTAGCTTTAGATGCTGTAAAGGCTAATTCGCCATTTGTCTCAGCCATCATACCTAGAACAAGTGTATGCCAAGGTTGTGCACCATAGTTGTAGTATGGGGCGAACATGTCGCCAATGTTTTGCTCAGCATCAATATACCACGATTGTGACCAGAGTTCATAAACAAACGGGTCGAGGGAGATGATTCTCCAACCACGGGCGTTGTTCATTGCAGTCTTGACGCTAGCTTCTTGTGCTGGGTCGAAAACATCGCTCTCTTCGAATCCGCGATCCCAATCGAGGATTGTTGGGAGCAACATGTCACCAACTGTATATGGGCTACCATCATGCCATGTTACAGTGTCAAACATATCTTCGCGATAGTGCACGACGGTATGGCGAGGGGCTGTTAAGCCTTCTGGATACTTCTCAGCAACAGTAACCATGCGTCCGAGAGATCCATCCCAGTAAAGCCAGGCATCGCCAGGCACTTGGATTTCAGGTGCAAACTCAAGGGTTACCCAGTCAGATGCTGGGTCTTTGGCGACGGGTAGGCCTTCTTGTACGGTGACTTCGATCTTCTCGATGCGGTGAGGCATGTAGTTACCAGTAAATGGATTACTGATGAATCCACGATCGAAGGTGGCTCTCATTGGCAATTGATCGAAGGTCCAGTTGGAGCCGCCAACGGGGTTCCATGGCTCAACGAGTACTTGCTGTGCACCAATTGTCACTGTACCACCAACTTCATCACCGCGGCGAAGCGTACTTGGCCACAGGGCGGTACTGGACATACCTTGGGCTAAGTCAGAAGCTACACTGACGTCAGCACGGCGTGGTACATAGGAGATTTGGTCAACAGTGTAAACACGAGGCGAGTCTTCGAAAGCGAGCTCCAAAGCTCTGGAATACAGTGCGTTTCTTTCTTCCATGGTCGAGAATCTCTTATAATAAAGCATTTCGGAGATTTCGTCGAGCTCAGGAATTGGTTCTAGGGCCTGCCAGAGAGGTTGGCTCATGGTTCTGCGGGTATACATTTGGTCAAAGATATGACCTTGATCCCGGTAAACTGCACCAGCACCCCATCCACCAGTGTAGGCATGCCATTGGCCTTGCCATGGATCGCCCATCATCCAGATTGGGGAGGCTTCTGCACCAGAACGATAATCGACGGTTGCGATAAAGCCGACAGCTTCTAGCTGATCAGCCAAGTAGTCACCGACTGCCTTGCGTTGATCTTCGCTTCTGGCTAAAATTAAGAGTTCGATTGGCTGACCATTATAGTGCCACTTGCCATCAACAAGTGAAGCACCGGCGGCCATCATTTCTTCTGTGATTACTTCCTTCGCCAAGTCAAAGTTATAGGCGTATTTGAATTCGAGGGCGCGAGCGGTTTCTACAACACGGGAATAGTCAACATAGGCATTGTTCAACATGGTGGATTTTGGAAGAGCTAGTCCGCCATATAGTTCTTGCGCAATGTAGTCCCGATCGATGAGCCAGTTTGTAGCCTCGCGAATTCTGCGGACACCGAACGGATTAAAACGACCATCTTCGAAGGTTGGTCCTACGGGATTCCATGTGATTTCGCTATAGGATCCAAATGTCTGATAATAATCGAGGTTTGGATCACTGAGTATTGTAGCAAATGGAACTGGTTCGGTTGATGTGGATGAATAAACATCAATATCACCGGCTTGCAAACGAGCAACGGCGTTGGTAACGGATGGTTCTTCAACGATGATCACTTCATCTACCCAAGTTGCCATACGTTTTTCTTCGGCGCCGACGCTGAATGCCATCGCTAACAACAAAACTGTTACCAGAACGCTAATAGTTAACTTACGGTTTGACACACAAGTCACCTTCCTTTTCATATCTTGTTCAGTGCATGCAAAACAAGAACGTTACCCCCCGCACCACCCCTTTGAGCGTATTGTGTGGAAATGTGTCACTGTTACAGGTGTATCAGTGTAGTAATTATGGCTAAAGTACGAAAATCCTGCAAACAAAAAGAGAAATTAACAATTGAGTATAAACCCGCAGGTCAAAGGGGGTGTGTTTGGGGGAGTTTTCTGATGGGAAATTCGTGAAGAACATTGCGCAGAGCCTTCTAGCCCGTGGAGCTCTAAAAAATGTGGTAAAGTCTGGGTACGTTAAGAAAAGGTTAAACGCTAGCCAGGTACAGGGCGTAGAGTAGGGGCTGGCTATAAATGGTTTGCATAAGTTGGTTATCGGCCAAACCCGCGAAGATGCTTTTCATAGGTTTGGCGTTGAGTTCAATGATCCAAACGCTACCCTTGCTACCAAGGCCAAAGTCAACACTAAGCTCACCGAGGGAGCCTAGGGATCCTTCTACCATCTGTGCTGCCGTGATGCTGATCTCTGTCAGTTTGGTCACGATGTCGAGGTTTGGTAGTAGCTTGCCAAGCACCTCTTCGACAGGAAGGATGGCCTGGCTGAGATTGGTGACATAGGAATAACGCAGTGCTAACCGACTGAGCATCCCTGTGACTTGCCACTCTCCTTTGCCATTCTTTTGCACCAGAAAACGTACATCAAATACTCGCCCATCCACAGAGGCTAGGGGCAGGAACTCCTGTATCAGAAAATCTTTGTCGATCATCGATTCTAGGTTTGCTAGAAGATCCTCCAGAGAAAAAAAGTGGGCAATGGCCGACTTGGTGCCGTGATGAAGGTAATATACGCCCCGTTCTGCGGTTATCAGGTAGATTTTTGTTCCCAATTGGCCAGAGACGGGTTTGAGGATCACTCGCCCAAAGCGCCCAAGATAGTGAGTGAGTTGTTGTGGGGTATAAAGGGCTGTTGCGGGGAGATAGGCCTTGAGGGTGGATTTTGCCAAAAGCTGGTGGATGATCCATTTGTCAAAGCGAGTGATGTGATTGAAGATCTTGTTCTTGCCAAGAGCAGCCTCTAGCCGGCTAACGATCTTCGGCTTGGGCCCGTAATAGCGGTTGTATAGAGAGCGAGGAAGGGGGACGTTGTCTTCTATCCAAGCCTGTCCATTGTAGATAAGGCCATAGACCTCCTGGCTTTTCCAATTAATTCTATTTGGTGTTACCATGACTAAATCCAAATCGAGATGACGAGCGGACTCTTCATAGCCTGCTAGTGGTAGGAAGAACGGTGAAAGAAGCCCGATTTGCACTTTTTTAGACATAGCCTGAACCTCCATTTCCTACTGCATAGTATTGAGAAATGGATACCATGTTCCTCTGGAGGCGAAACTCAGTACTATAGCACCATGTCTCTTAGTCCTCTTCGTTCATATAGTGAGGAGAAGGAGGGATGAAGATGGGTTACAGAAATGTGTGTTGCAGTTGTCCAGAAGCTTGGGAAAACTTCATCAATCGTTGGGCTTACATCATTTTGTCCAATGATGAGAACGCTCTGTATGGGGCGGAATGGCAGCTGATTCAAGTCCAAGAAACCTACCTGGTATTTAGGCGCCCGGTTGTAGATTTGTGTGGCTGGCAAAGGGTGGTCATCCCCTGCCAGCATGTTGTAGCTCTGGTTGAAGCACCTGAGCCGCCGTTTCCACCTAACAGTTAAGTGCTGTAGAGGGGAAATTACGTGAATCCATCCGCGAGGATGGATTCCTTTTCGTGCTAAATGTGATAGACTAGGATCGTAAGCACAAAAAACAAGGTGGATTGGTAGATGTATGTCGTTCTTCACACAGTTTCCTGTCTTGGAGACAGAGAGGTTGGTCTTGCGTCAGCTTAGGTATGAGGACGGTCCTGATATTCAAGGATATTTCACCGCAGAGCTCGCTAGATTCTATGATTGGTGGCCAAGGACAATTGCAGAGGGCAGGGGTTTTGTACGTTTTTTTAAAACAGGGTATGAGGAAGAGCAGTCCATTCGTTGGGGAATCACTCTAAAGCCCCATGATAAGGTAATCGGAACTTGCGGTTTTAGCGATTTTGATCATTTTTCCAGGGCAGAGCTGGGCTATGAACTGTCTATGGAACACTGGCATAAGGGAATTATGTCGGAGGCATTGAAGGCGCTTATCCCCTTTGGCTTCAACGAGATTGAAATGCATCGCATTCAAGCTTCTGTTTTTCCGGAAAATACCGCCTCCATTCATCTCCTGGAAAAATTCGGGTTTCAGAAAGAAGGCATCTTACGTCAATACACCTATATCAAACATCGTGACATGTGGGAAGATTGTTTGGTCATGGCTCTACTGAAGAGCGAGTATGGGCTACGGAGCCAAGAGCTTAGAACTGGAGCAGACCTGTGAAATCAGGCCATAGAAAAAGAGGAGTACAGAATCTGTATCTGCACTCCTTTGCTGATCTTACAGTGTATCGAGAACTGCCTTGAGGTCTGCGATGATGTCCTCTGGATCCTCTAGCCCTATCGATAGACGGACGAGCCCATCGCTGATGCCGTAGAGCTCCCTTTCTTCAGGAGCGTAGGGCGAATGGGTCATCGTGGCGGGATGTTGAATCAGTGTCTCCGTATCTCCTAGGCTCACCGCTAGGGTGCAGAGGCAGACATTGTTCATTAGAGTTCTACCTGCTTCGACGCCGCCATTAAGCTCGAAGGCGATCATGGCCCCTGGTAAGCGCATTTGCTTTTTCGCCAATTCAAACTGTGGGAAGCTATCAAGACCGGGATAATAGACTGTGTCGATGGCTCGGTGCCCTTGGAGAAACTCCGCTACGACTTGGGCATTGGCACAATGTTTTTCCATCCGCAAGGCCAGAGTCTTCAAACCACGGCAGATGAGGTAGGCATCGAAAGGACTTAGAACCGATCCAGTCATGTCTTTGAGACCAAAATAGCGCACCTGATCCATGAATTCCTTTTTTCCGGCAACAATGCCTGCTATCACATCGCCATGTCCGTTAAGGTACTTTGTGGCCGAATGTAAGACCACATCGGCACCAAGTTCGATGGGCTTTTGTATGTATGGAGTGCAATACGTGTTATCCACAAAGACCAGACAACCAGGAATTTCGTGGGCCAAAGCACTGATAGCCGCAATATCAGCAATGGCCATTGTGGGATTGGCGGGAGATTCGAGGTAGATTATCTTTGTATTAGACCGTAAAGCTCTCCTTACCTCATCTATGTTGGTGGTGTCAACGAAGGTGGTCTCAACACCAAACTTGCTGACGCCATGGTTTAGAAAGGCAAAAGTACAGCCATATAGGGTTTTACCAGCTAAAATGTGATCTCCAGGCTCAAGGGCACTCCAGAAGGCCGAAGTTATGGCTCCCATTCCGGAACCTGTGGATACAGCTGCTTCTGCGCCTTCCAGCAGAGCTATTTTTTGCTCAAGCTCGGTGGAGTTAGGGTTGCCGAGTCTGGTATAGATATAGCCTTCTTCTTCCAAAGCGAACCGCCTAGCTCCTTGTTCCGCGGAGTCAAAGCGGAATGTAGATGCTTGATAAATGGGTGTCACTAACGCCCCCGCTGCATTTGGGTGATGACCGCCATGAATTGCCTGGGTGGCAAAGCCCATTCGTTTTAAATCTTCATTTTTCATCATTTCCCCTCCGTTTTTACATCTTGTTAACCCTATTATACACTACGATAATATGTTTGGAAAGTAATGGCCCTGCAAAAGGATTTCTGTTCACCGCGGGGTATACTTGAGAATGGAAATATATGAAAAGGGGAGTTGCTCATGGATCTTACGAGACGTGACTTGGCGAGCCGCACAAAGAGAGGCTTGCACTTTATCATCGCATCTATTGTACTGTGGACAGGTATATTGTTGGTTTGGCTCTTGCCTGTGGAGAGTGTCTTAACCAGAAATCTCTTGACCTTTTTCTGTACTGCGCCCTTGATGCCGCTGGCATTTCTAATCTCCAAAGTTTTGAAGGCCGAATTCTCTGCCAAGGACAATGCGTTGAATAATCTGGGCATCCTTTTTTCCATCAACCAATTCTTGTACATCTTAATCGCCATGTGGGCGTATGCCGCGGCCCCGACCAATATGGTGATGATCTTGGCCATGATTTTTGGAGCACATCTGCTACCCTTTTCGTGGCTGTACCAGTCCCGCGCATACTTCATTATGTCCATCATCATTCCACTTGCCATGTTGATTACAGGCTATAATTTGCCGGAAGAGCGGGTATTTATTCTGGCCGGTATTATGATTTGTCTGGAAGCGATTTTCGCCGTGTGGCTGGGTATTGAAATCCGCAAGGAAGAGGAGTAAACGTAATGTGGACGACCCTAGAAACCATGTGGAAAGAAACATTTAGACTCGCTTGGGCGTCCTTTTGTGCAGGTACAGTGCCAGTTGGCTGTGTTATCTGTAATGAGCAGGGTGAGATCGTGGCTAGGGGCCAAAATGCGATTGCTGATCGATTTTCGAGTTCTCCCTTGGCGGGTACAAATCTCGCCCATGCCGAAGTGATCGCCCTCAGTCAACTCCAAAAAGTTGATCATCCTAAGATTAGGGAGTATACCCTCTACACCTCCCTTGAGCCCTGTCCCATGTGTTTTGGTGCGTCTGTGATGATGAATATACGACGCATACACTATGCTGCCCGTGATGGTGTTGCTGGCTCCCTTCAGCTTAACACAGCCACGCCGTACTTACGGCGAAGGAAAATCAAAACAGAGCTCTTGGAACCCAGCTTCGAAGTGTTTCAGATCGCGCTTGTTACTGCCTTTGAGTTGGAACGAGACCATCCTGGCCAAGAGGAGCGCTTAGGACATCTGCGAGCGGATTGTCCAGAGGGCGTGGCCATTGGTACTTTGCTCTTTCAAGAGGGCTATTTTGCGGAGGCTGTGAGGGAAGGGTACCCTGTGGAAGAGGCATTTGCTCAGGTGATCAGTAAGGGAGCCTTAACCGCATAAATAAAGGACGTCCCCTGAGGGACGTCAGATGTGGTTATTTGATAGGTCCGATTGGCAAGAGCTCTCTTCCATAGAGCTCGTTTAAAACCTGAGCTAAAGCGGCATAGATGGCAGAAAATCCACAGAAAATGCCCACATAGCCTGCAAAGACGAGTGTGCTTGCGCTCCCGGTAAAGTTGCCTACGGCCAGGAGCCAAAAGAGTGCCGTGAGGGAAGCGAATACTACCTGTAGTGCTTTGCTAATGCGTAGCGTTCCCATGAAAAGACCGAGGGTAAACAAACCCCACATGAACAAATAACAGCCCATGGCAGTTCTGCTTGATTGCCCGGCCCAGCCGATTTCAGGCATGACCGAAAGACCAACGAAGGAGAGCCAGAATAGACCATACGAGGTAAAAGCTGTGGTGCCAAAGGTATTATTCTTTTTCCACTCCATGATTCCAGCAATAACCTGACCAAGGCCGCCATAAAAAATACCCATGGCCAGGATCATTGAATTGATGGGAAAGAGACCGGCATTGTGAATGTTCAATAAGACGGTGGTCATTCCAAAACCTAAGAGTCCTAAAGGGGCTGGATTTGCCGTTTGATCTTGTAAGCGAATTTCTTGATTCATGTAGTCCCTCCATTTTTACAGTGTTCTTGCAGCAAGACCATTATAGCCATGTTCAGAACTTTAGGCAATGCTGTTTAGTAAAGAAATATACAATACTAGATATGCTAGGAGGAATTGAGTGAAGGCCGTATTATTCGACCTCGACGGGACGTTGCTCCCTATGGATCAGGAAGTGTTTGTAAAAAGATATCTTACAGAATTGGGGGCGAAGGGCGCCGAGTTGGGTTATGGGGCACAAGAACTAGTACAGATCGTCCTAACTGGTTTTGAGGTTATGGTAGCCAATGATGGAACCATGACCAATGAGGAGCGTTTTTGGGAGCTCTTTATGGGCACGTACGGTGGTGAGAGGGATAAACACACTGAGGCCTTTGAGAATTTCTACCACAATGAGTTTGCCAAGGTAGCGGAAAGCACGAGCCCAACACCCCTTGCTAATGAAGCAATTCAAGTTCTAAAGGAGAAGGGCTATGGGATTGTGTTAGCTACCAACCCGGTGTTTCCGAGGGTGGCTACGCTGGAGCGTATGCGTTGGGCGGGTCTTGACCCCCAGGATTTCTCATGGATTACAACCTATGAGAACTCTACCTTCGCCAAACCCAATTTGGATTATTACCGGGAGATCCTAAGAAGCATTGACGCCGGACCCGAAGAATGTCTGATGGTTGGCAATGACGTCCGGGAAGATATTTCCGTAGCCCAGCTTGGCATGGACGTGTTCTTGGTGACAGATGATCTAATCAACTCCACCGATGAAGACTATTCCAGCCTTCCACAGGGCGACCGTCAACAAATGCTTCAATATCTTCAAAAACTACCGAGGAGGGGGTGATGCTGTGCCAAAACTGATTGACCTTAGTCATTTACTACAAGATCAGACACCTGCGTATCCTGGTGATGAACCGTGTCGTCTGGTGCAGACTGGGAGTGTGGAAAGGGATGGGTACACGTCCTTCCTATTGAATACAGGTCTTCATGCCGGCACCCACCTCGATGCCCCCTTACATTTTGTGGTAGAGGGAGCCATGGTTCGAGACCTCCCCCTAGAGACCTTTATGGGTAGAGGATGCCTTATCGATGTAAGAGGCGAGGTAGTAGTGGGTTATGAGCCTGAGTATGCCTCGTTGGTTGAGGCCGACGATATTGTTTTATTGTGGACAGATCATAGTAAACGGTACGGAACAAAAGAATACTACGAGCGACATCCCGTTTTGAATGAAGAACTTGCAGACTTTCTGGTTACAAGAGGCATCAAATTGCTGGGCCTAGATTTTCCTTCACCAGATAGCATGCCTTTTGTAGTCCATAAAAAACTTCTTAGCGCGGGGATTCCAATCATCGAGAATCTCACCAACTTAGCAGAACTTGCGAATCTTAGTCACTTTGAGGTTATGGCCTTTCCTTTGAGGATCTGCGCGGAAGGTTCTCCGGTGAGGGTTGTTGTCAGGGTAGGGTAGATAGATGGGAGGACAGGGATGAACAGGGCCAAGACGTGGTTAAGACGATACGGGCGCCCACTGGAGAACGCCCGCTGGGAGTTTCTTTTTGAGCAGGGTTCTAAGATAAAGTAATACACTATTTACACGCTTTCCAAAACGAAGACGGCGGTTTTGGACATGGTTTGGAGCCAGATTTTTGGCTTCCTGACTCGTCGCCCATGGCTACCTGGACGGCGGGTCAGATCTTGGTGGAAGTCGGAGCTTCGCAAGAGGAACCGGTCGTACAAGGACTCTTATCCTACTTGGTTCATACACCCCAAATCGGGCCTGGAATGTGGCCGTCTGTCTTGCCTAAAAACAATTGCTATCCCCACGCACCATGGTGGCATTTTGAGGAGAATGCCCAGGCAGGCTGGATGTTTAATCCTAGTGTGGAGTTGGCTGCCTTTTTGATCCATTGGTCGCCAACGGAAAGTGGCGGAACCCTCCTTGGTTGGGAATCGCTGGCCTTTGCCTTGCGTCGGGTCATGCAGGCAACGAGCATGGACCGCCATGAGCTAAACAACTACCGGAAGTGCTTAAGTCTCTTGACGACCCACAAAGAACGCTTTGACGCTCAGATGGAGTACGCATTTGCTGAAGTGGAAAGCAAGGTACAAGACCTGACCAAGGATGTTATCGACAGGGATGTTTCGAATTGGGGCACGGGGTACAAGCCTTTGCCCTTGGACTTCATCCAGGGCCCAGAGGATCCCCTGTATCCACAGTTGAAGGAGCTTGTACATCAGAACCTTCGATTCTACTTGGATCAAAGGACTGATGAAGGCATTTGGAACATATCCTGGAACTGGGGACAGTACTCTGAGGTGTTTGCTGTGGCCAGTCGGTATTGGCAAGGCATTTTGGCGGTGGAACGTTATAAGATTCTGAAGGCCTTTAGGGAGGATTTATCATGATCAAAGAGTGTCAAGCCTGCGGACAGAATAATCTGTTGGAAGCTGAAACATCGTCCAGAGGAGGCTATGGTCCGGACCTACTACCTGGGACCGGGAGCTTTCGGCCCGCTAGATTTCGAGTGGTGGTCTGTGCCATGTGTGGTTTTGTGCACTGGTTCGTCAAAGAAGAAGACTTGGATAAGGTCAGGAACTCCAGACACTTCCGCCCCGTAAGGAATCAATGATGGGTATCCAGGTACATCAAGCAACTGTGGAAGATGCGGAGGTTTTGCTTAGGCTAAACGAACGATTCAATGGCACTGGCTGCACTTCCCTCGAACTGGTAAGAGAATCCCTCGAAACAAATACGCAGGAGACTGTCTTTCTCGTTAAATGCGACGATACTGCAGCGGGGTTTTGTTGCGTGCAGGTATTTAAATCCATGTGTTATGACCGCCATTATGCGGAGATCACGGAGTTTTTCATTGATGAAGAGTATCGGAGGCAAGGCGTGGGAACGGAGCTTCTAAAGAAGACGGAAGAGCATTTCTCTCAAGCAAACCTTGCCGGATTTCAGCTGTTCACCGGTGATGATAATCGGTCTGCTCAGGCATTCTATGAATACTTGGGTTACAAACGAACGGGCGAAATCATGTACCGAAAAAAGAAGAAATTCTAGATTGCGAGGTGGTGCAATGCGCTGGCTGGTCCTTGGTTTTCTCGTTGCCGTTTATGTATTTGAGACAGTGGTTGCAATACTGAATCAGAAACACAGCCGTAAACCCATCCCTAAGAATGTGATAGGTGTCTATGATAAGAAGCGTTATAATAAATGGTTAGCCTATTCCTTGGAAGGACATAGGTTTAACTTGATACAACAGGGCTTTAGCCTTATAGTTTTGTTTATACTTCTCTTAGGTCCCTTCGCCATTCTTGCGCGGTGGGTCTCTACGTGGGTTACACATGCCATTTTGCAGTCACTCATCTTTCTAGGTATCTATCAAACTTTCATGGTGTGCTTGGGTATTCCTTTTGGACTGTATAGAACATTTTCTATCGAAGAACGCTATGGGTTTAATCGCACGACCAAGACAATATTTATCCGCGATGCAGTTGTCAGTTATGTAGTGACGCTGGCTGTTGGGGGATTGCTCCTTGGGGGTATCCATGCTCTCTCCCTTCGATTCGTGGACAATCTCTGGATGTTTGCTTTTGTCACCTGGGCTATCCTTGCTGTGATTATGGTCCTCACTGTTGCCTTTATCGGGAAATGGCTTATGCGGCTGTTTAACAAGTTTACTCCACTACCCGAAGGAGAGCTACGTACGCGCATTGAAGAGCTTGGATCTGCGCTGGGCTTTAACGTGAAAGCGATCTTCGTTATGGATGCCTCGAAGCGCTCCACCAAATCCAATGCCGCTTTTGCCGGCATCGGCAAGACTCGGGAAGTGATCTTGTTTGACACCTTACTTGAGCGAATGTCCGACGATGAGATTCTCGCAGTACTCGCCCATGAACTCGGTCATGCCGTACATAAGGATACCTGGCGTCTTTTGGCCCGGCAGATAGCAGTGATGGCTTTGTACGCCGTGGGAATTGGGTTGATTCTACAAACGCCAGGCTTCTTCACTGCCTTTGGTTTCCCCGGGGTTCACTTCGGCTTTGGATTCATTCTTTTTTCGATTTTGCTGGAGCCGATTTCGCTCTTGCTTGGCATTCCCCTCAACATGCTTTCACGGCAAGACGAATACAACGCGGATGCATTTGCCTCCGAACAGACTGATGCTCGCTGGATGATCTCAGCCTTAAAGGCACTGTCCAGGGAGAACCTTGTGAACCTAAATCCCCATCCTCTGTCGGTGCGCTTGTACTATTCCCATCCACCTATGAGCGATCGTATTGGAGCATTACTGTGAGGCTGAAGTTATGGTTTACTCTTCAATTTTGATTCTTGGTTGAATTAGATCACCAGGTTGATCTGGTTCATTCAGAGCCATGTCAATCTTTTCAAACGTCCGATTGGGAAATTTCAAGACGATGTTCGGATAGGTGAAGGCCATGGTCACCATATCGCCCGGGTTGGGTGATGTAAGCTCGGCCGTAATAAGAAGTGCTTCTGGTCCGGTCAAAACTATGCTCTCAAGTTTTAGCCCGAACCCTCCTGTAGGCTTTGCGCCAGCACATAATAGAGCGTAGGTATCGTCTTCGATTTCTATCGTATAGATCCCCCGAGTGCGGTGGTTTTGCTCAAACCATGCTGTGAGCCGAGTATCCCGTTGTAGATCGGCCCTATTCATGATCACATGTGCGGGCTCTGACTCCCTTTGCGGAGCAGGGTCTTTCGTCTTGGTCATGGACGATGTGACTAATGCCAAGGACATGATGAGACCCACAAGGATAATCATCTTACTAGTGTTCATAGCAGCAGCTCTCCTTCCTTCAGGAATGACATTCTGTATCAAAGACTTCTTAATAATATACGCAATGGAGGTAAGAAACATGGCTTTTGATTACAAGAAAGAGTACAGACCGCCGAGATGGACAAGTACCATAGAGGAGCAAGGATACGAGAACGACTTTTCGGACACGAGAATGCACCATGAGATCTATCTATCTGATCCAGGGAAGGTCCAGCCTGAAAAGTATAGGACTGTTATCAGGCATCCCATTCGGAAGAAATGAATGGATTCGAGGTCGATAAGGAGTGGGTATCTTGGATATACGTTTCTATCCCGTAGGGGATGTTGATGAAAATGAGATGAGATATGCAGTCATCGCGGCTCAGTATGGAGGCGAGTGGGTCTTTGTTCGGCAGAAAACGAGGAGTACCTGGGAGATTCCAGGGGGCCGGAAAGAACAAGGTGAATCCATTTTTCAGACAGCCCGGCGTGAGCTTTACGAGGAGACTGGCGCTCTAGATTATGAGCTCAGGGAAATCTGTGATTACTCGGTCACTCGTGATGACACTAGCTATGGACGGTTGTTCTACGCATACATAAGAAGACTAGGAACGCTGCCCGAATCGGAAATCGCAGAGGTTTTATTGCAAGAAGAACTACCTTTAGAACTTACCTATCCAAAAATTCAACCTTTCCTGCTTAAGAAGGTGAAGGAGACGATCTTGGATATCGTAGAGGCTACCGAAGAAGACCTTGAGCCCTGGGCTCGGTTGGGGTTACTTCTCTGGCCAGATCACACCTTCCATGAGATGTATGAGATCTTCGTAGGTATCCTAGAGTCCAAGAGAGAAACGGCATTTCTGTGCTGGGTAGGTCAAGAGTGTGTAGGCTTTATTGATGTGTCGATTCGCGTCGACTATGTGGAAGGCTCTGACTCGAGCCCTGTTGGCTTCGTGGAAGGGATTTATGTGAAGGATATCTACAGAAAGCAGGGAATTGCCCAAAGACTCGTGGCAAGAGGCGAGAAGTGGGCACAGAGTCAGGGGTGCACCCAGATGGGGTCGGATATTGAACAGCATAACACAGTAAGTTATGACTTTCATACAAAGGTAGGCTTCCAAGAAGCGAATCGGATCATTTGTTTCATCAAGGACATTGACTAGACTGTTTTCTGCAAAAAGGTTGATAGCTTTTGAAACAAGAATCTCCTTCTTTCTGATAGTATCGTTGAAAACGCATTGAACTTGGAGGCGAGGTTATGCGATCAAAAATTTGGGCTTTTACACTCGTACTATTAGTAAGCATTAGTTTGTTGCCTTATGGAAGTGTGGAGGCAGATTCAGCTCCTTTTACACTTGATGCCCCTGAAAACCTGACTGTGGAGCTTAAGGTGGATCAGAACAACTGGCCCTATTTTGCTATTACGGTGGACGTGCCCGAGACTGTTCGATCGATCTACGACAATCTGAGCGAGGATTTTCACTACTATCCAGGTGCAAATTGTCTGCCTGTCAGTGTACGCTTCGAGTCCAAGCATGGAGAGTATGATTGGAATGAGGCCCCTTCCATGTACACCATTACAGAATTGACAGTGGGCGATATGCTAGGGGGGAACCCCTACAGGTATTACCCCTACGAAGAGGAAGATGCCGAAGGCGGTATCAACGTAGAGGCAGAAGTTTACTCGTTTCGAGCCTATTTCTATTCGTCCTGGGGCTATATCAACAACTTCATCGACAAAGAAGTGCAATCGGACTATTCCAACCTGGTTACTATCGGTAATGCCGCGGCATATCGCGGTGCATCAGATTGGGCCATAGAGGATCTTGATAAGGCTGTTGGCTATGGGTTTATTACTGAGAAAATCAAGGATGATGTGGGCGGATTCATCACTCGAGAGGAATTTGCGGAGCTAGCAGTCCACATGTACGAGTTGTACACAGGAAATCACGCCGAGGCAGCCCCAGCCTCAACCTTCACAGACACAGCCAATCCTGAGATATTGAAAGCACATGAACTAGGTATTGTGGTTGGTATAGGAAACAACAAATTTGCCCCGGAAGTGTTGATTAACAGGGAGCAGATGGCCGCCATGCTCTACCGGGCAGTAGAAACCATAAACCCTGACGCTGATATGTCTGTTGTGGGAGCACCGGTTTTTTCAGACGAAAAGGACATTGCCCCTTACTTTGTGACGAACGTAAAATTTGTGGCAAAGCACAGCTTTCTAGATGATGTTGGGAATAATGAATTTGCACCCAAAGCGTTCTCTACCCGTGAACAAGCAGTGGCCGCGGCCGTGCGGATCTTTGAAACATATGGAGGGTCAGAGAACTAAAGCATCAGCATTGTAAGGAGGGTGGCAACCCAGTCAAGGGTTGCCACCCTCCCTTTTTTGTTGAAAGGGGGAGTCGATTCGCAGTGGACGGTTTTTGGGACTAGGAATTTCGTTACTCTTGTCGAATATATGAGCAACTGCATGCCGCGGGCTTGTTTGTGGACTTTCGCCTAATCCAGCTTAAGGGAGTTGATGGTTTGAATCCAGTTTTAAAGACAATCCACAATCGAACATCTTTACGGCGCTATAAGGATACTCCAATTAGCGACGAGCATCTAAAGACTGTGTTAGAGGCGACATTGCGCGCCCCTACAGCCGGAAACATGATGCTTTACTCTGTGCTCACAATCAAGGACCAAGCTATGAAGGAAAAGTTGAGCAAGACCTGTGACAACCAACCTTTCATTGCCCGGGCTCCACTGCTCTTAGTCTTTTTGGCTGACTATCAACGCTGGTTTGATTACTACCGGATGTCGGATGTGGCCCAGCTGCGGGAGCCTGATGTAGGTGATCTCTTCTTGGCTATGGACGATGCCATAGTCGCAGCCCAGACAGCGGTTCTAGCTGCGGAGAGCTTAGGAATGGGGACCTGTTATATTGGCGACATCATGGAAAACTACGAGACCCATCGGGAGCTTCTGCAGTTGCCTGACTATGTCTTTCCGGCAGCGATGTTAACGCTTGGTTACTATCCCGATGATTACAGCCCCAAGTTTCGGGATCGCTTTGCAGAAGAATATATTGTACATAGCGAAAAATACAGGAACCTAAGTGATGAGGATTTGCAGAAGATGTTCGTTGGTCTAGAAGAGGGCTTTTCACACAACAATAAGTTTGGAGCTAAGAACATGGGGCAATTCATGTACGCACGCAAGACTGGGAGCGAGTTTGCTCGTGAAATGAGCCGTTCCATCAGAGCAGCCCTTCAAAACTGGCAAGGGCGAGAGTTATAAGCACAAAGCTGAATTATGGGCGCATCTTCAGCGCCTTTTTGAATACTGTAGGAAGTGCAATCTCATCGATCGCATCTATAGGCTGCCATAGGTAGAGAGTGTCTTTTTCCTTTGGGGTGTAGAACTGATCAGTCACGTTATAGTGGAAAATGGTCATAAACCAATGCCTATGAGAAAAGACATATTCCATTTCGTAGATTTCTAAGGGATCGCATGGCTCTAACTTGGGGGAAAGCCAATTGTGCTCTTCGGCCACCTTAAGGGCGGTTCTAGAGATCTGGGAGGGAATTTCGCACCAGGGAAGTTCCCACATGCCCTGCAGAAAACCGCCAAATTCGCGTTTGCGGAAAAGAATCGCACCCTGGGACTCCACAAGGTAAAGTCTAACCTGAACCGGCACAGGTGGCTTCGGTGCATCCTTAATGGGAAGGGCTAAGACCGCGCCCTTAAAATATGCCTGGCAGTGGTGGGAAATGGGGCACTCCTCGCAACGAGGATTTTTGGGAAGACAGATTGCAGATCCTAAGTCCATGAGAGCTTGGTTGAAATCACCGGGACGTTCCGTTGGCACAAGTTCCTTAAATTTCGCTTGAATCTGAGCTTTTATTTTCATGCGATTAATCGGATCTTGAATGAGAAAGAGGCGGGCGCCGATCCTAAGGAGGTTACCATCAATAGCTATCTCAGGCTTCCCGAAAGCGATGCTTAACATGGCTCCACAGGTGTAATCTCCAATGCCTGGCAGAGATCGAAGGGTCTCTTTATTATGGGGAATCGAGCCATCATGTTCGGCCACAATAATCTGAGCCGCCTGATGCAGTCGTCGAGCGCGCGAATAATAACCCAGCCCCTGCCAATAGGTGAGTACCTCGTCTTGAGATGCGGCAGCCAAGACTTGTATGGAAGGAAAACGCCCCATGAATCTCTCATAGAGCGGAAGCACCGCTTCTACTCTGGTTTGTTGTAGCATGATCTCCGAGACTAATGTTGAATAAGAGGTGGGGTTCCTTCGCCACGGCAAGTCACGCCCGCGTAGGTCATACCACTCCAGAAGTATCTGGGCTAAAGTCACTGTTACATTTCTCCCTTCCCATGTGCATAAAGTTTCTGTACTAGCGGACTGACTCCTCTTCGTAGAAAGAAATATCATAGGATCTAGAGAACGTACAGTGTGCTTTTAAGCTCAACATCCCTTTCTATCCTAAAAAAGGAAGCGAAGGGGAACACAACGAGGAGGCAGAGAAATGAAGGCATATGAAAGGCTTCTCAAGTACACAAAGTTTGAAGCCGCATCCGATGGCACGAGTACGACCTGTCCGAGCACGCCAGAACAGTTAGACTTTGGACGCGCCTTGGTCCAAGAAATGCTGGACCTTGGGATTAAGGATGCCAATATGGACGAAAATGGCTATGTCTTTGGCACCATAGAAGCGAATATAGAAGACTGGAGGGGCCCAGTCATTGGGTTTATTGCCCACATGGATGTGGTCCGGGATGTCCCTTTCCAAAATATTAAAGCACGGGTTATCGAGAACTACGATGGTGAGGACATTGTGCTTAATCCAGAAGAAGATATCGTCTTAAGTCCAGATGAGTACGACTCCTTAAGGAACTATGTGGGTAAGGATTTGGTTGTCACCGATGGTACAACCCTTCTAGGGGCTGATAATAGGGCAGGAATCGCAGAGATCCTCACCATGGCCGAGGCCCTGTTGACGGATCCAGAAATCAAACATGGAACGATCAAGATTGGATTTACCCCCGATGAGGAGATTGGCCGGGGCGCGAACCTTTTTGATGTAGAGCGCTTCGGAGCCGATTTTGCGTATACGGTAGACGGGGGAGGATTCGGCGAGGTAGAATATGAAACGTTCAACGCCGCCACCGCTACCATCACCATTAAGGGCGAAAACATTCATCCGGGAACTGCAAAGAATAAAATGAAAAATGCATCCCTAATAGCGATGGAGTTCCATGGCTTATTACCTGCCGCGGAAAGGCCAGAACACACCGAAGGTTACGAAGGATTTTATCATCTCATCGATTTGCAGGGGAGTGTGGAAAAAGCAGCTCTTACCTATATAGTGCGGGATCATGATAGGGCCAAGTTTCAGGGGAAGAAAGATCGCCTGAAACGAGTGGCTAAGTGGTTGAATGAGAGCTATGGAGAAGGTACGGTAGCTTACGAAATCGTGGATAGCTATGCCAATATGTCGGAACAAATCAAACCACATTGGCACCTCATTGACACTGCTTATGAGGCTGTGCGCGAAGTGGGCGGTGACCCCCACAGCATCCCTGTGCGGGGCGGTACAGATGGAGCTCGACTTTCCTTTATGGGACTTCCTTGCCCGAACCTTGGAACTGGTAGTCATAATCACCATTCCAAGATGGAATACGCCTGTGTGCAAGCTATGGATGACTGTGTCGCCACCCTGGTAAAAATCGCGGAGAAGTATGGGGGAGAAAGGCAGCTACAGTTTTGAGTGGACAATTCAGTAGAAGATGGAAAAGATTGGTGGTACCATGAGCGGTTTCGATGAGCGACTAAAGAACAAAAGAGTATTCATTACAGGCGCTTCGGGGGGACTTGGCGAGCAGGTGGCCTATGAGGCTGCAAGGCAAGGGGCCATTGTACTTGTGGCTGCCAGGCGAGAAGACCGCCTCATGGCAGTGAGAGAAAGGTGCACGGAGCTCTCAGGGCGTGATGCCTTTGCCTATGTGCTAGATGTGGGCAATCGCATGCAGATTTCGAAGGTGTTGAATCGGGTCATCGGAGAGGCGGGGGGAAAGATCGATGTCCTGGTTAACAGCGCGGGATTTGGTTTATTTGAACCGGCTCTGGACACGCCCCCGGATGTCACGGAGGAAATGTTTCGTGTCAATGTCCTTGGTCTGATCCAGATCTCTCAAAAGGTGGCCCTGGAGATGAAGAAGCGAGGCACCGGTCATATTATCAACATCTCCTCCCAGGCTGGAAAGATGGCGACGCCGAAATCGGCTGTTTATGCAGGGACGAAATTTGCTGTGCGGGGTTACTCCAATGCCTTACGTTTGGAATTAAAGCCCTTCGGAATTAATGTTACCACAGTGAATCCGGGGCCCATCAAAACAGAGTTTTTCGATAAGGCGGACCAGGATGGATCATACCTCGCCAAGCTGAACCACTGGGTGCTGGACCCAACAGATGTTGCCAAAAAAATCGTGGATAACATGTTGACAAACAGGAGAGAAATCAACCTGCCTCCGCTGATGGAAGTCGGTTCCCGGCTCTATACTTTATTTCCTCGCATCGGTGATCGCATGGCTTGCACGATATTTAACCGCAAATGAGGGGGTTTATACGTGGCAATCGTAACAAGACTCAATCCACCCCTCAAATGGGCGGGAGGGAAGCGTTGGCTCATCTCCTACATGAGCACTCTATGGGAACCTTTCAGTAACCGCCGATTAGTCGAACCTTTCTGCGGAGGGCTCGGTGTAGCGCTAGGCTTAGCGCCAAAATCGGCTCTGCTCAATGACATTAACCCACATTTGCTTAACTTCTATGAGTGGCTCCAGAGGGGTCTAGTCATCTCTATGGACATGGTGAACGACAGGGACTTTTACTACCGTTCCCGGACCCAGTTCAATAAGCTAATCAAAACCCAGGGTGCGAAGAGCCAAGCAGGGGCCGAACTCTTCTATTACTTGAACCGCACGGGTTATAACGGGTTATGTCGTTTCAATAGAAAAGGCGAGTTCAATGTACCTTTTGGGCGCTATAAAACCATCAATTACACCCGCGACTTTCGTGACTATCAGCCTCTCCTAAAAGAGTGGCAGTTTGAGACAGGTGACTTCGAAGATCTTAAACTGATGGACGATGACTTTGTGTATGCTGATCCTCCTTATGATGTAGAGTTTACGCAATACGCCAAGGGAGGATTTACTTGGGAAGACCAAGTGCGTCTTGCAGAGTGGTTAGTGAAGCATCCAGGCCCTGTAGTAGCCTCCAATCAAGCAACAGATCGGATCGTAGAGCTCTATTCCGATCTGGGCTTTAAGCTGACCTTCTTAGAAGCACCGCGGCGCATCTCCTGCACTGGGGACCGCAGACCCGCGCGAGAGGTGTTAGCGGTCTCTCAACTATAGAACGTTATGTCTGTGCTGGTGCCTTTTAGCCATGTGTAAGGACCCTACCGTTTGATGAATTAAAACGACAGGGTCCTTGTTATCTCTGTTATTTTACTCGAATTTCACGGGTGTATCGGGTTGACCTCTCGTCACCGTTGCCTGCTGTGATTTGACCACATACTTCTCTTCAGATATGTCGTAGTAGGTCAAGGCAACCGTATATTCGCCAGGTAGCAAAGCTGAGAAAATATGGGCTCCGTCTTCGCCTGTCGAACCATATGCGATGAGTTCGCCTGCCCGGTTGTAAATGGTGATGACGCCGGTACCAAGGTCCATCTGACCTAAATCGGTTTCCACACGTAAGCCCCCGTAAGCCATTGGACTTAACTCACCAAGCATTGCTTCCACGTCGATGATGCCATAACCCAGATCCTCGCTAAACCGATTGCCACGAGCAGTCTGTTCCAACTGATTCTTGATTTGGGTCGGAGTCAGATCGCGATATTCTGAAAGCAGCAATGCTACCGCACCAGTCACAAAGGGTGAAGCCATGGAAGTTCCTTGCATTTCAACATAGTCACTGTTGTTTACCGTCGAATAGATGCGCACACCAGGAGCTGCCACAGAGTTCCACCACCCAGTTGTGGAAAAGTCAGACTTGACACCGTGGGGCGTGGAGGCTGCAACGCTGACGACTCCATTATAAGCGGATGGATAGGAGAGAACCCGCTTATAGTCGTTGCCTGCAGAGGTGACTAGTAGTACGCCCTGTTCAGCTGCGTAATCAATGGCATCCTTAAAGGCAAAACTGTAGCCACGCCCGCCAATACTCATATTGGCCACAATTCTCTTACTTGGATTAGCCTCGGCATAGTCTCCTAGGTAGACCATGGCCTCAACAAGATACTGGGTGTAAATGGAGCCCGCATTATCCATAACGCGGATTGGCATAATGGGGCTGTCCCAAGCTACGCCTGCGATCTTACCACCACGTCCATCGTCTGCTGCAATACCCGCGACGTGGGTTCCATGACCGTGATCATCTTCCTCTGGATTCGTTGGGTCGTATACACAAGCATCAAAGGGATCGACAAACTCTTTATCAGCAAATTCCGGGTGATTTACCTGCACGCCTGTGTCAACAATGGCCACAATTACATCTGGCGAACCTGTAGTAATCGCCCAAGCTGCCTCTGCATTGATATCCCTGAGACCCCATTGTCGGAATAGATCGATTTCGTGCTCTTCTTCTTCACCCGACTGTAACTGACGCACATCCGTATCACGCACATCCATATCCAATGGAGGCTCCGGCAGCGTATAGAGCATATTTGGTTCAACCAGAAGGACTTCTGGATAAGCCTTGAGTTTCTGGATCAGTGATATTTCGGTTTCACCGGTTGGTACGGTAGCTACAACCCAGCCTAGCTCGGGCCATTGATATAGGATTTCACTACCTTCTTGAGCCAGAGTCTTCGTCAAATCAACTCCGAAATTGGCTTTCACCAAGACTTCGCCCTGTTTGTAATCGAGACTCGCGTAATCCACCATATCTCGAGCAGAGATTAGCTTTGGAGAAGACTTGCTAACAAAGCTTGGCGATAGGCACCCAGTCATTAAGGAAACGACGACCAGTCCAGCAACAAGCCATACATAGGAAATCCGTCTCATTGCTCAACACCTCCATTCTGATCGGTTTCTAAGGTTGTCGTGAAAATAAACTCCCCATTGTTTGCTCCCCTGTTGGCGTTATTGGGATCAGGCCAACCTCCATAAGAGATCGCCTCGGAAAAACCGCCACCATCGTCAGAGTACGGATAGTAAGTTTGACTGTTGTAAATATCCCAGGTGTAGACATGCCCTGGTTCTAGGGTGAGCCAATCCAACTCCAACGTTGTTTCATCATTTACTACAGCCTCGTCAACCAGCCAACTTGTTGCATCAAACAGACTCCACACGTACTGGCGAAGTGCATCCTCGGGGAATAAGTCTAAGGATTGATGCTCCCATTCAAAGGTTGGTTGGAGGTCAACACCGGTAGTACCATTTGCTGGCGATACCAGGAAAATGTCCATGGCCGGTAGGGGCGTTACATCTCGTTCTGTTCTAGGTCCTTCACCCAGGCTGTTATAGGGAACAACCCGATAAAAGGTTTGCTTTGCTGCCTCAAGCTGTGGGCTGAAATCACCAAAAGAAAGAACACCACCCGTCTGGGGAACGGTACCAATCAAGTTGTATGTGTGTGCGTCAAAACTTCGGTAAACAAGGTATCCATCTGCGTCACTTGCAGGTATCCATAGCACATCAACTGTTAGCATGCAACCTGGAGGAGCCGCTTGTGGTTCTACCTGTCCAAAGGTATTTTGAGATTGAAGTAGACTTTCGTCCTTTGGAATGGAATAATAACCAATGTTTTCATTATACGTTTTAGCTGTTATTCCAATGAAGGGAATGGCACCTGGCAATACGTTTGTCGTAGGCTTAGGATTGAAAATGGTGATTGGTAGTACGTAGAGAACGGCATATTCGTTATCATCGTAAGCGAGAATTCGTAGCGTTCCTTCGCCATTTGGATAATCGCGAGTATTCACTAACACAGAGAGCTCATCCGAATCGAACTCTTGGCCTGTTCGTGGAGATCGTTGATCGCCATTTAGGTAAAGATAAATGGCAAAGTGGGGCATATCACTTTCCAGTTTGACGTTGATTTCCTCAACTCCCGTGAGGAGCTGGCCTGGTTCAATGTTCACCTCTACTGTCGGTGGGGTGGCTGACCAACCGGGGTGGAAAGACCTGCGCACCGGTACTTGGCCGTAAGTGGCAGTTTCACCTGCCTCAACATTAACACCCTGTATGCGGGTTGCTCCGCCATCGGGTCTGCTGACCAAGATGTCACCGAGCTGACCTGCAGGAACGATCAAATGAAAGTAACCATCAGCATTGGTTGTCGTGGCAGACTGGCCGCTAAAGACTACTTCAGCACCAGATATTGCCGGCCCAGCCTGGGCATCGGTGACATACCCTTCTACATAAGCTTCGGTAACGATTTCGAAATTTGCTTCTATCACCAAGTCCTCGGTGATCTCAACTGTTGCTATTGGACCCTGCTCATCTAATCCTGTCCAGTTGGTGAATCCCCAACTTGGAGCTGGGATAGCCTCAAGTTCCACTATGTCCCCATATTGGTAGCTGGGTTGGTCTGGGCTGATGCGGATTTCGCCTGCGCCTTCCGGGTTAGGCCGCACTTCTAGCGTTAGTTCATCGATGGGAGCAAAAACTGCTTTAATGGTCAGGTCTTTACTCATCACCACGGATTCGGAAGGATCAGTGCCGGTGAGATCTCCTTCCCATTTGCTGAATCTAAACCCCGTTGCGGGGACTGCTTTCAAACTTACAACTTTGTTCTTTTCATAGTTCTTTTGATTCGGGCTACGTTCTACCACGCCCGAACCCTCTGGTACCACACCAATCTGTAACCGATAACGGCCGACTCCTAAACATCCTGCTAGAGACAGCGTTGTGACCAGAACAGCAACGAGCAGTACCCATTTCTTTTTGCGTACCATAAAAACACCCCTTCCATGAGTTGAATTACACAGTGGTAATCAAGATACAATGGTAGAAAATTCACCCCCCTTGAGCTGGAGATATTGCCGTATCTCCGACCGGTCTTCGCAAAACCCTTCAATTAGATGGAGATATCCCTGGATTGGATTGTGCACTTGGTTGAGTGGTTTCGTCCTATGCGATTCAAGTAAGGAATATAGAGAGGATTAACACTTCTTCAAGGGTTCCTATGTAGTGACAGATCTGGCCGCATGATAAATCATTTCTGGCTCTCCCTCAAGAGACAATCATTGTGTCTTTGTGGGTCATGCCACGCCTATCGTCTAGGATTGCTCGGAGGGTTAGTATGGTGAGGTTGTACGCTTTCTGGAATATCCATTGGAGTCTCTATTGTGAAAGGAGGCCGTTCTGACGGTAGGCCATAAAGCACACTCGTTTGATGCGTTTTTGGAGCATATCGATACGAGCCAGCCACGGTTGCGCTAGGGCTTAAGGCTTCCATTTGCGGACAACAAATATTGCGTAGGGTGTTGTAGGGTGTAGAGTAGAGCGTACGGTTGCAATTTCTTCGGCCATATAACGTACTAAGCGTCTGCCAAGTCCGATTTCTTTTGCGATTCTCATGGCAAGCTCGCGAATCAGCCATTCGGGAGCGGGCACATCAGGCATCTGTTCGCGTTCGGTGGGAGGCACAATTGTCAACGAATCTGTGCCACATAGCCTGAATCGTGTTCATCAACGCTCTAGCGCTCGTTTGCAGTCTATCGATCGGCCTGGTTGGGCTTCAGTTTGGGTAACATCCCAGGGCTATAGTACAAGCATACTGTTATTTTCTGCCATTATACATGGGTAAAAGAAGATTGTCAACCATCACACTTCCCTCCATTGACCTCTATTGATGGCAATCCCCATTATTGGGGGAATTTCCCGTTATTAAAAGAAAAATCGTGAAATTTAGCGACATTTAGCGAAGGTTATATCTAGAGCAACTTCAGGGAGGACAGTTGCGATTCTAGCACGGGATGCCCAAGAAAAGTCCATGATTTACCGCCCGTCAGCTAGACAGCGCTTAGGAAAAAGCTGACACGAAGACCTCGAATTCGGATATGGTGAGGGTTGGAGCTGGTGGCGCAACGCCTCTGAAGTAGGTGATATGGTGGACGTGCCCGTTCCTAGCCTTGACGGAGATGAATCTGAGGCAATAAGGGATTTTTAGGCGAGTCAAGTGCGGGAGATCTAAACAACAAGGCCCCGATTTGGGGCCTTGTTTGTTTGCAGGGGATTCGCCTGAATTCACGAATGTTACACCGTAAAACGATCACTTACGGGGGGTAGTGCTGTGGCACACTTATATGGAGACAAAGTCATGTTGCGAGAGTACCGTGAAAGCGATATATGCGCTCTTGGGTCAATAACCCCCGGATTGTGGATACACTGTCCGACATTTTTCTCTATCCCCATTCCGAAAAGAACACAAGGGAATTTTTGGAGCTCGCTACATCGTCAGATTGGAAGGGTTTTGTTATTGCCCATATCGATACGGAGGAGTACATTGGCCAAATCGGCTTCGTAAAGCTAGATGAGAAAAACGGCTGGGGTGAGCTGGGGATCGTCATAGGTAAGGAAGAAAATCACGGCAAAGGCTATGGGACCGAAGCTTTGAAGCTCATTTGTGATTTTGCCTTTGAGCAGCTTCGGCTAAACCGAGTTGAACTGGTCTGTTGGTCGTTTAACGCTAAGGGGCGCCGCGTTTATGAGAAGGTGGGTTTTGTGCAAGAAGGGGTACGCAGGAAGAAACGCTATCGGGGCGGCGAATTTTACGATGAAATCTGCTATGGGCTCCTCAAGGAAGAGTGGGAAGCACTCCAGTAAAGAGGGAGGTTGCAATGGATATCAACAGACTGATTGGGGCCTTAACAAGAGAAGAAAAGGTGGCTTTGGTCTCTGGGGCCGATCAATGGCATACGGTGGCAATACCCCGTCTAGGCATTCCTGCAATTATGGTATCCGATGGACCCCATGGTTTGCGCAAACAGGTAGCAGAAGGCGATCATCTGGGAATTGGTGTGAGTGTCCCAGCAACATGTTTCCCTCCAGCCACCACTAGTGCGAACTCCTGGGATCCGAGTCTTCTCTTTGCCATGGGAGAGGCCATTGGAAGAGAGGCCATACAAGAAGGTGTCTCTGTGGTCTTAGGACCTGGGATCAATATCAAGCGTACTCCCCTCTGTGGGCGAAACTTTGAGTATTTCTCAGAAGATCCCTACCTTACCGGCGAATTGGCTACAGCTTGGATTGAAGGGATCCAATCGATGGGGATCGGAGCATGTGTCAAGCACTTTGCTGCCAACAATCAAGAACGTTGGCGCATGCTCAATGACTCCCTTGTTGATGACAGGGCATTTCGGGAGATTTACTTGGCAGGTTTCGAAAAGGCTGTCACCAAGGGTAAGCCATGGACTGTAATGCCAGCCTATAACAGGCTGAATGGTGCGTATTGCTGTGAAAACCACGAGTTGCTGCATTCCATTCTCCGCACCGAATGGGGCTTTGCAGGCGCAACGATTTCTGACTGGGGTGCCGTAAATGATCCTGTGTTGAGCATTAAAGCAGGTTTGGATTTGGAGATGCCGGCTTCGTATGGAGTCAGTGCAGAGCAAATTAAGGAGGGTCTGGCCTCTGGACGGATAACTGAGCTTGTGCTAAACAAATCTGTGAAGCGGGTCTTGGATCTAGTTTCAAAGGGTCAGGCAGAAAAGCCCGAGTACCAGTGCGATTTGGAGGCAAATCATGCCTTGGCTCGAACGATCGCTACCGAATCAGCTGTCCTGCTCAAGAACGACCAGGAGATTTTGCCCCTGTCTACGAAGGAGACCATAGCCATAGTCGGACAATTTGCTGAACATCCCCGCTACCAAGGGACAGGTAGCTCATTGATTAACCCCACCAAGGTTGACACCATCCTGCAGCTTCTAGAGTTAGAAGAAGCGGAGTACAAGTATGCCAAGGGCTATGAACTGAAACATGATGAAATCAACGAAGACTTTATCGCAGAAGCCTGTCAAGTCGCGGCAGAGGTCGATGTGGCTTTGGTTTTTGCCGGTTTGACAGCCAGATTTGAATCAGAGGGTTATGATCGTACACACTTGGAGCTTCCTCCAAGTCACAACGCGTTGATTCAGCGCATTGCTGAGGTGAACCCGAACGTGGTGGTAGTTTTGTCCGCCGGAGCGCCAGTGACTATGCCTTGGCTCCATGAAGTCAGGGGTGTCTTGCACACCTATTTAGGAGGCCAGGGAGGTGCCGGTGCCGTTTTGGATCTTCTTTATGGTAGGGCGAATCCATCGGGGAAGTTGGCTGAGAGCTATCCGCTAGAGCTTAAAGACTGTCTAGCCACAGAGTACTTTGCCTACGATCGAAACCAAACAGAATATAGGGAAAGTGTTTTTGTGGGTTACCGCTACTATGATGCGGCAGAAAAGGACGTCCTCTTTCCCTTTGGTTACGGCTTGAGCTACACCCAGTTCAGCTATGGGGATTTAGACGTGTCTTCGCCGAGTTTTGTGGATACAGACTCTATCAGTGTGCGTTGTACTATAAAAAACATAGGATCTGTGGCGGGGGCGGAGATTGTTCAGTTGTATGTGGGCAAGGAAACCTCACGCCTATTTAGGGCACCTAGGGAACTGAAAGGTTTTCAGAAAATCTATCTAAAGCCTGGTGAGGCAAAAGCCATCGAGTTTACACTTAACCCCCGTTCCTTTACGTATTTCAATGTGGATATTAGAGATTGGCATGTGGAAGCAGGAGAGTACGAGATTTTAGTAGGGGCCTCGTCCCGCGATCTTCGCCTGGCAGCGACGGTACAGATTGAATCAACGCGTCCAGAGGTTCAGGTGCCTGATTACCGCAGCAGCGCACCAGCGTATTATCGTTTAGGGAATCCAGGTTTGGAGATTTCCAGAGAGGAATTCCAGGCCCTCTACGGAAAAAAATTTCCCGTGCCCTACGGAGGATCCAGGCGTTTCCACAACAATTCAACGCTACAAGACCTCAGGGCCACTGCCCTTGGGCGTTTGGTGCTTGTTTTTGCCAAGAAGTATCTGTGGAAGATGACGGGTGCCACCGATGAGAGAGATCCTCTCTGGATCATGAGCTGGAGTAGCACGTTGGAGATGCCACTTCGATCTATTGTGGCCATGAGCGGAGGCACAATTCCAAAAAATCTGGTTGAGGGACTCTTGGCCTGGGCTAATGGTGAGCGTCTTCGAGCGTTGAGGTACTGGACTGTTGGCTAGTGATGCAATATTGCAGAGCTTTTCCAAACTTGGAGTTTCACTAATTTCTAAGGGAAGAAAAAAATCCCAGGGCCAGGACCCTGGGACAAGACAGTCTCTGTCTTAGAGGACTAAGTGTAAAGGTAAGTGTGGAATGACAGACTCAGACAGATACGATGGTTTTTGGCGAGGGTGTTTCTCTAGATTGAGAAATTTCTGGATGCGTTCCTTATCGGTACCCCGAGTTACAGTTAAGACATGCGGACGATAGTTTAGATTCTTTTTCATGATGAATCTCCTCTCGAAAAACGAATTTGGGGAAAACAAAAAGCGTAAGGCGTTTTGGCTCTAGCCAAAACGACACGCTTGGTGTACTCCTGTGAGGTTAGCTGACGGGTTCGGACGCCCAAGTCGCCCTTCTTGCCTCGGCTGTTGCCTCGGCAAAATTCACCCCAAAAGACTGGTTCCCCCACTCCCTATGCGGTCTTCGGAGATTTCATCTAAATTATAACATCGGGGCTAATAATTGTCAACACTGTTAATAGTCATTCCCATTTCGTAAAGTAATCGCCCAAATCTGGAGATTTTGGTGGTGATTTGGGGTTTGGGATGGGGAGATTCCGCTACGGAAAAGACCGAAAGTGGCGAAAGGCCTGTTTTTCAAGGGGAGTAGATTTACGATTTCCAGAGAAATTTTTACGAAATTCGTGGAGGGTTCAAAATGGTACGCAAACTAACCTTATTAGTGTTCCTCATAGTCTACCTAGGTACATGTGTGGTGACAGCAACACCGCTCAGGGTGTCTCCCGAAATGGAACTTTTAGCTGGTGTTTTGTCCCAAACTAGCTGGATTGACGATCGTGGTCCGAGGGGTTCTGGCAACGAATACTACCGTGCTCTGCAAGAGTTCTTCGCTGCCCACAAAGACCATCGTGCCGTCACATTGGCTCAAGAATTGACCAAGAAGAACTTTGCCTATGATGCACCACCCGCCTTCATATGTCATCTCGGACCATTACCTGATTTAGAATTAGCCTATGAGTACAGTGACTACCTTGTGGGGCGGGCTGGGGGACGTGACATTCTAGAGTCATTTCGGCTAGCCTTGGCTGACCTGGCTGCAGAAGCAAAATTCTTGACCTTTTATACCCAGTGGGAACCCTATTTGGGGGCAAGTCTTGCCCCTTCTCGTGATGGCTTTCGCGGGGACCTTGTAGAGAGTTGGCTACGCGATTTTTTTGGCTGGACGCCCACAGAGTTTCATCTAATCATGACGCCGAGCATGTTTCCTGGTGGTGGTTATGGTGCCAGTGTGACAGATGCGGATGGCAATAGTATCGCTTTTCAGATCATTCGCGAAAATGGTAGTAGTGAAGAACTTCCTGAGTTTCCCTCAGGAGTAAGTTTGGAAAACCTGACGATCCACGAGTTGGGCCATGCCTTTGTGAATCCGAGCCTAGAAGCATATCCCGATAGGGCTCGAGGCTTACGTCCCTTGCTCTGGCCAGTGCGTAAGAGCATGAAGGAGCAGGCCTATTCATCGGTAGCCACCTTCCTCAACGAACAGGTTTTGCGCGGCGTGGAGGTTATAGCTGCCCGGGATTTCTTTCAACCAGAGATTGAGACTGTGATCTTGGAAGGCCATGAGAAGCGGGGATTTTATCTGACCAGCTATGTGGTACAGCAGTTGGAGTATTACCAGGCTAACCGCGACCTATATCCAGTATTCACAGACTTTGTGCCTTTCCTCTATGATCAACTGGAGTTGTACCAGAAGGAAAATAGCACTTGGAAGGACCGCATTTTTGGGAGGTTCCTCTATTAAATCAGACTCTAGACGGAGATACTACCCATCCTAAGGCAGTTTATGTGAAATCAGGAAGTTGATAGAATGGACCCATCAAAGGGAGATGAGGGATGGACATGGCAAAAGACAAACAGACTCTTGGTCAGCGCCTCTTTATCAATCGCGATTTTGGCCTCCTTTTCTGGGGACGTTTGGTGTCTCAGGTGGGCGACGGCATTCATTACCTGGCACTCACCTGGCTGGTACTTGATCTAACGGGTTCAGGAACTGCACTCGGGACAATGCTGTTCGCGTCATCAATTCCAATGGTCGTTCTAGCACCCTTCACCGGTGTGTTGGCTGATCTGTGGGACCGCAAGACTATTGTAGTATCCATGGACGTACTGCGGGGTTTGATTATCTTAAGTCTGGCTTTCATTTTTAAGTCAGGACACTTAACCATGCCCATTCTATACATTGCCACGATTTTTTCCTCACTCTGCGGTGTCTTATTTGGTCCCGCGATCTCTGCAACCATTCCAGGTTTGGTGAAGAAGGAGGAGTTGGTGAAGGCTAACTCCCTGAACAATCTGTCTAGGGCAGCTACAATGATTATTGGCCCGGTGTTGGGGGCCTTCTTACTGGGGACAACTGGTTACTTCGGGGTCTTTTTCATTAACGGAATCGCCTTTTTGTTCTCTGCTCTATCAGAGACCTTTATTCGTTTCCCCCAGGTGGTAAGGGAGCAAACATCCACGCATGGACCTTCCACGAGCCGCCAGTTTTTGCTCAGCTTCAAGGAAGGATTCACCTACATTTGGCATAATGCGGGCCTGAGGGCCCTGATTTTCTATGCTACTGCCCTTAATTTCTTAGGAGCTCCCTTGCTGAATGTCGTGTTCCCCTATTTCGGCAAAGAAGTCTTATTGCTAGAAGCCCAGCAATATGGGACCATTCAAGCTATGCTTCCAGTGGGTTTTTTAATCGGGACTGTATTGGTGGGATACTTGACCAAAAAGTTTCGTAAGGAGTCTTTATTAACGTCAGGCATTACCATGCAGGGGCTGGTAGTGGGACTTGTGGGTTTTTTTGCCATTCCTTCCGTGTATGGAAATGCCGGTCTTGTTAATACCTTGGTGGCACTTTCTAGTTCCTTGTTGCTCATTGGTGTTCTGAATACTTTGGTGAACGTGCCATTTCAAGTCATGCTCCAGGAGACAGTGCCAGATGGTTATAGGGGGCGGGTGTATGGGCTCCTTGATAGCATAGGGCAAATGCTAGTACCGCTTTCTATGGCTCTCTCTGGAGTATTAGTGGATAGTCTTTCGGCGGCAAGTTTGTTCATGTTTAGCGGGTTGATTACGGCCGCTTTTGGACTGCGCATGGCGTCCTCGGCCAAGATTAAGCTTCTTTATGCCGAGCAAGAGGCAGCTTGATGGGGGGGCAACCATGATTCTACAGGTAACGACTACGCGAGAACAGCAGTTCATTGAGATTACGAAAGATATTCAAATGGCCCTCCAAGAAGAACAGGTGCAAGATGGGTTTGCCCTAGTCTACGTTCCCCATACCACGGCTGCTGTGACCATCAATGAGAACGGAGATCCTGATGTGGTGAGGGATATCATTCATAGTTTGAATCAGGTGTTTCCGGTAGATGGAGACTACCACCACTATGAGGGCAATTCTCACGCCCATATCAAAGCTTCTCTCATGGGTTCTTCTTGCATGATACCTGTAGAAGACGGTGCGTTACAGCTTGGCACTTGGCAAGGAGTCTACTTTTGTGAGTTTGACGGGCCGCGAAGGCGCAAAGTACAGATTAAGATCATCAAGAGCTGAGGGAGGCGGGCTATGATCCGAGTCGAGTCATTGGTAAAAACCTATCCAAGTCGTAAAGGCAAACCCCCGATTAAAGCTGTAGACGACATAAGTTTTAGCGTTGCCGCAGGAGAGTTGTTGGGTCTTTTGGGTCCAAATGGGGCAGGAAAAACCACCACCGTGAAGATGCTCTGTGGTTTAATTAGGCCGAATTCTGGTCAGATCGTAATTGATGGTAAGGATCTTACCCAGCGGCGAATTGCGGCACTGTCTAAAGTCAGTGCTGTGCTCGAGGGCAATCGTAATATCTACTGGCGGCTCACAGCCCGTGAAAACTTGGAGTTTTTTGCGGCCCTCAAGGGTCTGAATCCAGCTCATGTCCGTGGGGACATCGATCACTATCTAGAACTCTTCAACCTCACGGAGAAAGCTAACGTGGAAGCCCGCAAACTGTCCCGGGGTATGCAGCAGAAATTGGCTATTGCCGTGGCATTGATCTCCCAATCTAGGGTGGTCTTACTGGACGAACCAACCTTGGGCCTTGATGTGCAGGCCTCCTATGAGATACGCCAGCTATTGAAAGAAATTGTGCATGATCAAGGACGAACTGTAATTCTTACGACCCACGACATGAATGTAGTACAAGACACCTGCCAGCGAGTGATCATTGTAAATGAAGGCAGAATTGTGGCTGATGATAGCGTACATGATCTCCTGGATCTATTTAGAGTGAGGGTCTACAAAATTACGATTCAAGGTGTGTTAACTCCATGCCAAAGAGCGTCCCTCCTAGACATGGAGCAGGTGATCATTAAAGAGGAGTCCCCGGAGCGTACCTCCATAAGTGTCCGCTTAGAAGAGTCTCAAGTGCTCTACGGGGTCATCGGGATTCTAGGGTCCAATAACTCGCTCATTGAATCCATTGACCAAGAACAAAACAACTTTGAACGAGTATTCTTGGAAATTGTGGAAGGAGGAACCCAAGGTGCCTAAGAAGCTTCTTTTAATCCAAGCCTTTTTCAAAAAGGAGTTCATCATCTATAGGCGTTATCTGCTCAATAGTCTTGGCGGCATGATCACTCTATATGTGGTTTTTCTGCTCCTTCTAGGGGGATTTCAGGGGCTCAGGACTTTAACCGGTGTGGAAGGCGATACCGTCGAAGGCTTGGTAGTAGGCTATGTGCTTTGGTTCTTTATGCTTTCAACCTATCAGGATGTGTCCTACGCCTTGCGTAACGAAGCCAAGGAGGGAACCTTGGAGCAGCTATATATGTCAGTTCATGGTATTGGCTGGGTCATGGGTGCCAAGGTCGTGGCTGCATTTTTTATTAACTTAATGCTGGTAGCGGTTTTGCTCATGGCCGCGCTTGTGACAACTGGAGTCACCGTGAATGTGGATCTCTTCTCTCTTTTTCCTCTCGTGGTTGGTACCTTGCTTGGCAGTGTAGGCATAGGCTTCGCCATTGGTGGTATC
The DNA here is from genome assembly GCA_002424045.1 of Firmicutes bacterium UBA5493. Taxonomy (GTDB): domain Bacteria; phylum Bacillota; class Limnochordia; order Darwinibacteriales; family Darwinibacteriaceae; genus UBA5420. The sequence goes on along the minus strand of DIPH01000002.1, from coordinate 34,748 downwards.
ACTTTGGTCCTCAAGAGGATTGATAGTTATACCCAAATGGTGCAGTTTTTGTTGATTGCCTTGGTGGCAGCCCCCGCAGGACGCGTGATGTGGATACGTTTTCTGCCTTGTAGTTATGGCTCCAATCTGATCGCGCAAGTTATGGTTGGTGGACAGCACATAACGCAATTAGGGCTAGGGAATGTGACAGCCATGCTTTTCATAGGAATAGGGCACTTAGGATTAGGCTATGGAGTCTATAAGCTCTGTGAACGCAAGGCCATGGTTCAAGGAACGTTAGGACATTACTAATTAGGTGGCCGAAAGTGCCTATCCTAAGAAGGCGATGTCTGGAAAATTTCGGGGACTGATTCCGATGCATGGTATTCTCTGACGTTTCGCAGAAGAGACCAGACTGGAAGAACGCTTGGCTGGTAGGTCAATACCCAGGGATCTATCACCCCGGGCATTTCTTGAGTCTGATACATGTCTTAGTTAGCGATATTAAGGGTCTTCTCTGGTGTCTGATCTTGTAGGTCCAGAACGCTCCTTTGCCATCCTTTTCTTACAAAGATCCAGTAACCGTAGAGGCAGACAATGAGATTACTAAAGCTCATAGAAAACCAGATACCGGTAGAGCCCCAAGTCGTCAAATGCTTGAAAAACAGGATCATGGGCAGTCTAACAAACCACAAGCGGCCGATTTCCATACTCATGGAATACTTGGTGTTCCCTGTGCCCTGATAGAGCCCAGTGAAGACACTGAATATGCCCATCAGTGGCATGGATAAAGAGATGTAGAAAAGATAAGTGAGGGATAGCTCGATGACCGAGAGATCATCCCGAGATTGCATAAAGAAGTTAATGATCGGGTCGTCAAAGATAACGAGGATTCCCGCTCCCACAACTCCGATCAGAATGGTAAGCACGAGTGCCTTATAAAACGACTCCTTCACGCGGTCCATTTGACGAGCCCCTACATTCTGACCAACTACTGTCGTTAAGGCATGCCCTATGCCCATGGCTGGTTGCATAACTAGAGATGTTATACGGTTAACCATGGCGTAGGCTGCGAGGGTGGCTGTGCCGTAAGAACCAATGAAGCTGTTTAGTACAATAAAACCTAAGGATGAGCCCGACTGTCCGATGGTTGAAGGTAAGCCCACAGCAATGATTTCTCTGATAATTCTCCTATTGAACCGAAACCCCCTGAAGCTTGGTATGATCTTGTTTCTCTTGCCAAATAGCATCATGAAGCCTACGCCCGCCAGAAGAGCCCTAGAGACTAGGGTAGCCCAGGCCGCTCCGGCGATTCCCCAATTAAAGGTGAAAATGAAGATGGGATCCAAAACAACGTTAATGATGGCAGAGACTCCACTCAAAATCATGGGCGTGATAGTGTCGCCCTGGGCATGCATGATGGAGTTGATGTTAAAGAACACAAACAAGAAGGGTAGATCTAAGAAGGTGATTCGCAAATAAACGTTACCGAAGTCCGCCAGTTCACCGGTTGCGCCCATTAACCGAATCACGAAGGGACTGAGCAAGTATCCCAGGGCGGTAAAGACAAAGGAGCTCAGGATCGTTATGATCATCAACTGTGCGGTATAGTCTTTGGCTCTTTCGAGGTCGTTATTACCAACGAGTTGCGACAAAAGGGAAGTGCCTGCAATGGATAGGCCCATTCCTATGGAGATAAAAAGAAAGTTCACTGGCCAGACAAAGGCAGTGGCGGCAAAATGCACCGAAGATATTTTGCTGACCCAGATTCCATCGACCAGATTATATAATGTCTGAATAAGACTATTGATGATGATTGGTGTAGAAAGCGTAATGAGTACCTTATAAATGTTTCCCTTTAGAATAAGCTCTGTCCTGGTTGCCTTTTTCACAAGCACTCACCTTAGTGTCGTATTTGTAAGTCACATTAAGTTATTATACCATGCTGATTTGCGAAACACCATGGGGTCATTCCTCATGGTGTTTTTGTGGGAAAAATCCAGCCAAAAGATATTCTACTACGCTCAAAAGCAGAGCAAAGCCCACTAAGGTGCCAAATGTGGCTCGAAAGACCGTGGCTAAACTAACTAAGTAAGCCAAGAAAGCTGCAACAACTCCTTGGAGGGGGGCAGTCATCACCTGTGACCATGCTTGTTGCAGGGCCAGGCCAGTTAAATACAGATTCAGCAAGGTCGCTGGGATGGCAAAAAAGAGCACTTTCCACCAGGGATTACTGTCAAATAGGGTAAGTGTTAGCAGTGATACCACTGTGATCATGGCGTATTTTCCGAGGAAGTGTGACTGATTAAACATAGGCTAACCCCCCAAAGTTAGTCTGTGCGGAAAACTCCTTAAAATACAAGCTTTGAAAAAGCAGTTGACAAATTTCAACGGAGAGTTTATGATACTAGTGTACTAGATAACTAGTGCACTAGTAGAAAGGGGTGGCAGGAATTTGAAGATTGATTTCAGTACATCTACACCCATATATTTGCAGATCATAGAGGAATTTAAACGCCAAATTGTCACTGGCCAATTACAGCCGGGAGACAAAGTCCCTTCCCAGCGGGATTTGGCGGCCCAGGTCAAAGTTAATGCCAATACCGTTCAAAGGGCGTATCGTGAAATGGAAATTTTGGGTCTTGTGGAAACCCTGCGGGGACAAGGCACGTTTGTTTGCCAGAATCAAGGAGTTGTGGAGGAGACGAGGAAGGAAATGCTGACGAATCTTGTGGATGAGTTTGTCCGGGCTGTACAAGCACTTGGACTGAGCGAAGAAGCTACACTAGACGTTGTGAAGACTCGATTTTCGGAGATTGACAGCAAGGAAGAGGTGAATAACAAGTGACCACAACCAACCAAGTATTAGTCGTTAGGAATCTGAGAAAGAAGTATCCTAAAGTGGAAGCGCTGAAGGGTATTGATTTGACTATGCCCCAAGGTGAAATCTGGGGTCTCTTGGGACCCAATGGAAGCGGTAAATCAACGCTATTGAAGTGTATCGTAGGTTTGGTAAATCCCGATGGAGGAGACATTGAGATCTTTGGACATAGTCGTTCTCGTCACACGAAGGCTCAAATAGCTTTCGTTCCCGAAGTGGAAAACCTTTATCGTTGGATGACGATTAGGCAAGCAATAGACTTTACCTCCACCTTCTACGATGACTGGGAAGAAGAGCGGGTACCTGGACTCTTAGCGTTTATGGGGCTAGATCCATCCAAGAAAGTGAGCTCCCTCTCTAAGGGTATGCGGGCTCGTTTGAAACTCATTTTGGCCTTGGCTCGTAAAGCGCCACTGCTCTTGCTCGATGAGCCCTTTAGTGGGATTGATCCAGCCTCCAGGGATCGGATTGTGGAGGGAATTGTGCGTCAATTCAAGAGTGAAGAACAGACCATGATCATTTCTACCCACGCGGTAGGGGATACAGAGCAGCTTTTCGACGCGGTGGTCTTTCTAGATGAAGGTACCATCAATCTTCAAGGTTATGCAGAAGACTTACGCCATCAGTATGGAAAATCCATCAATGACTTGTTTAAGGAGGTTTTTGCCTAATGAAGCGTTTTCTCAGGTTGTTGCGAAAAGACTTGCAGGCGAGCCTTTTACCCATGGGCTTTCTCTCCGGGATTACTTTAATTCTCATGTTCTTCACACGCTTTAAAATATCAACGGGTGGTTGGCCGATTGAAGCAGCGTTTGCCTCTATTGTCATGCCCCTTGTGTTTTTACCTTTGTGGTTGCTGTGGCAGAGTTTTCAAACCTTGCGAACGGAGTGGCGTGAAGATACAGTCTACACCCTCTTGGTCCTGCCGGTGCCTGGTTGGCAAGTGATGTTAGCCAAACTGCTTGCGATCTGGATAGAGTATACAGTCCTCTTGGGGGTGACTGCAATTGGTACACTGCTGTTTTTCGCTCCATTGGTGCAGGAAGCCATGGAGATTTTGCCGAGTGTCGTCTGGGCGCTACGAAATGGCCTCTTGTTGTATCTAATTGGCCTTGCTCTGCTCGCCTCGGTGGTCATTTTTGTGCAATTGGCTTTTGTAATAAGCAAGATGGTAGGTCGCGTACAGGGCTTAGTGGCTATTTGGACATTGATTTTGAGCGGTTGGTTAGTGGAAAAGCTTGGTGTACTTCTTGAACCTCTCTTCCGCTGGATGCCAAAACTTCCATTGCATAAGCTCTTCCGCCTCGATGAGCTAAGGCAGGGGATAGTGGCCGAGTGGAATCTTGCCCCTGAAATGGGCACTTGGCTTGGGATTCTTGCCATACTTGTCTTAACAAGCTACCTCTTTGAACATTATGTGGAAGTCAATGGATAGGAGGGGAAAACAATGAAAATTCGTAGAATGACGCTGGCTGTTCTTGCGCTGTTAACACTACTCTTTGTTGTAGACGTCCGCTATTTTGGAGGAGACCAGAGTTCCACTGGACAACCCTCGATCCATTTTAATATTGGTCCTAACTTCAGTGATGCCGCATTTGAGAAGAAACAGACGTTCATCCAGTCACAGGATGAGTTTACTACCCTTGCGATCAAGGGGCAACAAGGTGTGATTCATCTCAGATCTACAGACGATGACGAGATTAGGGTCATTTCCACCATTGGCGCTGATAGCCAAGATGTTCTAGATCGCCTCGACGTAAGAGAGAGTATTTCTGAATCCGAGCTTGGCTACGAGCTAACTGGAGGAAAGAGTGAAGGCCAAAGCCTGCAGGAAGCTGAGGTAAGTTTCGTGGTGGAAGTTCCGGCTGGTATGGAGGTAAGCGTTGAACAGCATTTTGGGCAAGTCAAAATTAAAAGTTTCGTGGGATTCTTGAACTTGGAGGCAAGTTTTTCCGATGTGGACGTTTGGGGTTTGGAAGGAACGGCGACGATCCAAAATCGTTTTGGTGTCGTAGATCTGCGCCAAATCGCGGGACCCATTACTCTGCATGACTCCTTTTCAACAAGCACCATTGGGCTTGCCGCCATTGACGGGGGCTATGACTTCGATATTGAGGTCACAAACGGCTCACTGAAGCACAATGCAGGGTTTAAGGTTGACATTGGGGAGAATCGAGTCGGGGCCCGTGGGCAGTGGGGTGAGGGTGTGCATCCTGTGGTGATTCGGTCGAATTTTAGTACTGTGACAGTGAACTTGGACAAGTGAAGGGGAAAGAAGGCGAACGACTACACTGAAGAGCGAGGAACGTGCCGGCCAGGCACGTTCCTCCATACGTTGTAGTTATTCGCCAAGGAATCCTAGCTCTTTGAGCTTTGCCATGGCAACCTCCAAATCTTCAGGGGCTACCATAACCACTGGTCCTGTGCAACCCATGCCTGCTTCGGCATAGATGTTCTCTTTCCAGAGGGCTTCAGTTGCATCTTCAATTTCTAAAACGTCAATCCCTGTAATCTCTTGGTCCACAGGCTTTGCTGGGGGCTTTTGTACCCCGTCTGCGGCTTCGGCTTTGATCAACTTGGCCTTCGTTAGCTCTGCCTCTACCAGCTCAGGCAACTTGGCGTTCGCCATATCTGCCGCGAACTCTACTGCACCTGCAATAACGGGTGCACCAGAAGCTCTGGAGACGATATTGACGATTTGCTTGTAGCCTTCACCTACGCCTGGACCATAACCATAGCCTACGCTCTCAATGCTTCCACCGGTATTGAGGGCGGAGAGCATTTTGACGAGGATGTTTCCTGTCAGGGAGTCCGTGACAAGAACATCACAGGCGCCAGTCAAGGCGTCATTACCGCGCATCACTGCTTGGCCGTCTGCACGCCCTGAGGCCGCCCAGTTGATGGCATAGCCTTCTTTTTCGAGATCGCGCAATGAACGTTCCGTTGTGAGGGCGCCATCCACATTCAGAATTCCTACTTCCGGATCTTCGATGCCTAAGCCCTTCGCTACTGCAACGCCCAAAATGGCATTTTTGTGCATGGCTTCGGTGCGGTTGCCAGCAGACATTCCAGTTGTGGATGCAATGAGCATTTCACGTCCAGTGGCTGGGGCCATAACCCGACCGATGGTTGTTACGCCTAGTGGGAAGTTGTAATGCATGGTGACGCAGGCGTCAATCTCGCCAGTTCTTAGGAGGTTTTCCATGGCGGAACGCTGCTCTTCTTCGGTGTTGGCTTCGACCACAGGCAGGGATGTGCTACCTTTTGGTCCGATAGCTACAACCTTAATATTCCTGTGTTTGCGCTGGGCCAGCTCGGCACCGCGCACAACTTCTTCCACACCGTGTTCGCTACCGAGTAGGGTAACACCTACGGTGACCATCTTTTCCGCTGTTACAGTGGTGGATGATCCCTTCCCACTATTGGGTTCCATGATGAAAGAAACACCATCAAAGAGGTTGGTTAAACGGGCCAAGAAAAGACTACCTTTACCCACAATCATAACCCGTTTCAACGTGCCGTTTAAAAGACCTTCACGGGCAAAGCCTACGAAAGGTACTCCTGAGGGAATGTGTCCCTGGGTGGGAGCCCAGCCCTTTAGTCCATGTTCCTCTACAAAACTGTTGATTTCCGTCCGCTCAAGGGAACCTTGTTTTACGCCTAGGGCCGCAATCATCTTGTAGTTAGCTAGAGGTACATCGCCAGCTCCAGCAGGAACTGTGATCTCAGGGTTTTGCATTTCTACGCTGAACTTATCAACATCAGTAATGCTAAGTCCGGCAGCTTGCAAAGGATCGGTAACTAGGGCGGTTGTAACTGCTTGTGGCGAGGATCCTGTGCCCACTCTGTGCCGTCCGATGGCATCGGTACGAATAATGGGGTTGACTCCATCATCGGCGCCGATCAGAAGGGCAAAGCCACCCATGCAGTCTTCCAGGACAGGCACTTCCTTTTTGACATGGTCTCTAGAGTTCATACCGAGCTTGGCTGTTGCTCCACCTGCCACAACTACTACGTTCTTATAAATGCCAGACTTTACCAAACCAGTGGCATTGATAACACTATGGGCGGGGCCAGCACAGAAGGAGCGGGTGTCAGAACCGGTGGCATTGATGCAACCGCATTTTTCGCCAATGGACTTGGCAAAGTTGCCCCCACCCCGCTGGTTCATATCTCCAGCAGCTTCTTCGGAGGTTTCAATAATATAGTCAACGGTGGCGGGATCAATGTCATTATTCCACAAGAGATGTCTAAGGCTGAGCACTCCACCTGCTTTGGCTGCTAAATTCTCAAACATGATATCAGCGCTGAGGTTAACGTCATATTCATGGGCTCTTTTAACACACCCAACTACTTTGCCTTCGAACTCCAGGGGCACAGCGGTTTTTTTGTCCAGAAGCCCATTGATCTCGTCTATAGCCTGCGTTTTTGCTAGGATTGCAAAATCTTCATCCGTAAAGAGGGGATGGCTCTGGAGTCGCTCTATTACTGCTTTGGCAAAATTATCCTCTATGAGTACCAATTCAAAGGCGTCAACGATTTTCATCATCGCTATGAATTCATCCATGGGGAAGATTTCGCCAAGCTTGCCTTGCCTCTTTGGCTCAGCCAGGTTCTCATACCACGGCTGAGGAATTTGAGCTAATTCGTCTGGATCGATGTTTCCAATATAGACCTGGTTCGGGGGATAGGCTACAACACCTTCAAAGGGGCGCAAGCCCTTCTGCACTTGTTCAAATAAAGGAGAGTCAGGGTTTTTAGCCCGCTCCATGGTTAACGTAGTTCCATGGGTGAGCACCATATCTGGTGCATGGAACAGACAATAACTTGCTGCTTTTACAACAGGGTTGGTCAATACACACACCTCCACATAGGTAAAGGGTCCCTACCCTTGCTGATTGCTACTGCAATCGGATGAATACTTCGTATTCATCGTGGAGTTTGACATCGTCAAACATCCACTGGGCGTGGGACCCTTCCAACGTTCGTTAATGCTTAGTCTTCAAATACAGTCTGTTCAGAAACCGGTGTCGCTAGGGCACTTAGTGCCTTTTCAACAAGCTTCTTGCGCAGACTAAACTCCTCTTTTTCCGACAGTTTGGGATTCCCTAATGGATGGGGAATGGCCACTGCCGGGACGATTCGGTTTGCTCCCACGGTTAAGGAGATGGGCGTCACTGTACAAATGTGTACAACAGCGATTCCAGCCCGTTCAATTTCTTTTACCATCGTTGCGCCGCAACGAGTACAGGTGCCTCAGGTGCTGGTTAAGATAACTGCCTGTACACCTTCGTTCACCAACTCGTGGGCGATTTCTGTGGCAAACTTCACGGCATTTGCTACTGATGTGCCGTTGCCCACTGTGGCATAGAAGTAGGGGAACAGTTTACCTATTTTTCCTTCCTTCTCCAGAGCGCGCAAAGCATCTACGGGCATGACCCGGTTGGGTGCTTCGTTGGCATAGACGGGGTCATATCCGCCATGGGCTGTTTGGAAACCCTCAGAGGTGAGACCTTCTAGGCCTTCGATGGAGTACTTGCCGTAGTGCGAAGCGCTGGAAGCCTCGATGCGGTCGGGATTGCCTTTAGGGACGATTCCGCCGCTGGTAACCAGTGCTACAGTAACCTTACTGAGCTCAGGGATGGCTGCTGCTGGTTCTACCCGGTCAAAGAGGGGAATAGGATACTCTGTTTCAAATTCTTCCCCTGCGAGCTTCTTAAGGAGCATGTCAACGGCCCGATCTGAACCTCTTTTTTCGGCGAAGACGTTCTTACGAATGCCCCTGCTGAGGTAACCTTCTTCAGTAGGAGTACCCATAGGTTCGCCATTAACAACTTTGCCTGCTAACTTGGCTATAGCGGGCAAGGCAGTACGCATACCAGCTGCGGAATTAGTCGTTTCAACTATATAGAGGTATTGGCGATAGCTTTCTACCCCGGGATTCTCTATATACATGCCAGAAACGGCTGGAATACCCATATCATGAGCAATCTTACCTACGGTTCCGCAGGCCATACCATAGCGTCCTGCATTGAAGGCAGGGCCAGCGATGACCAAATCAGGATTGAAATCCTTGATCATCTTACCCACGGTGGCGCTTGCTTCCTCCAAGTTTTCGTTGAAGTAACTATCACCACAGATGATCGTTCCAACGATGGTACAGTTCTTTGGAAGCAGATTGGATAACCCTACGCCAGGACCAATCGGTTTATCGTGACTTTGGGGCTCAATGTGGGCCATGTCTTCTCCGCCAATTTGTCCAAAAAATTGATTTATATAGAGAACGATACGTTTCTCATCCATGCATTTACCCCCCATTCTGTGTACGATAGGTGGTGACTTCCTTGATGATGTCATCTACATCTAGAACCATTTCCATCATACTAATCTGGTCTTCCCACACATCTTCAGGAACGATGTCTTTAAGCTCAAGAATATGGTATACGGGGAGTTCTAACTGAACTCCTGTCAATGGACCCGCAAAAGTAGGATCACCAGTTGTAACTGTTTCAGCGGCTAGACCAGACGCTTCTGCTTCTGCTCCACCTAAGATTACAACTACGTTTTCCTTGCCTACCTTTTCAACCAACTCTTTAATTCGAGTTTGGTTTTCTAGGTCCATTGCTCCTGCCGCCGTTCAAACAAAGCATTCGGTGGTGGAGAAACCTACTATTGCGCCTGAGTCTTTGATGCAGGCTTCAATAGCTGGACCCGGAATACCATCTCGATCGCCAATAACAGCAATATGCTTGCCTTTTAGATCGATCATGGAACCAATTCCTCCTTCTGTTTTAATATTCGCGAGCTGTTAATTTGTTGAATCCAAGTTCGTTCGTTGCCCCCATAATGGCCTGCAACTCTACTACGATAGTTCCGTCATCCTTGCGACTTCCTTTGAAACCTCCAGCAATCACTTCAGCAGGTTCAACATTGCCAATTACTTTATCCAAAACTGGCAAAGTAACAAGTTCGTTGGCATTTCCGCCGGTAACGATGGCATTAGCCAGGGGGCTACCGTCTGCTAGGGACTGGGATGTTCCATCTTGACCTGCGTATTCATCGGTAACTAGAACGGTTTTAATGCCTTTGTTCTCGATCTTGTTGCAGTTCATGATCAGGTCTGTGTCAGGGTTACCAAAACCTTCTTCACTGATGATCACACCATCAACGCCTAGGTATTCGACCAACTTAGCTGTCAGGTCAGACGAGCGCTGTTTGTCCAGCAGAGTCACGTTCTCATTTGTGATCACGCAACCTACGAAGCAGAGGTCCTTGCCGTGACGAGCGAGCAGGTCGTGAATTACAGGGCTGTTGAGGTGGTGATAGCTAGTGTTCTTGTCACAAGCGGATACGCAGTTGCCACTGACAATGGCTCCATCCATCACTTCGGTTGGATACATGAAGGTTGGTGTCATGTTTTTGACATCCACTCCATAAAAATACGTATCATGGAGCAGGCCTTGACTCTGTAACATGTACACATAGGCTACCTTCGGAAGATCAGGATATTTCTCGTGATACTGGTGCAAGGGCAGATACTCATATGTTATGGTCTCATCTGGTGTCAGGTTGCGAGCTGCTTCTCCTAGATAGTTGGCTGCCCGGAGCCCCATTTTTCTGAGCGCTGCTTCGTGCTGATACGTTACAACACCTTCCGCTGGCTCAGCTACGATCACAAGGTTGTTCAGTTGCGAGAATGGAGTAAGCTCTGCTCCTGGGCCCGTCATGTCAATGATGCCCTCTTGATAGCCTACAATTTGACCCGTTGTCACGACGGCAACCCCTTTGAGTACATGGGTCGTGCCTTGACCTGCAGTAAACATCTTGCTGACCATGCCTGGGAAAATCCCGCCATCTTGTTCTGGTTTGACCCGTGGTTCGATGACGTCTTTACAGGGCATAATGCGCACAGATTCGCCTGGGCGTGCAATGTCAATTGCTACCGAGGCTAGGTGTTCATCTTCCAGCAAATATTCAGTGAGTTCGTCCTTGTTCACGAACAGGGTTTGGTCTTTGACTTCCGTTTTGGAACCAAACTGCAAATCTTTGATGAAAATGTTACCTAACTTGAACTCCATACATTCACCTCCTCTAGCATGGTTTAGCCGATGATTTCTTGGATCTTCTTTTCAACATCCTCAGCTCCAAACTCACCGCTAAACTCATGTTGCTTTTCTCCATTGTGGTAAAAGGCAATGACTGGCAAAGACATGACGCCTTGGGCCATGGACAAACGCCTTGCGCTGGTCGTGTCTAAGGAATAGAAATTCATCTTATCCTTATATTTTTCAGCTAGGTCTTTCATGGCTGGCATGAGATTCATGCAGGGTACACATTTTGGACTCCAAAAGTCAACCACTGCCCAGCCGCTGGAGTTGGGAATATGTTCCTCCCAAGAATCTTTATTGAGCTCGATCACTAGGAAACTACCTCCTTTACTTAGTATTCAAGTCCTATATTACGCATCCCCCCTTCGTAATCCTTCTGGTTTAGGGGCTTTTGTCGGCGAATTCGTCAAAATATTACACGCTTGTGAAATTCGTAGCTAAGCCCAAAAATCGGGGGGATAACCCCCGCCTTTGGTTGTTAGGGATCCGAATTCTTGCACCTTTTCTTGCATGAGAACGAGTATTTGTCAAATAATAGGGTTGAACGCCTAAATAGACGGAGGTCTGAGCATGAAAAGATTTATTACCATTGATGGCAACGAAGCAGCCGCCCATGTAGCCTATGCTTTTACTGAGGTGAGTGCTATTTATCCAATTACTCCCTCGTCACCCATGGCAGAGTTGGTGGACGAATGGAGTGCCCATGGTCGCCAGAATATCTTTGGCGATGTGGTCGAAGTCGTCGAAATGCAATCTGAAGCCGGCGCTGCCGGTGCTGTCCACGGATCTTTGAGCGTTGGTGCCCTCACTACAACCTTCACAGCTTCCCAAGGTTTGTTGCTAATGATCCCCAACATGTACAAGATCTCGGGAGAGCTCTTGCCCTGCGTTTTTCATGTCAGCGCTCGGGCCCTTGCCGCTCATGCCTTGTCTATCTTCGGCGACCACCAAGACGTAATGGCTTGCCGTCAGACGGGATTTGCATTCTTAGCATCAGGCAATGTCCAGGAGGTTATGGACCTGGCTTGTGTTGCCCATCTATCAACTCTGTCTGCTCGGGTACCCTTTTTGCACTTCTTTGATGGGTTTCGTACCTCCAATGAATACCAAAAAATTGAGTCTCTGGAATACGACGATATGGCGAGACTGATCGATTGGGATGCACTACAAGCATTTCGAAAACGGGGTTTGAATCCTGAGCGTCCAGTTACAAAAGGTACGGCCCAGAATCCGGATATTTATTTTCAAGGTAGAGAAGTGGCGAATCCTTTTTACGAAGCCATCCCTGGGATTGTTGAAGATTACATGAACCGCCTGGGAGACCTTACGGGTAGACAGTACAGGCTTTTCGATTACTACGGCCACCCCGAGGCCGACAGGGTTATTATAGCCATGGGTTCGGTTTGTGATACCATTGAAGAAACCGTAGATTACTTGGGTAAAAAGGGCGAAAAGGTGGGTCTAGTCAAGGTTCGTCTCTATCGGCCCTTTTCTGAACACCATCTCTTGCAGGCCCTTCCTCAAACTGTGAAGAAAATAGCGGTTTTAGATCGCACAAAAGAGCCCGGTTCTAGCGGGGAGCCTTTGTACCTAGATGTGGTGAAAGGCTTAAGAAATCTGCGCCCTGCGCCTCAGATCGTGGGTGGACGCTATGGCTTAGGCTCCAAGGATACCACACCCTCCCAAATCGTGGCTGTTTACGAGAACCTTAGACAGGCAAGGCCACAAGACCGCTTCACTATTGGGATTATCGATGATGTCAGCCATAGCTCGCTTCCTGCAGGAGAGCCCATCGATATCACTCCCGGAGGTACGATTAGCTGCAAGTTTTGGGGACTAGGCTCCGACGGAACAGTAGGGGCGAACCAAGGTGCCATTCGCATTATTGGAGAACACACCAAGCTTTATGCTCAAGCCTACTTTTCTTATGATAGCAAGAAGTCTGGTGGTACTACTGTTTCCCACTTGCGTTTTGGAACAAAGCCCATCAGGGCGCCGTATCTCGTTGATCATCCCGACTATGTTGCCTGCCATAACAAGGCCTTTGTGAACAATTATGACCTCCTCAAGGGGATCAAGCCAGGGGGAATTTTCGTGCTAAACTGCCCCTGGGAAAGAAAAGAGTTGGACGAAAACCTTCCAGCCCATCTAAAACGCAGTCTAGCTGAAAAAAACGTCAGGTTCTACACCATTGATGCCATTTCCATAGCAGGTAATCTGGGTTTAGGGAACCGGATCAACATGGTGATGCAATCAGCATTTTTTAAGCTGGCGAAGGTAATTCCGGTGGACGAAGCTTTAGCCTTTCTTAAGGATTCCGTAGAGGAACTCTATGGGCGTAAGGGTCAATATGTCGTCGATATGAATGTGGCCGCCATTGATCAGGGGGCAACCTCACTTAGGAAGATTAGCGTTCCGCCTGAGTGGGCCCACCTAAGCGATGACCGTGAAGATGATGCCGAAGGAGATCCATCTTTTGTGGAGGAAATTCAGCTACCGATGCAGCGCATGGAAGGCGACGATTTGCCCGTGAGTGCTTTTGTGGGTCGGGAAGACGGTGCATACCCCAATGGTACCACCGCCTATGAGAAGCGGGGGATAGCCGTGACCATTCCTGAATGGCAAATAGAGAGGTGTATTCAGTGTAACCAGTGTTCCTTTGTCTGTCCCCATGCCGTCATCCGTCCATTCTTACTGGACCAGCAGGAGATGGAAGGAGCGCCCCAGAGCTTTAAAACCAAGAAGGCCATAGGTAAGGGGATTGACCACTTTGGCTATCGCATTCAGGTGAGTCCCTTGGATTGTACGGGATGCGGTAATTGCGCAGACGTCTGTCCTGCGCCTGAAAAGGCCCTAGTAATGAGGCCAGCCGATCAGGAGATCGCTAAGGAGAAGGATAACTGGCTCTATGCTCAACAGATCACGAGCAAAGAGGACTACGTGAATTGGCAGACGCTCAAGAACAGTCAGTTCCGAACACCCCTCTTTGAGTTTCATGGCGCATGTCCTGGTTGTGGAGAAACCCCCTATATTAAGCTCTTGACGCAGCTCTTCGGTGAACGGATGTTGATTGCTAATGCCACCGGTTGTTCATCCATCTACGGTGGTAGTGCCCCTTCATTCCCTTATTCCGTGAACTCCCAGGGAGAGGGTCCCGCTTGGGCTAACTCCCTGTTCGAAGATAATGCGGAATTTGGGTTTGGAATGCGTCTAGGTGGAAAGTACAGGGAGGGACGCCTTAGACAGCTGGTAGAACAACTCGTAGCCGAAAACTCCCTGTCCCAAGGAGCCAAGGATGCCTGCTTGGAGTGGTTGGAGCACAGGTGTGATTCTCTTGCTTCCGCTCAGGTAGGCAAAAGGCTGGTGAAGATGCTAGAAGGGGAGAGGGGGCGTAATCCACTCATGGAGGAAATCATCAGAAATAGGGAGCATCTAACTAAAAAATCCCAGTGGATTATTGGCGGCGATGGCTGGGCTTATGATATTGGCTACGGAGGAGTGGATCACGTATTGTCTCTGGGAGAAGATCTCAATATGCTTGTCTTGGACACCGAAGTATATTCCAATACAGGTGGCCAATCCTCCAAGGCGACGCCTACGGCGGCAGTGGCCAAGTTTGCGGCTTCAGGCAAACGCATCCGTAAGAAAGATTTAGGCCGCATGGCTATGACCTATGGATACGTGTATGTGGCTCAGATTGCCATGGGTGCTAACATGAATCACACCATCAGAACCATCTTGGAGGCAGAAAACTACCCGGGTCCATCCCTGCTCATTGCCTATTCCCCCTGTATTAACCACGGAATTCGTAGTGGTATGGGATCTAGCATTCTTCAGGAAAAGCGAGCGGTTGAGGCTGGTTATTGGCACCTCTATCGCTACAATCCTCTTCTGAGAAAGGAAGGTAGAAACCCGTTTATCCTAGATTCCAAGGAGCCAAGCTCTTCCTTTAGGGATTTTCTAATGAGCGAGGTGCGTTATTCTTCTCTGCAGCGGACCTTCCCTGATGTGGCCGCAGAGTTGTTTTCCCAGGCAGAAGCGGATGCGGCTGAACGCCTCAGGGAGTATCAACGCTTAACCAGCTATTGAGAAAGAAGGAGGGGATCAGACCTTGAAAGGCTGATCCCCTTTAGCCTATTTGCGATTTTCATTGACCCAATCCCTAGCTAATTCCATGTCTTCGGCACTCGGTACAGTGACCTTAGAACCTGGTTTTTCCCGCTCGATATTGGCCCACGCTGCTGTGGAGTGTTCCTCTATTGGTACATCTCGTATCCTTCTAGCTTTATTCTTTCGTTTGGTCATGGTGTCTCCTCCTTGCACTTAGTTTGAGAAAAAGGACCATAAGCTATAACAGTTTTGTTTCCCAAATGAAGGGATATAAAGGAAAATGTCAAATAATCATGGTCATGTAAAGAGGAGGATGATCAGATTGCCCATTACCTTTAGTGGAAAAGAACTACTGCAGATAATTAATGGGTTGGTTTCCATTCCAAGCCCCTCGGGGTACACCGATCGCATCATTGATCATATGGCAGATTACTTGGACAAGTTGGGGATCGCAAACAAGAAGAACCGCAAAGGAGCCTTAATTGCCACCGTGCCAGGAAAGAATGACAAGGTGCACCGCTTGGTGACTGCGCATATCGATACCCTTGGGGCCATGGTCAAGGAAATTAAAGCCGATGGCAGGCTACGTCTAACCAAAATCGGAGGGTCAAGATGGGCTCATGTAGAGGGTGAGTACTGCAAAATCTTCACTACAGATGACAATACCTTCACGGGTACCATTCTCATGCACCAGACCTCTGTCCATGTCTACAAAGATGTGTCCACCGCAGAGCGCAATCAAGACAATATGGAAGTACGCTTGGATGCTAGGGTGACAAACGCAGATGATGTGCGAAAACTCGGAATTAGCGTGGGCGATTTTGTGGCCTTTGACCCCCGGGTAGAGATTTTACCCAGTGGGTTCATTAAATCTCGGCATCTCGATGATAAGGCCAGTGCAGGCATTCTCCTGTACCTGCTCCAGGAAATGCAGGAGAATAAGGTGGAGCTTCCCTTCACTACACACTTTCTGTTTTCCAACTATGAGGAAATCGGTTTTGGCGGTAATTCCAACATTCCAGAGGAGGTCGTGGAGTATCTAGCAGTGGATATGGGGGCCATTGGTGATGGGCAAACGACCGATGAGTACACAGTCTCCATTTGCGCCATGGATTCTTCGGGCCCCTATAATGCCAGGCTCCGTCAACACCTGGTAGAATTGGCTCAGAAGAACGGTATAGAGTATAAAGTAGATATCTATCCTTTCTATGCCTCCGATGCCAGTGCAGCCTTAAGGTCAGGTCATGACATTGTCCATGGATTAATTGGCCCTGGAATTGACGCCTCCCATGCCTTTGAACGTACCCATGTGGATTCTGTTGTGAATACAGCTAAGCTTGTCTATTTCTACTTATTGTCTGATCTAAGTTAGTGTATATGGTCTACCCAAGGCAGGTTCTCCCTAGAGAGAACCTGCCTTCGTAGGCTCTAACACCTGGTCACGCAGGTAATCCTCGAGCACATCTCGCACAGAGGATTCTAAATGCAGGATCTCACCTTTCTCTAGCATGGGGTAGCTTGATCCCCACATGAAGGTCGTTTGTGTGTAGGATAACGAGTTCCTTACTGCTGACCGTGACGGGAAGGGTTAGGATGAAAAGGACGATAAGGAGTTGAAGAGTTCTCTGTCTCCCCATCCTATACATGGGAATTCTCCAAGAGGCGCGTTTGCCCACGAGTCAATGTAACCGGTTGCGCAAAATGGGAGAACGAACAACTGTCGCCTTGCACTAGGTTATACGATGTATGTTTCGCTGCAACTTTGACATGCAGCTGTGCTCCCCTAAATTTGACTTTGAAGCCATAGCTCTTCAGCTGCTGAGGCACAAAAGGCTTAAAACTGAGCTGGCCCCCAAAGGTGCGCATGCCTGCAAAGCCATTGACCACTCCCATCCAAGAGCCAGCCATGCAGGCGGTGTGCAGTCCCTGCCAGGCATTGCGATTGTAATCATCGAGATCGAGCCGAACTGTCTGCAGGAAGTAGTTGTAGGCAAACTCTTCGTAGCCTAGTTCTGAAGCGATGATGCTATAAATGGCGGGAGAAAGGGAAGAATCGTGGGTTGTCTTGGGCTCATAATAGTCAAAATTCGCCTTCTTTTCGGCCAAGGTGAATTGATCCCCCAAAAGGAAAAGGAGCAAAATAACGTCGGCCTGCTTAATCACCTGATAGCGCCAGATCACAAGGGGATGCCAATTTGCCACCAGGGGAATTTCATCCTGGGGGATGGAGTCGATGTCAAGGGGATCCTTGTCGAGAAAAGAATCGTCTTGAGGATGGATGCCTAATTCATCGTTAAAGGGTAAGTACATATGATCGGCGCACCTTTTCCACAGGCTAAATTCCTCATCGGAAAGACTCAGTTTCTCTCGCAATTGGGCATACTCGGTGGGATAGCCTTTCATTAATATGTCCCGGGCCTCCAAGGCCAGCCTGAGGTTAAATTGTGCCATGTAGTTCGTGTAGCAGTTGTTGTTGACCCCGGGCTTGTATTCATCGGGTCCGCAGACTTCACTAATACAGTATTGACCGTTTCGGGATTCCAGGAAAACTCCACGGTGAGCCCAGCATCTGGCAGTCTCGAAGAGAATTTCTGCGCCCATTTCTACCAGAAAATCCGTGTCTCCAGTGGCTTCCAGATATTTGTGGATGGCGTAGGCCACCGCTGCATTAATGTGGTACTGCACAGTGGAACCAAGGAAATTACCCGAGGCTTCATGACCGTTAATGGTGCGCCATGCATAGAGAGCTCCTTGGTCGCGCATGCGCTTTGCGTTTAGCCTGGCTGCATCTAAAATGCTGTAACGGTACTCCAGGAGTTTACGAACTAGACTTGGCTGACTGTAGAGGAAAAAGGGGATGATGTAGGTTTCTGTATCCCAAAAATAGTGTCCCTCGTAGTACTCACCGCTTAATCCCTTGGCGGCAATGTTGGTTTTTCCGTCTCGTCCAGTGGACTGGAGCAGTTGCAAAGCATTAAATCGCATACCTTGCTGGAGCGCAAGATCGCCTTTGATTTCCACATCCGTATCGTCCCAATACTTTCTCAAAAAATCCACATGGGCCTGTCTTGCAAGGTCATAACCTTGCTGGGCGCTTCTAAGCGCAAGTCTTTCCACAAAGCTACCTAGGTGTTCTTCGGCTGTTTCTCTAGATGAACTGAGCGCGACGAACTTGTCCATCGTAACCATTTGTCCTTCCTCTGCGTCAAAACGGACGAGAAAGTCAAGGCAGGTTGTGGATGCGGATCCCATGATGGATGTGGCAGGTGTGGTGCGGTGGGTAACTGCACAGGCAATGGTCAATCCGCTGTTTTTCGTGCGGGACATTAATACTCCGGTTTCATTGGTAAGTGTTGTGGATATAACTTCCAGAGCCGGTTCTCTGAGGTGGTGGTAGTTGGTGACGGCTCCGTTGATGTGGGAACGGAGGGTAATGGGTCCTGAAAAATTAAGGGGACTGACGGAACAGCGAAGGAGGGCAAGATGTTTGTTGGCATGGGAGATAAATCGCTCAAATGAAATCCAAAGGCGTCGGCCCTTGGGACTCGTCCAGGTAAGCTCCCTACGCAAGACGCCTTCTTTAAGGTCCAATGTTCGGGAATAGTCTTCTATGGTACCGGAAAACATGGAGAATTCTTCACTATCCAGGAGAATCTTAAGTCCCTTCCAGTCCGTCACGTTAATCATGGACTGGTACTCGGTGGGTTGTCTGGCCATATATTCGCCATAGACGATGGGTTCGGTTTCGTAGATTCCATTGATATAGGCTCCGGGAGTGGACGGAATGTGCCCCGGTAGCCCCTCCTCGAAGGTGCCTCGTATACCTAGGTATCCGTTGCCTAGAGAAAAGATAGACTCGCTCTGGTGGTTGTAAGCAGACTTAAATTTCGTCTCCACCACCTGCCAAGGGTCAAAGGGATAAATAGATGGTCTGTTCTGATGAAATTTTCGCATGGTTAATCTCCTTCAAACAGTTCTCCGTTTTGTATTTGGCGATTTTCAGCCAATATCCTTCTCACTTAATAATACCTCAGCGTTCAGGGTATCCTGTGATGAGAGAGAGCTTTGAGGTGGTGACTTAAATTGAAGATTTTGATGTTGTCTTGGGAGTACCCTCCAAAAGTAATTGGAGGTTTGGCCAGAGCAGTGGCGGATTTGTCGCAGGCTTTGGTGGAAGAAGGGTACGAGGTGTCGGTGGTAACTGGTGATTGGCCTGAGAGTGAGCAGACGGAGTACGTCCACGGGGTTCGGGTGTATCGAGTCAATCAATTTTTCCCCAAACCCATGGGCTTTTTGGATGAAGTTCACTTTATGAACTACCACTTGATTCAAAAGGGAGCCGAGCTTTTGAGTCATGTGGATTTTGATCTAATCCATGCCCACGACTGGATGGTGGCCCCTAGCGCTAAGGTGCTGAAGCATGCTTTTCAAAAGCCATTGGTTTGTACCATCCATGCCACGGAATGGGGGCGCAACAATGGCCTGCACAATGACATGCAGCGCCACATCAGTGATCTAGAATGGTGGCTCACCTATGAGTCCTACAGAGTGATTTGTTGCAGTGAGTACATGCGGGAAGAACTACGCAAGATCTTTCAAGTTCCAGAAGACAAGCTCAGCGTGATTCCCAATGGTGTACGGGCACAGGATTTTGCCAATGTCCATGAAGACCTTGACACGTGGCGCAACAACTGGGCGACACCTGAAGAAGAAATCGTATTGTACGTGGGACGTCATGTATATGAGAAGGGTATTGATCTTTTGCTGTCGGCGGCCCCTAAGGTGCTTTGGCACCGGCCCCAGGCCAAGTTTATTATTGCCGGCAAAGGACCCTGCCTAAACGAGCTGAAGAAACAGGCTTGGGATTTGGGTCTTGGCGAGAAGACGCACTTTCCGGGATTCATTGATGACCGCACGCGCAATAGTCTGTACAGGCTAGCAGATGCCGCGGTATTTCCCAGTCGATATGAACCTTTCGGCATCGTGGCCCTAGAGGCTATGGCAGGCCAAGCGCCGGTTGTGGTTAGTGATGTGGGTGGTTTTACCGAGACAGTGCAGCACGGGGAGAATGGACTCACGTTCTATGCAGGTAATGCTAATTCTTTGGCTGACAATATTCTGCACCTCCTGGAAGACAAAGCCTTCGCCCGCAATCTAATTGAACGGGCTTCCCGAGATCTAAAGGAGAAGTTCGATTGGAACCAAATCGCCCGTCAGACTGTGGAGAGCTTTAAACAGGCCGCTTTAAAGCCCCACGAACACAAAGAGTTTTATGAGCGCTACCAACTCACCAGTAATTTTTCGGAAAGGGGGGGACGGATACGTGAAAGCAGTAATCATGGCCGGTGGTGAGGGGACTAGACTTAGACCCCTCACTTGCACCTTACCCAAACCCATGGTGCCCATCTTGAATCGGCCCATGATGGAACATATCCTGAACCTCTTGAAGCGACACGGATTTAGCGAAGTGGCCAGTACTCTGTGGTATCTTCCTGATGATGTGACGGCCTATTTTCAAGATGGTTCGGCCTTTGGCGTCCGTATGGAGTATTACATAGAGCGGGAACCCTTAGGGACGGCAGGCAGCGTGAAAAATGCATCAGAATTTCTCACGGATACCTTTGTGGTTGTAAGCGGTGACGCCCTTACAGACATCAATCTGAGCGAAGCGATTGCTTTTCATAAAAAGAAGGGATCCCTGGCAACGCTGGTTTTAACGAGCGTGCCCAATCCCTTAAGCTATGGAGTTGTGTTGACTGCGGATGATGGTAAGATCACGCAGTTCTTAGAGAAACCAACGTGGAGCCAGGTGTTCAGCGATACAGTGAATACTGGCATTTACATTTTGGAGCCAGAAGTGTTGGATTTGGTCCGTCCGGGGCACAAGGTTGACTTTAGTCAAGATGTGTTTCCGGAGCTCTTGAGACGTAAGGCCCCACTTTTTGGTTATGTGGCGCCTGGCTATTGGTCTGACGTGGGAAATCTTGAGGTGTATCGCCAGGCGCAGAAGGACTGTCTGGATGGAAAAGTGCGGTTAGAACTTCCGAAGCCCCTAGGGGGAAATGTTTATCTGGAAGATGGTGTGCAGATTCATCCGAGCGCCACAATCGGAGGTCCAGTTTACATCGGTCGGGGTGCCCGCATCGGCGAGCATGCCTATGTGGGACCATACAGTGTCATCGGTCCCTACAGCCAGATTGATGCTCATGCCAATCTCAAACAAAGCCTCTTGTGGTCAGGAGTCAAGTTAGGCAGCCGTACGCAGTTGAGGGGATGCGTCTTGTCTAAAGATGTGGTGGTGGAAAAGGAAAGCGAGATTTATGAAGGTGCCGTCCTCGGACCAAAGGTACGAGTCGGAGCTATGTCAACAATCACCCCGAACACAAAGGTATGGCCCGAAAAAATCATACTGAGTGGCACCAAATTGCGGGGCTCTTTAGTATGGGGTAGTCAAGAACAAGGGCCGATTTTCTCCAAGCATGGTATAGCAGGGGATGTTAGAGCGAATCTGACTCCAGAAATCTTAATCCAGATCGGACTAAGCTACGGTGCTTTCCTTGGTAGGCAAAAACGGGTGTTAGTCACCAGTGACTTCTCCAAGGTCGCGGATCTGGCCAAGCGTGCTCTCGTAGTTGGCCTCAGGGGTGGTGGCCTCGATACCCGCGACGGCGGCGAGGTTGCTGGTCGCATAACCCGCTTTGCCGTCCAGGAAATGGCTCTAGATGGAGCCCTCCACGTGGGAGTCGACGCTGGTGATCCCAATTTAGTGTTTGTAGAATGCTGGGATGGGAGGGGCCGTTGGCTCACGAAGGGGGACCAGAGGAAAATCGAAGGTATTTTCGTCCGAGAAGACTACCCCCGTTTTGGCGCCGAGGACATGGGCGATTTTATCCAGGTGGCAGGTTTGAAAAAACGTTACCTGCAGCGCCTAAGCAGACACTATCCTGCCGGTTCACCAGGGTTTCAAGTGGGTTTGCTGGTGGAACCACGCACCGATCCGCTCGGCGAGATGGTTCAGGACTTTCTCAGCAAGAGTGGTTACGTGGTTGTAACAGAACGGATGGAAGGCCTCCCTACCATAGTTGTGCAGAACCAGAACTGGTTTTTTCAAGATGAAAATGGGGCTCGTCTTTCCACGCAGGATTGGTGGAAGGGATTCGTTCACGCCTTGAAGCTACGGAACAAGAAAGCAGTGGCCATGCCAATACATCTTTCGGAGACCGTGGCTCAAACCGCAAGGGAGCAAGGTTTGGACGTGTGTTGGACGAAAATAGAGGCCCCCTTCTGGATGGAGGTTGCCGCAGAACTGGGAAACACCTTTGTTGAAGAAAACTTGGAGGTCTTTCCCCATATAGAACCACTAGCGAGTATAGGGGAACTTTTGGCTCTGGTCAGTTCGAGTAAGATGCCCCTTAGTTCGTGGCAGGGAACGTCACAGATCAGGACCACCGAAGTGCCATGCCCCTGGGATGAAAAGGGCAGGGTAATGCGGAAGCTGATCGAAAGCTCGGATCCCGAACGCACCTTATATCTGGACGGCATAAAGGAACGTCGCGATGGTGGCTGGGCCTTAGTTGTCCCAGATGGAGACGAGCCAGTTTTTCGGCTGTATGGTGAGGCTGAGAGCGAGTCTGAAGCTACAGGCCTCATGGAACACTACATTGATTTGATTAAAAGGCACCAAAGCGAGGAGAGATAGGACATGGTAGCTATTCCCCAACCAAAAGTAGCGTTCTTTTGTATGGAGTACGGATTAGATGAAACGTTTTCAATCTACTCGGGCGGCTTAGGGGTGTTAGCAGGAGATATTCTGAAAACAGCCCGAGATATGCAATTGCCCTTTGTTGGGATCGGTATTCTGTGGAATGAGGGATACTCCGATCAGTACCTCGATAAGAACGGTTTTCCGCACCACTCTCGGCAAAACTATGACCGTGCCCACTTGGAGGATACCGGAATCACGGTGAGCTTATGGATTCGAGGGGAGGAGGTTACCTGTAAGGTTTGGAAAACAGAGGCTTTTGGAAATGCCACTCTCTACCTCCTAGATGCCGACCTGCCAGGTACTCCCCATGGATGGATCACCAGGCAGCTCTATGCCAGTTCACCTCAAGAACGAGTGGCGGCCGAGATGGTACTAGGTATCGGAGGAGTACGTTTCTTACGAAGACTGGGTTTTGAGCCGGATATCTATCACCTCAACGAAGGCCACGCCGTCTTTGCCGGCCTCGAGCTAATAAGGGAAAAGATGTCCCGCGGGGTAGATTTTCACAGTGCATGGGAAGAAACCCGCCAGCAAATCGTTTTTACCACCCATACACCTGTGATGGCAGGCAATGAAGAACATGACCATGGGTTGCTCAAGCATATGGGAGCTTGGGTGGGCTTAGAGTACGACCAGGTGGAACAGATCGGTGGGAACCCGTTCAATATGACAGTCGCGGGCTTGCGGATCAGCTACATATCCAATGCCGTCTCACAACTTCATGGTGCTACCGCTCGTGCTATGTGGCGGGGTAACCCGGGCACTGCACCCATCATCAGTATCACCAATGGGGTTCATGTGGACACTTGGCAGCACGAGCATATGAAACAGACCTATAACGTACAGGGCAACCTCTGGAAAGCCCATCTCCAACTAAAGAAAAAACTGCTGGAGGAAATAGAAAAACGCACAGGCGTCACCTTGGATTTAGAAGCTCTCACCATTGGGTTTGCTCGCCGCGCAGCTGCTTACAAGCGTAGCGGCTTGATTTTCTACAAGCCACATGTCATTGAACCCCTTTTGCGGAATCGCACCATTCAATTGGTTTTTTCTGGCAAAGCCCATCCTGAGGATGAGTGGGGCAAACAAATTGTCGCCAATATCGCCGAAATGGCCTACAAGTTTCCTGATAGTGTAGTTTTCCTGGAAAACTATAACATGGAACTGGGACGTATTCTCACATCCGGTTGTGATGTCTGGCTCAACACACCCCAAAGGCCATTGGAGGCATCGGCTACCTCTGGCATGAAAGCGGCCCTGAATGGGGTTTTGAATCTCAGTGTCTTGGATGGTTGGTGGACGGAAGGCTGTCTGCACGGTGTGACAGGCTGGCAATTTGGAGGTGGATATGAGGGTCCTGAGCAAACGATGGTGGATGCCCTTTCACTATACGAGGTTCTTTTGGACGAGGTTATTCCCATGTACTATGAAGATCGCTCTCGTTGGCAAGACATGATGCGGTCGAGCATCTCCATGGCTCTACACCGCTTTTCAACGAAGCATATGCTCACTGAGTATAATAACCTCATGTATCAACCCTCAACGACTTTGCGAAAGATTAAGCGGGAAGTCGCCAATGCCATGGCTATCCAGTGAGAATAAAGCGCCAGATTCTGGCGCTTTTGCATTCTATAGGCTATACTTAAGGGCAGGAGGGGAGAGCCTTGTCCAACACCGATTATGTCCTGCTACAGCGCCAGCTCCAGAGTCTTTTGGAGGGAGAGACCCATTGGTTGGCAAACTTGGCCAACACATCATCCCTGCTTTTTTCTGAGCTCAAAGACCTAAACTGGGTGGGCTTTTACCTTTGCGAAGGTTCTGAACTCGTCTTGGGCCCATTTCAGGGAAAACCTGCTTGTGTACGTATATCAATAGGCAAAGGAGTTTGCGGAACCGCAGCTGAAAATCGAAAAGTCATAGTTGTTCCCGATGTTCACGAATTTCCAGGGCACATTGCCTGTGATACCGCCTCCCGATCGGAAGTAGTGGTTCCCATGATTACCGCGGAAGGAATTCTCGTGGGAGTCCTTGATGTAGATAGCCCGGTCTTGAGTCGTTTTACGGATGAAGACGCCCGAGGGTTGACTTCCATTGTAGACATCCTCATGAGTGCCTGTCATTGGCCAACCAACGCCTAGCCTTGAACGATTTTGAGTTCAACGCCATACTCTTGTCTAAAGGCCTCTGCTTGGCGGTGGGCATCGCGGATTTCGAGATCGCGTTTTTGCGTACCGAAGACTTTGAGTTCGCAGACACCTTTCGTCACAGTAGCCTGTAGATTAGTGACTACCCCTGTTCTGGACCGATCGAGGCTGTGGGCTACTTGCAGCAAGGGAGCAAGCTTCTTGATGCGCCCAATGTCCTCGGGTTCAATGGGACCATGGTCCACATGATTTTGCAGGTTGGCCTGGAAAAACCCATCATGGGAAGCTGCTAGAAAAGCGGCTAATACCCGTTCGCGATGGGTTAGACCTAAAAGGGGAGAATTCAGCACAGTGTAAAGAGTGTGTTTCTCCAGACTCTCAACACTGATTACTACCCCTAACTCATGGAGAAGGCCAGCAATGAGAAGCAGCCTCCGTTCGTAACTTCCCAGATTATGCAGTGGTGCAAGCTGGTCGAAGAGAATCACGGCCAGATTGGAGACGCGCCGCAGATGGTTTTCGTCAAGGCTGTGGTAGTCGATGAGGTTATTGGTATGATGCGTAAGTACATTAAATAAGATGGGATCCCGAGGATAAATGTGTTTATAAAATAATCCGTCCCTGAGACTGCTGGCACTGACCATAAGCTCCGTTCCCTTAATAGCCTTGAGTAAGCGGTAGATAATGCAAATACCTGTGACACTAAGATCGGCACGATCCTGCTCTAAACCAGGCACCAGGCGCCTTCTTCTTAAGTCCATGCCACTTACCATGGTGTAGATCTCGCCTACGGCCTCCGTCGGTATAGTGATCCCGTGGGTGACATCAGGTACATAATGAACCTGATGGCGATAGACTCGGGCTAAGGAGCGAAATGTTCCTCCAAGGCCCATGAGGCTGGGATAGCTAGGAAGCCAGGAGATTCGTGCAAAGGTTTCATCTAGAAATTGCTCCAAGGCACGTAGATTCTCTGGTGAGGGTAAGTCTTGCAGATCATATTTTTCCATAAGGGATACTGAGCCAAAGTCAAGAGTAATTGAATTCTGGTTGAGGCGGTCTTTGAACCCCACCAATTTGAGCGCTCCACCACCGAGATCGGCCATGAGACCCGCGGTTTCTGTAACGCTGTTCACGAGCCCGATGTACCCTAGGTAGGCTTCTTCCTCGCTGGAGAGTACTTGGATGGTCACGCCTGTGTTTTTAGCTATGCGGTTAATGAGTTCTGCCCGATTCGGGGCCCGTCGCACAGCAGCGGTGGCCACCGCAATTATGTGTGTAACTTTTCGGGCGCGACAAAACCTGACAAAGAGGGAGACCATCTCTACAGCAGAGTTGATACCTTCTTTTGTCAAAAAGCCCTGGGCATCGGTGCCGCTGCGCAAACGGACAGATTCCTTGAGGTTTTCAATTTGGTGGTGGGCACCGTTTTCCTTAATATCGATGATGACCAGACGTATGGAATTCGACCCGAGGTCAATAATGCCGATTCGATCCATATTCAGATCCCCCTAGCTTCAAGCTACCTCTTATTCTAACAGATTCGGAGAGGCAAGCAAGCGTTGTCTTTCTTGACAGAAGTTTTCGATATCAGTATAATTTTGGTAAGGAATACAGGCACAAAAATCGCCCGCAGAGTGAGTTGCATGGTATGCTATATACTGTGTGCAAGGTTTTTTGCGCGGGGTTGGATGGTGACAGAAGTGGAGATTACTAAGAAATCGGAATACGCTGTGAGCGCATTAGTAGAACTGGCTCAGTATCCCGGAGAATTTATTTCGTCAAAGGTCATAGCAAGCCGGCAGGAGATCCCGGTTAATTTTTTGCCTCAAATCATTGCTCAACTTGGCGTTCCTGGTTGGGTTGTGGGCGTGAGGGGACCTGGTGGTGGAGTCCGCCTAGAAGTAGATCCCAAGACGATTACGCTCAAAGATGTCATCGAGCTCATTGAGGGTCCTATCGCTATTTCTAAATGCCTCACCGGTGATTTGGTCTGTTCGAGGGAAGGTCGCTGTCCTATGCATTCGGTTTGGGAAGAAGCCCAAGAGGCTTTCGTAGAAGTCTTGAAGAAGAGAACTATAGCAGATTTAGTCGCCAATACCCCCGAAAAGTAAAGGGTCGGCAGGAAATATATGTCGGGGGTGGAATAGTGAAGTGCTGAATGTTTGCATTCAGCAAAATGACAGTGAAATTCAAAGGAGTGTCCGGTTTGAGAAAACAAACACTAGGGATCATGCTTGCATTACTGGTAGCTTTGCTTGTACCCACTTTAGCTTCTGCCAGTACCATTGGCTATGTGGACTTCGAGTTCTTGTTTTATGCCCATCCAGAATACGATGTGAAGAATAGTGAGTTGCAGCTCGCCGCGGAAGAGCTGTATTCGGAAATTGAGGTAGAAGCTGAAAAGCTGGAAACTCAAGAAGAGATTGATGAATTACTTGCCAGCTATGAGTGGCAATTTGAGCAAATCGAACAACAAGTGCGCCTTGATTTGGTCACCTTTATTCTTGACATAATCAAGACTGTGGCAGAGGCTCATAATATCGAGACTGTGTTGCCCGAAAGCTCCATCATCTACGGTGGTATGAACCTTACCGCTCCGGTTGTAGAGTCTATGTATGGATCCTATGGTATTTCGGTTCCATCTTCAATTAGGGAACTATTGCAGTAATTCAGGTAGGATTTTTTTGGTTTAAGTAGAATGAAACAGGCAAAAAGGTGTGGAAAGAGGTGAAGGCGTTGTCGAAGTGGGAGTGTACAGTGTGCGGTTATGTCTATGATCCAGCTGTTGGAGATTCAACACAGGACGTTCCGCCAGGAGTAGATTTCAAGGATCTTCCAGATGACTGGACTTGCCCGGAGTGCGGTGTAGGAAAGGATTTGTTTGAAGAACTTTAAGATCTGAGGAGGAAGGACGAATGAATCCAGCAATTAACGCGGATGAGTGCATTGGCTGCGGTTTGTGTGAAGAGATTTGCCCCGATGTATTTCAAATGGGTGATGATGGCCTCGCACATGTAAAAGAAGGTGCCAATTGCGAAGCTGCAGGGTGCTGCCAAGAGGCTGCAGATTCCTGCCCGACGGGAGCCATATCGCTGTAGTTTAAACAACATAGCTTAACAAACCAGCTGTCGTAGCTGGTTTTCTTTTTTCCAGATTCACCAGACTTCTACTGGGTTAGGCAGCCCGATTCGCGGGAACATTAAGTCTACCAGGACAAGAAGGAGGTGAATTTGATGGCATTAGGATCTTCTGGATCGAATATTAAAGCTGTACCCGAAGCGTTCCAGGCCATGAATCAGTTCAAATACGAAGTCGCCACTGAATTGGGGATCAACCCTGAGTATAAGTCTGGATATTGGGGCAACATTTCTTCCCGTGAGTGTGGTGCCGTTGGTGGACATATGGTAAGACGTATGGTCGCCGCTGCTCAGCAATCCTTAGTTGGTCAGGGCGGAGGAACCACTGGTTTCCGTGGGAATTTCCCACAAGAACCAAAACAAAACCAGTAAGGTAGATACGTAACTGACAGGATGCCCGGCACCATCGTGCCGAAGCATCCTGTTTTTCTAGGGGAGGTGAAACTCAAAGTGGCCAGAAGAAGCCGGAAGAAAAACGGCCTCGTAGTCCCCGAAGCGACCGAGGCCATGAATGCGTTGAAGTATGAGATGGCAACTGAACTTGGAATTAATCCTGAATACGAGTCTGGATATTGGGGCAACATTTCTTCTCGTGAGTGCGGCGCCGTTGGTGGGCACATGGTGCGCCACATGATTGCTGAGGCCGAACGCAGTCTGAACGAGGGTGAAGGTGGCTTCAAACAATGAGAAGGGGGCTCGGCCCCCTTTTTTTAATTTATCTTGTCACGGTTGCCTTTCTGTGGTATATTTAGATTTGGTAACGTAAGGCTTGGAGAGATCAACGTGCACAGAACGTTTATGCAAGAGGCTTTAGCGGAGGCTCAGTTGGCTTTAGCTAGCGGAGAAGTGCCCATTGGCGCAGTCGTGGTTTTGGACGGAAAGATTATCGGTCGGGGCCATAACCTTAGGGAGGCCAACAATGACCCCACAGCCCACGCGGAGATTCTCGCCATCCAAGAGGCGGCTAAGCACCTGAACAGGTGGCGCTTGACGAATGCGACCCTATATGTTACTCTAGAACCCTGTCCCATGTGTGCAGGAGCCATTGTGAATGCTCGTCTGCAAAGGTTGGTTTTTGGAGCATATGACCCCAAGGCGGGGGCGGTGACTTCTCTGATGAATCTTGTGCAAGACAAGCGGCTTAACCACTTTGTAGAAGTTTATGATGGTATCTGCCAACGTGAATGTACTGAGCTACTCCAAGGATTTTTCCAGGAGCTGCGTTAGCTACAATCGAGGAGAGGTGACAGAGTGGCCGAATGTGGCGGTCTCGAAAACCGTTGGGCGTGTAAGCGTCCCGTGGGTTCAAATCCCACCCTCTCCGCCAGATCATAACAAGCGAAATAAAATATGGAGAGATGCTGGAGTATGGCTGAACAGGCACGACTGGAAATCGTGTAGGGGTGATGAGCCCCTCGAGGGTTCGAATCCCTCTCTCTCCGCCATTTGAAACAAGTCCGAACCCTATCGCTAAGGTGTTCGGGTTCATTTTTTTTTTAGGTACTTTGCCTCAGGCTTGATTTCTCTTACCTAGTGAGATGTTTCGTGTCCAAATTATCGTGAGCTGGAGTAAAGAGAATCTGATCTTGAATTTTTACCCTCTGCTTGGAAAAGCTATGGATGAAGAGATGGATGCATCGAAGGAGGGTGAATATGACAACCAAATCAAGGATCGAGCAGACAGTCGCAGGCGCCCATTCTCTCGCCGGGCAGCTTAAGACCTGTGCTATGGATACAGATGTTCCTGCTGTTCAGGAAATGTACAATGGGATGGCGCAGCAGATCGAGGATATGATCCCTAAGCTTCAGGGTCGGCTCAAGCATGTTCAAAAAGAAGAACCACAGTATCAATAAAAATCCAGTACAAGGCGGGTATTCCCAGCTTTCCGGGAGCTAGGTGTCTTGACACTTAGGATGATGTTCAGTATAATTATTTTGTCGTGCTAGACGGGGAGGTAGCGGTGCCCTGTACCCGCAATCCGCTGTAGCGGGGTCGAATTCCTGTTTGAGGATTGGTTTCGTGGAGTCTGGTTTAGGCAAGTGGTGTTGACAATTGGGTCTTACGCAATAGGAATCCATGAATCCCGTCAGGTCTGGAAGGAAGCAGCGGTAAGTGGAAGCTCCTATGTGCCGTGAGGGTGCCTGGTTCGAGCTAACTACCTAAATATC
Source organism: Firmicutes bacterium UBA5493 (assembly GCA_002424045.1). Classification (GTDB taxonomy): domain Bacteria; phylum Bacillota; class Limnochordia; order Darwinibacteriales; family Darwinibacteriaceae; genus UBA5420. Next base: position 4,455 of record DIPH01000002.1, on the reverse strand, counting down.
GTCTGGGAGACCACTTTCGAGGATAGGTGCACGACATTTTTTTATGTTCAAATTTAGGTTGGGATCACTGAAAGGACTTTAGTCTGATTGTCGAGAAACCATAGAGGGAACGTAGAGAAGATTGGGGGGACAATCCTTGGCTTATGTCTCGTTGTATAGAAAATGGCGACCACAGGGTTTCGGCGATGTAGTAGGGCAGGATACTATCGTAAAGACCCTGGAAAACAGTCTCAACACCCGCCGGATTTCCCATGCCTATCTTTTTACTGGTCCCCGGGGGACAGGTAAGACCTCCGTCGCGAGAATTCTAGCGAAAGGACTGAATTGCCAATCTGGTCCAACGGCCACACCCTGCGGGAAATGTGGAGAGTGCCACACGATTAAAGAGGGAACGTCCCTCAATGTCATTGAAATTGACGGAGCCTCCAATCGCGGAATTGATGATGTCCGGGAGCTTCGTAGCCAAGTGCAGTTCACTCCCATTAATGCAGCGTATAAAGTCTACATAATTGATGAAGTTCATATGCTGACTACGGAGGCGTTTAATGCACTTTTGAAAACCCTTGAGGAGCCTCCTGCCCATGTAGTCTTTATTTTTGCCACTACAGATCCCCACCGTCTGCCGCCTACAATTTTGTCCCGTGTGCAGCGCTTTGACTTTGGAAGATTTTCCGAGCAGGCCGTGGTTGAGCGTTTGCAGACAGTAGCCAAGGGTGAGGAGTTGGAGGTCGATCTAGAGGCTCTACGTTTGATCGCCCAACATGCTGCAGGGGGCATGCGTGACGCCCTCGGGATTTTCGAGAAATGTGCTTCTTTCGCGAAGAAGATAACGGTTGATGCGGTAGTAGAGGTGCTAGGGATTGCCCCACAAGAGCAGGTAGATTCTTTTACAGAGCACATCTTAGGCGATTCCAAGCTTGAGGCGCTACAGATCATTGATGACTTGCATAATCAGGGAAGGGATCTGAGCCAATTTGCCCTTGCTGTTATTGCTAAATTGCGGAACGGTATTTTGAGTGGTGCCAACAAAGATGAGCCCTTGGAGCTCCGTGCTATTGAGCAGCTCTCCGAGACTGTGCGGGAAATGCGTTTTGCATCAGATCCTCGGATTGTCCTGGAACTGGCTGTTGTGAAGATCACGACCACTAAGACCTCCTTGCCCAGTGCTGATATGGGTAGACTCGAGGATAAAGTGCGTACGCTTGAGAAGGAAATTTCCAGGATGCAAATGCTACTGGCGAAGGGGAACGAAAGCGTGTCTGAAAGGGTTTCGAGTACTCAGATTCCTAAAAGGCGCATTCCTAGTGCTAATGATGCCGAACGATCAGCCTATGTGTTGGAGATTTGGCCTGACTATCTCAAGGGTCTTCGCGATGAACGTTTGATGCAGTGCGAGGCTTTCCTAAAGGAAGGAACACCGGTAGAGGTAGTAGATGATAACATTGTTATTGCTTTCCCACGGGATCGAGGATTCCACAAAGCAAGTATTGAACAGGATAGCCACCGTGAACCGGCGGAGCGGGTTTTGTCCAAATTAATGGGTAAGCAGGTGCGATTTAGGTGCGTTTTCCAAGATGAGACGGCGAGTGGACCTAAGCAAGTGGCCCCACAAAGGGTCCAGCCAGACAAACCATCACAGGCCTCCAAACGTAAGCGCCAGGAGGGTCACCCGACGGTCAAGCCCGACGTGGAAAGAAAGGTTAATCTGGAAGCAGGTATCACATCTGAACAACCAAAGGCACAGGACAGTGATGCTGAAGCATTCCTAAGAGCTAGCATGGAGACCTTTGGAGGGAAGATTATATCGAAACCTAAAGAAAATTAAGAGAGTGAGGTGGCTTTAATGGGAATGAACATGCAAAAGATGATGCGTCAGATGCAGAAAATGCAGGCTGATTTGGAGAAGGTGCAAGCCGAGCTAGGGGAGATGACGGTCGAAGGAACTGCTGGAGGCGGAGTGATCACCGCGATTGTCACCGGGCACCAAGATGTGAAAGAGATTAAGATTCAACCTGATGCGGTGGATCCCGAAGATGTGGAAATGCTCGAAGACCTTATTCTAGCTGCTGTTAACGATGGGTTGCGCAAATCTCGCGAACTGTCGGCTAGTGAACTTGAGAAGGTAACTGGCAAAGTAAATCTCCAAGGATTACCTCCTGGACTATTTTAATGGCACGTTATCCTAAACCTATGGCCCGTTTAATTGAAGAGTTAGTGCGCTTGCCAGGGGTTGGGCCGAAAACTGCGCAGCGCTTGGCGTTCTTCTTGATCAGCCAGACACCTTCAGAGGTGCAGAGCCTAACGGAAGCAATCGTCCAGGCTAAACAGCGCATCATCTATTGCTCGCAGTGTTTCAACTTAACCGAGGAAGATCCGTGCACGATTTGTACAAGTTCGAAGAGGAACAAGAGCTTTATCTGCGTGGTGGAAGAGCCTAGGGATGTTATTGCTATGGAGCGCACCAAGAGTTTCGACGGTATATACCATGTCTTGCATGGAGCCATTTCGCCTTTGGAAGGAATAGGTCCCAATGATCTTAAGGTTAAAGAACTGGTGGCCAGAATTGGACCCGATGTAGAGGAAGTGGTGTTAGCCACCGATCCTAACGTTGAGGGTGAGGCCACGGCTATGTATCTGGCCCGTTTGCTGAAACCCATTGGGGTAAAGGTGACTAGAATGGCCCATGGAATGCCGGTGGGCAGTGATCTGGAGTACGTTGATGAAGTGACGTTATCTAAGGCACTCGAGGGGCGTCGTGAATTGTAATTTCTATATTTTTCAGGAATAAACCGCCTTGTTTTGAGTAATACTAAACCAAGTATTATGGAAGGACGAGGTGGTTTCTTTGTCCCACAAGACATCTGGAAGGTTTTGGGAGTTGGCCAGCAAATGGCTTGATGACGCAGACGATGATCTTCCCTCAGAATCGAATCAAGAAACCCAAGAGGAATTCTCAGTCATGGTTAATACGGCCAAACAAGAGTGGCTTAATGCCCAGAGCTATTTTAACCAAGCGACAGAACCAGAATTAGTGGACCACGCAATTCTCTCCTTGCAAGCAGCGGAACGTAAGTACATGTATTGGTTGAAACGAATGAAAGACTCGCAATAGGTACAAGGGCATAATCAGACCAGAAACACCATAGTATGTTCATGAGGACGAACCTAAGTGAGGTGAACCGCATGGACTTTCTTGTGATCGTTGCCTACGTGGCTGGCGTTTTGGTTCTATATGCACTCGGGAAGATGCTGCTGATTCCTCTGCGAAGCATTTTTAATCTTATTGTGAATGCAGTCATCGGTGGCGGAGTATTGTTAGTGATCAACTTTATTGGTGGCTTTTGGGGTTTTGTGGTGGGTGTCAATCCCATTACTGCGTTGGTTGTAGGCCTACTAGGTGTGCCTGGTGTCATCCTAATTATAGCCTTGCGCCTGATTTTGTGATTGCGTCAGTCGTCGGGCAGGATGCATGCTGCCTCGTTGTTTTTCGGCGAGTTAACTAAGGTACTAACGCGATGGTACGTAAATAGTCTCTTTTCTTGATCGGGAAGCAGGTTTCGCAGCTCGGCAAAGGGAGCAAAGCTTAGCCACAGTCTTTCGGAATCAGGTGTGAGAATCAGCGGCATACGATGGTGCACAGGCTTCAAGGAAGATGAGGCATCTTGTGTAATGATCGTGCAACTAGGAGATGCTTCGTTATCCCACAGGCCTGCAAAGGCGAAGGGCTTTCCTTGATCTAACGTAATATATACTGGATACTTCGCGGAGTCTTTTTGCACCCACTCGAAAAAACCATCAGCAATAATTAGACAGCGCCTATTATTGACAAGCCTTCGAAAGGTAGGCTTGTCTGAAATCGTCTCAAGGCGAGCATTAATGAGCGGTGGTCTGCTCTGGGGCTGTTTTTGCCATGCCGGTACCAGGCCCCAACGCATATATGACACTGTACGGGCTTCTTGGTTCGTTACTATGGTTAACACCCGTTGCGTTGGTGCAACATTGTAGCTCGGAGCGTATTGGAAGTCCAGTTCCTGAAGGGAAAACCGTTCGACAATTTCGTGGACTGGCGTATGTAAAGTAAATCTTCCACATATATGAACACCCCCTATCACCGATTATTCAACGCTCATGAAGGATCCCCTTGAAGACAAAAATAATTCCTGTTTTCCTGTTGACATATGATATTGTCCCATGATAATATACATCTTGTCGTCAGTCACGAGCGTAGCAAAAACGTCTCCCGACCAGCACATTGGTTTTGGCGCTGATGACGAAAGGCACAATCTCAAGAATGTTCAATTGTCCTCGAGACTTCGTCTTCAGACCAGTGCTCTTGTAAGAAACTGGAAGCAGCAGAATGGCCAGAGACAAGGTTGACAAACTACTTTGGATTATGCTATGATAAGAAAGCGCCCGCAAAAGGGGTCGCATGAGAACCTTGAAAACTGAACATCA
>DIPH01000030.1 GCA_002424045.1 Firmicutes bacterium UBA5493 | reverse complement strand
GAAGGTTTTTTGACAGTCTGAGAGGAACCCGCAGGTTCCTCTCTCTTTTTACTCAATATAATCGGCTACACGATCGAGCCCATAGGCGTCTAATTCTTCCACCCTACCTTGATCCACGAAATCTGCAATAACAGGGTCAATGGGTAGTTTGGCCAAGACAGGCAGCCCATGGCTTAAAGCAATTTGGTCAATATGACTGTCACCGAAGATCTGATGATTTTTGCCACAGTCGGGGCATGTGAAATGAGCCATGTTTTCCACCAAGCCCAAAACCGGAATACTCATGTGCTCTGCCATCTTTACGGCCTTTTCCACAATCATGGAAACGAGCTCCTGCGGTGAGGTGACCACAAGAATGCCATCCACGGGTATGGACTGAAAGACAGTTAGGGGAACATCACCTGTACCAGGAGGCATGTCGATGAACATATAATCTATGTCAGTCCAGATAATATCCGTCCAGAACTGTTTAACAGCTCCCCCGACTAAAGGTCCCCGCCAGACCACCGGATCTGTTGTGTTATCCAATAAAAGATTGATGGACATGATGGAAATACCGCCCTTACTTAGAGCGGGATGAACACCTCGTTCGTCTACAGGTGCCCTACCACTAATTCCAAAGGCTTTAGGAATAGAAGGTCCCGTAATGTCTCCGTCTAAGACACCAACACGATGACCCCTGCGATTCATGGCCACAGCTAAGAGCGAGGTAACCAGTGATTTACCCACTCCACCCTTACCACTTACGATCCCGATTACCTTACCCACTTTGCTTAACTCATGGAGTTCGGCAGCGAATGCATCTTGCATCAACAACATCTCCCTCATCGATTTAGAAGAAACTTAGCCGTAAAGCAGTTCGCTTTTGCGCCTCTGCTTCCTGCCCAGAAATCGGAACTCGAGCATATAGAAAAACCCCACATCAGAGATGTGGGGCTACAAGTCACACTTGTTTATTATTCTGCTGGGGCTTCTTCAACTGGTTTAACTTTAGTGGTGATAGTTATATTCTTCTTGGCAGTTACACCTTCTAATTTGAAGCCACCGCGGAAAGCTTCGACTTCTTCTTCTTCGTTTGCTTCTGTTGGCTCAAGTACTGTCTTTACAATCTCTGTATCTTCTGGGGTCCAGGAGAACACGATTTCTTCGTCAACATAATCCTCGGTGTATTCAAACGTAATTACAAAAGCAGATTCCTTCTTATACTCTTTAGCAAGATCCGTAGCTTTAATTAGGACTTTGCCTTCATCATTCTTCGCGTCAACAACCTTAATCTTAACAGCATTACCAATGATTGGCAGTGTACAACCAGCCAATAAAACAGTAGCTAACACAACAGCGGTAAGTAAAAGTAGATTCCTTTTCACTAACTTGCACCTCCAAATGTTTTAAAAAGCTATTCCACACGAGACCTCTCGGTGGGATTACCAACAAAACGCTAGGTAGTAGTCCTTACCCCTAGCCTTTGGTAGCCACACCCCCTTACCTCCTGCGGTATTGCTAGCGAGAGAGATTAGGCTGCTCACCAGCTCTAATATTACCCCTTTCTACGTTGCTAATGAAAATCCTGCAATGCAAGGGAGAACTTATCTCTTAGGGTGAAAATGGAAAATCCCAGCATCTGGGCGTTCCCTGGATGCTGGGACAGTTGTTTCGTATCTAGGCTGAAACGTCCTCTTCCATGCTTGCCTTGGCCAGGGATTTGCTTCGCCAGGCATGGAGTGCCAGGCTGATCGCTATAATTCCATAGGCTACAAAGACCCTGAAATACTCACCTACTTGAGCACTGCCGAAGATGGCTTGACCTGCAGAAGGTGATACCACAAAAAGCAAGTGGAACAAGAATGTTCCCATCAAGGCTTGGCCAATGGTGGCCTTCGTTACAGAAGCACCCCCAATGAGCAGGGCTGCAATGGCGAAGGTACCTACCTGCTCATGGCTGTTATACGTGTTGAGGGTCCCAATATTCTGAAGGAATATGATCTGACCCCAGGCAGCAAGCACTGTGGAAAACACGATAGCTAAGATGCGGTTGCGATCCGTCTGAATCCCAGCCACGCCAGCGATATGACGATCCTGACCCACAGCCCGGAAGTCTTGGCCGAGCTTGGTCTTGAAAAATGCCCAAATCGCTATGGCCAGCAAAGCGATGACCAAAAAGGTCACGATGGGAATCTTTGTAAATCCGTACTGTACAGTCCAAATATTGTCCAAGACGCCCCTGAGCCGCGAGAGATTTACGGTGTTTCGCAGTCCCGGACTGGTTGATATCCTTAGTGCGGCATTATCAAAGGGGATCACAGTACCCACCAGAAACAAGAAGATGAACTGGTAGACACCATTGGCGAAAAAGCCCATGACCATACCGGTGATCATCTCTCGTCCTTTGGCTTTGTTTAGCACCATACCGGCCAAAACTCCAAAAAGAACGGCCATGGGAGTCGCTAGAAGAGCCGTCAAGCCCAAACCCCCGATACCAGACCACTCCCAGTGGGTCGAGAGAATTAAAGCAATTTGACCGGCCAGGGCTCCTAGGACGATTCCAAAGTTCAAACCCATCCCGGCCACCACTGGGATGATCAGGGATAGTACCAGAAATGAGTTTCTAGCCATCCTCTTGATAATCTCCATAAACAGGAACTGACCTGGCATTTGGGCGTAATACACACCGAGTAAACAGACGATGGCAAAGAGTATCGGTACCGCATTTTTTGAGATAATCCTTTTAATTTGATTCACGCCTGTTCACCTCCGGTCACTCGAGTTAGGGCATACAAGATCATACCGTTACTCACGATTACACGGGCAATTTCGGAAATGTTGCCCTCAATGAGTTGGTTTGTCACTGGCATGGCCACTGTCAAGAGCGTTTGGAATAGCACTACACCAATGATTGCATGAAGCACTTTCGCTTCCCTTGTAGACGCACCGCCAATCAATACCCCTGCCACGGCAGGAAACGCCGTCATCAAAGGTCCATTGTAGAGCTGGGCAAACCCAAAGCTCTGGGCGTATACCACATAACCAATGGCTGCTAGAACTGTGGACAAGACAATGCCCACGCTTCGATAGGCATTGATATTCAAGCCTGAAGCAACAGCAAAACGGGGATTACGACCCACTACTTCCATGGCCACTCCTGGTTTGCTCCTCAAGAACAACCACAGCAAAAAGGCAAAGAAAGCATAGAACAACAGCAGACCCGTGGGAACGGTGAGACCGAAAATCTCAAACTTCAAGAAGTTGTTGAGGGTCCCTCCAAAGGTGTCCGCTAATGTTAACGTCACACGTAGCCCCTGACCTCCGACGGGCCAGATCAAAGCAGGATTCGTAAAAGGTGCCATTAGCCAAAAGATACACATCCCCGCCACAATGGAAAATCCCACATAGGTTCCCACCATCATCTCTTGCCCGGCCACGCGATTTAAAAGCAGCGAGTACAAGTAGCCTGCAATTATCCCGAGGGGGATGGCAACTAGGAGAGCCACTAGGAAACCACCAAAGCCCAGTAGAGAATTCTCCATGGCAACCAAAACTCCCACCATGCCCGCGATAACTCCAACGGGTAATCCGAAGTTCAAACCGGCTCCTACCTGGATCGAGGGCACCATGGCCAAGACATAGATTCCGTTTTGTCCTATTCTCACCAGGGCGTCACTGAGCAACCCAGCAACACTGAGCTCGGTACCTGCGGCCACGACGATCAACGCAAGCAAGAAGGCAGAGATAATCAGGCGGGGCAGGCCAAAGCCATGATAAATCTTAGTTAGTCGCTCTTTCACCGATTCCCACCTCCTCCAAGGATTTTCCGGCCATCAAGAGACCATACTCTACATCGGGAGCATCAGGTGCTAAGATGCCGGATAACTTTCCTTCGTAGATAATTGCAATGCGGTCACTGATGCTGCGCAGTTCAGCCAATTCGCTGGAGGTGATCACAACGGTCACTCCCATGCGGTTTAGCTCCACAATTAACTCTAACACCCTGCTCTTAGCTCCTACATCGATTCCTCGGGTTGGTTCCGATACAAAAAACAGTTTAGGATTCTGAGTGAAAGCCCTGGCAATACAGACCTTTTGCTGGTTTCCACCGCTTAATCTTCGCACAATCTGCTCAGGCCCTGTGCAGCGAATATCAAACCTTTCAATGGATTCTAAGGCATGGGCCATAATCCGTTTCTGATCCTTCAGTTTCAAAGGACCTGGTTTTAGGAACTCATTTTGGGTCTGCATACTAGTCAACACGATGTTATTGGCAATACTGTCTTCCAAGACAAGTCCAACGCCGCGCCGATCTTCAGAGACAAAGGCTAGACCTAGGTTCAATGCTTCCCTGGGGTTGTTCAAGGGAACATCCATTCCTTCGTAACGCACCTGTCCCTGGCTGGCATAAAGTCCCATAATCCCGTTAGCCAGGGCAATTTTGCCGTGACCTGCTAGTCCTCCGATACCGAGAATCTCTCCTTTGTAGACATCTAAATCAATCCCGCGCAGACGCTCACCTGGCATGTCGACGCGTAAATCCCTAATTTCCAGAACCGCTTCATTTGCTTTTTCAGATTTCACGTTTCCAATCCGACCTGACGTTTCAACCTTCCTACCCACCATGAGTTCTGCCATTTGAGCGATGGTATAACTCTCTGTCGGTCCAGAACTAACGAGTTCGCCGTCTTTCAAGATAGTAATATTGTCTGCCACCGCCATCACTTCATCCAGGCGATGCGTAATAAAGAGAATACTAATGCCAGTTCTCGCCAGTTTCTGTACGACCTCTAAAAACTGCTTCGCCTCACTCTCAGTCAAAACAGCTGTGGGTTCATCGAGCACGAGCAGTTGCAAGTTTTCCTTGTCAATCTCCCGGGCTATCTCTACAAATTGTAGGTAACCCACGGGCAAACCAGCTACGGTAACCCACTCATCAATATTCATACCTAGTTTATCCAAGGCACTCCTAGTGTCCGCGGACATCTTCTTGCGATTGAGGGTTTCCAGCTTCTTCCCAAAAATCTTGCTGAAAGGGTTGGGCTTGGTATCTTCCCGATTTAGCTTGATGTTTTCGGCCACAGTAAAACCAGGTAGCAACATGAATTCCTGGTGAACCATACCGATTCCTGCCCCAATAGCAGCCTTCGGTGAGTTGAAGGCAACTTTGCTGCCGTTAATTAGAATATCCCCTTCATAACCCCCTGTGTCAGTAATCACAGACATGCCAAAAAGGATGTTCATGAGAGTTGATTTACCAGCGCCATTTTCCCCAACTAAGCAGTGAATCTCGCCTTCGTTTACCGTGAGATTAATATTGTCTAAAACTTGCGTGCCGTAAAATGACTTGGAGATCTTCTTCATCTCCAACACAGGAACACTCATCTACACACCTCCCACTTTCTACCACTCAAGAAAAGTGCGGAGTCCTGCCCTCGGAGAGGGCGAGAGCTCCGCATTTCTATGCTTTAGTTGTAGTGAATCCTAGAAGATCACCGAATCGGCAATAACTAGGTAGAAGTTGGCACCATCCTTATAGCGATTGAGGGAGATCTTAATACCAGTTGCTTCGTAGACAGCCTCTTCTACTGCAGCTTGGTCAGAGAGGTCCAAACCATCTTGGATATGGTGGATTGCTAGCTCAACGCCTGCTTCTACAAAGACCATGTTAATTGGAGCAACCCAGGTGGCCATACGGCCAGAATTCCCTTGTTCAGCAACCTTTAGTCCGATCTGCTCAATCACGTAATCTACATCGCCCTTACGATCTTCAGCGATCTCAATTCCTAGGGCACCTGGATAGCCGTGGAACGGACTTGGGCAGCATTGCTCTGGGAAAATAATACCAGCATTCATGGAGGCCCGAATCGCTGGCTCCATCATGGCGCAGTTCGTACCGAAGAAAGCAATGTCTTTACCGTGTAACTCAGCTTGGCGAGGAATATCTTCTAGAATAAACTGCTGGGTTCCTGGAATACCTGCATCACCCATAGGATCTGGGGCAGTAACATCAACCACTTCAATTCCAAGTCTTTGTGCCTCTTCCTTCATGTTGTTGTAACGTACAGCAAGAAGTTCCATAGACATGTGACGTGGGAAGGAATAATGGAGAATCTTCTTAGCACCCATGCGTTGCGCCAATTGTGCGATATTGGCACCACGGCGAATTTGGTCTGTCTCCATGGCAAAGTCCACTACGCCAGCAATCATATCGGGATCTTCATGGGGAAGACCCATAATGAGTACGATATCATCGCGCATTTCACGGATGGTGTTAAAAGCAGCAGTGGTACCGGGAACAGCCTGGCACACAACGATGGCTTTAATCTCTGGATTCATGGCAAATTGTAGAATTTGACCAATCACCGTTTCTTGCTCTTGCATGAAGTTGTCGGGATACGTTACATGTTCGATAGAACCAGGATAACGAGCAACCATTTTCATCGCTGCCTGATACTCCTCTTCTCCCTGTGACACGGTGCCGGTTACTACCCCAATCTTGAAGGGTAATTCAGCTGCCTGAGATACGCCCACAATACCTAGAACTAAAACCAACACTAAAACCAAACTAAGTTTTCTCTTCACTCCGCTCTCTCCTCCTTATTTGTTCTTGCTTGAGCCATTATTCTACGAATTACCCCAGTATTCCTCCTGAAACACGAAAAATAAGCAAGTGCCATAAACTGGTGCGAAAAAAGAAAAACCGCTGTTAACGGTTTTTCTTTTTTTAACATATGCTTTTTAGACTACATCGGCCAATTGTGTAGCGTACAAGCCTGCATAAATCCCCTTTTGATCTAAAAGCTGTTGATGGGTACCCTGTTCGCGAATCCGACCTTCAGCTAGAACAACAATCTGGTCTGCATGACGAATCGTCGATAGGCGGTGGGCGATCACAAGGGTGGTTCGCTCTTTGGCTAGCTCATTCAGTGCCCCTTGAATCTCCTGTTCTGTCGCTGTATCCAAGGCTGATGTTGCCTCATCCAAAATCAAAATCGGTGGGTTCTTCAAGAAAACCCTGGCAATGGAGATCCTTTGTTTTTGCCCACCAGAGAGCTTAATACCCCTCTCCCCCACATGGGTATCATAACCTTCGGGCAAGGAAAGGACGAAATCGTGAATTTGCGCTTTTTTGGCCGCTGCGATCATCTCATCTTCCGATGCGGTGGGATAGCCATAGAGAATGTTCTCCCCTATCGTCCCATTAAACAAGAAGACATCCTGTTGCACCAGGCCAATTTGCAGCCTGAGAGAATCAAGGGTAACATCTCGAATATCATGGCCATCGATTGTGATCTCGCCCTCACTCACTTCATAAAACCGTGGAATCAGATGACATAGTGTAGTCTTACCACCGCCAGATGGTCCCACGAAAGCTGTGGTGCTTCCGGCAGGAATCTGCAGCGAGACGTTCTGCAATACCTCAGTATGCTGCGTGTACTGGAAACTTACATTTCTTAGTTCAATAGCACCCTGCACCGGTGGCAACTCAAGAGCATCCGGTTTATCGGTGACACCTGGAGAGACCTCCATCAACTCCACAAAGCGGTTAAATCCCGTCATGCCCTGCTGATACTGTTGGGTAAAGGAGATCAATCGCCGGATGGGCTGGAGGAAGTAGCCTATAAAAAGCAAGTAGGCAGTGAGATCCGCGAGATCTATGTGCCCCCTGAACATAAACAAAGAACCGGCACATAATACAGCCACATTGAGCAAATCTGTAAAGAAACCTAAGCCAGAACCATAGATGGCCATGGCCTTAAACGCTCTGCGCCTCGAGGCCTTAAAAGACGAGTTGGAATCGTCGAAACGACGCTTTTCATACTCCTCATTCACAAAGCTCTGGGCAACTCGAATGCCTGACAAACTGTTTTCTAAATCGGCATTCACATCAGCAATTCGTTTTCGTTCTTCTGAAAACGCCTTGTTCATGGCGGTACGTCTCGTATAGGCATACCAGCAAATGATGGGAATGAAGATAAAGGTAATCAGAGTGAGGGGTACATTGATGGTAAGCAAGTACAAAAACGACCCTACAAGCATGAAACCTGCGATAAAGAGATCCTCCGGTCCATGGTGGGCCAGTTCTGAAATATCCCGCAGATCGTTGACAATGCGGCTCATCAAATGTCCTACTTTGGTGTCGTCAAAAAACCTAAAATCAAGGGTCTGTAAATGGGAGAACAAGTCCGTACGCATCTGGTATTCCATGTTCACACCCACGATATGCCCGTAGTACTGCATAAAATACTGGCAGCCCATGCGCAGCACATATAACACCACAAGCACCCCGGTCCAAATCAAGACAGCCTGCACATTCTGATCAGGGATGTAGTCTTTCATAAACGCTCGAGTGATAATGGGAAACAATAGGTCGAGAAGTGCAACGACACTAGCTGCAACTAAGTCCATGGCCAGGAGACGGCGCTCTGGTCTATAATAGGATATAAATCGCCTAATATTACTCATATAGTCTCAATTACTCCGTTCTAACCTTTGATATAGGGCTGACCCGATGCTTTGGGTCCCACGGATTTTCCAATGAAACCAGCTAGAGCAACCATGGTCAACACATAGGGAAGCATGTTCATAAACTGCGTTGGAATGCCAACATCCTGCAAACGCATCTGCAGAGCATCGGCATAGCCGAAAAACAAGCAGGCGCCTAAGGCCCCAAAGGGAGTCCATTTTCCAAAAATGACAGCAGCTAAGGCGATAAAACCGCGTCCGGCAGTCATACCTTCACTGAACCGGCTCAGGTGGGCGATGGACAAATACGTGCCGCCGAGACCCGCCAAAGCCCCGCTCAGGGCCACGGCAACATAGCGCATACGAAAGACGTTAACTCCTACTGTATCAGCAGCCTTGGGGTGCTCTCCTACAGCCCGAAGTCTCAACCCCCAACTCGTCTTGTAGATCACAAGATGAGCAAGCACTACGGCAAGTAGCGCCAAGTAGACCAAGGGATTTTGCCGTCCAATCACTCTGCCGATCCACGGAATCCGGTTTATAACTGGAATGGTGACATCACCAATGGTGGCTACACTTGGCGACGTGCCTGCTGCACCAAAGAAATAGCGCAGTAAGAAAACGGTTAATCCTCCAGCAAAGATATTAATGGCCGTTCCTATGACCACCTGGTTAGCCCGATAGTGTATACAAAACAGGGCGTGCAACAAACCGATCAAAACTCCAGCCGCCATAGCACCGATAACACCTAGCCAAGGATTGCCGGTCTGATTCGAGACAAACATCGCGGTGAATGCTCCAATTAACATCATGCCCTCTAAGGCTATGTTCACGACCCCGCTACGTTCGGAGAAAATTCCGCCCAAAGCTGCAAAGATAAGCGGAGTTGCCATTCTTAGAGCGGCAGCGAATACTGCAGTATTAAATAACAAGCCCAGGACTTCCCCCATTATGCTTCCTCCTTCATGCGCAGAATGCGCCGGATTAAGTACTCCGCAGCCACGAAGAAAATGATTAGGGCCTGGATAATGGTGATTAACTCACGGGGCACCGAGGTCAGACGATCCATAGCAGCAGAGCCCGTTTGAAGTGCTCCAAACAAGATCGCCGCAAAGATTACTCCTACAGGATGATTCTTACCCAAAAGTGCCACGGCTACGCCCATGAATCCTAAGTCGGCAGAAAAACGCACAATGAACCGATTATGTAGACCCAGAATCTGTTCTGTACCGGCAAGTCCCGCGAAAGCACCGCTGATGGCCATGGCAATAATTGTGTTCTTAGCCACATTGATTCCGCCGTATTCTGCTGCTTGAGGATTCAAGCCAACGGCACGCAACTCATAGCCTTGCTTGGTCTTCCACAAGATCAGATAAGCCACAAAAGCTGCTGCCAAGGCCAAAAAAACGCCCGTACTCAGACGTGTCGGAGGATACAAACGGGTGAGAGCCGCTGTAGCGCTGACCCGCGCCGTCTCAGGTACCCACGAACCACCATGAAAGGGACCAGTTGCCAACCAGTCTGTCAAGTACAGGGCGATGAAATTCAGCATGATGGTGTTAATGACTTCGTGAATGCCCAGTTTGGCCTTTAAATAACCAGGTATAGAGCCCCAGAAGGCACCGCCGAGCATACCTACTACAATGGCTAAAGGCAGATGAATCAAACGGGGCAATCCGGTAAAGGTAAAACCAACCCAGGCAGCGGCAAAGGCTCCAATGTATAGTTGCCCTTCGGCACCGATATTAAACAGACCTGCCCGGTACCCAAAGGCAACGGCTAGTCCGGTAAACATCAAAGGAGTCGCGCGTTGCAATGTGGTAGCGAGATTTCGTATGCTTCCAAAGGACTCCACGAATAAAATTCTATAGGCCGTAAGGGGGTTTTCGCCTACAAAAAGAATAAAGCCTGACCCTACCAATAGGGCTAAGACCACAGCCGCAAGTGGTGTCGCTATTTCTTGCCAGCGAGTTACCTTAATCCTCTTTTGCATGACTTGTCACCTCGCCTGCTTCGTAATCTTCTAAACGTCCACCAAGCATAAGAAAACCTAGTTTGTGTTCTGTCACCTCATCGACCGACATCACGCTAACAATTTGACCATCATACATCACAGCAATGCGGTCACTGAGGGACAAAATCTCGTCAAGTTCGGCGGAAACCAAGAGGACGGCCGCGCCATGGTCCCTTTGGGTAATCACCTGTTGATGTATAAACTCAATGGCGCCCACGTCAACACCCCTGGTAGGTTGGGCACAAATCAACAGACGTGGATCTCGTGTGAATTCTCTGCCTACCACAATCTTCTGCTGATTACCGCCAGAAAGGCTCCTCGCGTGTTGACTTGCTACTGGAGGACGAATATCGTATTGCTCGATGACATGCTCAGCATTCTCACTAATTGCCCTGTCATCACGCCACAAACTGTGCTTGACAAAGGGATTTTTACCATGGAGGCCCAAGATTAGATTATCGGCCACCGAGTAATCCAGAACCAAACCGCGCCTATGGCGATCTTCGGGAACATAACCAAAGCCCGCTTCCCTTATCTTCAAAGGAGACCAATCGGTAATGTCCTGGTCGCTTAGGAATATCTTCCCTCCTGCCGTTTTCCGCAGGCCTGCAATTGCTTCCACAAGTTCGGACTGGCCATTTCCTTCTACCCCAGCAATGCCTAGCACTTCACCACTGCGAACGCTGAGGTCCACCTCATTGACCTTCACTTGACCGAATTGATCCTTAACAGACAGCTTATCAATCTTCAGCACTTCAGGCCCAGGCCTGGCAGGTTCTTTATTTACATTAAGCAAAACGACTCGTCCTACCATCATCTCAGCTAAATCCTGCTCATTGGTTTCTGATGTGGCCTTGGTGCCTACTTTCTTACCCCGTCTTAGGACGCTTACCCGATCCGACAGGGTTAGAACCTCCTTAATCTTGTGGGTGATAAAGACAATACTGGTGCCCCTGGCCCTTAAGGTACGCAGAACCTTAAATAAGTCCTCCACCTCCTGGGGAGTCAGAACCGCGGTCGGTTCGTCCAGAATCAAAATCTCTGCGCCGCGGTATAGGGCTTTTAGGATCTCCACCCTTTGTTGAAGGCCCACCGATAAGTCAGCGACCTTGGCCTGGGGGTCGATCTTAAGTCCGTATTGGCGTGAAAGCTCCTCTACCTCTTGAATAGCACGTTTAGAATCTAAAAAAGGACCTTTGCGGAGTTCAGAACCTAAAACGATGTTTTCTGCTACCGTTAAAGGTTCCACCAACATGAAGTGCTGGAACACCATGCCAATCTTCAGATCAATGGCCACCCGCGGTTCTGTAACTTGAACCTGCTTGCCGCGTACGAAGATCTCGCCACCATCGCTTTGGTACAAACCATACAAAATGTTCATTAAAGTTGATTTGCCTGAGCCGTTCTCTCCTACTAAGGCATGGATCTCACCATGTTTGAGATCAAAATCCACCTGGTCATTGGCCAAAACCCGAGGAAATTGCTTCGTAATAGCGCGCATTTCCAACACTTTATCCATGGAAGACTTCCTCCCTGCTAAAAAAAGGAGGCACCGCCAACCGTACGGCGGCGGGCTGCCTCCCTCTAGTTAATCTTGGACTATTGGAGAGGATTAGAGACTACGATCTCTCCGGAGATGATCTTGTCCCTTGCATCCTCGATTGCATCAAAGACGGCCTCAGGAATAAGATCCTTGGTATAGGTAAACTCAGACGTTCCTACACCACCATCTTCAATACCAAAGCTCCGTACGCCAGCTTCGAGGGTGCCATCTACAACGGACTTAATAACCTCGAATACAGCTGTATCAACTCGTTTAACCATGGAGGTCAACACAATCCCAGGAGCCATATAGTCTTGGTCAGAGTCTACACCTATGGCATAGAATCCATTGGCTACAGCCGCATCGATTACGCCACTACCAGTTCCTCCAGCGGCGTGGTAGACGATATCGGCGCCGCGTTCATTCTGGCTCACAGCCAACTCACGGCCCCTACCTGGGTCACCAAAACTGCCTGCATAGTTCACTAGGACCTCAACATTAGGATTGGCGTATTTTGCGCCTTCTACAAAGCCAACTTCGAATTTCCGAATCAAGGGTACTTCCATTCCGCCTACGAAGCCCACCTTGTTTGTCTCACTCATAAGGCCGGCCAGTACGCCCACTAAGAAAGAACCTTCGTGTTCTTCGAAAACCAAGGAAGTCACGTTGGGATTATCCACTACGTCATCGACGATGGCAAAGTTGATGTGTGGGTAGTCAGCAGATACTTCGACCAAAGCACTTTGATGAATGAAACCAATGACAATAATCAAATCTAAGTCTAGATCCGCATAGGCACGCTGGTGTTCTTCCATTTCAGCGATGTCTGCTGGCTCAACATAGACTACGTCAACGCCAAGTTCGTCTTTCGCCTGCATCAAACCACGATAGGCCGCATCGTTGAAGGATTGATCCCCTAAGCCGCCTTCAGCAAAGATAAGTCCGATTCTAGGCGTTTGGGCATAGGCAGGACTAACGATTAAACCAACTAACAGAACCATTACAAAAATCAAGCCGATTCGTTTACGCAAAGCAAAAACCCCCTGTCTTATATTTGATGCACTCCTTTTCTTTCTCCATTATAACCGTAATTCCTCCCGAAAGAAGAGTAATGTCTTGTCAGAATTGTCTGGGTCACCCTTTAACAACAGCCACCGTCTTTACCTTTAAAATGGGCCTAACTAAGTCTATCTGGTGGGCCATGACATCTTCGATATTCTTGTAGGCCTTGTAGTACTCTTCCGCTGTATCAGCCTTGCGCCTCTTGCCCAAGACAACCCTCTTAGCCTTAAAATCTGCCAGTACTTCCTGTACATCAAACTGCCTGACCGCCTCTTTGCGCCCCATGACCCGTCCTGCACCATGACTGGCCGAATGGAAGGATTCTCTGTTTCCTAGACCCTCCACAATAAAGGAGTAGGATCCCATGGCACCCGGAATAATGCCAAGTTCACCCTGGCGGGCCCGAATGGCTCCTTTGCGGTGTACCCAAACATCCTTTCCAAAGTGGTGTTCCTTGGCGGCGTAATTATGATGGGCATTCACTTCTTTGGAGATCTGAATGTCCTTGATGCCGGCATAACGCTTCAACCCTTCAAAGACGATTGCCTGAACTCTGCCCATAATCTGCTCCCGATTGTGACGAGCAAATTCCAAGGCAAAGTTCATCCACTCTATATAGCCGGCAGCCTCCTTGGTCCCTAGGGGCAAGTAGGCTAAATCATATTCAGGCGGGATCTCAGAGCCCGTCTTCAAATTAAGCTCCTTGGCAAGGCGGTTAAAGTAGTTCGCTACTTTGAAGCCGACGTTCCTAGAGCCTGTGTGGACCATGATTCCTAAATAGCCTTGTTCGTCTTCTTGAAGCTCAATAAAGTGGTTCCCGCCTCCTAGTGTCCCCAGCTGTACATAAGCTTCATCTAAAGTGGGTAGCTTGTCTCTCCCATAATGATAGAGTTTCTGAACGGGAAAGCGATCCAAGAACTCCGATTGTTGACGTTTTTGATGATGCTCAAATCCCTGGGGAACATCCCGCATGATCTGGCCAACCAAACCCTGGGCCAAGCTTCCTTGTGGGGTGGAGATATCACGCAAGAGACTAGCTGGTACATTTGTTTGCACAAAGCTCATCCCGCAGCCAATGTCTACCCCCACCGCATTGGGGATAATCGCTTTGGAACTGGCTAACACCCCGCCGATGGGCATACCATAGCCCGAATGCGTATCAGGCATCAAGGCGATGTGCTTAAAAGCAAAGGGTAAGTTGGAGAGATTCAGCGCCTGACGAAGACACATCTCATCAAGATCGTCCACACTCGGCAGCCAGACCTTGATGGGCACAAGCTGCTCCTTTTCATGAAAGAGAATGAACATTGTTACCTCCCTTCGAGATACTCCATATTTGCCAAACGCAAACCTAGACTCTGCGCCATATCTTGACCCCTCACTATGCCTTGATCCACATAGTCCGGATCATGAGCATCCGAGTTCACAATAACCTTGATCTTATAGTCTCTGGACAATTCCCAAAAGGGAAGCCACGGATAGGCCGTGCGCTCGCCCTGCTTCGTCCTGACTTTTCGCTTCGCCAAACCATAGCCGTTGATTTCCAAGGGTAGATCGAGTTCTTGGGCTGCACTCAAGATCTCTCTCGATGCGGCCTTGGTGTTCTCGTCCCATTCTAAATAGGAAAGGCCGAACAAGTCGGGATGAGCCACAAAGGCAAAGAGCCCCGACTGCATAGACTCCATAAGAAACTCCGTATAGGCCACAAGGCGTCTGGGGTTCACAATATCACCATGACTGCTCAGCCAGCTTCCCTGGAAGGGAAAGAAGTGACAGCCCAAAATGAGGTAGTCAAAGCCATACTCGCCCAAGAGTACCTCATCAAAGAAGTTGTGATACTCTGGTGCCCATTCACACTCCATACCCTTAAGAATCGTAAGGTCGGCATACTTCGTCTGTGATTCTTCGATGGCGCGGGCATAGACTGGAAGTGCAGATATTCCCATTCGCATATACAGCCAACGGTTATCAGGTAAAGGTGTATGATCGGTTATACCTACAAGCGTCAGCCCTTTGTCGAGGGCAGCCTGTGCATAATCGGAAGCATCCCCTTCTGCGTGGTTGCAGCGAAACGTATGTGTATGATAGTTCTTCAATACAATAAACCCCCATAAATAACACTAACCCTAGCACTAAGACTACTCTACTACTATCTCACCGAACAAGCAAGATCGGGTGAAATTTCCGTGTGGTGCAGAAAATAGACAAAAAAGAACACATACCACTCGAACAAGATAATAGTCTATTGCAACATCACCATATTTTTGGGTACAATGAGGCGAAGGGAGGTTATGACCGTGGTGAATCCCGAATTCGTGTTAAGAGTGGTTATCCTTTTTGGTATGGTATTCCTGATCTCACTTATCTACTGGCGTATGGCAACGCGCACCCTGCGTTTTTTCAGGCTAAAGAACCGAAACATCATTCTCGCACCGCTGTCCTTACTCTTGGGTGTATTAACCATGTTTCTTCTCTTCTCTGTCTGGGTTTACCACGGATTTGGCTTCCAGCCTGATATATATCGAGTGGGTGACCGTGTCTCCAATAAAGTGGCCATCACCTTTGACGATGGCCCCAGTGAAGAGTTTACTCTACCCATCTTAGACATACTCAGAGATCTAGACGTTCCAGCCACCTTCTTTATGGTAGGAAAACACGTGGAAAAATACCCGCATGTGGCCCAAAGGGTGGTGGAAGAAGGGCACACCATTGGCAACCATACACAGAACCATAGAAATCTGCCCACCCTCTCCACCATAGAATTGAAGAAGGAAGTAATGGAAGCAACGGCCATCATTACGGAGACTACAGGGGTGTATCCAGTCTTTGTCCGTCCCCCGCGGGGCATGTATGATGATCGGTTTCGGCGTCTGGCAAGCCTATTGGGCCAAGAAATTGTACTCTGGTCTATTTCTACCCGCGACTGGCGTTATGGCGTCACACCCACATATATCGAGAGGTTCGTAGACAGCCGGGTTCGGGGCGGAGACATCATCCTTTTCCACGATAGCGGCGCCTTAGTAGCAAGCGAAGGCGGCGATCGTAGGGCTACCGTGTTGTCTCTAGCTAATGTTATTGAGATTATCAGGGCGAAGGGATTAGAGATTGTGCCCTTAGCCGAACTACTGCATGGTGCACCTCCGGAAGCGTTTCCACAGGTAGACCGTCCAGAATAAGAAGGGTGATGGGGATGTATGTTGATAAGGGTTCTCCCCAGGATGCCCGGGAGATTGCCAGACTGTACTCTACTGCTTTCCCAGAAAGTGTAGAGCTTTTCTTCGGAAAAAAGTCCACCGATAAGCTGTTAAATCTGTTGGAACTTGCGTTTTCACTGGTCTTTCACTGGGGCGGAGAGGCACTGCTCGTGATGGATGAAGCAGGTGTCATCCGCGGGTACTGCATGTATCGTAGAGATAGACACCATTCGTCCAAACGAAATTGGGGAAAGGTTTTGCAACTCCTAGGACAAATGGCGGGCAAAGTCACTCTCCCCGAAATAGCAGTGCTGCTGCATAATCAGTTGATCATGACCTGTACTAAGAGGACAAAAAAAGCACCCACACCAAGGACACAGGCTCGGATCGTGTCCATAGCCGTAAGCCCTGAGTGTCAGGGACAAGGTGTGGGAACTCTACTCTTATACAGTGCGCTTGAAAACCTCGCGCACCAGCGTATCGGTTTGAATGTTCGCGCCGATAATCGCGCCGCACGGCACCTTTATGCGAAAGCGGGATTCCAAGAGTATGGTACTACCAGGGATCTCTCCGGCCGATGGATCGTGCTCGTCAAGGAGCCATATGCAGAGGCAAATAAATGGTGAATGTACTGCCCACATCTGGTTGGCTTTGCACCTCAATTTTGCCATCATGTCCTTTAACCACTTCTGCGGTGACAGCAAGTCCAATGCCGGTGCCTCCAGTTTCCCGGGATCTGGATCGATCCGTTCTGTAAAATCTTTCGAAGATGAAGGGTAGGTCTTCACTCTCGATACCCACACCACTGTCGCCGATGTCAATTTTCACCTGTGAACCTTTTATCCCTGCGCTGATAACAACGAAACCACCAGCTGACGTATACTTTATGGCATTAAAGATCACATTTCTCAACGCTGTTGCTAGCATATCTCGATCCCCTAGAATGTTAAGGGGGACCTCGGGATGATCCCACCGCAAGGTGAGTCCCTTGTCTTCAGCCAGGATCCTAAGGGAACGGACTAATACGCCAATGACTTCAGTTACATCCACAGATTTGTGCTCCATCCTTGGCTTTTCCAGCTTAGCCAATTCTTGAAGTCCTTCTAAGAGCTCGCCCAAGCGTTGGGCCTCCCCTACAATCAGAGCCAGATTTTCTCCGCTCGCTTCTACCACTCCATCGCCCATGGCTTCCAGATAAGCCTGGATGGTAGTTACAGGGGTTCTCAATTCATGGGCCATATCATTGGTTAGTTTCACACGGAGTTTTTCGTGTCTTTCAAGATTTGTGGCCATCTGATTGAATTCCTGTCCCAGATAGGTTAGCTCATCATTGCCTGTCAACTCCACTCTCTCCGTTAAATCACCCTGCCCCACCCTGCGCACCATGTGCGTAAGATCCTGCAGGGGTTTGGTGAGTCGCCAAGAAAAAAGAACACTGATCAAAAGGGCGCCGGCTAGTGATAGTAGAGCAGCCACGACAATGGAACCATTCACAGCCTTCCTAAAGGAGGCTTCACGATCAGCCTGCTCCAAGCTTATATCGGGAATCACTTCTACGGTGGCTGCTGTACCGTCGGCCATGATAAGCTCACTGGTTGTACGCCTCGCCATACCCATGGAACCACGCCCCATCATACCCCTTCCCATCATGGGATGATGGTCTTCGCTAGGATTTACCACGATCTCCACATTGCCTGCGGTTCCTAAAAGCCGAAGTTGTTCCTCGATATTGGCTCTCTCGCCCCTCAGCCGGTAAAGCTCCCTAACAGCGTCCACGACCTGCATATTAGCCTGCTGTTGGGCCTCTTCCACGAAAGAAACGAACTGCCTATCCATAGCCCTGTCAATTAAGAAGCTTGCCAGCGAGATAGTGAGAGCACTCACTAACGTCATGGCCACAATGAATTTGTGACTCAGTCTTGCAAACATTACTCCAACCACCTATATCCCACACCATAAACGGTCTGAATATAGCGCTTTTTGGTGTGGTCTCCCAGTTTTTTTCTCAGGTTCTTAATGTGTACATATATGCTTTCTTCGTACCCAGAATAGTTCCAACCAAAGACATATTCCGCGAGCTTCGTTCGAGAAAACACAATACCGGGATTTCGCAAAAACACCAGCAATAAGCGATACTCTGTAGGTGTGAGATCCACCTGTTGATTGTTAATGGTTACCTCATGTTTGCTCTGATTAACGCAGATGACCAGATCACCGCTTGTGACCTCTTGGTAGTCCCTCCGCCAGCTACGACGCAACACCGCGTTCACCCTAGCCACGAGTTCTTTCGGACTAAAGGGTTTGGTCACATAATCATCAGCACCACCCTTAAGACCCCGAATACGATCTTCTTCACTAGTCTTGGCAGTGAGCATAATGATGGGGATATCCGAGCCTCGCCTGATGATTTCGGCCAATTCTTCCCCTGGGATCTGGGGTAACATCAAATCCAAAATCACCAAATCTGGCTGAACTTCTCCAAATACCTCCAGGGCTTCTGCACCGTCTTGGGCTTCATAGACCATAAATCCATCCCGCTCTAGGTAAAGGCGGACAATCTCCCTGATTTTTCCTTCATCATCTACCACCAGCACCTTTTCGGCCATTCTCTCACCTCACAGACATAGCATAGCACAAAATTGGGCCACATCTACAATCTACAAAGTTTCTTCAAAGTTTCTTTCACGGATCTTCAAGTTCCAGTGTTATACTCACGAAAAAGGAGGTTGATTGTGTGCAACAGTGGAAAAGAATTCTGGTTTTAAGTCTGGTCGTATTCGTCACCATCGGAGGCGCATTTACCTTCGCAGAAGAACCAGCCGATGAACGAATTCCGCCCCGGGCTAGAATTTTGGAGATTCTACAAGATCACCCCGAGGTGCTTGCCGAAATTCAGGAACTGTGGGAGGAGTCGCGATCATCTGCAATCCGTGATGATGAACCTGGATTAGCTGGTATGATGCGTGCAAGAATGATGAGGCACGGTCAGATGCTCCGTGAGCGTATGGCAGGCCGGCAGCGTATAGGAGCCTGCGGTCCTCTAGAAGGTTACGGTCCTATGATGGGACTCCGTTGGAACCGTTGACAGTAGGTGTACGAAAGACCGCCGGGGTAACCCGTAGGTCTTTCGTGCACTAATTCGTTATTTATTTCGTCTACGGAGGGCCATGCGTTCCAGCAGAAGAGCCCTCTTCGCCCCAATCCGTTCCTTGACTTGCTGCGTCTTCTCAAGGTCAGGCTCGGCGGCGATGAACTCACCATCTTCCATATACACTAAGAGCCACTGCCCCTCGGCACTGCCAGGTGGTAGGAGAACAACTGGAACATGGAGTCCGGGCCCTTCCCCTTCAAAATGCAACACAGCGGTGGCTCCATCCACAATGCGGTCAATGACAGCAGATACTGACTGCTTGCTATTAATCCTCCATCACTCCTTTGACGTAGGCCAAACCTTCCTGCTTAATCTCTTCAATCCTCTGGGGCCCTAAGCCTGATACCCACTTCAGATCATCCACACTTCGCAGGGGAAGATCCTCTCTTAGTTCCATGATCTCCCTAGCACGTTCAGGACCAATATGCAGGATGCGCTGCAAATCCACAAAGGAAGCAGTATTCAAATCTATGCCTCCATGTTCGCCTAGGGGAAATGGGTGGCTTCCCACTGGAAGGAGTGACCTTCCCGTTTCTGTATACAACCTGTAACTCAGACCATCCGTCTGCATAATGATGGTCCCATTCAGGTCCGTTCCATAAAGAGGTATCTCTAGGATCTTCAGGCGATTCACAACCTCCTCATGGGGATGCCCAAAGGAGTTAGGCACTCCCGCTGAATAAACTGCCACTTCAGGGCTTACAGCCAATAAAAAATCCAAGGACGAAGACGTCCGTGACCCATGGTGCCCAAGCTGCAAAACCTCGCTTTCGAGGTTCAATCCCCTCGCCATTATGTCTTGTTCTGTCCTTCGCTCTGCATCACCTGTAAAGAGAAGGGCAAGATCGCCGTAGACAGCTCGGATTACTATATTGGAATCATGGAGATCCCGCCAACTTTCCATGGGGTTCAAAACATGCAGTAGAAGCTCTCCGAATTCAAACGTTTCTCCGGCTCTAGGCTCCCAGTAATCTGCATCGGAAGCCAAAATGGTATCCAGTAGTTTCTCAAAAAGCACTGTGGTGTGTTCGTATCCAGACATCCACACCTCAACCACCTCGAAGGTCTCCAAAACCTCTACCGCCTGACCCATATGATCTGCATGAGGGTGCGTGACAATGAAGAGGTCGATTGCCTCTACACCTAATCTTTCTAAGTGTTCCAAAACATCGGTCTTGCCCCGATCTCCTGCGTCAATGAGGATTACAAAGTCAGGCCCCTTGAGCAAAGTAGACTCCGCCTGACCCACATCGAGATAATATACATACATTTCGTCTAACGCAAAAATAGTGCCCGTGGCTCCCCCAAACAGGAGCATAACCACTAGACAGATACTAAGCCATTTTCTACCCATAGAACAACCTCGCCTTCGCCTGACCGATCATGTTCTTCTTTAACAGTACTTCCTTCTCCTTCTTGGTGTGCAGAAACTGAACAAACAATTGCGAAAAAAGGGGCCGCTGGCTCGGGCTTCGCCCTAGAACCAACCGCCCTTGCTGTTTTCCCTATTGGAGCAGACGAGTTAGGTATTCGCTCATAAGTGGAGCCGCGGCTTGACCCCCAACTCCGCCTTCCTCCACCAAAATAGAGAATGCCAACCTTTGGCCGCTGGGCAGTTCTGTGTGGCCCGCGAACCAAGCATGCATATCTCCCCCTACCATTTCCGCCGTTCCCGTTTTTCCATAGACATTGATACCAATATTTCGCAGCGCTGTACCCGTCCCCTGCAAGACAACATCCTGCAGCATACTGTTCATTTGGGCCACCGTCTCCGATTTAAGCGCCATAGTGCCCTCTGGCTGGTCTTCACCAACTAAAAGGTGAATGGGAGGTACATACCCATTATTGGCAAACACGCTGAATATTTGGGCGATATGGAGCGGCGTCAAAAGCACCTGGTCCTGTCCAATGGCAGACCAGGCCAGAGCCACCCTGCTCCTCCCCGGCGTACCCACCTGTCCGGTCGCCATGGGGAGCCCTAAGTGATAGCTTTGATGCAGGCCAAGGCTCTTAAAGTACTCTTCTAGGTTGTCCGCACCTAGATCCAAACCAACCTGGGCCACTGTGGTGTTGATGGAATCAACCACCGCCTGGTGCAAGTTGTGTTCACCAAAAACTTGTCGCTGAAAGTTGCGCACAATATTGCCCTGAACCCCAAGCTCTCCCGTATCCACAAAGGTGCTGCCCGCTTCATACAAACCCTCATCGACGGCTGCGGCCACTGTCACCACCTTAAATACGGAACCCGGCGGATACAGCCCCTGCAAGGCACGGTTAAACATGGGTAGGCGCGCATCTGTACTTAACTCCTGCCACCTTGCGGTACTGATTCCCCCTACAAACTCGTTGGCATCATAGCTTGGCGTGGAGGCAAGAACCACAATCGCTCCGGTCTCTGCGTCCAAGACAACGAGGGCCCCCAGTCGATCCCCTAAGACTTCATGGGCCAACTGTTGCATGGAGCTATCAAGTGTGATCACGACGTCTTCCCCATCCGCAACTGGTTTTTCCGCCAGCAAAGTGCGGGATCCATTGACTTCTACATAAAAGCTGTAACCGGGACGCCCCCGTAGTCGATCATCTTGGCTTTGTTCTAGACCTGCCCTCCCCACCAGCTCTCCGCTGAGATACTCTCGTTCGGGATAGGCTTCAATCATGTTGGCCGTAACCTCTCCTAAGTAACCTGTAATATGGCTTACAGTTGCACCCTTAGGATAGGATCTCGCATCCACTCTACGGAAAAAGACGCCTGGAATTGGACGCAGAACCGGCTCCACCAATTGGTATTGCGCCTCTGAAAGACTGACTAATGGCACGAACCAATGCCCCTGCACTCCAGGTGCTTCGTATTGCCTGCGAACATATTCGGGCAACAGCCCTAGCTCAGCTTGTAAAGTCTCCAGGAGTATGTCTGGGTCTGTAATGCGATCGGGCTGAACCCCCACCGTGACAAGACTCCCTTCGCCCGCCAAGATCTGGCCGCTACTGTCGAAAATCTGACCCCGTTTTGGTTCCTGGCGGGCTCTAGCATAATCCGCTTCAAGACCGAAACTCGGTAAGGGCAGATTGTCATCCCACCGAACCTTCCAGTCATCAAAGATCGTCTCCCGTGTCAGATTCAGCGTTGTCTCCACCAGAAGTGGCTCAAAGTATCGACTTTCATAGCTCAAAGCGAAGCTAAACACCGCTGTTTTATTCTCCTTAGACAGGGGCTCCATATTGGTCAGGGTAACCCTAGAAAGACCGAAAGCTTGACCAAATTGACGGAAACCACGTTCTAGCTCGGGAGGCTCTGCGTCAAAATACACATCAAGACCTGTGAAGTCTTGCACCTCGATCTGCTCCAAAAACCCTTCGGCTACATCAACTGGATCCTTCTGCACATACTGCCAAAGGACAACACCACCCACAATGCCTGCAAAAAGGAGAATACCCACAACAGCCAGCACAGATTTCTTCATGAATGTCTCTCCTCGCATTTCAGTCTTTATTAAGCCTATTACACCCTTCGAAAACGAAGGGCCATTCCTGGGCTAGGGTATTTTTATTCTTTCCAAAAGTTGGGCGTAAAAATCACCAAAAGGGTAAACGGTTCCAAACGCCAAAACTCTCAAACCATTTCAAGCCCGCCCCTACAGAGATCAAGAGCTGAAGAAGGGTTAAGAAAAAGTAGATCGTGTACAGGATCTTGGTGGTAGCAGCGATGCGGGGTGTGAATTTGCCACCTTCCTAAGGACTTCAGTGCAACCCAAGGTAATATTGTACTTTGCCTTGACGAGATACTTAGCTTCGTGCTATACTATAGATACATCGTTTTGGCATGTGATTTACTCCGTGCTAGGACGCCAAGATCTCCGAATATCATCACTTATGACAGCGGGGGAACCAGTTTTTCTGGGGTGAATTTTGCTCTATGAAGTCACAGGGCAAAAAGGGCAACTTGGGTGCCCTAATCCGTCAGCTAACCTCGT
>DIPH01000051.1:139499-152893 GCA_002424045.1 Firmicutes bacterium UBA5493 | reverse complement strand
CTTGACAATGGGGTCCATTACAATGTGCTCTTGCCCGGCGACCCTTTCAGGACGGATTTAATCGCAGGTTATTTAGAAGATGCAGTTCTTGTTGCACATCACCGGGAACATAAGACCTGGACAGGCTGTCTTGATGGTGTAAAAGTTTCTGTCACCTCAACGGGCATGGGCTGCCCGTCTGCAGCAATCGCCGTCGAGGAGCTAATCGCCTGCGGGGCGGATACTTTTATTCGGATCGGCACTGCGGGCAGAGTTTGTGATGCGTCGCAGGATCCATCTCTTCAAGGAGTCATTTGTACTGCAGCCGTTCGGGATGAAGGTACTACAATCCATTATATCCCAATTGAGTACCCTGCAGTAGCAGATCGGCACGTGGTAGCCTCCCTTGTAGAGTCCGCCGAGAATCTGGGATTGAACTATGCCGAAGGGATCGTGCAGTCTAAGGATTCTTTTTATGGTCAGCACGAGCCGGATAATATGCCTGCTACTGCCAGACTTCATGAGCGCTGGGAGGCTTGGAAAAAGGGAAACGTTCTGGCATCCGAGATGGAAGCAGCGGCAATTTTTGTAATATCCTCGATTCGAGGTTGCCGGGCAGGGGCTATTATGTCTTTTGTTGATATGGAAAGTACCATAAAAGTTGCCTGTGAAGCCATTAAGGTTTTAGCTAGGCAAGACCAGCCTTGATTCATTATAATGTGAAGGCAAGATTATGGGAACCCCTGCTGGTTTACCATTAGGTGAAGAGGCGCAACCGGCCAATGCCTTGAGGATCTTGCGTACCATTCCCATTCTATGCCCGGCTGATTCTGGCGAAACACATCATGCATTTGCAGTAGCCATCGAGCACAGGGGTCCTGTGCATTCGCGCTTGGGCCCTTCAGCTGCTGAGGTGGTCAATGCATTCAAGCATTTCACGCTAGCACAGAGCTTCTTCGGGAGCATGCATTGAACCCCGGATCATTCATCTTCATACGATCAAACCCATTGACGGAGAGGTTCTGATTCAAGTCGCTTAGGAAACTCGTTGATTACTACAAAGAAGAGCACAACATTATGGGCGGTCTAGTTGATGCAGTGGCATGGGTTGGATAAGGGTGGTATCCTTCGAGTAGCACAGGAAGAGATAATAAAAAAAGTAAGAAGTAAGAAGTAAGCTAGATAATTAGAAGCGCGAAAGGGAACAAGACCCCTTCACGCTTTTTCTGCTTCTGCCAAACTGCTTCGTGTGGTCGAAAACCATCAGTCCAGCTTATACAGGCGTTTGGCATTATCCCGGAGTATATTGGCTACCAACACTTGTGCATCTGGTAGTGACATATAACCTTGATGAACCTTGTTGGACAATACTGTGGCTAACACATGCTGCGCTGACAGTAACGAGCCATACGTCTCTTTTGAGGTCCACGAATCGTCTCTCCAACAAATGGAATGTGAATTTGTGACTTCGATCAACTCTGATAACATGCGTACTGCCGCCTCTGTAGAGATTTGCGGTAACCAGACAAGATCAGGAAATACCCTCTTTGGGTAGACATGTACGAGTCCAAGAATGTCATCAATCCATGGATAACTACCATGCAATAAAACGAACTTCGTCATTGGGAAAGCTTCGATCAAGGGCTGGAGTAGGTAGGCATTGGATCTAGTTAACCTTCCCAGTCCGGTGTGGATTTGAATGGGAACATCCAATTCAGCCGCGATCTCACATATTTGCATGAAGAGGTAATCTTGAAAAGCCTTGATATCTAAATGATCGTAGTTTCCCTTATTTTTGAACGGATTGGCCGAACGGGTCAATGCTTCGCTGGTTCTTCCTGGTAGGAGGAATATCCCGATTGTCGCAGGAGTCTTGGGGGATAATTCTGTTCTGTTAGGCGCAAGTGCCCTAGCTTGGTCCTCGCTTTGACGCTTACACTTAAACCGTAGTCTACAGATGTTCATTATCTCACCCATGTTACAAAAAATGCGTAAAAAATTTCAATATGAAGGAGGATATTTCGAGAGGACGTATAATAATGAAACAAACAACCTTTTAAAACGTTTCAAATTGGGTTCAGTTTGGGTTTGATCTGTTTTGCAGAAAGCGTCTATTTAGAGGGCTTAGGAGTGTGTTTTGGCCTGGGCAATGGAGGTTGAGCTGTGAAAGTGAGAAAGACTCCACAAAAGAAGACGAAGAAAAAAGTAGTCATTGATGACGTAGCTAGGTATCTAGGATTATCCAAAGCTACGGTTTCTCTGGCCTTGAACGACAGTCCTTTAGTAGCAGACGCGACAAAAGTCCGCGTTAAGGCCGCAGCTCAAAAACTGAACTATCGGGTCAATTACTTTGCGAGTCGTCTGTCGCATGGTAGTTCCTCTACAGTTGGTTTATATGTGTTGGGGGGCGAGGCTGAGTCCATTTGGACATTGCCCTCTAGCTGGATGTTTTATCATCCGATTATGCAGGGCGTGACACACAGGCTGTCAAGAGAAGGCTATCGATTACTATTTGAAGTAATTCCAACAGAAGAAGCATTGGAAGGGAAAGTGATCGCAACAGCCATTCAAGAGGGGTTTTTGGACGGGATCATCCTTGTTGTACAGGAGGATATCTCATACAGCTTTGTTGACGTCGCAAAAGAAATGGAGTTCCCTCTTGTTGTTTTAAATGCTCGGATACCATATGACATAAGCTCTGTTAAGGTGGATAATGAAGCTGGAGCAAAAAAAGTGATAGCACACCTGATAGGGTTAGGGCATAAAAGAATCGGCTATATTGGTGGCCCTGTTAGGGATCTGAACGCCATAGAAAGATATAGAGGTCTCGTACATGGTCTCAAAGAGGCTGGTTTGCATGTTAGAGATGAGTATCTAAAATGCGGTAATTGGCAGATTCAATCTGGAAAGCAGTTTGCTACAGATTTCATGGCGCTGAAAGAGCCGCCAAGTGCAATTTTCTGTGCGAATGATCAGATGGCTGTCGGTGCAGTTAAAGCTCTGAAGGCCTTAGGGTATAGAGTCCCGGCAGACATATCGGTGGTAGGGTATGACGACAGTGAGATGTGCAAGGTTGTCAGTCCCAACATCACGACGGTCAAGCAGTCTCTAGAAGTGATGGGCGAGGTCGGCGCCCAAGAAGTGTTGCGACTGATCCGAGATGGTGTTTCTTCAGCCCGTCATACCAATCTCGAACCGGAGTTGATCCTACGTGAATCAACGGCCCCGTGTTCAGGAGAGTTTCATAGGAGTCTTGGGTAAGCCGTGATGGGCGAGACATTTCAGTGATAGAAGTAGGGCTTTTGGTTCAGCACGCGTACTATCGGCCCTTCTTTTTTACCAACATTTGAAACGGTTTAAATTACCTTTGTCAGATAATGGAGGTGAAGAAATAATGCAGCCTGTTTCAGTTGAACTTGTGGATGAACTTATTGAACAGCACCTGCCTCAAGTGGTAGGCATTCGGCGGAAAATCCATTCTAATCCGGAACTTGGATTTGAGGAACAAGAAACCACTACCCTGATTAAGGGAGTTCTGGAAGATCTTGGCCTGGAGATTGATGATACGAATGCTCCGACGGGTGTTGTCGGAGTTTTACACGGGCGTTCCTCACAGGTGACGATAGAATTAAGGGCAGAACTCGATGCTCTTCCGATTGGTGAAAAGACCAATCTGTCATTTCAATCGACGAATCGGGGGATCATGCATGCATGTGGTCATGATGGGCACATGGCTATTCTAATTGGTGCGGCTCTTGTACTCGCCCAACTCAAACAGCATTTAGATGGAAGTGTGAAGTTCATATTTCAGCCAGCAGAGGAACTTCTTCAAGGGGCCGAGCGGATGATTCAAGCTGGAGTCTTAAAAGAACCGCATCTAGATAGGATATATGCACTTCATCTGTGGCCGCAACTTCCTTTAGGGCACATTGGTGTAATGCCCGGAACTGCCATGGCCGGTGCCGATAGATTTTCTGTTACGTTTGAAGGCGTTGGTGGTCATGGCGCGAACCCCCATCTAGCAATAGACCCCATCATTGCAGCAGCTCACAGTATTGCTATGCTCCAAACCATCGTAAGCCGTGAGGTCAATCCAAATGAGCCAACGGTCTTGAGTGTGGGGAGAATCCAGGGAGGTTCGACCTATAATACCATTGGAGATTCCGTAACATTTGAGGGAACGGTCCGAACAGTAGGAAAGGACGCGTATGAGAAGATACCCGAAACATTTCGCTCCCAGCTTGAGGGTATTGCCCTTGCTACAGGAACGAAGTGCTCTTACGAATACAAGCGCCTGTGCCCACCACTTGTGAATAACGGAGACGTTGCTTCAGAAGTATTACAACAAAGCCAATCATTGTTTGGGGAAAAGCGGGTACATGAAGTTACATCACCGACAATGATTGCAGAAGATTTTGGTCTGTTTTTGGAAAAAGTAGATGGTTGTCTGTTCTTTTTGGGCATAGGCGAGGAAAAGCTTCTCCATACCCCCACCTTCGACTTTAATGAAGAGGTCATAAGAACTGGAATTAAGCTACTTGTCATGCTTGTGATCTCAAAATTACATTCAAATGATGATTAGAGCTAGGAATCGTAAAACAAGGATAGGAAGTGAAAAAGAGTGGCAAAAGTTGTAAATACACGTAGCGCACCAGAACCAGTTGTCGCAATTCCAAATCAAGTTTTTACTGTGGGAACAGAGGTCTATCAACAAAGGCTCAAGCGTCTGCGCGGAAAAATGCAGGAGACTGGCTTGGATGTTGTGGCCATCTATGCGGACAAAGAACATGGGGCGAATTTTTCTTATCTTACAGGGTTTGGTCCGCGATTCGAGGAAGGCCTACTGATTATACGTCCATTTGGTAAGCCGAAAGTACTTTTGGGTACAGAGAATCTTAATATGGCAAATTATGCAGCCATCAACTTAGACGCAGTCCACTTCCCGAGCTTTGGCTTAATGGGTCAGCCGAGAAAGGGTTCGCAGTCGCTGAAGTCCATACTAGAAGATTCAGGGCTAGAGCGTGGCATGACTGTGGGTACAGTCGGTTGGAAGTACTTTTCTGAAGACGATGGCTGTCCAGCAGACTCCATTGAGATACCTCACTATCTGGTAGAGGCTCTCGTAGATGTGGTAGGTGACACGAAACGGGTTCGCAATGTAACACATCTATTCATGTCTCCTGTCGATGGACTTCGTACTCGATTGGAAGCAGAGCAAATTATTGCTTATGAGTACGTCGCCTGCCTCGTTTCTAAGTCTATGTTGGATCTCATGAACTCTGTTGAGGTTGGTATATCCGAAATGGAACTGGCAAGCAAGATGCAGAATATGGGCTTACCCCTTTCTGCCCATCAGATGGTTTCTGTAGGTGATAAGGCAAGATATGGCCTGACAAGTCCATCCTCTCGTCAAGCCCAACGGGGAGATTTTTTAACAACTGCATTTGGAATTGAGGGTGCATTAAGCTGTAGAGCAGCATACATTGCCTACTCTGAAAAGGATGTTCCGGTTGAGAATTGGCTAGAAAAGGTGGCTGTCCCCTATTTTTCCACTGCGGTACAGTGGCTTGAATCGATCGGGATTGGTGTAGAAGGTGGTCCCATTTATGAGATGGTCGAGAAGCGCTTGCCCCAGTCAGAGTTTGGTTGGGAACTCAACCCAGGACATCTGATTGCCACCGATGAATGGGTCTCAACTCCTTTTATGGATGGGTCTACTGTGGCGCTTCAAAGTGGCAACTACATTCAGTTTGATCTCATCATTTCTCCAAAGGAACCTTATTTTGGTGCTGATTTAGAAGACGGTATTGTCCTTGCGGATCATGCCCTAAGGGAAGAAATAAGATCGTTGAGTCCTTCAACCTGGGGACGATTTGAACGGCGTAGAGAATACATTGACAAGGTTTTAGGTATTGAACTGCGGGAAGAAGTACTACCCATGTCTGATCTCCTTGGATACTATAGACCATTTCTCTTAGATAGAAGAACGATTTTCACATTGCGTTAATTGATGAAACTATCAAACCAGGCGTAATTACTCCTGAGAGTTTAAACCATTTCATTAAAGATCCAATAATTGGTGGGACAAAATGCATATTTGTCCTCATAAAACGAAAAAAAACGTTTTTTTACAGAAGGATTTCACCGAAATTTGTTGAATGTTGATGATGTTAGCAAATTAAACCGTTTTAAATGCTACATGTCTCAAGGTCTTCAAGGTGGCTGAAGGAGGTGATGAGTTACTGAGACGGTGAATGCTTTGAACTGTAGTTGCCGTGGATGTGTTGTCAAGTTAGCTGGATTGTTCAATTTAGACTTAAACGAGGAGGAGTCACAAATGCGTAAAGTGTCAAGCGTGTTACTAGTTCTTGTGCTTATTTCGTTCATGTCAGCCGTTGGTTTTGCAGCAGATAGACCTTTGATTGCTTTTTCCCAGGTTGCAATGAATCACCCGTGGCGAATCGCTATGACCAATGATATTGTCTATTGGGCAGAGAAATTGGGGGTAGACCTAATTTGGAACGAGGGAGAGGCCGACGCTGCTATACAACTTACGAAAGTTCGAGACCTACTTCTTCAAGAACCCGATGCATTGATTATGTCCCCATTCCAGGCCACAGCACTCGATCCTGTTAAGGAGATGTGTGATGAGGCGGGAATTCCTCTAGTGACAATTGATAGAAGTATTGATTCAGAGCCAGGTACAGGGATGTATATTTCCTTTATCGGAAAAGACAACACAAGAATTGCTAGAGAACTAGGCGAGTTCGTTGCTAATTATCTATACGAACTTAACGGCGAATACAAAGGAAACATCGTGGAAATTCAAGAGGCTGTAGGTTCTTCAGCAACAATCGAAAGATACAACGGCTTTAGAGAAGCTATTGCAGAATATCCAGACATCAACATCATTGCCACCCAGAGTGGACACGGCTACAGAGTTGAAGGAACGAAAGTCATGGAGAACTACTTGGAGCGCTTTCCAGCTGGTACCATAGACATTGTTTACACACACAGCGATGAGATGGGTCTTGGTGCCCTTCAGGCCATTAAGGCAGCAGGTCGAACTGAGCTCATCGGCCGACTCGTAACAATGGATGGTCAACGTGCAGCTATTGAAACTGTTGTTAATGGTGAACATCTTGGCGTAGCTGACTATGCTCCTCACTTTGGAGAAGCAGCGATCAAGACTATTCTGGCATACCTTGCAGGAGATGAAGTTGAACCAGTTCAGATGTTGGATTTCAATCTGTATCACATGACAACCCCTGAGGGAGAGAACTTCACACGAAATTATTACAACAGAATGCTAGCAGAAGATTTGTTCTATTAGTTTTCTCGGGTAGATGATCTTGAGGGGTTGCATCAACGAGTGCGGCCCCTCATTCTCTAGGTTTCTACGGATAAGGTCCTTCATTGCGAGATAAGGTGCGTGCAGTATCTCGACGAATTAGGTAGTTCCTACTAGAAGTGACATGGGGAGGAGAGATAGCTATAGTGAATACGCACTTTGTTAAATTCAGTGTTATCATATTGTTTTTCGCTCTTTTATGTTCGCCAATGAGTGCGAGAGTTGAAGCTTCGGAAACCGAACCAGAAGCTCTAACTCCCTTGACTGATTTTGGTGAGCTTCGCGCAGAGGATATGGAAGCAAATTACTATGGTTTGGTTGTTGATTGGACTCGCAGGTTATCTTTGAATAATAATCTTCAGGTTGAGGTGTTATATCTTGATCCGCGCTTGGTACTAGCCTCTGAGGTGCTGGCAGGTACAGTTGCTGAAGATACATTCGATGACTATGTGGCTGAGCAAGCAGCGGCTTACGCGGCGAGTACGCCCTTTGTTATTAAGTTGTCTCATGACACGAATATTGACCGGCTAAACTTGGGTGATTGGAAAGTTACACTAGCAAATGATCAGGGAGAAGAGCAGGTTCTTACTGATTATCAAGGTTCAGAGCCCCAATTGAGAACTTCCTATAGTAGAGGGAATTTTTATCAAGTCGACTACGATGTGAGCTTCCCGACCTCGGGATATCAATTTCTGGACTCTTCTACCAAATGGATGAAGCTGTCCTTTGATAATGGACGCAATGTCTACGAGATAACCTGGGATTTTCAACCTCAAGTATCAGCTCAGCAATCCAACGTATTTGAAACTGTGATGAAGATTTTGATTACAAGTGTTACTGTTTTACTTGCTCTAGGATTGATTGTCACACGACCCAAGGTGAGTGTGTTGAATGAATGGTCTCGCGCAGATAGATAAACTAGATGGAGGCATACCTATGAGAGATAAATTGAGAGTTGTTTTGGAAAACAAAAAAGAGGAATATATAAATCATCTACTTGAGCTCTTATCACGCGATACACAGGTTATAGGACATGGCATTGAGGGCGGACGAGAGAAAAACGGGCAGGATTATCTGGAGCAAGTCATGGAAAGCATGGGGGCCAATGTAGTGAGGGAACACATTACAGAGGAGCTAGTCCAACGCGGGATCGAGACATACAGCGAGGGAAACCCTGGGCACAATTATGATGACCGCTATAACCTTGTTGCCGACTTTAAAGGGGGCGGCGGCCGGTCGCTCATGTTTAATGGTCACGTAGACGTTATGCCTCCAGGGGACCTTAGTCTCTGGGACAGTGATCCATTCAAACCCGAAATTCGTGATGGAAAATTCTATGCTCGCGGTGTAGCAGACATGAAAGCGGGACTAATGGCAAGCGTGTTGGGCGTGAAACTGTTACAGGATGCAGGCGTTGAGCTTCCGGGCGATGTAACTTTGCTTTCGGTGGTAGACGAAGAAGGTGGCGGTAATGGAACCTTAGCATCTCTTTTGAATGGACGAAGGGCCGATGCCGCCGTCGTATGTGAGCCGACGAATAAAAATGTGATTGTAGCACACATGGGCTTCCTCTTTTTTGAAGTTAATGTTACTGGTATTTCACTCCATTCATCGTCGAAATGGGACGGGGTTAATGCCATTGAAAAAGCTATGTTCCTCATCGATGCTTTACATCAGCTGGAAAACAGATGGATGATGATCTATCGACACCAAATGCTGCCCCCCCCAACACTCAATATTGGTGTTATAGAAGGTGGAACAGCTGGTAACGATGTTCCAAACCATTGCACATTCAAGTTTTGTTTGCACTATGTTCCAAGCTTGATGGAGCATCAAGATGTTATTGATGAAGTACAGGACGCGCTCTTGCTTCGCTCGAGAGGCGATAAATGGTTGCGCGATAATCCGCCAACAATCAGCATTTATCAACAGGGCTTGGGCTTTGAGCAAGAGGTGGATCATGAATTAGTTACCCTGGCCAAAGCTTCTGCTGAACAAGCATTTAACGAAGAGTTTGTGGTCGCTGCAAGTCCAGCGGCTAATGATGCTCGACTGATGAAAAACATTGGACAAATGCCTACGATTGTGTGTGGACCTGGACGGATGGAAGATTGTCATACCGTTAACGAGTCGGTCCCTGTTGCTGAATACCTGGACTTTATCCTAGCCTATGCATTATTGATTTGGAATTGGGGTCAACGATCTTAGGTTAGAAGATTAAAATAAAGCTTGAGAGGACGTATGTGCTATGCGTGAGGGCAAACCTATTCTCGAGATGAGGCAGATAACAAAGAGTTTTCCAGGGGTTAGGGCTCTAAAGAAGGTGGATCTAGCGTTAAGGGCTGGCGAGGTGCATTGCCTTGTTGGCGAGAATGGTGCAGGAAAATCCACGCTGATCAAAATAATGACCGGTGCACACTCTATGAGTTCAGGAGAAATGCTGGTGAACGGCACCCCTAGAGAGCTTAATAGTCCCCAAGATGGCAGGAAACTCGGAATTCGTGCTATTTACCAGGAACTTGATCTGTTACCAACATTATCTGTTGCTGAGAATATATTTATGGAAGATGTTCCCAAGACTAAACTTGGGTTGGTTGATTGGTCAACGATGAATCGGAGGGCTGGAGAGCTGTTAGGGATGTTCAAAGTGGAAATCAGCCCCCATAGTTTGATTAAAGATCTAACTGTTGCCGAGCAACAGATCGTAGCCATTGTAAAAGCGCTCTCCCAGGACTCTAAGGTTCTGATCATGGATGAGCCATCTGCGGTTCTTACCGGTAGTGAGCTTGAACGCTTATTTGGCATTATCGAAGAGCTCAGAAAGCAAGGCGTGGCCATTGTATACATTACGCATCGATTAATCGAAGTGTTTGAGATTGGTGACATTGTCACAGTCTTACGGGATGGAGAAAACATTGTCACAGAAAGAATAGAAGCCGTTACCATGGAAAAATTAATCCAATGGATGGTAGGGCGAGAGATGGACGAACAATTCTATAAAGAGACTGTAGAACTTGGAGATGTCGTCCTAGAAGCCAAGAATCTTTCAGTCGAGGGATTGGTGAAGGATGTCACCTTTCAGCTTCGTGAAGGAGAAATCCTTGGGCTTGCTGGACTTGTTGGTGCAGGTCGAACAGAACTTCTCAAGAGTCTTTTCGGGCAGTACCAAGTTGATAGCGGCTCTCTGACAATCTTTGGCGAGGAGTCTCGTTTGAAGTCTCCCCGTGATGCAATTGCAAAAGGACTAGGATTTGTCCCTGAAGATCGCAAGAATGAAGGAGCTGTATTATGCCGTAGCATTGAGGAGAATATTTCCTTAGGGGTATTGGCAAAAAGGAAATTCAAGTTCTTAGTTCATTTTCCAACGCTTTTTAAAACGGCAGTAGAGTTAGCAACCTATGTTAAAATTCGTTGTCATTCCCTCACGCAAGAAGTGGTTACTCTAAGTGGAGGTAATCAACAGAAGACGGTTTTGGCTAAGTGGCTGGCCTCAGAATCCAAGATTCTTCTCCTTGACGAACCAACTCGTGGTATTGATGTCGGTAGTAAACTAGAATTCTATAAGTTCATGGCAGAGTTGGTGCGCAACAAAAAATCCATCATTCTTGTCTCTTCTGAATTGCCAGAGCTTATGGCCTTGTCGGACCGCATTCTCGTTATGTCCAATTCGAGAATTAGAAAAGAGTTCATGGCTGATGAGGCAACACAAGAACAAATCTTGGAGCATGCGATCCCGCAGGAGCTTCGAGAATCGACATCGGCTAGTTAGGGGGGAATATAAGGTGTTTCAAAACCGAACACAGATAAAGAATAAGGTTGGTTCGAATTTTTCAGGAAACATTGTATTACCATTGGTGTTCATTGCAGTAATGCTCATAGGAGCACTGATTTCGCCTTTGTTTTTTTCGGTGCAAAACCTAAGGAATATAATTATTGGCTCGGCTACGTTTGGGATCTTGGCAAGCGGAATGACGGTTATTCTAATAGCAGGTGAAATTGACTTATCTGTTGGGTCGCAGGTTGCCCTTACTTCTGTAGTCATGGCGACACTAGCACCTAGAAGTCTTACGCTAGCCATCTTTGTGTCAGTTTTGGTAACCGTCAGCATCGGCATAGTAAATGGCGTGCTGTTAACCAAGACTAAGATGCCCTCATTTGTTCTGACCCTGAGCACAATGGGTATTGTACGTTCTATTGCTTTAGTCATTGGAGATGGACAACCAGTTTACGGAGTGCCTCGCAGCTATGCAAGTCTAGCCAACGCTTCAG
The DNA here is from genome assembly GCA_002424045.1 of Firmicutes bacterium UBA5493. Lineage (GTDB taxonomy): Bacteria > Bacillota > Limnochordia > Darwinibacteriales > Darwinibacteriaceae > UBA5420. The sequence continues at coordinate 141,294 of DIPH01000051.1, read as the reverse complement.
TTGGAGGTATCCCTTTGGTAGCATTGGCCTTGGTGGTGATCTATTTGCTCACCTGGTTCTTCTTAAAATACACCACCTTGGGACGCTCTATCTATTCTGTGGGTAGTAATGCAGAGGCAGCGAGACTGACAGGTATTAACGTCAATCGTATTAAGGTAGCAGCTTACGCCATCTCTGGTTTTATGGCAGGTTTGGCAGGATTGTATTATACATCCTACGTGACCTTAGGTTTGCCTGACGGTGCTGTGGATTATGAAACTGAGGCAATTACGGCCGCCATCATCGGAGGCGCGAGCTTCTTTGGTGGTGAAGGACAGGTAACCAATACCTTGCTAGGTTTCTTGATTGTTGCTATTGTCAAAAACATCCTTAATTTGATGGGAGTTTCGCCCTTCGTGCAACCTGTTGCGATTGGTTTGTTAATTATTGTTGCAGTTGGAGTACGAACAATGAGGAAGTCCTAACGTATCAGTGTCAGGCAGCATATGAAGGGGAGGATAGTGATGAATAATTCATCCGATGTACGAGAATCGATTAAATCGAAGGTTCCGAGTGTCTTGGCGACGAATCCACGGCTCGTTATGTTCTTAGTTCTAGTGGTTGTATCGACAGTTCTATCTAGAGGCGTATTTCTCAGCCCGTCCAACATTCACAATATGTTGCGTCAGTATTCAACCATAGGTATCATGGCGGTTGGACAGACTGTTGTGATTTTGCTTGCAGGTGTAGACTTATCGCAGGGTTCGATGATGGCTCTAGTTTCCATGGTTGTAGCCTATCTCAACGTCAACGGATTTGGTATTGTTTTGCCATTGGTTGTAGGATTGCTAGTTGGTGCCTTAGGTGGCTTATTTAGTGGAACCATTATTACCAAAGGTAAAGTACCGCCGTTTATCGCAACCTTGGCTATGGCCAGCATTTGCAGGGGCCTAGCAACACTGATTACCCAGTCTAGGCCCATTTATGGTCTATCGAAGGAGTTACTGGTTTTTGGTCGTGACACCATTGGGGGCATCGGTATCCAAGTGATCATTTGGGCCAGTGTTGGCCTCTTGGGAATCTTCATGATTACGAGAACGGTATACGGTCGCGGCGTTTACGCGGTCGGTGGTAATGAGAAGTCGGCTCACCTTTCGGGTATTAATGTACAAAAAGTGAAGCTCCTAGGGTATGCTTTTTCGGGCATATGTGCTGCCATAGCCGCCATTGTGATTACTTCTAGGATGGATATGGGTGGTCCCTATGTGAATGCCAATGATAATGTTCAGTCCATAGCTTCGGTTGTCATTGGGGGAACTAGTTTCGCCGGTGGTCGAGGCTCTGTTTCAGGAACGATATTGGGAACCGTGATCATCGCAATGATCAATAACCTGATGAATTTGATGCTCATTAACCCCTATATACAACAGGGTATCATTGGTGCGATTATTGTGGTTACGGTAACCCTAAACCAAAGAAAAGCCCGAACAGAGTAATGTTGCCCAACAGTCGTATTGTGTGAAGACTCTGTGGGAGAATAAATAGTAGAAAAGAGGGATTCTAGATGGCTAAGGTTCTTTTTGCTGGTGAATCATGGATGAGTTTTAGTATCAATGCAAAGGGTTTTAATTCCTACAATGTCGGTGGATATGGAGAGGGAGGTCAACCTCTCATCGATGCTCTAGAAAGTATGGGCCATAGTGTCACGTATCTTCGTAATCATGAAGCAATTGAGCAGTTTCCAAGGACAGTCGAGGAACTAAAGGACTATGATGTTGTCATTCTTAGCGATATAGGAGCGGATACTTTGTTGCTG
>DIPH01000051.1:0-139410 GCA_002424045.1 Firmicutes bacterium UBA5493 | reverse complement strand
GCTGCCACCAGACGTTTTAGTTGGTGGTATGACCAGACCGAATCCATTAGTTGCAATCAAGGACTTTGTTAGTCAGGGTGGCGGCTTTTTAATGGTCGGTGGGTATATGTCATTTTCTGGCTTCGAAGGTAGAGCACACTATAAACACACACCAATAGCTGATGTGTTACCCGTGAATTTGGTGGGGTATGATGATCGCATGGAAAAGCCAGAAGGCTGCACACCGAAAGTCGAGGTCAAAGATCATCCAATTTTGTCGGGGATCCCTCATGAATGGCCATCTTTCTTAGGTTACAACAAACTTTCAGCCAAGCCTGATGCCGAAGTACTCTTGAGTGTTGATGAGGATGCTTTTGTCACTGTCGGTGACTTTGGTAAGGGGCGTGTAGCGGCATTTGCCAGTGATTGCTCTCCACATTGGGGGTCGTTGTCGTTTACCGAATGGGAAAGCTATCCGCATTTTTGGAGTCAATTAGTGGATTGGCTCTCTCAAAATCGTTAGATCCAAGAGCGAATGTGAAGTGGCCTCTGGATAACAGGGGCCACATTTAGATAGCTTGCAGATAAAGGGGTTGTTTGGGTCATGCACAACAAGACACCCAGAATTTTGGTTATTGGAAGTTTTATGGTGGATTTAATGTCCAAAAGTCCTCAGTTCCCGAGCCCGGGTCAAACTGTGATGGGGGGACCATTTCATATGGGGGCCGGTGGCAAAGGTTCTAACCAGGCCATTGCTGCTGCAAAACTTGGTGCCCATGTAGACATTGTTGTTTCGCTAGGTGATGATCAATTTGGTGATATGGCCTATGATTCTCTAATACAAGCTGGGATAGGGACAGCTCATGTTAAGCGCGTGAACGATGCATCGACTGGAATCGCCCTCATTATTGTGGATGACTCTAGCGGAGAAAACATGATCGTCGTTGCACCAGGCTCAAATGACGTTCTTGATATGAGTGATGTGGAGAAGGCGAGGCAAACAATTCGCGAGGCAGATTGCGTTGTGATGCAACTTGAAGTACCACTTGAGACCGTTGAATATGCTGCTAAGTTGGCACAAGAAGCTAAAACCCGCGTTATTTTGGATCCTGCTCCAGGAAGGCCACTTTCTGATGAGCTTCTAGCGAATGTGGATGTTCTGACACCTAACGCAGACGAGGCTCAGATTATTAGCGGGATTGAAGTGGTTGATCTTGTTACGGCCGAAATGGCAGCTCGGCATCTTTTAAGTAAGGGTCCAGGCATTGTCGTGGTCACTCTAGGCAGTTTGGGCGCTCTAGCGATGAGTCAAGATGAAGTCATTCATATTCCCGCTTTTGACGTCGACGCTATCGACACTACAGGCGCGGGTGACGCTTTTAATGGTGCGCTTGCTACGGCATTGGCTGAAAAGTCTTCTCTTTATGAGGCATGCCGATTCGCTGGGGCGGCAGCAGCTTTGTCCGTTACAAAAGTGGGGACGTCAATAGCTGCTCCTTATCGCAGGGATGTAGAGGAGTTTTTGAAGACACAACGTTAGGCCTGAAGATGGTGAAATATTGCGATAACTGAGGATTGGCGAAGAAAGGAACATTAGGGGAGGAATCAATGATGACTGTATATTTCCCAGAAATAAACAAGATCGTGTTTGAAGGTAGCCAAACGGATAATCCTTTGGCGTTTCGTTATTACGATCCCGCAAAGGTGATTGGCGGAAAGACTATGGAGGAGCATCTGCGTTTTTCCATGGCTTATTGGCATACTCTTACTGGAGCCGGAGTTGATATGTTCGGTGCAGCTTCGGCCAAGCGTCCATGGGATCAATTCACTGAGCCATTGAAAGCTGCTAAAGAACGCGCTGCTGCAGCCTTTGAGTTTATGGAGAAGATGCAAATTCCATTTTTTTGCTTTCATGACGTTGACATAGCTCCTGAGGGAAGCACCTTAAAAGAAACCTTTGAGAATCTTGATACGATGGTCGAGTTACTTAAAGAACTAATGGATCGAACGGGAAAGAAGCTATTGTGGGGTACATCGAATCTGTTCTCCCATCCACGTTTCATGCATGGTGCAGCTACGTCTCCAAATGCCGATGTCTTTGCTTATGCGTCAGCTAGGGTAAAAAAGGCCCTGGAGATCACCAAGGAATTAGGTGGAGAAAACTATGTGTTCTGGGGTGGCCGGGAAGGTTATGAGACGCTGCTTAATACAGACTTGAAACTCGAACTAGACAACTTAGCCCGCTTTCTTCATATGGCGGTGGATTATGCTCGAAAGATTGGCTTTACGGGTCAGTTCCTGATTGAACCAAAACCCAAAGAACCCACTAAGCATCAATATGATTATGATGTGGGTACCGTACTAGGTTTCTTGAAAACATACGATTTAGACAAGGATTTTAAAATCAATATTGAGGCGAACCATGCGACCTTAGCAGGCCACACGTTTCAACATGAATTACGTTTAGCTCGGATTAATGGACTTCTCGGTAGTGTTGATGCCAACCAGGGAGATGAGCTCTTAGGTTGGGATACAGATCAATTCCCAACGAATATATATGCAACGACGTTAGCGATGTATGAGATTCTACTCAATGGCGGTTTGGCTCCTGGAGGTTTAAATTTCGATGCTAAAGCTCGCAGGGGATCCCACGAATCTGTGGACTTGTTCTATGCCCATATTGCAGGTATGGATGCTTTTGCACGGGGTTTGGTGGTAGCTCACCACTTGTTAGAGACTGGTGAACTCGAGAAGTTTGTCGCGGATCGTTATGAAAGCTACACTTCTGGGATTGGCGCGAAGATTGTGAAGGGGCAAGTGAACTTCGATGACTTGAGCTCTTATGCCTTGGAACATGATCAAATTGCTTTAAAATCAGGACGCCAAGAACTTTTAGAGTCTATTTTGAATCGCTACATTTTGGAAGCTTAGAAATGGAGGCTGAAATGTGGATTACCTACTAGGACTTGACATTGGAACTTCAGCTGTGAAGGCCATACTGTTGCAAACCAGTGGCGATGTGGTAGGCAGTGCCACGGTGGAATACCCCCTTTCGTCGCCACGTCCAGGTTGGTATGAGCAAAATCCGGAAAATATGTGGTTAGCAACCATGAAAGGGATCCGCGATGTTTTGACCAAATTCAGCATCGCTCCCCAGTCCGTGCGAGGTATTGGCCTATCGGGCCAAATGCATAGCTCGGTGTTTTTGGATAAAAACCACGAAGTGATCAGACCTGCCATTCTTTGGAATGATGTACGGACGAGCGCCGAATGCCGTTACATTGAAGATACTGTCGACTCCCAAAAGTTGTTCCAAGAGGTTTGTAATCCTGTATTAGAGGGATTCACTCTGCCTAAACTCCTATGGCTAAGAAATCACGAGCCAACTAATTATGAAAAATTGCGATGGCTGGTACTGCCCAAGGATTATGTGCGTTTCCGCTTAACTGGCAATTTGAGTATGGAAGTTTCGGATGCTGCTGGCATGCTCATGATGAATATTCGGAAGCAAGTTTGGTCTGAAACGGTGTTAAGCAGCCTTGAATTGTCCTCAGACATTCTGCCTCCCATTGTCGGCTCAGCGGAGGTCGTGGGTACTGTCACCAGCGAAGTGGCCAAGCTTACAGGCTTGCAGGAAGGTACGCCCGTCGTAGGAGGGGGAGCCGATAACGCCTGCGGTGCCGTTGGTTGTGGAGTTGTTACCCCTGGGAGGGGCATGGTCAGTCTCGGAACAAGCGGTGTTGTTCTGGCTCATCTCGAGGAACCGAGACTAATCACTGCTGGTACTGTTCACATGTTTAATAGTTGTGTGCCCAACGAGTTTTACATGATGGGCGTAATGTTATCGGCAGGACTCTCGCTACAATGGCTTCGCAAACAGTTTGGAAGCCAATCTAAATCATATGACGTCCTCACAGAGAAGGCAGCTATTGTTCCGCCAGGCAGTCGGGGCCTAGTCTTTTTGCCCTATTTGACAGGAGAGAGAACACCTCATGGAGACGCTAATGCCAGAGGCGCCTTTGTCGGGCTTAGCGCCACACATGGTGAAGGGGAACTTGTTCGAGCTGTTTTAGAGGGAGTGGGCTTTGGGCTCTGCGATTCGGTTGAGCTACTTAGGTCAGCGGGCTGGAATGGAACTTCCTTACGGATTCTAGGAGGTGGAGCACGCTCGCCTCTCTGGAAAGAGATCATTGCCAGTATCACAGGGCTGGTTCTTGAGGAGGTCAACATCGATGAGGGTCCTGCCTTGGGTGCAGCTATTTTAGCAGGTGTGGGCGTGGGCGTCTACCAAAGCGTGTTGGAGGCATCTGACTCCATCATCAGAGTTGAGCATACAGTAGAGCCGAACCAAAAATGGCATCAAACCTATGGGGAGCTTCATGATGTGTATAAAGATCTGTACCCGGCGTTGAAAAATTCATTTGATCGATTGGTTGGATTTTCATAGTTAGGGATGTGATACGATGAAGCAACACAAACAACAGGAGATTCTCGTAATTGGTAGCTTCATGATGGATCTAGTGGTTCGTACTCCTCGGGTGCCTGAGAACGGCGAGACCATTATTGGTCTGGACTTTCACCGTTTTCCAGGAGGCAAGGGGGCTAACCAAGCAGTTGCGGCTTCTCGTTTAGGTGGTAGGGTCGCTATGGCAGGCAAACTGGGTGAAGATGGTTTTGGTGATGCCTTTTTGTCGGTCCTTAAGGAAGAATCAATTAATTCCGATTACATTTTGAGAGATAAAGAAACCAAGACGGGAATTGGCTCGGTCACCTTGGATGAATCGGGTAATAACCGCATTGTGGTCGTTCCTGGCGCGAATATGCGCTATACTTTAGACGATCTGCAGGAAATTGAAGAAGTCATTGCCCAAAGTGGTATTTTAATGCTGCAATTGGAGATGGATCTTGATGTGATGCGTGAGGCAGTTAATCTAGGCTTTAAACACAGCGTACCAGTATTGCTGAATCCAGCACCTGCACAGAAGCTTCCCGATGAGATGTTAGCCAAAGTTTCCTATCTTACACCTAATGAAACGGAAGCAAAGATCTTATCTGGAATTGACGTGGTTGATGTGGATACAGCGAAACAAGCAGCGAACTTGTTGCTCGCGAAGGGAGTCCAAAATGTGGTTCTCACCCTAGGAGAGAGAGGTGCCCTGGTTGCAAGTGAAGGGGGGACAGAGTATGTTCCGGGTTTTTCTGTCCAAGTCGTAGATACAGTAGCTGCAGGTGATGCGTTCAATGGTGCTCTGGCCTTGGCTATTCTTCGAGGCAAGCTGTTGCCTGAAGCAGCCCGTTTTGCCAATGCTGTTGGCGCCTTGGCAGTTACTAAACCGGGGGCAATTCCATCTTTACCTTCTAGGGGTGAAGTTGATGACTTTCTATTGAAGCACTAACGTTATAGATTACTTAAAATTCGACGCAAAGCGGAGATAAGGAGGTTCACTCCATAAGGGCATGACGGCATCAAGCCCTAACACTATCTCCGCTTTTTTTCAGAATGATGGATTAATCCATGAAGTACTTCGAAAATTAAGATGGGAGGGAGCAGAAATGGATGTGCAACAGTTAATTAAAGAAGCTATTGCTGTTGAGGCCCAGGCTGTGCAGGCCCTGCTTGATCAAATTGATGACAGCTATGTTGCGGCAGTGAATTTGCTCCAAAGTTGCCAGGGAAAGGTGGTAGTTACCGGGGTTGGCAAGTCTGGCATCGTTGGCAAGAAAATAGCAGCTTCCTTTGCCAGCACAGGTACCCCCGCATTTTTTGTTCATTCCACCGAAGGAGTGCATGGTGATTCGGGAATGATTGGTAAAGATGATGTAGTGGTCTTGATCTCCAATAGTGGAGAGACAAGTGAGGTTCTAAGCTTGATTCCAGTTCTAAGGCAGATTGGCTGTAAACGGATCTCCATAACATCGAACCACGAGTCGAGCCTTGCCAAGGCGTGTGATGTATCCATTGCGTATCACTATGAAAGAGAGGCTGACCACCTTAACCTAGCTCCAACAACCAGTGCCACATTGACCCTGGTCATAGGTGACGCCCTAGCTGTAGCCCTATCGAGTCTACAGGGGTTTAGTGAGGTTGATTTTCATCGTTATCATCCAGGAGGTAGTCTTGGAGCCCAGCTTAGTAAGTTCAAGGAAGGCTAGAGTAGCACTCATTCTTGGGACGCGATTTTGCAGGGAATAGCGATATGGGTATTGGAACCGGTCAAAACCAGTCACAAGAACGAAAATCGAAAAAACACTTGATCAATGACGGTCATGCGGAGTCTCAAAAGGGCTTTAACCAGCACCTTTTTGGAAACCGGTGTCCGTTTTTTTACGCATGTGTTATCATGCGGTTTTCATAACGTAAAACGCATGATGTTCAGCAAAAAATAATAAACTTCATAGCTAAAGGAGGAAAATGAAAAAACACAACGAAGTATGAACATGTAATATATGTAAAGGGTTACATATATTACAATTACTTCAATAGGGGAATCATACTTTGTCTACTATCTATGAAATAGCTAAACAAGTGGGTGTATCCACTGCAACCGTTTCGCGAGCTTTAAATAATAAGGGTTATGTCAAAGAGGAATTAAAGCACAGAATTTGGGCTAAAGCTGAAGAGTTAGATTATGTACCCAACGCTTTGGCCAAAAGTCTAGTCAATAAACTCACACAGATTATTACCTTAATTATTCCGGATATCTCCAATCCTTTCTTTGCATTAGTGGCCCGTGGTGTAGAGGATACGGCTTATAATTATGGCTACAGCTTGCTAATGTGTAATACTGATGGTTCGAAAGTAAAGGAAAAGAAGTATGTGGCAGTTGCTCGCGAGCGTCAAGCTGATGGGATTATTTTTATTGGGAGTATAATGAGTAAAAATTATCTAGAAGAGTTGGCACAAAATAAGATACCCATTGTGGTAGCCGACCGCTATGTCGATGGGTTGAATGTTGATAAGGTGCTCAATGACAACCTTAAGGGAGCAAAAGAGGCGGTACGTCATCTTGTTCGTTTGGGGCATCAGGCGATTGCTACGATACGTGGACCGCAAACCACCCAAACTGGGCTTGACCGCTATATCGGATATGAAAAAGCCATGAAAGAAAGCCTCCTTGAGCCTCGTCAGGATTGGGTTCGTGAAGGTGATTTTAAGGAAAGTACAGGATACTATGAAACCAAACAGCTCTTAGAACTTAGAGAACCACCAACTGCCATCTTTGCGGCAAATGACTTAATGGCCATAGGAGCTTTAAGCGCAATCGAAGAAGCCGGTCTTCGAGTACCTCATGATATTGCTATTGTGGGTTATGATGATATACCTCTCGCTTCTAAGGTTCGACCGAGGTTAACAACAGTGGCTCAGTTAAAATATGAGCTAGGTCAGCAAGCTGCCGAAACACTGATTTGGCGCCTAAACAATCCAGAACAGTACAAGAGACCAGAAACCCTAGTACTGCAACCGCGCTTAGTCATACGTGAATCTAGTCTGGTGGGGAGTGTAATCGATGAAAAGTAAAATTTTGGTTGTAGGTAGTATCAATATGGATGTTGTTATGACTGTGGAAAAGCTTCCCGCTAGGGGCCAGACGGTACCGGGGTTGGCCATGCAGAGTTTTCCAGGAGGTAAGGGAGCCAACCAGGCGGTCGCCCTTAGCCTTCTAGGATCACCGGTTACGTTCTTGGGATGCGTTGGTCAGGATGAGTCTGGCCACAGGCTAATTAATAATCTGCGCGAAAGTGGTGTTGATACTAGTTCGGTACATATCGAAGCTGCTACTCCCACGGGGACAGCTCTTATTGCAGTGGAAGAAAGTGGCGAGAATTTCATCTGTGTTTATGCCGGAGCCAATAGCAAGCTGGATCAGGAAAAAGTTCGGAAGCATGCTGAGCTTGATAAAGTGTCGGCAGTAATAGCTTCGCTCGAAATTCCCCTTGAGCCCGTGGACTTAGTTCTGGAGCTCGCTCATAAGCGGGGTATTACTACGGTACTTAATCCAGCTCCAGCCAGAGAGTTAACGAATCGCATTTATCAACACGTGGACTTCTTAATTCCTAACGAAACCGAACTAGCCCAGCTAAGCGGACTTAAGGTTGAAAATCTAGATGACGTGCGTTTAGCTAGTGCTCGGCTCCTGACGAGAGGTGTCAAAGTAGTGGTTTCGACCTTGGGTACTCAAGGGGCTTATTATTATTCTGAAACCGAGCAATTTCATGTGCCGGCTATTTCGGTCCAAATGGTTGATGCCACTGGTGCAGGAGACGCCTTTGTCGCTGCTTTTACAAGCAAGATTACAGCAGGAGCAACCTCCAGGCAAGCTGTGGAATTTGCCGCACTGGTTGGGGCTCTAACGGTGACTAAACCAGGAGCCCAAAATAGCTTGCCCTCCATGGAAGACGTAGAGGACTTTGCAAAGCGTAGGGAGGTGGTTGATGGAGAGGATGTTTAGATTGACCGATAGGATAAACCAGATTAAGAGGAGGATATGAAATGAATAAGAAGCTTTTGATCATCTTAAGTTTAAGCTTGGTGTTACTTATCGGAACTGTAGCCATGGCTGATAGCCCTGTTCGTGTAGCATTGGTTCTCTCTGGTTTCTTGGGAGATCAATCGTTTAATGACAGTGCTCATCAAGGCTTACAACGAGCTGTTGAAGATTTCGGAATTGAACTTCGCATACTAGAGTCAGAAGTACCAGCTGACTGGGAGCAAAACTTGGTTGCTATGGCTGATGCAGGTTACGATCTGGTAATCGCTAGCTCCACTCAATTCCAAGATATCTTAGACCGCAATGCAGGCTATTTCCCGAATATTAAGTTTGGAATCATTGACGGTGTTGTAGAGCAGCCTAACGTAGTCTCTGCTATTTTTGCCCAAAACGAAGGTTCGTTTCTAGCGGGTGCAGTGGCAGCTCTGTGGACAGAATACGATCACCTCCCTGGCGTCAACAGCGAGCAGACAATTGGATGGGTCGGCGGTATGGATATTCCAGTATTGCACGACTTCCTCACTGGTTACAGACAGGGTGCCAAGTACATCAATCCAGATATCCGAGTGCTAGTCTCCTTTGCTGGAAGCTTTACAGACCCAGTAAGAGGAAAGGAACTTACCCTTTCCCAATATGAACAAGGTGCCGATGTTGTAATGAACGTTGCTAGTGGTACCGGAAATGGTATTCTGGAAGCTGCATACGAAGAAGGAAAGTATGCCATTGGTGTAGACTTAGACCAAGATGGAATTTATCCTGGTTCGATCGTAACTAGTATGCTAAAACGAATTGACCAAGCCGCTTACCTCATGACGCAACAAGTGGTTGAAGGAACGTACGAGGGTGGGGAAGTGCTGTATATGGATATTGCCAATGGTGGTGTTAGCTTGACCGATATGTCAGTTATGCAAGAAGCCCTTGGCGATGACTTCCCTACTGAAATTCTAGAAGTAATAGCGGAATTAACCCAAAAGGTAAGGGATGGCGAGATTGTAGTAGAAACCTATGAAGGCTTTAGAAGGAATTAATAGGCAGTTCAGGCCCGGGATTTTCCCGGGCCTGAATAGGAGGAAATGAGTATGGAGCCATTAGTAAAGCTATCTGGGATCATTAAACAATTTCCTAATGTAATTGCGTTAAAAGAAGTGGACTTTTCTTTGCTCGAAGGTGAGGTTCATTCCCTAGTCGGTGAGAATGGTGCAGGAAAATCTACCTTAATGAATGTGCTGTATGGAGTCATTCAACCTGATATGGGAGATATATTTATCAGGGGAGAGAAGCAAATAATTAATTCAGCTAGAGATGCCATGAGTTTTGGGATTGGTATGGTTCATCAAGAATTTATGTTGGCCCCGACTATGACTGTGCTGGAAAATATTATTCTGGGTTTTGAGCCTAATAATCGCAGTGTATTAGACTATGACCACGCTTTCAATAAAATCACCGAGTTATCACGGGAATATGGCTTAGCCGTTCGCCCAGATAGTAAAATCATGGATAACTCGGTCGGTGAGGCACAACGGGTGGAAATACTTAAGGCCTTGTATCGAGGAGCTGAAGTGCTCATTCTTGATGAGCCCACAGCAGTGTTAACTCCTCAGGAGACTGATGACTTATTTAAGGTGATTGATACGTTGAAGCAGCATGGAAAGACAGTCATCTTCATCTCCCATAAGTTACAAGAAGTGATGGAAATATCCGATCGGATTACGGTTATGCGTGATGGAAAAGTGCAAGGAACACTAGACGTTGCTGATGCTACAAAAGAAAAATTGGCCATGTTGATGGTTGGTAGAGAAGTTTTCCTGAATATTAAGGCACCTAGTACCAAAACAGGCCCCGTCGTCTTAAATGTGCAAGGTGTCTCAGCTAAAGGCCGGCGAAAACTATCGGAGCTCACCGACATTTCCTTCCAGGTACATGCAGGGGAGATCTTGGGCATTGCTGGGGTAGATGGCAATGGCCAGAGCGAATTGGTCGAAGTTCTAACTGGGCTTAGTAAAATTGAGCAGGGCGAGATCACTATCTTGGGTACTCCCATCGCCAACTTGTCACCTGGAGAAATTCGCAAGAGGCGTGTGGCACATATTCCCGAAGACCGAAATACATCGGGCTTATGTAAAGAAATGACCGTTGGTGAGAATCTGATTGCCACCACCCTAGACAATCCTCCGCTCTCAAAACATCGGGTGATTAAGTTTCAAGAAGTAAACACACTTGCGTCTAAGCTAGTGAAAGAATATGATATCCGTCCCGCTAATCACCGGATACGCACGGAAAATCTCTCGGGTGGGAATAAGCAAAAGGTAATTGTGGCTCGCGAAGTATCCGAAGATGCAGACTTGCTAATTGCGGCCCATCCTACCCGGGGTGTGGATATTGGGTCTATTGAATTTATCCGTTCCATTCTTTTGTCACAGCGCGAGCAAGGCAAGGCCATTTTGCTAGTTTCCGCGGATCTTGAAGAGATTATGTCTCTAAGTGATCGCATTGCTGTGATGTATGAGGGGAAGATTGTGGGAATATTACCAGCTACTGATGGGAACGAGCGGGTATTGGGCTTAATGATGGCTGGTGGCGGATACGACGAGACAGCGAAGAGAAAGGAGGATGAGGTAGTTGAAGCCTAGTATTTTGGATAGATTGAATAAATTGCAGTCACCAATAAATGTATTAGCAGCTGTTTTGTTGGGCTTGATTATCGGTACCGCATTGATGGCGATCCAAGGTCACAATGTAATTGAAGCTTATACTGCTCTGCTTAATGGTGCTTTTAGTGGGCGTTTCAACTTTGGTGGTACACTAGAACGATTTGTCCCTCTATTGCTGTCTGGCTTAGCCTTTGCGGTGGCATCGCAGGCTTCCGTTTTTAATGTAGGGGTAGAGGGTCAGCTATATTTTGGGGCAATTGTTGCCGCTTACTTCGGTTATATTATCGTAGGTCTGCCTAGTGTTTTACACATAATCTTGGTCTTACTTCTTGGGGGCATAGCTGGTGCATTATGGGCAGTTATCCCCGGGTTTCTCCGTGCTACATGGCGGGTGAATGAGGTTTGTACCACCATTATGCTTAACTATGTAGCCATATTCTTTACTAGCTATATTGTGAATCACGTCTTTAAGAATCCCAATATTGGTGTACCTCAGACTCCAACTATACAGGAAAGTGCTCGCTTAACGAAGATTCTGATGCCTAGCAGGGCGAATACAGGCATTTTCATCGCCCTTGGGATTGTAGTCCTTTTTATCTGGTTGATGGATTATACCACGATTGGTTACAAGATTAAAGCTGTGGGATTTAATGCTCATTTTGCGACATATGTTGGCTTTCGTTCGCGCTGGATCATGATCGGAACGATGGCTTTAAGTGGCCTAATTGGAGGCATTACCGGTGCAATTCAAGTCATTGGAATTCATGGCTATTTCTTAGATAATTTCTCGGTTGGCTATGGATTTGATGGGATCATGGTTGCCTTGTTAGCAAGAAACAATCTAAAAGCAATTCCCTTTGTTGCCTTTTTCTTAGCAGTCCTAAAATCCGGGGCCATAGGCATGGAGCGATTCACTGGTATTCCCCGAGAATTGATAGGGATAATGGAGGCTGTTATCATTCTCTTTGCAGCTGCTGAGGCCTTGATTGTAATTAGGAAACGAGTCTCTTTAGCGAAGGGAGGAGCTGAGGTTGTTTGATCTCTCTGAAATTTTTACCCTGACTTTGATTCGAGCAACAGTTAGAATGTCCACGCCGATTTTGTTAGCTGCCCTCGGATTGATCGTGACTGAGCTTGCTAACATTACCAATATCGGCATTGAAGGCATTATGTTAGTGTCTGCCTTTATCGCGGTCGCGGCTAGTTATTGGTCTGGTAGCTGGATAGTGGGAATTATGGCCGCCGTCGTTGCTGGTGTGTTAATCGCTGCTTTGATGGCCCTCATTCACCTGAAATTCAAGGCTGACGTGTTTGTGGCTGGTATCGCGATCAACCTCTTTAGTCTAGCTTTCACCAGATTTTTGCTTACAAACTGGTTCGGGGTGGCAGGGTCTTTTTATAGTCCCCAGATTTCTCCCATCCCTAGAATTAACCTGAGCTTTTTAGAAATACACCCTGTTATCAACACTCTATTCAACAATTACAACTTAATGGATTACCTGGCGATAGTTTTAGTATTTGTGTTCAACTTTCTTATCTATAAGACAGTCTGGGGTTTGCGCTTGCGTTTTACTGGTGTCCACCCTGCAGCGGTGGAAACAGGTGGTATTAGTGTAACCACGAAAAAAGTGCAAGCTTTGTTGATTAGTGGAGTTCTAGGAGGTTTGGCCGGTGCCCATCTCTCCTTAGGTTATACTACACAGTTTATTGAAAACATGACCAATGGCCGCGGTTTTATTGGCGTAGCTGCCATGTACTTTGGAGGAGTGGCTCCAATAACTACTTGGTTTGCTAGCCTATTCTTCGGATTTACTGAAGGTGTTGGCGCACGTTTGCAGACTATGGGGTTTCCGTCTCAGTTTATTTTGATGATGCCTTATTTGGCAACTGTCTTTGCTATTACCTTTAGTATGATCCGCCAACAAAGAAGACTAACACAAAAACAACCATTCTAGAGAGGAGTAGGACAATGAAGACCAAGATTATTCTAGATGTGGATCCAGGACATGATGATGCAGTCGCAATTTTGCTGGCAGCTAAACACGAAAGCCTAGATTTGCGGGGGATCACCGTAGTTGCCGGTAATCAGGTGTTAGAGAAGACATTGCAAAACGCGCTCAATATTTGTAGCTTGGCAGGAATCAGTGTTCCTGTGTATGCAGGTCAAGGTATGCCGTTATTTCGAGACCAGGTCATAGCTGATAATATTCATGGCGATTCCGGATTGGATGGACCTGAGTTCCCCGAGACGAATCGACAAGCCGAGTCTCAGAGTGCTGTGGATTTTATTATTGAAGAATGCCTCAAGTACGATAAGGAGTTAGTTCTGATTCCCACTGGACCACTAACCAATATAGCATTGGCACTTATGAAAGAACCTCGCATCAAAGAGGGAATCAAAGAGATCGTGTTGATGGGTGGGGCTTATGGTATGGGAAACCATACCCCTTCGGCGGAGTTCAATATTTATGTTGACCCTGAGGCAGCCCATGTAGTTTTTGAAAGTGGATTACCGGTTACCATGATTGGTTTAGATCTTACACATCAGGCCAAGGCGTATCCGGATGTTGTGGCCCGTATTGGTCAGATTAACTCACCAGTAGCGCAGGTGGTTGTGGAATTGCTGGAGTTCTTTGGCTCCACGTATAAGAGAGAGTTCAACTTCGAAGCTCCGCCTTTGCATGATGTGTGTGCTGTGGCCTATGTAATCGACCCCAGTTTAATCAAGACCCAAAAGCTACCTGTTGTTATTGATACGAGCAAAGGACCTTGTTATGGTCGAACTGTCTGTGATTTCTATGGAGTAACGGCGAAATCAGCTAATGTGGATGTAGCCTTGGAGCTTGACCAGAACAGATTCTGGGATCTTTTGATTGACACTATCCAGAAATACTAGGGTGATGACTGAATGACTGACATTTTACAAACTGCACTTACCAAGAACAGAACCAAGTACATTGGTTTGTTACAAGAACTCATCAGATGTGATACCAGCGTGATTGGTCATGGCATTGATGGCGGTAATGAGCTTAAGGGTCAAAAGGTGCTAGCAGAACAAATTGAGAGAATGGGTGGTGTTCCCGAGTTTCGCGAAGTAAATGAAGAGATTATTCAAAAGGGAATTAAAGACTATGGCGAGGGTAATCCTGGTCACAACTATACCGATCGACCCAACTTGCTTGGCACGTTTCGCGGCAGTGGCGGAGGCAATTCCATTATTTTAAATGGGCACGTAGATACGATGCCATATGGAAATCGGGAACTTTGGGATTTTGATCCCTTTAGCGGTGAAGAGGTTGATGGGAAGATCCTTGGGTTAGGAAGCACGGACATGAAAGGTGGCTTAATGGCAGCTTTATCAGCCATCGATCTAGTAAAGTCGGCTGGGTTATCCCTGAAAGGGGATGTTTATTTCCAGAGTGTAATTGATGAAGAGGGCGGTGGCAATGGCACATTAGCCTTTGCTGTTGAGGGATGTGAGGCTGATGCGGCCGTCGTCTGTGAACCAACTGACTTACATCTCCAAGTTGGCCACATGGGATTTTTGTTCTATAAGTTTTCCTTTCGGGGTAAGGCTATCCATTCTGGACGCAAGTGGGAAGGGGAAAATGCCATAGATTACGCCATCAAGCTCATTGCTCGCCTTTACGAGCTAGAACATAAGTGGCTAATGAATTACAAGCATCCCTTAATGCCTCCACCAACCTTAAATATTGGGGAAATACATGGAGGAGAGGCAGGATCTACTGTTCCACCTGATTGCGAGTTTAAGATTTGTGTCCATTATTTTCCTGGACTTACAAAAGCAGTCATCGAGGACGATATCTTGCAAGCAGTAAGATCATTAGAAGCGTCAGAACCATGGCTACAAGAAAACCCTGTTGGGGTGGAAATGTACCAAGAGGGCAAGCCTTATGAAATTGATATTGAGCACCAGTTGGTGAAAGTCGCCAAGTCAGTTATTCCCGAGGGCAAAGTAATTACTGCTTCACCAGCAGGAAATGATGCACGCTTGCTTCAGAACATTACCGGGATTCCAACAATTGTTCTCGGTCCTGGTAAACCCGAAGATGCCCACAGCATTAATGAGGCTATAGGAGTAGAAGACTATTTAACTGCGATCTATATGTATGCCAGCCTGTTAATCAAGTGGTGTGGCGTAGATTCATAAGGAGGGAAAACAGATGAAGAAAGTATTATTGGTCGGTGAAAGCTGGGAAGTATTTTCAGTACACCAGAAGGGTTTTGATGCATTTTTCACCACAAAGTATGGTGAGGGTGCCGAGTGGTTGATTGGGGCCCTAGAGGCTGGGGGTTACCAAGTTGACTATATTCCAAACCATCACGCCCCAAGTAAAGTGCCAACAGCGTTAAGAGATCTGCAGGAGTACAGTGCCGTCATTTTAAGTGATATTGGTGCTAATACGCTGTTGCTGCATCCCGATACGTTTGAAAGATCCATTGCAACGCCTAATCGTCTTAAGCTGTTTCGGGACTATGTTGATCAAGGCGGTGCTTTCCTTATGGTAGGGGGTTATTTATCCTTCACTGGAATTGATGGCAAAGGAAAGTATAGACATACCCCTGTGGAAGAGATTCTACCCGTTACAATGATGGAATACGATGATCGGGTGGAAGTTCCTGAAGGCTTGTATCCCAAAGTCGTTAACTCTGCACATCCAGTTGTCCAGGGTTTAGATACTACCTGGCCTATGCTTCTAGGGTACAATAAATTGACCCCAAAGGTTGACGCAAGCGTACTAGTGACAGCCGATCAAGATCCAATTTTGGTCGTTGGTTCGTATGGAAAGGGCAAGACTGCTGCTTTTGCATCTGATTGTGCACCCCACTGGGGTTCAGCTGAGTTTGTAGAGTGGCGACAGTATAATCAGTTTTGGCAACAATTAGTCAACTGGTTAGGAAGCTAGAATAAGAAAAGGGGCTGTGGCAAATGAACTCGAGTTGATTCATTTTTCGCGGCCCTCTTTTCATGTGCAGAACATGGAAAATGCGCAGCGTGACCCTACGGTCGATTTTTGCACCCCAATAACGGAAAATTGGGAATAGTTGTAGGAGTGCAGGCAGCTGTGTCGAACCTTGGGCTACGTAAAGCCAAGTCCTACATTGAATTGCCCTTAGTTTACTATCCCTGCAAATTGACGTACGCATAAAAAAGGCGTATATTTATTCCAGGAGGTTCAGGAATGGCTGCCAGAGAACTTCTGAAAATTCTCGGCCAAGACGTTGGCGAGAGATTGAAGCTAGAACGAAAGGTTCACACATCCAACTAGACATGTCTATGGGATGGAAAAGGACGGCGATGAGTTACCCTCCCCTAGTAAAAATCCGGAACTGGATCCGCATACAGCACAAGGAAGTATAGTTACTCCCATATCGGTGTTCCCGGGGATGATCAAGAACGAACTAGATAATCGGGCAGTTAAGACGAATCTTACAATTCCAGCATGGTTGAAGGACATCGCTGAGGAACAGGGCGTGAACTACTCGAAAATTCTGAAGGCCGCACTAATTGAGTACTTGGAAATTGATGAACAAACATCTAACAAACTCCACCGCCGACCATAGGGTCGGCGACCGCGCAATTCGGCGAAACTTGAATCGTAAAGGCGGTTTCCTCTGCCCGCCTTGTCAGTTCTTGGACGATATTTCTTGCCAAAAGGGTGAAGATAACAACTCTTACGGCTTGCAGTGATCGGCAGAGATGGCTTCTGCAAAGGATACAATTATGTGCGAGGGTGTAACTGACCTGATTGGTAAGCGTGGCTTTTATTTGGTAGTTCGGGGGGCGGACGAAAACCTTGACTTCTAGAGTCAGGAAGTAGCCCATGTATTCACACGAGAAACAGATGACAGTACGGCTCTATGTCAAGTATGATTATAAGAGACCTAGGATTCCACACCTCAATATGTTTGTGGGGGGAGCAAAGATCAGCTGGAAACCTGGAGAACATCACAAACAGTGTATAAGTGAGCTGTTTGGAGAGTCGAACACTGCCATCCATATTCTGCCCGTTGGCCTCGAGTCTATCGCTTCTGTTTCAATAACGAATAATGGATTCCATTTCTGTATGGATGGCCACAATTGCTGGGCTAGTAACATACAAAGAGCAAAAACACATCTTCCTACATACTAGTTGGGTATGGGGAGGTGTGTTTTTTAAGTTGGGACTGTGGTGAGGGTTGTTGTTTGTACGATATTCGTTAAACCGCGCGAGGGACAGGCCCCTTGGTTATAACTGGGTGCATTTTTACGATTCTTAAAGAAGGAAATTTATCAGGCGGAATGGATTATAGATTACCCATAACTGTAACGCATTCACACAAGCTAGATCTATATTGCCTACACAAAATTATCAGAGGGAGGGTAGTGCTAGTTTACCAAGACTTTAGAATCAGGGGGGGAATTTCAGTGAGATTTAGTTCAAAAAACCTGGTGGCTCTCGTTGTACTCACAGTCATTTTGGCGGGTGCCAGTGTAGCTAACGCCAAGACTCAAATTGACTTTTGGTTTTCGTTGGGCGGGCAACTAGGAGAGACCGTACAACAACTCGTAACAGACTTCAACAATAGCCAAGATGAGTTTGAAGTAGTCGCCTTTTTTAGAGGAGCCTATGCCGAATCTATGACCGCAGCCATTGCTGCCTATCGCGCAGGCAATGCACCTCATATTCTGCAAGTTTACGAAGTGGGTACACAAACCATGCTCTTATCTGGAGCCATTTACCCTGTGTATCAACTCATGGAAGAGCAAGGCATCGAGATCGACTGGGATGACTTCGTCTCAGCAGTTTATGCCTACTATACACACGAAGGAGATCTCTATTCGTTACCTTTTAACTCATCCAGCCCAATTTTCTTCTATAACAGGGATATCTTTGAAGCCGCTGGCTTAGACCCAGATCGTCCTCCACAGACCTGGCAAGAGGTAGAAGAGTATAGTCGGCAAATCATCGAATCTGGTGCTGCCCATTATGGGTTTACTACTGGATGGCCTGCGTGGGTGCAACTTGAGACGATGCATGCTTGGCATGGCCTACCATTTGCTAGCCAAGGTAATGGCTTCGATGGGCTAGATGTAGAGCTGCTCATTAACGGTGAGTTTGGCATGAAGCACATGTCTGCCTTGGCAAGATGGCAAGAAGAAGGGATCTTCCACTACGGAGGACGGGGTGATAGTGCTAACTGGATCTTCATGAATGAAGATGCTGCCATGATGCCTCACTCCTCGGCCCTAATCGGTAGTATGAAACAAAGTGGCTTGAATTGGGACGCAGCCATGCTTCCCCATTGGGGGGAGCCATACCCAATGACTAACACCATTATTGGTGGAGCAACACTATGGGTTTTGAAGGGGCATAGCGAGGAAGAATACCGCGGCGTAGCTGAGTTTCTCAATTTCGTTGCTCAACCTGAACAACAAGCTTGGTGGCATAAACAAACTGGATACGTGCCCATCACTAACTCTGCTGCAGCTATCTTGGAGGCAGAAGGACACTTTGAAAAAGAGCCATATCAACGCATAGCTATTGATCAACTAAACTATTCTGATCCTACTCCTGATACCAAGGGACTCCGCCTTGGCAACTTCGTAGAAATCCGCAATGTTGTTGAGGAGGAGATGGAGAATATCTTCGCGGGTAATAAATCAGTCGAGGATGGTCTCAATGATGCAGTCAAGAGAGCTAACCAGCTCCTTGAGGAATTTGCCGAAATGTACCAATAGAAGGAATCAACACACGGTTTGGAGCCTATCCAAACCGTGTGCTACCTCGAAAGAAAGGGTTATTGTTATGTCTCAGCAGGTTGTATTCAAGAAGAACAAGTGGCTACCGTACATTCTGCTTGCTCCGCAAATAGTGATAACCATTGTCTTCTTTTTTTGGCCAGCCATCACGTCCTTGCGACTTGCATTATATAGAACCACTCCATTTGGGGATCGCACCTTTTTTGTGGGTTCCCAGAACTTCCAAAGATTATTTGCTTCACCCCAGTATCAACGAAGCTTAATTACTACGCTCATGTTTTCAGCCAGCGTTACGCTCCTAGGTGTAGCCATTTCTCTGTGCATTGCATTGTTGTTAAATCAAGCGGTGCGTGGCCGCACAGTTTATCGTACTGCAATTTTATGGCCCTATGGGGTTGCTTTACCCATCTCAGGAATCCTTTGGATGTTCATGATGCATCCGACCTTTGGCATTGTTCCCTACTTTTTCGAGGGTATTATCGATTTTAATTTCGACTGGATCCTAAATGGAAATGCGGCTATGCTCTTGGTTATTCTCACAGCGATTTGGACTAACTTAGGGTATAATGTGGCATTTTTCCTAGCTGGACTCCAGGCTATTCCCAAATCACTTCAAGAAGCGGCTTTGGTGGATGGTGCGACATCCCTGAAAGCAATTCGCTACATCACACTTCCCTTATTATCGCCCACAACGTTTTTTCTGTTGGTCATGAATGTTGTGTACTCCTTATTTGACACCTTTGGCTTGATTGATGCTGTTACCAAAGGTGGTCCAGGTAACGCAACTGAGATCTTAATCTACAAAGCATATAAAGATGGAATTATCAGTCTCAATTTAGGTTCGTCTGCGGCCCAATCGGTAATTCTGATGGTTTTAGCAACCCTATTGACAGTATTTCAGTTTGGATTTATTGAGAGGAAGGTTTCATATTGAGCCAGAAAACTGCAAAACAAACGAACGTCTTGGGTGGTTTGCAGCTCAATAAAGTAAATTGGGAGAAGCTGTACATCCATCTTTTGCTGATTACTATCGTCTTAATTATTGGGTTCCCTCTAATTTATGCCTTTGCCATTTCCACCCAAAGTCTGCAAGAAGTAGTGGGACGTCCCACACTGAGAATTTCTAATAACCTTTTGGGGAACTATCGTGAGGCTTGGGTGCGCAGCGACTTGGGTAGGCTGTTGTTCAACAGCATTTTTGTGGCCTTGACCTCTACTATTGGGAAGATCACGATGGCGATTCTTTCCGCGTTTGCCATTGTGTTTTTCAATTTCCGTTTCAAGTCTTTAGCCTTCTGGACAATCTTCATCACGCTCATGTTGCCGGTTCCTGTCAGGATCGTCTCAACGTATCAGGTGATTAGTGATTTAGGCTGGTTGAATAGTTATGTGGGATTGACAGTTCCTTTGATGGCTTCCGCCACAGGTACGTTTTTCTTCAGGCAGTTTTACCGTACGATACCTGGGGAGTTAGTTGAAGCTTCCCAAATTGACGGGGCCGGCCCCATGAGGTTTCTGTGGTCTGTCTTACTTCCCAATTCATGGGCCAATATTGCCGCCTTGTTTGTGGTCTTGTTCATCTTCGGCTGGAATCAATACTTGTGGCCACTCATGATTACTCACACTAAGGAAATGAGGGTCGTGGTAGTAGGGTTGCGCAGTCTCATTCCTGGAGGCGGAGAGATGCTCCCAGAATGGAATATCGTAATGGCCGCAGCCATGATCGCTCTAGTTTTACCGGTCATTGTCATTTTAAGCCTGCAAAAATACTTTGTGGAGTTGATGATTGAGACGGAGAAGTAGAAACACCTGAGCTTTACTAGGCAAGCACGAGAAGCGTTAGGCCGATCAAAGAGAAACGTAAAGGTAGAGAACCTAGTGTGAACCTTATACGGGCTGCTGCACCACCTAAGAGTTATCACGAAAAGCAACATAGGAGTTCAGATGCTTAACACCCCCTTGACAATACTAACATCAGGCTTTGTTAGCCACTAAGTGATCGGTCCAAGAATACGTGGGAAGACCATGCAAATGACCATCTAAAGTACACATATCAACAAAACTCGGTAGATAATCATCTAACTCCTCTTGGGGAACCGGATTTTCCATTGGCTCCAATACACCTTCATGCCAATATTGGGCGGTACGTCCCAAGAAATCTTTTAGAAGGTCTGGAGCGCCGCCGGCAGCAATGGCTGCTGGAACACGAACTGTGAGGTCTTCAAAGGGGATGACTTCGACTTCGATTTTCACATGAGGGTGTAACTTCATAAAGGCTTCAGCCTGCATTACTTCCCATTGCCCCGGGAGGCTAGTTTGGTCTTTGAGACCTTCAATATTCCGAAAACGGGGATCTGTCCAGAAGGTTAAGGTCACAGGTTCTTCTGCAAAGACTGGCATGATCGTGAGAAGCAAAAGTAACGCAACAATGGTACTCAGTAGAACTCTCTTCAATGTGTTATCCTCCCTTAGTCTTGGTTGTACGAAACACTTTAGGCTGTTTGGCAACACCTACCTTCGAAAAGAAGTGGGTCTATCGTGCAGAACGCTTGGTTGCCAGAACACTTCCGCAAGATTGTCTAACAATAAGTTTAGGAAAGAGTACCCTTTGCCAGGGGTTTGGCTCTACGCCGTTAATGTTGTTAATAAGCATTTTGGCAGCAAGGGACCCCATTTCTGCCTTTGGCTGTTCCATGGTTGTCAAAGGAACCTCTAGGTATTCCGCGAGCTCTATGTTGTCAAATCCAGCAATTGCTATGTCATCAGGGACACGGAGGTCCATTTGGCGGATGGCATTAACTGCCCCACAGCCGTCAGGCCATTACAAGCAAAGACAGCCGTTGGCTTGTGTTGCTGGGCCAGAATTTTGACAATACCTTCTTTCCCACCGGCGATACCATCTAACGTACTGAGTTGGCTCCACTCCTCTCGAATCTCCAAATAGTGTTTCTGTTCAAAGTACACTTTTATCTAGACTTGATTCCTGCCCAAAATCCGACTATAATGGAGTTGAACCCATTATTAGACGGAAAGAGGCGGTGAAATGTACTACCCAAGACACATGGAACCGGTTATTGAACGGATGGCAAAACGGAAACCAGTAATAGTCTTGACTGGCGCGCGGCAAGTTGGGAAATCAACAATGCTGAAGGAAGTGTATCGCGACGTAAATTACATTACACTGAATAATCCTCTTGTACGTCAAAGCGCTAAGGAAAACCCGTCGCTCTTTTTTGATCTCCACAAGCCTCCCATCATTGTAGACGAGATCCAAAAAGCCGCTGAAATTTTCGATTATATTAAAGACATTGTTGATGCAGATAAGACCAAAGGTCAGTTTTACTTAACAGGTTCGCAGAGCCTAAAACTGATGAAGAATGTTGGGGAGAGTCTGGCGGGTAGGGCCGGTATTGTAAAACTGCTCGGTATTTCCATGAGGGAACTTGACCTTGTAAAGCACCGTGAACCCTTTCTTCCAACCGAAGGGCATTTGGAGGCGATGGGGGCAGAGGAGTTAAAGTTTGATTATGAGCAAATTGTCCAGCGCATCCACAAGGGTTTCTTCCCGGAATTATACGAAGCCGAAAGCGATCTTAAGGACTGGAATGACTATTACAGCTCCTATTTCCAGACCTACATCGAAAAGGACATTAGAGATGTCTTAAACATCTTGGACGAATCTGCATTCATCAAGTTTGTTCGGGCCACAGCTTCCCTATCGGGTGAAATGTTGAACGTCAAAACCTTAAGCGAAATCTGTGGCAAGGATGCCAAGACAGTAAAATCCTGGCTTTCTGCGCTGGAATCAAGCGGTCTCATCTACCTCTTGGAACCCTATTACAATAATTTCAATAAACGGATGATCAAGACGCCTAAACTGTATTTCCTTGACACGGGTCTGGCCTGCTGGCTACTAGGCTGGAACACGCCGGAACAACTTGTGAGCGGCGCCATGTGGGGACATATGTTCGAGAGTTTCGTATTTTCCGAAGTTCTGAAAAGTTACTATAATGATGGCTTCGTTCGACCACCTCTCTACTATTATCGCGATAAAGACAAGAACGAAATTGACTTGCTGATTGAGGACGGAAGTACTCTTTACCCTGTAGAGATTAAGACAAGCAGCGATCCGACAAAGAAAATGGTCAGCGCTTTTCGCTACTTAAAAAACATACCAACGAAGACCATTGGACCCGGCGCCTTAATCTGCTTGGCTAAGCAACGGCTTCCTCTAACTAGTGACGTTTGGGTTGTGCCCGCACACCTTATATGATTTTTGCTCAGGACTTGAGTTCTTCATGATGCGGGTATTTTGGGTCAAGCAAGAGCCGGCACTATCAGTCGCCGTAATGGAAAGGGAGTAATTGGCGCGCCTCAGCGCAGCTTCGTATCAACATTCTGGCCTTAGGCCTGGTCCGAGGACATTTGTTCAATGAGACTTTTGCAGTTTTTGACTGCGAGAGTCTTTTTTGTTCTTTCGGTCGAAGAATTGGGTAAGATCATATCTATAGAAGGGTGAAACGCAGATGGAAAAAAAGCTGGCATACTTTACCTATAGAACAGGTTTATGAAAGGCTCACCACCGAAGGAATCGGTCTCAGAGGTTCTGTGGCCAAGTTCCGCTTGGCAGAACAGGGACCAAATCAACTGATAGCTGAAAAAACCGTACTTGGCATTTTCCTAGCTCAATTCACAGACATGATGATCTGGATCTTGATTCGCCGCGGTCATCTCTGGATTGGTTGGCGAGTGGATTGACGCAAGCATTATCTTAGTTGTGATCTTTCTGAACGCCATTTTAGGAACAGTCCAAGAAAGCAAGGCTGAAGCAGCTTTAGATGCCCTCGAAAAAATGGCCGCTCCCACAGCTCTTGATTTCCAGTTCCAAAAAGCACACTTTTGCTCGCCATAGAATACCAGGGATTCTTCTTCGACCCTACTGTGGGTTGCCACTATCATCCAAATACACGAAGTTGACAAAAAGACACACAGGCTATACAATTATGTTAAGCTGTTAATAGGGTTGTTGGTGGATCAAAAGAAAGCCCCTTTTTATTTTGATGCATTTGTAATCGTTTACAATGGCACGTACAGGGGATCCTTCTGATTATAAAATTCAAAACGTGTTTGACATTTCTTAAGGAGGAAGATGAAAATTGCTGGGAAGTTCATTGCGCGAGTTGAGCCTTAGGCGACCTGGACGACGAAAACGTGTTTCTAGTTTTGACCGCTCTGGCGGAAATAAGGATTTTTACATGCTTGAGCCTGGGGAGAATCGAGTAATAGCTGATCTCCAGGGATGCGGGAAGATAACTCACATTTGGATGACTACAGCCTCACTGAACAAAGATGAACTGTACTTGCCACGCAAACTTGTGCTCCGCATGTACTGGGATGGTGAGGAAGACCCCAGTGTGGAAGTTCCTTTAGGTGACTTTTTTGGTTTAGGTCATGGAATGACGAGGAATTATACTTCTGCAGTTTTAATGATGAGTCCAGAGGACGGGAAATCGTTCAATTGTTACTTCCCCATGCCCTTTGCATCTCAGGCTCGTTTGGAGGTAGAAAACGAGACAGAGAGTGCTGTTCGAGTGTATTTTTATGTGGACTACGAAGAGTATGACGAGTTAAACGGCGATGAGCTTCGTTTTCATGCTCAATGGAATTCTGAGCGCTTAACCGATGGCGTTGATGATACCAATATTTCCAACGAGGATTTCTCCTTTGGTGGCTCTAACGTAACTGGAGATGGTAATTATGTGATTTTGGATGCAGTGGGAGCCGGCCACTATGTGGGCTGCAACCTGAATATTCATAATCGGCGTTTTACTGACAAGTGGAATTGGTATGGTGAAGGGGACGACATGATCTTTATTGACGGAGAACCTTGGCCGCCAAGTTTGCATGGAACGGGCATGGAAGACTATTTTAATACGGCGTGGTGTCCCACTCAAGAGATTTGTACTCCTTATCATGGGATTATTCTAGGGGGAGGGCCCAATTGGTCGGGTAAAATTTCCATGTATCGTTATCATATAGAAGATCCAATCATGTTTAATAAGTCCATTCGAGTCACGATTGAACATGGACACAACAATCACCGCAGTGACGATTATTCCAGTACTGCATATTGGTACCAAACAGAACCACACCGGTCTTTCCGCAAGCTTCCTTGCGTGCAAGATCGACTACCACTGCCAGATATTCAGCCACATGATCCTGACAACAGACGTAGAATTTACGGGTTTGTTTAGGGCTGGTTGCGAGAAATGTCTGGTAAACAAGAAGTTTGGGAAAGGGGGTAACGTGTTAGCTCATCCAGGAAGTTAAGAAAACACACACGCTTAATACTAAGGAGGTACACTATGTTGAAACGAAGTCTTCTAATGTTGGTTGTATTAACACTCTTGGTTAGCGCTACGGTATCAGCTAACACAATTACTTTGAATTTCCTTGAGGTTATGACTAGTCCAGAAAGAACTGCTTTACTCAGGGACTTGATTGCAGAATATGAGGCCATGAATCCTAGCATTAAGATCAACCTCATTTCGCCACCTTATGAGCAGGCAGACCAAAAAGCAACGTTGATGCTTAATACAAACCAAGATCTGGACATTATCGAAATCCGAGACTATACGGTTAAGCAGTTTGTGAATAACAAGAAGCTTACCGACTTGACGCCTTATTATGAAGCTTGGTCTGAGGCTGAGACTCTGACTCCTGTGGCGATTGCAGCTGCTAAGACTGTGGATGATACGCCCTACTTGGTTCCTCAGGCGATTTTCATTAAAGCACTCTATGCAAGAACCGACGTCCTGGCTGAATACGGTATTACCGAAATGCCCGAAACGGTAGAGGAGCTCATTGAAATTTGCCGCCAGATTACCGATCCTTCCAAGAACCAGTATGGTTTTGCCTGGAGAGGTAAGGGCGCTACGATGAAGTTTGGTGACTTGTTTGCCTCAGTATGTGTTGATGACGTTGCTAACAGCGAATTCATCTATTCTGAAGATGAGACCTTTTTCTTAGACCCCGGATTCAAACAGGGTATGGAAGCTTATATAACTCTCTTTAAAGAAGGCACACCTCCAGACGGAATTAACTGGGGCTTCAATGAGCAGGTAAATGGTTTTGTTTCAGGAACAACTCCTTTCTTGATTCAAGATCCAGACGCCATTCCACTGATTAACAACTTGCTTGGCGAGGATAAGTACGAAGTTGTTCCCTTACCTGTAGGTCCCCACGACTTTACTCTGATTGACTACGGCTTCTGCGGTATGGGTATTCCAAGTTACTCCAAGCACAAAGAGGAAGCATGGAATTTCATCCAATGGATTTCCAGTGCTGAGAAGAATGGCTATTTCAATGAACATTGGGGTCCACTGCCAGTTCACAGAACAACGTTCGACATCAATGAACACTTCCAAGGCAAGCATTATCAGGCATATCGCTATGAAATGGCTAACCCTGACACATTCTTGCTGAAGACCTATCCTTTGGCGTCCGCAAAATGGCCCGGATGGGATGTCGTTTACGAAACCGACGTACAAAGTGTTCTCCTTGGCAGGATGACGCTTGATCAAATGCTCCAGAAATGGACCGATTACTGGACGAAGTAATCACTCATTAAGACAGGGTGGCACAGTAGGTGCCACCCGGCACTTTTACGATAACTGCTGCTACTAAAGAGGTGATGATATGCGCGAACAGAGTGCGCGCTACTTTTTTCTAATCATGATACCGGCTTTCGTTCTGCTTACTCTCTTTCTGTATTATCCCATTATTCAAGGCACGGTTATAGCTTTTCAGAAGTACACGCTTTTTGACATGACTAATACTCCGTTCATAGGTTTTGACAACTTCAAAGCAATTTTCACGGATATCAACTTCAACTTTGGTCAAATCATGCTCAATACGTTGATTTGGGTTTGCGTCTCCTTGGCCCTCCAGTTCGTGCTGGGGTTTATTTTGGCCTTGCTTATGCAGAAACCTTTTCGGGGCAGGGGAATCTACTCGTCCCTAGTCTTCTATCCTTGGGCCTTGTCTGGTTTTGCCATCGGGTTGGTTTGGGCCTGGATTTTCAACGGACAGTTTGGCCTGGTTAATGATATTCTTCTGCGCCTGGGTCTAATTAGCAATCCTGTTGGGTTTCTTTCCAACCCCAGCTACGCTATGGCTTCAGTGATTGTGGCGAACATCTGGTATGGTGTACCGTTTTTTGCCATTATGCTCCTCGCTGCCCTGCAGTCTGTCCCTGCTGAGCTGATGGAAGCAGGTAAAATTGACGGAGCAGGTCCACTTCGCAGGCTATTTAGTATTACCATTCCATACATTAAACCTACGATTATTAGCACAACATTGCTAAGGACCATGTGGATTATGAACTTCCCCGATATTATCTACGCCATGACCGGAGGAGGACCCAGCAACAGTACGAACATTTTGGCCACGCAGATGATCAACAAGATCCTGAAATTTTACGACTACGGCCAGGGTTCTGCTTTCGGTGTAGTGATCATGGTTCTTTTGTTCACGTATGCTCTCCTTTATCTGCGCCTGACCTCTGGGAAGGAGGAGACGTTTTGAAGCTACTTCTGCGTACTCTGAAAGTGCTCTTGCTTGGTTTGTTTTTAGTAGTGGCCTTGGGACCTCTTTATTGGGTAATTGTAACCTCCCTCAAAGGAGGTCAGGAGATTTACACTTTTCCCATTCGGTACTGGCCATCTGAGGTGACGTTTGAGAACTACAAATATCTCTTTCGAATCAGCGATTTCTCCATCTACTTTAAGAACAGTTTGCTTATCTCCTTATTGGCATCCGCAGGTGCGTTACTAATCTCTGTATTTAGCGGTTATGCCCTATCGCGAATCAGGAGCAGAAGACCTAAACTGATTTTGCTTTTGGGCATGTACTTTACCCAAATCATCCCTACGTATATGTTGATGAGCCCGCTCTTTATTTCTCTAGCGAAAATAGGCATGACAGACAGTCTCATTGCCATCACTTTTGTCTACGTATCCATGATGATAGCTTTCTCCACAATTATGGCCAAGAGCTTCTTTGACCGTATTCCCGTAGCTCTAGAGGAAGTGGCAATGACTGATGGATGTACTCGTACCCAGACGATTGTCAAAGTCGTGTTGCCTCTGACTCTGCCTGGTTTAGCAGCCATCTTTAGTTTCGCTTTTGTGAATATTTGGAACGAGTTGTTCTTGGCGGTTATGCTGTTGAGTTCCAACCATAACATGACTGTGCCCGTTGCACTCAATTCCTTTATCTCCAAAGCTGGAGTGAATTGGGGAGTGCTCAGTGCAGGTATTGTCGTAGCCTTGCTACCAACAATGTTGGTGTTTGCCTTCGCCCAAAGGTATATTATCATGGGCCTCACAGAAGGTGCTGTGAAAGGCTAAACAGTCCATTTCGGGCCAGAGCAGTTGCACTTGACAAAATGTTAACGGAGCAGAGTGTGATGGACTGGTGCCTCGCTCTGCTTCTTTATTTCTCTCTCAAAGGGTGATCGTAAAATGAATGTATTGGGGTTTGCTAAGAATGCTATCAAAATCGAAGCAGATGCCATCACTAGTTTAGTTGATCAACTTGATCAGAGCTTTGTGAAGGCTGTAGATCTAATTCGAAAGTGCAAAGGCAAGGTTGTTGTCTCGGGAGTCGGAAAGTCGGGCATTATTGGGCGCAAGATTGCAGCTTCACTGGCCAGTACAGGTACTCCAGCTTTCTTTGTTCATGCCTGCGAGGCTGTACATGGAGATTCAGGAATGATTGAAAACGGAGACGTGGTTATACTTATCTCCAATAGCGGTGAAACCAAAGAAGTACTCAGCGTGTTGCCCATTCTCAAGAAGATTGGGTGTAGCAAAATAGCCATTACAGGAAAAGCTGAGTCGACCTTGGCTCAACTGACTGATATAGCTTTGGTTTACACATATAGTCGAGAGTCAGACCACCTTAATCTAGCTCCCACAACTAGCGCGGTCATGACCCTAGTGCTTGGGGATGCTTTGGCGGTGACCCTCTCCATGCTGGGCGGATTTGAGGATAGCGACTTTCACCGTTATCATCCTGGTGGAAGCCTCGGAGAGCAACTTTCCGCATTGAAAGATGAGGGGAGGTAACGGCTATGGTAAAAAAACCGCGCATTATGGTCATTGGTAGCTTCATGATTGATTTAGTGGTAAGAACGCCTCGGGCACCCAAGAGCGGAGAGACAGTGATTGGGAGCAGCTTCAACCGGTTTCTTGGGGGTAAAGGAGCTAACCAGGCAGTGGCCGCAGCACGTTTAGGAGCTTCCGTCACTATGGCGGGCAAGCTCGGCAAAGATTTCTTCGGCGACGAAATGTTGGTTGCCTTAGAAGAAGAAGGTATCTCTGTGGGACATGTATTACGTGATGCTAGCGCTTCTACTGGTATAGGTTCCATTACTCTCGACGATGGGGGAGACAACAGGATCGTAGTAGTGCCAGGTGCCAACCTCAGGTTCAATCTAGCTGACTTGGCTACTTTAGAACCTGTTATGGCGTCCCACGACCTCTTGATGCTACAGCTAGAGATGGACATTGAAACGGTGAAAGAGGCTGTGAAAATGGGCAGCAAACACGGCGTCCCTGTGGTTCTCAATCCCGCACCAGCCCGTGAGCTTGAGGATGATCTTTTGGCGACTGTAACCTACTTGACGCCCAACGAGACAGAGGCAGAACTGTTAACTGGGGTTCCCGTTCGTGATCTGCAATCGGCGAAGAGGGCTGCGGCAGTCCTTTTGGATAGGGGACCAAAGAACGTGATTATCACCTTGGGCGAGAAAGGTGCTCTGCTTGCTTCTGGAGATTCGTTTATCCATGTTGATGGGTTTTCGGTTCAGCCAGTAGATACGGTGGCGGCAGGAGATGCCTTTAATGGTGCTTTGGCAACCCAAGTTTCCTGCGGTTTTCCCCTTGAGGAAGCGGTTCAGTATGCCAATGCAGTAGGAGCTCTTACCGTGACTAGGCAGGGGGCAATTCCCTCGTTGCCAACGGAGCAAGAAGTGGAAGAGTTTTTAGGAAAAATGACAAGGAGGCGAGCGCATGCGTAATATGATCGATGGCAAGGTCAAGCGATACCTTGAGGACTTAGGGGAATATGTGAACTCCGGCGTTGTTCCAATTGAAAATCTACAGATTTGCACTGACGAAGTGCCAGGGCAGTGGGAAGCATTTCGAGTTGGAGACTTTTGGGGAGGCAGAGATGTAACAGCCTGGTTTAGAGGCTCTGTGGATGTACCTACAGCATGGATTGGTGATTCCCTGGTCTTGGAACTGAACATGGGTGACGGCGATTTGTTTGCAACAAAGGGTGCTGAAGGCCTGCTCTTGATCAGTGGCAAGCCTGTTCAAGCTCTAGACATGAATCATACTCAGGTAAGGTTAGAACCCGAAATGTATGGCGGCGGCAGGGTCGAGTTTCTCATCAAGGCCTTCAGCGGTTTGCAGGACGAGAAGCGCTGCTTCGAGGTGGCTCGTTTATGCCTGGTTAACCCAGAGGCAGAGGAGTTTTATTTGAGAGCCTCTGTAACCTTTGAGGCGATTCAGAACATCAAGGAACATGTCTATGATCGGAATAATTTGCTCCAGTTTCTAGACGAAGCAATCAATATGATTGACTTTCGGGTTCCTAGAAGCGAAGAGTTCTATGCCTCCGTAAAGAAAGCCAATTGCTCTCTAAAGACGCGCCTCAGCGAATACAAACCAGCAATTGAGAATAAACCGATGGTGCATCTAGTTGGTCACTCGCATATTGATGTGGCCTGGTTGTGGAGATTGCGGCATACCAGGGAGAAGGTGGAACGTACATTTACCACGATGCTTAACTTGATGGATCGTTATCCCGAGTTTAAGTACATTCAGACTCAGCCCCAACTATATGAGTTCATTAAAGAGGACAATCCGGAGATTTACGAGCAGATTAAGAAACGTGTGCAAGCGGGTCAGTGGGAAGTAACGGGGGGAATGTGGGTCGAGGCAGATTGTAACATACCTTCTGGTGAGTCTTTGGTTCGACAATTTTTATACGGAACTCGCTTTATCAAGGAGGAGTTCGGCAAGATATGCACTGTTCTTTGGTTGCCTGATGTTTTTGGTTACTCTTGGGCGTTGCCTCAGATTATTAAACGTAGTGGCTTAAAGTATTTTATGACCACAAAAATTAGCTGGAGTCAGTTCAACCGGCCTGAACACGACACCTTCTTGTGGAAAGGTATGGATGGCACAGAGGTCTTAACGCATTTCATTACGACTCCAGAATACCTTGGACGCGCATTCTATGCGTATAACGCCGTCGTTGATCCCAAGAGCGTACAGGGAATTTGGGATAATTATCGGCAAAAAGACATTAATGACGAACTCCTCTTGGCCTATGGCTGGGGTGATGGTGGGGGTGGACCCACTGAAGGGATGATTGAGACAGCTAAGATTATAGCTGAATTGCCTGTGCTACCAGATGTAAAGTTCACAGAAGCAGAGGAGTTCTTTGCAGGACTTGAAGAAAGAGTGGAATCCAATCCTGATCTTCCAGTGTGGGATGGCGAGCTTTACTTAGAGTTCCACCGCGGTACCTACACGTCCCAGGGTAAGGTGAAGAAGAATAACAGGGTAAGCGAATTTCTTTATCATGATGTTGAATTGTTTAACTCAGTGGCCAGCTTGGTGCAACCCATTCACAAGTATCCGAAAGACGTGATTGATTCAGGTTGGAAAACGATTCTGCTAAATCAATTCCATGACATATTACCCGGTTCTTCCATTGGTGAGGTCTACGAGGATAGCGAGGAGCAATTTGCCGAAATTATCGAGACTGGAAGAGATACCCTAAACAAGGGGCTAACAACAATTGCAGAGAACATTACGATACATGGGGAGAACCTAGTGGTGTTCAACTCTTTGCCTTGGGAGCGGGATGGCTTTGTCTCCTTGCCATGGACGGAGGAGCTGGCGAAGAAGTGCTTTATGAACTCTGGAGGCGACCTACTCCCAACTAAGGTAGTGGGTAAGAACGAGAAGGAACTCTTGGTGCGCGTACAGGAAATACCAGCACTAGGCTATAAGGCGTTTCGCATGGTTGATGGTGCTACAGAAGACCATTCCTTTGAAGATGAGCTTATAGTAAGGAAAGACTATGTGGAGAACCGATTCTACCAGATCAAACTAGATCAAAACGGTCACATTATCTCTTGGTATGATAAAGAAACTGATCGCGAGTTGGTTCCTGACGGTGCTAAGGCCAACGTTATCCGCGCCTTTGAGGATCGCCCCATGAATTACAGCGCTTGGGATATCGATGTTTATTACAAAGACAAAGAGTATATTGTCGATGATTTAGAAGAAATTTCGGTGGAAGAAGCGGGACCTGACCGTGGAGTACTCACCTTAAGGTGGAACTTTCTTGATTCCACAATTGAACAGCGCATGGTCATTTATGCTGACAAACGTCGGGTAGACTTCAAAACCGAGGTGGATTGGCATCAAAACCAGATTTTGTTGAAGGCGGCGTTTCCGGTAGATTTAAGAGCCACTAAGGCAACCTATGAGATCCAGTTTGGTAACGTGGAAAGACCCACACATGACAATACAACTTGGGATTATGCGAAGTTCGAAACTGCAGCCCAAAAGTGGGCCGACTTGTCTGAACGGAGCTATGGGGTCAGTTTGCTCAACGACTGCAAGTACGGCTATGATGTGAAGGGCAATACCTTAAGCCTTACACTGCTTAAGTCCGGTGTGTATCCTGACCCTAACCAAGATCAGGGGCACCATTCCTTCACATATAGCTTGTATCCTCATCCAGGGGATTGGTTGACAGGCGGGACTGCACAAGAGGCTTATAACCTAAATTGTCCTCTAAAAGCAGTGATTGCAACAAGCTCAGAAGGCGAGCTGCCAAGCCACCAGTCCTTCATCACTGCTACTGGTCAATCCACCATGCTGGAAACGGTAAAACGCGCAGAGGATGATGACAGTCTGATCTTGCGTTTCTATGAATATGGCAACTCCAGGGAAACGGTGCGTGTAGATCTCTTCAAGTCAATACAACAAGTATGGGAAACAAATCTGATGGAAGAGACTGAGCGGACATTGGATCTAGTTACTGATAACTCCTTCGAGTTCACTATTAAACCTTACCAAATCAAAACCTTCAAGGTCAGGTTCAAATAGGATGGACTAACCCAGAAGATCTCACCTTTCCGCAGGTGAGGTCTTCTGGCGATCGCTTTCTATTAAACATACCGGTTACAAAGACTATCTTTTCTAAGGAGCAAGTTAATGGGGCATATCGAATGGATTAATGAAGACGTGCAAAGGAATTTTCAGGCAGTCCTATTTGATTTTGACGGAACCATCTCTTTGATACGTGAGGGGTGGCAGCCCATCATGTATTCCTACTTTGCTGAGGTATTAACTGAGGTATCTCAGGGGCAGTCACAGGAAGAGATTGGCCAATGCGTGCGTGAGTTTGTGGATTTACTCACTGGTAAACAAACCATCTATCAGTGCATGTATTTGGCCGATGAAATAAGAAGAAGGGGCGGAAGACCAGAAGACCCTTCTGTGTACAAAGCTGAGTATAGCCGGAGGTTACTGCTCCATATCGAGGATCGGGTCTGGGGATTGAAGACAGGAAAAGTTGAACCAGAACAGTATTTGGTTCCTGGTAGTCTGGAGCTACTAGATTATTTACGTAGCCAAGGATTGGACTTGTATTTGGCGAGCGGAACGGATCATGAATATGTGCAGGAAGAGGCCGCTGCTTTAGGGGTTAGCGACTATTTTAATGGCGGTATTTATGGGGCTTTGGACGATTATAAAATGTTTTCCAAAGAGAAGGTGATTAAGGAGCTTATCCTTCCTAGAATACAGACCGCTGAAGCTCTGTTGGGCTTTGGTGATGGCTATGTGGAAATTGAAAATGTGAAGGTCGTAGGTGGAATTGCTGTAGGGGTGGCGTCTAGGGAGAAGGAGCGCAGGGGTATTGACCGTTGGAAACGCTCGAGATTGATCAAAGCTGGTGCGGACGTAATAATCGGAGACTATAGATGCCAAGAAGCCCTGTTTCTTGGATTGACGGAAGGAGTTGATCTCGATGTATCCTCGGTTTGACTTAACAAAGCTGAAGCTTAAACCTCTTAATGAACGCGAGCATGATATGACGCTTGAGGATGTAAAACAACTGAATTGTGTGCAGGAAATGGAAGAACCAGAGCTAGATGAGCTGGTCTCGAGGGTCGTTAGGGCAAGAAACGATGGAGCCGCGGTAATTTTGATGATGGGTGCGCATGTAATCAAGACCGGAATGAGCCGCTTTATCATCGACTTGATGGAAAGAGGTTTTATTACTCACGTGGGACTGAATGGGGCTTGCGCAATTCACGATTATGAGTTAGCTTTAATCGGTGCAACCACAGAGAGTGTACCCCGTTACATCAGTGAAGGGCAGTTTGGCCTCTGGAAGGAAACGGGCCAGATCAATGATCTGGTTAAAGAGGGTGCCCACAAAGGGTATGGGATTGGTGAAACACTAGGCAAAGCGATCTTTGAGGGAGACTATCCCCATAAGGATGTTAGCATCTTAGCGTCAGGTTATCGCCTCAAGGTACCTGTTACGGTTCATGTCTCCATCGGACAAGACATCATTCACGAACACCCGAATTTCGATGGAGCCAGTTTTGGGCATGGCAGTCACACGGATTTTCTAATTCTCGCCGAAAGTGTTCGCAATTTAGAGGGTGGGGTGCTTCTCAATGTTGGAACAGCCGTTATGGGTCCAGAGGTGTATCTAAAGGCTTTGTCGATGGCCCGTAATGTCGCTCACCAGGAAGGAAGTGCAATCTCTAATTTTACCACTTCGGTCTTGGATATCCAGCCCATTCGTTCCAGAGATTATCACATAGAGCCAGCAAAGGATCGGCCGGAGTATTATCATCGTTTTTGGAAGACGATTTTGGTGCGAACCGTGCGTGATGGAGGTACCAGCTTCTATATTGAGGGCGATCACCAACGAACGGTCTCAAGCTTGTGGTCCAAACTAACGAAGTGATGGGGTGATAGCATGAAACGCGGAGTTCTAGAACGTATTTTGCATCGGGCAGCCAAATTGAAGATCATGGTTATCGGCGACTTCTTTCTCGATCACTACCTATTCATTGATCCATCTAAGGAAGAACGGTCTATCGAAACGGGAAAGGCTGCTCACCAAGTAACCAGGATCAGGGCAACACCTGGGGCCGCTGGTAATGTTGCCAACAACCTTTCGACTTTAGGCGTACAAGAAATCTTGGCCGTAGGTTTGCTTGGTTCTGATGGTTATGGGTATCAACTCAAAGAATCCTTGAACGCCCAAGGCGTGGATACCACAAATATGTTGGTGAGCTTAGCCAGAATTACACCTACGTATATTAAGCCTATGCGGGGAAAGGATGGCCAGGAAGAGGAACTAGACCGCCTTGATCTTAAGAACTGGACACCAACCCCTGCAAAGCTCGAAGCACAACTTCTTGACATTCTAGAGAATAGAGGGCCTAATTGTGATGCCATTGTTGTGGTAGACCAAGTTGAGGAAGCAGATTGCGGAGTAGTCACCAAAAATGTGCGAGCCGCTCTTACAGAGCTGGGCCGGGAGCATCCTGACCTGATTATTTCTGTGGACTCCAGAAAGCACATCGACCAATTTTCCCAAGTTATAATTAAGCCTAATGAGTTTGAAGCTGGGAAGGTCTTGGGAGTGGGATCAGCTGCAGATGAGCCCGAGCAGGCTGTAAAGGCTCTTTTCTGCAAGACGGGTAAACCGGTATTTATGACCTGTGGTGAGAAGGGGCAGTGGGTATACGATGGGGATCAGGCTTTGCATGTGCCTGCTTTGCAAGGACCCATTGATATTGTAGGCGCTGGCGACAGTGCTAGTGCCGGAACTGTTGTTGCACTGGCTGCTGGAGCAAGTTATCAAGATGCTGCCTTTATGGGTAATCTGGTCTCTTCGGTCACCATTACTCAGCTTGGTACAACAGGTGCAGCGAGCCCTCAAGACGTTTTGGAGCGTTATGATGAGTGGAAAAGTGGTTACTAAAGAAAGGGCATTTGGCAGTTGATGCAGAGTGAAGGGCGATTAGAAACTTGGAGGAACGGACATGAACAAACATCTGGAACTGATGATTAGCCGCTGTCCCGAACTAGAGGCTTGTGTCGCCGACTTGGAAGAGGCTTTTCAATTGTGGAGGGAGTCATTCGCCTCAGGGTACAAGACTCTAGTCTGCGGAAATGGTGGCAGTGCCGCTGATAGCGAGCATATTGTTGGTGAGCTGATGAAGGGCTTTTTGCTTGAACGCCCCTTAGGTGGGGCATTTTTCAAACAAGCGGTGGAAGCTTTTGGCGATCACGGCCGTTATTTGGCATCACATTTACAGGGAGCGTTACCAACCATATCTTTGTCTAGCCACACAGGACTGGTGACCGCATTTGGCAATGATGTGACTTTTGACACGGTATACGCCCAGCAGGTCTATGGATACGGAGTGCCAGGAGATGTGTTAATCGCTTTAAGTACAAGTGGAAACTCCAAGAATGTGATTAACGCAATTCAGGTAGCGACACTGCGGGGGCTTGTGACTATCGGTTTTACAGGTTCTAGTGGCGGTCAAATGGCTGATTTATGTGATGTGACGATTAGGGCTCCCCACCAGGAGACGTACCGTATTCAAGAATGTCATCAGGCGATGTATCATACGCTTTGCGCCATGCTTGAGGAGGCTTTTTTTGAGCAGACTTAATCCCGAGGCCAGGCGTTGGCGTGGATTTGTGACCACCTTCACGTTTTGACACTTCCACCGGTTGATGACTTGGTTGGGAGGGTGTATAACACGAGATATCTAGCGCAATTGAAGAACAAGCAGCCTCGATGCAACAGGTAGCAACTTCGGCTCAAGATTTCATGGATATGAGTGTAAAGCTCAGAGAGCTCGTCGAGTATTTTAAAATAAGCTAACTGATAATCCCCCTGAGTTCCCTTGGGTTAATATCCAGGGAGCTCCGGGGTGTTTTTTACGGTACGAAGGAATTGGGCACGGAACAAGATGCCGTAAAATGCGCTGGTCCCCCTATTGGCTACCTGCTCATATAAGATATGTCCGATCACGTTGCTATTTGTATCGATGCCATTATCATCCTGGAGATTTCCATACATCGTTATTGCAACAGGAGATACGAAAACCCCTGCTACAGTAGTCACTGAGGCAGGGGTTGCCTAATTCTTCGCTAGATATTTCCGACCAAATCAATGCCAGGCTTCAGGGTGGCTGAACCAGGACGCCACTTAGCAGGACAAACTTGGTCTCCATGCTTGGCCACAAACTGAGCAGCTTGCACCTTGCGGAGAAGTTCAGAAGCATCTCTTCCTATGCTGTTATCATTCACCTCATAGGACACAATCCTTCCCTCTGGGTTCACAATGAAACTACCCCTCAGGGCTAAACCTTCTTCCTCTATATACACTCGGAAGTCCTTACAGAGTTTTCCTGTCGGATCAGCAAGCATGGGGTACTTAATCTTCTTGATCGTATCGGAAGTATCATGCCAGGCCTTATGGGTGAAGTGTGTGTCTGTCGACACCGAATATATTTCCACACCGATTTTCTTAAACTCTTCATATAGATCTGCTAAGTCTTCTAATTCTGTGGGGCATACAAAGGTGAAGTCAGCAGGGTAGAACACAAAGGCCGACCATTGACCTAGTAAATCGGATCTTCTGACCTTCTTGAATTCACCATCAACGAACGCATCAACTGTAAAGTCCATTACTTCCTTGCCAATAAGCACTAAAAGATCACTCCTGTGTAGTTATTTTCTTTCAGCTACCGGTGTGTCAGTTGTCGAAGACACAACTCCTTGTTAATAGCGATTATCAATAGTATACGTTGATAGGGCAAGGATGTCAAGGGTGTTTTCTTCCTTATCAAGTTCCCGCCAGCAATCTACCCACCGTAACGGAGAACCAGTCTTAGACAAGGAATTTCGCTTCAACCGTGGAAGGACACAAAAGTAGAACTAAGGTTTCTGTGTTGGAAAGTTCGGGACAAGTCCTCCTACAGTTCTACGAATTTCGTCACTCAGGTTGAGGAACTTGTTCCTCTCTTAGAAAGTGTGATCACGCTGACTCATTTCTATTGAGGAATATGCCAAGAAGCACATAAGGGGCAACCCTGGAGAGAAAATCCCCGAAGTGAAGAAAGCACTGAAAGCCGCAGTGCGACGAAAAGACATTCGAAAAGCGAGGATGATCGATATGGATAAAATCATCAATGAACTGAGATATTTAGATGAAACATTCCCCCGAGGAGCACTGGAGCTAGCCGCCTCCAGAAAAGACGAAACAACAGCCCTCTTACTCAAGGCTTTAGATGAAGTTCTTGAGTTGGTGATTATTCAAGGGGTTGTCGATGACTGCAGTCTTTTTGACATGATAGAGGACATAAGATTTTTGTTTGACAAAGAGCGAGTTGATCCAACTATGTACGGTGATTTCGAGGACTTTTTGGCCTGGATGCAAGATGACGAGAATCAAGATATATTGACGATGTGATCGAAGAGATGTACTGGTGCGCCTGTTTTCAAGAAACAGAGGAGGAAAACATCGCTCCTTTGGCCTTTGACCAACCTATCGTAAGGCCAAAGAAAGTAGGTAGAAATGATCCCTGCCCCTGTGGCAGTGGTAAGAGGTATAAGAAATGCTGCGGGGCTTGAGGGACAGTCCGATACGGAACTGATAGGCGTAGGGAACCGTTATCTTTTTCTAGTTGATCGTATCCTTATACATTCCTGCAAATCGGCGGGACGGGAACGGGAATGCGCTGTCCCTATAGGGCTCCCCGCATCCACCACGAAGTGACCTCTACCACCCCAAGGTAGAGGTCGTTTGCTCATTGCGCCAATTGCGCGCGAATTGCGCCAGGGACAGTTCCTCGAGCAGAACATAAAAGCCACAATTGTTTGACAATATTAGGACAGGGTTATATAATATTTTAAAGAGGTAAAGCCACGGTAAAGTTCTATGATGAAACCATACCATCAACTATAAGATTAAACAAACCTATAGTATGAAGCCACAGGAATGGAGATGGATTTGGACTAGTACATTACAGCTGGTACGTTGCAAGCAAGATGGTGATTGTGTGATTAAGTGCGAACAAGAGAGTCTGGTCTTGCTCGTATTAATCAAAATAAAAGAGGAGGAATTCAAATGAAAAGGAAAGTGTCCGCTTTTCTTGTGCTCCCGCTTTTAGTCTTGCTAGTGTTTACCGCCGTGAATGTATATGCCATGACTGAGGTAGGCACCCCTCGCAGGGAAACTCTCATCGTGGAAACCCAGACACCAACTGACGTTCCCGGGCAATTCAACTCGTACATGCAAGGGACGCAAATGGGATTTGGCATTCATCAACTGATGTCCGCCATGATGTGGGAAATGGATACGACCAAGGGTGAGCAATTCGGCGAAGTAGCCGCAGGAGCCCCTGAATCCAATGAAGACTTTACCGAACATATTGTGAGAATCCGTGAGGGTATTCGCTGGTCTGATGGTGAGGTTCTGAACGCAGATGACGTGATATTTACCTTCAATATGATCATGGATAACCCTGGAATTGGCCCGAGTGCTTACTACAACGCTGTGTTTGAGTCAATTGAGAAAATTGACGACTATACAGTTCTGATCAAGACTCTAGACTCCTTCCCCCGTCTGGCACTGCGCTTTGGTGTTACGATTTGGGGTAACGACCTGCGCATCGTTCCTGAGCACATCTATTCTAAGGTGGAGGACGTAACAACCTTTAAAGACAGCGATCCTGTCGTAGCCGGACCATATACTGTCAAGGCCTTTGACAATCTAGGCAAATGGGTGCTCTATGAGCGCCGTGAAGACTGGCAACATAGTACTGTTGGTGTAGTAACGGGCAAGATGCCCCAGGCTCAGTACATCTTGTTCAAGTATGTTGGTGACGATACAACACGCCAAATGGCCATGGTCAACAACGAAGTCGATATTCTTTGTGAAGTCACACCTGAAATGGTAGAGGTCATGACTGCCATGAATCCTAATATTGCTTGCTGGTATAAGGACTTCCCCTATGCTACAAGTGATGATCCTTGTTCCAAGGGGATTTCCTTCCAAATGGCCAAAGAACCCTACGACAATCCTGACTTCCGTTGGGGTGTAACCTTGGCCATGAACTTTGACGAGATTTCTGTTAATATCTTTGATGGCGTAGGTCGTGCTAGTGCACTACCGATTCTAACTGCGACATCTGCAATGCAGGAGCTGTATTACATTCCTTTGCTGTCCTGGTTGGAAGAGTTTGCTCTCGATCTAGGTGATGGCACAACCTTCAAGCCTTTCGACACCGGGTATGCCTATAGAATGGCTGAAACCCTCAGGGCCCAGGGCTATGATATTCCTACCGACCACGATGCTTTAATCGACATGTTTGGTATTGGTTGCTGGAAGTATGCTCCTGATGTAGCCGAGAAGCTCTTTATCAAGGCCGGCCTCGAGAAGAGGGCTGACGGATGGTACTTCGAGGGTCAACCCTTCACCATTAACATGACCTACTTGGCC
This sequence comes from Firmicutes bacterium UBA5493, assembly GCA_002424045.1. GTDB lineage: Bacteria > Bacillota > Limnochordia > Darwinibacteriales > Darwinibacteriaceae > UBA5420. Next base: position 98,884 of record DIPH01000051.1, on the reverse strand, counting down.
GACACAGAAGCCCAAGCAGGACGCGGTTTGATTGCTGCGTATGACCAATTGGTTAAGTTCGGATTTAACTGTAATTTGGCCAGTGAAAGTAGTGCCACATGGGATAGCAACGCTGCTACAGGAAACTACGAAATTGGTGGCTATTGGCCAACTGGAGGAATCACCAGAGATCTCTACTCCCAAATCAGCGGTTGGGATGCCAATTTGATTGTTCCTCTAGGTGAGCGTGGTGCAGGTCAGGGCAGCCGCTGGAATAATGCAGAAGCAACCCGGATCATTCATGAGATGGCCGTCGTGTCCCCTGATAGTGACGAGTCCTACGAACTGGGTATGGAGTTTATGAAGGCGGCCACGGCCGATATGCCTTTCCTCGGCTTCCATTCTGGTGTTAAGTTTGTACCGACCAACAGCACCTTCTGGGAGAATTATCCCAGCGCCGAGAATCCTTACAATGGTCCCTGGTGGTGGTGGAGCTGCTTTAAGTACATCACAACCGAGATTACTCCTGTAGACTAAACGAGTATTTGAGTCGCCTGAAATACTGGGCGCACCAAGACACGTGCTGGCGCCTTCCATGATAGCAGCAGCACGTGTCTTTTGTAAAACTATAAGGAGCAAGAGTCGAGTGTATATCTAGGGGAGTGACGCAGTTGAAATTCACGCAATACTTTGGACTTCGTATCTTAACCTGGGCTCTGACCATATGGATTGGTGTGACCTTCATCTTTTTCGTGCCCCGAATGTTTCCCTCTGATCCTGTGGAGAACATGATTGGGAGGATTCAATCCCGCTCGGGGCAAATGGACCCCTTGGAAATGGAATCTCTCCGAAAATCTTTACGGGTCCAGTTTGGCCTTGAAGGTTCCTTGCTGGAACAATACGTCTCCTTTCTCAAAAAGGGCCTCCTGCAATTTGATTTTGGACCATCCCTCATGAGCTTTCCTACCCCTGTGGGAGATATCATTAAGACATACCTTCCCTATACCTTAGGTCTCATGCTTATGACCACCGTTCTAGCCTGGATCATTGGAAATTTCATTGGCCTACAAGCGGGGTTTCGCAAAGATCGCCTTTCCTCTAAGTTCTTGGAGGGAGTTGCCATCTGCATTTATCCCGTACCTTACTTCATTGTGGCTCTAGTTCTTCAGATTGTATTCGCCTTCTTACTTGGTTGGTTTCCCCTTCAATCAACGATCATCACCATGGGTGGTTTTGGAACATTTATAAGAACTCTTCTGCGCGCCTCAGTCCTTCCTGCTGTTTCCCTCTTACTTGTGGGAACAGGATGGTGGATCATCTCCATGAAATCTCTTTCGGGCACTGTATCTGAGGAGGATTTTGTATTATATGCCCGCTATCGGGGGCTCTCTGAACAGAAGATTGGTCAAAGTTATGTCCTTCGAAATTCCATCATTACTCAGGTCACAGCCCTGGCCATGAGTCTTGGCGGTGTCTTTAGCGGCTCCATTATGACCGAAATTATCTTCGGATATCCTGGAGTTGGTACTCTCATTCAAAAGGCTATCTTACAGTCCGATTACAACATGATCCTGGGATGTATTACCATTTCCATTGTGGCCATTGCCACCGCAACACTTATCGTGGATCTAATCTATCCTCTGATTGATCCTAGAATTCGCTACAGCTAGAAGGGGGAAGTGGACGTGAGAAAGTTCCTAAAAAATGCCAACGGCCGTCTCAGGGCCGGCATAAGTATCACACTTTTTTTCTTAATTCTTGGTTTCGTGGTGTACTATATCCCACACCCTAACCCTTTCAGCTATAATACCTATCCCCGAAGGCTGTCTCCTTCCCCGGATCACTTCTTTGGAACAACCAGTATGGGTCAGGATGTTTTCTGGCTTTTGATTGAGGCTATTCATAATTCCTTGGTGATAGGTTTCATTGTGGCACTTATAGGTACGGTGGTTGGAGTCTTTGTGGGTCTTCTGGCAGGTTTTAGTGGAGGCTTCCTGGACCGCATCTTAATGGTGGTCACCGATACCTTCGTTGTGATTCCCTCTCTTCCGATCTTGATCTTAATGACATCTCTCATGCGGGGATCGGCTACCGTTATTCTAATGGCCTTAGTCCTGGCCATCTTTGCCTGGGCCTGGCCTAGCAGGCAGATTCGCTCATTGGCTCTGTCCCTTAAAGAACGGGACTTTATCCACACGGCCTGGTTCTCGGGGGAAGGAACGGTGCAGGTGATTGTCACCGAGATTCTTCCCTATGCTCTAACCTGGTCTTTATCGAACTTTATGAATGCGACATTATCGGCTATTGCCTCTGAATCGGCCCTTGCCGTTTTGGGACTATCTCCGGCCAACCTAATTTCCCTTGGGAATATGATTCAATGGGCCAGAGAGCGCAATGCCATTTTCACCAACCAGTGGAATTGGATCGGTCCCCCTATTATCGCCACGATTGTCCTTTTTATTGGTTTGTTCCTTCTAATCACTGGATACAATGATTACTTGTCCATGAAAAGAGGTAGGTAGGGATGCTGAAAGTCGAGAACCTTTCCACATCATATAAGACAATTGATGGTGATGTACATGTTCTTAAGGACTTGAATTTTGAGATCTATGAGAATGAGATCTTTGGGATCGCTGGAGAATCTGGCTGCGGAAAGACAACACTCTTGAAGGTATTGTACGATATTATAGATTTTCCCCTCAAGATCGATGGGGGAAGGGTTTTGTTAAGTGGGAAGAAAAACGGTGATTCTTTTTCCTATGAATCTGGAACGATCCGCGAAGCTTGGTGGAAGAATATTTCCTACGTACCCCAGGCGGCCCAAAGTGTCCTAAATCCCATCACCCGCTTGAAGAGTCAGTTTTTGGATTCTATCCCCGAGGAAGAGAAAAAGAATGAATCAAAGGAAGAAACTCTGGAGAGGGTGGCCAAGTACCTGGAGGAACTAAGTCTCTCCCGGGATCTCTTGGACGCTTTCCCATTCCAGCTCTCTGGAGGCATGAGGCAGAGGGTGATTATTGCCCTGGCTACATTTATGTCTCCCAATGTAGTCTTGGCGGACGAACCGACTACCGCCCTTGATGTGGTAGTTCAAAGGGGCATTTTGATGATGCTGATGCGTCTTCAAAGGGAGTTGCAGAATACTTTGGTTGTAGTGAGCCATGATATGGGGGTTCATTACCAAGTGACCAAGCGTATGGGAATTATGTACTCCGGAAGTTTTGCTGAACTCGGTACGACAGATGATATTTTCGACGACCCCATTCATCCCTATACTAAAATGCTGATCGGTGCCCTTCCCCGGGTGGGAGATAAGAGTCAGAAGGTGGGGATTCCTGGACGTCCTCCGTCCTTGACCGATCCTCCACCGGGATGCCGCTTTGCACCCCGCTGTCCCCATCCAGGTGAGATTTGTGGCCGCGATGTTCCCGAATTTCGAGAGGTGAGGCCAGGGCGTTTTGTTGCCTGCCATTTCTCTGAGAAGGTGATGAGTGATGACACAAAAGCTTCTGGAAGTTAATCATGTTACTAAGATATTCCGAATCGGGGGTCTTATCAGGGGCAAGAAGCTAGTGGCCGTGGACGATATATCCTTTGGTATTGATGCGGAAAAGCCTGTGATTCTCTCCATTGTGGGGGAATCTGGATGTGGGAAGTCTACTCTTTGCCGGATGCTTTTGAGGATCCACAAGCCGGATATGGGGGATATTGTACTTTCGGGGAACTCCTATGGCGATAAAAAAGACTATGACCCGACTCGCTTTCGCCTGGATGTTCAGCCTATCTTCCAAAATCCTTATGAAGCGTTCTCGGCCCGCAAGAAGGTGGACACCTATCTTTATAATACAGCTCTGCGTCTGGGAATTGCTACGAATCGCAAGGAGGCGGATGAGCTTGTCGATGAGACTCTAAAGAGTGTGGGGATGTCGCTTTCGGTTGTGAAGGATAAGTATCCGACTCAGTTTTCCGGAGGAGAGCTCCAGAGGGTGTCTATTGCCCGTGCCCTTATTACACGTCCTAAACTGATTATTGCCGACGAGCCAGTATCGGCGGTTGACGCCTCCATGAAGATGAACATTGTTAATCTTTTTAAGGAACTAAAAGATGAGTACAATGTGTCCTTTATCTATGTAACCCATGATCTGTCCACCGCTTACTATGTCTCGGATTATATGGCCACATTGTACCGTGGAAGTTTGATTGAATATGGAGTGGCGAAGGAAATTATGGATAATCCGGCCCACCCCTATACAGAACTTCTGGTGAGTGCTGTTCCCAGGGTAGGAGAAAAGTGGGATCAGGAATTGGTCATGCCGGATTTGGAGGAGAAGGAGTATGCCATTACCTACTGCAAGTTTGCACCTCGTTGTCCCTATTCAACGGAAGAATGCCGTCGAACTAGGCCAGAGATGAGGGAACTCGGGACAAGAAGAGTGCTGTGTTATCATCCGCTGTTTGAGGGGACTGTCCCGCGCGCACTTTGACGAACTATGTCAACTTGTTTGCGAAATTCTGAAGTCAACGTTCTATATCGAGAACTCTATGACCTCTATGAACAAAAGATCCCCTATGAGGTGAGACAGGACTTTTACTCAACGATAGATCGAGAACTAGCCCAAGATCTCAATCGAGACTTGATGGATGATATTCAAGTCTTTCTTCTGGACTGTCTAGGTCAGTAAAGATAATAAAAGAAGTGTTGCTCGCTACGGTCAGTAGTTGGGCAACACTTCCTTGCTTATTTCCTCATTTTTTTCTAGATCTGCGAGGACCCCGGATGTGACGCTGGGATCCGGATGTACGCGACTTCCTTTCTCGTGGGGGCGCCTCCTCAGTGAAGTGCACAGGTGTAGTGTCTGGCTCTTTAGTAAGAAGCTTCAGAGTTGCAGCCAAGAGGGTGACAGAATCATGGTGCTCAAGCAGGTCTTCGGCCATGTTTTTGTAGGCCGCAAGTACAGGTTCTTCGGCGGCCTTCAGAACCTTCTCCACCGTGACTTGCTGTTGTCCCGCCAGCGCATCTGTAAGTGTAGGAATGGGGTGGCGGATGATCTTGCGCTGCGTAAGCCGCTCGATAATTTTCAGGTGATCAAGCTCTCGATGTGTGATGAAAGTGAAGGCGGCTCCTTTGCGCCCTGCACGTCCTGTGCGTCCAATGCGATGAACATAGCTTTCAGGGTCCTGTGGAATATCAAAGTTGTAGACATGGCTCACTCCTTCGATGTCGAGTCCCCTAGCAGCCACATCTGTTGCCACTAAGATCTCGATGGATCCTGTGCGGAATTGGTTCATTACTGTGTTCCGTTGACTTTGGTTGAGATCCCCATGGATAGCACCTGAAGAATAACCTCGTCGGGCAAGGGCTTGATTGATCTCATCGACCCTTTTTTTGGTGCGCCCAAAGATGATGGCTGCTTCCGGTGAGTGGAGATCGAGGAGATTACACAGGACATCAAATTTCTTTCCTTCTGGAAGCTCTATGTAGTGTTGCTCTGTACTAGGAACGGTAATATTCCGTGGTGTAGCCTTAATCAGGGCAGGATCGCGCATGAATTGATTGGATATGGTTTCTACAGCCTTGGTGATGGAAGCGGAAAAGAGAAGGGTCTGCCTATCTTCAGGGATATCTCCAAGGATGTACTCTATATCGTCAATAAAGCCCATATTGAGCATTTCATCGGCCTCATCTAAGACCACGATGGAAATATTATGTAGACGAATTGTCCGGCGGCGCATATGGTCCATCAATCGTCCTGGAGTACCTACAACAATTTGAGGCCGTTTTTTGAGAAGCTTAATCTGCCGCATCATGTCTTGTCCACCATAGATGGGTAGTGTGCGAACTCTCTTGTACTCACCGATCTTATTCAATTCCTCCGCCACCTGAATGGCCAGCTCCCGTGTGGGAACCACCACCAGACCTTGAATGGTGTCGCTGTCCACCAGGATTCTTTCAATGATCGGTAATCCAAAGGCAGCAGTCTTTCCGGTCCCAGTAGGCGCCTGTCCGATTACATCTCTACCATCAAGGGCTATGGGGATGGCCTTTTTCTGAATGGGAGTGGGTTCTTCAAAGCCCAGCCTGTAGATGGCTTGTAGCGTAGCTGAGCTCAGCCCCAGTTGTTCAAATGCAGACATAGTGATTCCTCTTCTCTACGTATTCATGATCACAGGCAAGCTCGTCCTTCAGAATAGTTATGCCCAAAATCAAAAGGGTGATGAACCCTCGGCCTCGACATAGATTAGAGGGACATCACCAAGAACATTATACCACAAAAAACTGTGGAAAAAAAGAAAAGGTTGCATTTGTGCGATGGATTTGATATAGTAAGACTTACACGCGAAAGAACGAACTATTTATGGCCTTAATTGGAAATGAGTTGTTTGTGACATCTGTGATTTTGTTTTAAAGGAGGCCATAAATTATATGGTTGGAAGAGTAAAATGGTTTAACAATGACAAGGGATTCGGTTTCATCGAGCGTGAGGGTGGCGACGATGTTTTTGTTCACTTCTCAGCAATTCAGGGAGACGGTTTCAAATCTTTGGATGAGGGTCAAGAAGTAGAATTCGACATCACCCAGGGTGATCGCGGACCTCAAGCAGCTAACGTAACTCGCATATAATTCTTAAGTAAAACAAAAAGCATCTCCAATGGAGGTGCTTTTTTTGTTCTGATCGAGGGACGATCCCCCGCTCGGGAAAGGTGAATGCGTTCTAAAAGACATATCGCTTTACGAAAAGGAGTTAATTGACCGTCGAAAAAGAAAGGATTTCTTAGCATTACGTCGAATTCAACTACTCATATATCAGTAGGACAGAAAATGCATGGAGAGGCGGTGGTAAGCCCGTTTTTGTGTTCTACTTCTGTAAGGTTGGAGATACATTTTAGTGAGAATTCATCGAGTTTTCGAGGAGGAGGATGTATGCAACTGGGAGCACTGTTTATGCGACAATCAATCATGAGGAGGGTATTAATTAGCCTGGTACCCATCCTGCTCTGGGCAGTCTACTCATTTGGATTACGTGTCCTACTTATCTTAGCTGTGGTAACAGCGGCCGGTGTCTTGACGGAGTATCTGATCTTGAGGTTCATGAAGGGTGGTACCGACTTCAAGATTCCCGAAGCGATTTTTGTCACCTGCGTCTTATTTACCCTGATTTTACCCTCAACCGTTCCTTTGTGGGTGGCGGTAGTGGGCATTGCCTTTGGAGTTCTATTTGGGAAAGGAGTTTTTGGAGGTTTCGGCAAGAACATTTTTAACCCAGCCTTGGTGGGGCGGTGTTTTGTGTTCATCTCTTTTCCGAGCTCTATGACAGTAACGTGGGCTACGCCCTTCAACGGGTTCCCAGGAGGTCTACTCCGCTATAGCCAAGGAGTAGATGCCATCTCAGCGGCTACTCCACTTGTCCAAACAGGAACAGATTTGTCACGCTTATTTTTAGGGCAGATTCCCGGGTCAAGCGGTGAAATCAGCGCCCTTTTGATCCTACTAGCAGCAGTATACCTGGTCTACACCAAGACAGCATCCATACGTATTATGCTCTCCGGCGTCGTAGCCTTTCTTGGTTTGGGAACCATTTTATCTGCAGTTGGAGCCTTTCCATCAACACCACTGGAATCCTTACTAACCGGGGGTTTTCTCTTTGCGATTGTGTTTATGGCCACAGACCCCATCTCAGCTCCAAGAAATAAGGTAGCCCAGATCTTCTTTGGCGCTTTGGTTGGACTTTTGGCCCTGACCATTCGTACTTTTTCCGTATTTCGCGAGGGAGCGATGTTCGCGATTCTCCTGGCGAATACATTCGGACCCTTAATTGAAATGAGGGTCAAAGAATTTGCGGCTCAAAGGAGGATGGCCCATGAAAAAGGATAGCTACCTCTACACCATAACATTCACATTTGTTTTAACGGCTGTCTTTGCCACTGTACTAGCCGTGACGCAAGCCTACTACCTCCCGACGATTACGGAAAACGAGGCAAATGTAGAGCGGCAAGCGATTCTAAAAGTACTCGGCATTACCTCGGAGTTCGATCTGGTAACTACATTTGAAGGGCAAGTGACACCGGTTACGGCTGGAACGTCGTCAACCTTTGCGGTGTATGATGAAGATGGTAGTCCCATAAGCTATGCATTTCCCCTCGATGGGCAAGGCCTATGGGGTTCCATTCGAGGTTATATTGGTGTTTCAGCCACCTTTGATCGTCTCCTTGGAATGGAGTTTGTTGAGCAAAACGAGACTCCTGGTCTAGGAGGTAGGATTGATGAACCTTGGTTCAAGGAGCAATTCGCAGGAGTACCACTGATACCAGGGGAAAACCTGGTCTACGGAAGCGGAATTGACGCCATTACTGGAGCCACGAGTAGTTCCAATGCTGTCCTTAATATTCTCAATAACACAATTTCTGAACTCATGCCACTCAAGGAGGTGCTGGCGAGATGATGAAAAAAGGTGAGCTTAAGGCCCTTTTCAGGCGTAATGTATGGGATGAAAACCAAGTCTTACGTCAGATTCTCGGAATTTGCTCTCTCTTGGCTGTCACCAACGTACTCTCCAATTCTCTGGTGATGGGTGCAGGCTTGATCTTTTCGGTCGCTCTCTCCAGTCTGACGATCTCACTTTTGAGGAACTATATTCCCCATAGAGTACGGATGATTGTCCAGACCTTGATCATTGCTTCTTGGGTAATCCTCTTTGATATCATTATCAAGGCTACCCTTCCCGATGTCAGCCGGGCCCTCGGTCCCTATATAGGCTTGATCATCACCAACTGTATTATTATGGGAAGGGCCGAAGCTTTTGCCCAGATGAACCCACCAATTGAATCCTTTCTAGACGGAGTCTTTGCAGGACTAGGTTATACCATCGTTTTGGTCATTATCGCCTTCATCCGGGAACTCATGGGTTTCGGAACCATTTTCGGGTATGATGTCAATTTCCTCGGACTGGAAACCTGGACAATTATGGTAATGCCCCCGGCTGCGTTTTTCCTTGTGGGGGTTATGATTTGGATTGTGAATAACATTGTTGCTCGTAAACAAGCCGTTGGAGGTGGTAAGAATGGGTAATGCACCAGCCATAAGCCCCTTAGTGATTTTCCTTGCATCGATCTTTACCAGCAACATGGTTCTGGCGAATTTCTTGGGGATGTGCTCGTTTATCTCTGTATCCACCGAATATAGAACAGCATCTGGTCTGGGAAAAGCTGTGGCCCTGGTTATGGTGTTCACCACCACACTCAACTGGCTCATTTACCACTTCATCATGATTCCCTTAGGACTCGATTACTTGCGTTACCTGATCTTCATTATAGTCATTGCCGCCACGGTACAGATCATCGAGATGGTGATGGATCGCTATTTACCTGATTTACACATGAAACTTGGTATCTTCCTGCCTCTGATTACTGTGAATTGTGCGATCTTGGGTATCAGTCTATTCATGGTAATTCGAAGCTATGGATTTTTGCAAACCTTGCTCTTCGGCCTAGGAAGCGGACTGGGCTGGTGGTTAGCGATTGCTGCTCTAGCCGCCATTCGCGAGAAAATGGCTGGAAATCAACTTCCTCGTGGCTTGGACGGACCGGCCATCACCTTTATAATCACAGGGATCATGGCTCTGGCATTTGTGGGCTTTTCTGGGATTTTTGTGGTGATGTAGGGGTGTTTCCGATGTCTGCAACTTGCTGAATAGAAATGGAGTGAGGTCTATGTCAGTTGTGCTAACAGTTCTAAGCTTATCTGTCCTAGCAACAGTCCTCGCAGGCCTGGTAGTCCTGGCAGATTATAAACTCAATAACTATGGCGTTTGTACCATTGACATCAATGATGGCACTAAACGTCTAGAGGTCAACGGAGGGTCGAGCCTCCTATCCAGTCTAGCAAGCCACAGAGTCTTTATTCCCTCTGCATGTGGGGGAAAGGCGACCTGTGGTCTGTGTAAGGTGACGCTAGCGGAGAGCGCAGGTCCCGTACTTCCTACGGAAGAACCTTACTTATCGGATGCAGAGATTGAAGGTGGGGTCCGCCTGGCTTGCCAGCTGAAGGTGAAACATGACCTAAGGATCATGATTCCAGAGGAATTCTTTAATGTAAAACAGTATCGTTCCAGGGTAGAGGAGATTACGCAGCTCACCCATGATATCAAACAGTTTCGTTTTAGACTCATTGAGCCCCAGACCATTGATTTCAAGGCGGGACAATATGTCCAAATCGATAGCAAACCCTATGACCAAGTCACTGAAGCGGTGAGCCGTGCCTATTCCGTTTCCTCTGTCCCATCGGAAAAAAACATAATTGAGCTGATTATCCGACTCGTTCCGGGAGGTATTTGTACCACATTTATGCATAATCATGTCAAGGAAGGCGATGAGATCACCTTTGCGGGCCCCTTTGGTCAGTTTTATTTGCATGAGGGCGGGGACGAACTCATCTTCATTGCGGGAGGATCAGGGCTAGCACCCATTCGCTCTTTAGTCTTGGATATTCTCGAGAAGAAGCTAGATAAAAAGATGAAATTCTTTTTCGGTGCAGTCCGACCAAGGGATCTCTACTATGTGGAATTCTTCCGTGAACTAGAAGAAAAATACGATAACTTCACGTACATACCTGCCCTATCTGGAGCGACTCCTGAAGATAAATGGGATGGAGAAGAAGGACTGATCACAGATGTTGTTGCTCGCCATGTGCCTGATGCCGTAGGTAGGCAAGCCTATCTGTGCGGAAGTCCGGGAATGATCAATGCCTGTGTCAACGTATTGACCAAGATTGGCTTTGGTAAAGAGGCCATTTTCTACGACGAATTCTAAAGGGGGATGAAAAATGAAACAAGGGCCAAACTTTAAGCGTATTGAGGATAATATGCGTTCGGGCCCATTGGCTGCCCACCAGTTTCTAGGGACAGATACCCGTACTCTTGCAGATGTTATCCTCCATGATCAGCTTCTTCTGGAACCATTAGGCTTGACCAATCAAGATATTTCAGACAGAATGCGCTACTTTACGGACAAACTAGCAGATAATCCTGGGCCAAAAAATGCGGACCATAAGTTTAGAGTTGAGCGAGAAGAACATAAAGGCAGGATTCTCTGCCCGTTTGCCGATAATGTCCAAGCATCCAAGTCCATTACGCGGGTGACCAACATGGAGTCGGGGAAAACGGTGGTATGGTCGGATTTAAACATCCATCTCATAGCCAGTCATGGTTTTTATGAGGGTTATGGAGCTCCTTTTCGGGTCGACCCAGCCGAATATGCTGAAGTACTAGAAATCAAAAACCCAAAGTGAGGTGGAAGTCTTGCATCCGTTAGATTATGCAATGGAGGTAGAACTACAAGGCAAGGAGTTCTATCTAAAGCAGGCGAGTGTCACGGAAGACTCGGCATTCCGAGAGATTTTCGAAGGATTGGCGAAGGATGAAGAGAAGCACTACCAGCTCCTCAAACAGATCAGAGACTCTGGAGTGTATGACTTTAGGGAAAGTAGGGTTACCGATCGCGTGGAGACTATTTTTGATGCCCCTGTGAACAGCTCTAGTTACATCGCCATCTACCAGCAGGCTCTAGAGTTTGAGGAGAAGGCCATCGATTTGTTTGGAGAACTCGCTAGGAAAGCCACATCCCAGCAGGAGAGGGACGTCTTTCTCATGCTTGAGCGGGAGGAAGAGGGGCACAAGGCCCTGTTGTGGAGGATTCTCCAGCTGCTGCAGCGTCCAGAAGAGTATTATTCCAACCTCTAGCTTCTTTAGGGGATAGTCCCCTATGTTCAAAGGCAAGAGCTGGAGCTATTTATGGCTTCTGCTCTTGCCTTTGTTGATACGAATGGAATGGAGCAAGTTAATCGCGGGACATTCCCCGACAGTCCCCTATCCTATGGGGATCCAAATTTCCATCACACAACCGGTGTCCCTTAGGCAGCGTTCATCATAGAGCTCAAAGTCAGCACAACCTTGCGCAAATTCATAGGCAGAATTAGGAAACCATTCGTTGTAGATATAAGCCCAGGTACTCTGAATTTGATCGCTGAGTTTGGAACGCTCTGTTGGTGGTGTGGTAAAGACGGCGTATGTTGCGGCCGGTATTTCTGTTGTCTGGAACTGGGGGTCTAGACCTGAAAAATCAGAAACCTCTACTCCGATATAGTAGTTGAAACTGTTTGTTTCCATACTCATATCAAAGCAAATTCCATACTCGGCATCGCTCACCACATTGGGCTGGGAATGAAGGTGTTTGCCCTTCTCGAGTCTTAGATACTCTTCCCAGAATTTTGGTATATCCCTAACGTTTTGGCCGTTTTCAGAATAGTGATACGGGGAAAAGCCGATTTGACTTGCCAGATCCTCGACAGTTAGGGGCTCGGTACGATGCCCTTCCACATAGTCTAAGCTGTGTTGAATTTGGTTCAGGTAGCTCAAGACCTTTCCCCCCTTTTGTTACCGCTTAGTCCATCCATGTGGTAAGTTCGTTTAAGTCTTCCCTTGGGCGCTTCCCCGGTGACTCCGAGGGAACTCCCAGAGCGATGGTCGCGACCAGTTCTTCCTTGGTTGAGACAAAGGCTTGGACTTGGTCTCTTGCGTAAAGAACATCGCAGATCCAAAGTGTTCCTAATCCCGCATCCCATGCTGCTAATAAGAAGGTTTGAATAGCCGCTCCGATTGATTGAGTATCTACAAGGCATTTGGCGTATTGGTACTCTTGTGGGAGGTTTTCACGTCCGAAACGGTTAAAGACCAAGATAACCACAGGAGCCTCGGACATAGCCCGAATACTCACCCGCATACTCCCAGTTGATAGTCCTTGGGCCTCGGCCCTTTCCATGCCTTCCATAAGAACGTTCACTAAGGATGTTTTGGCTCTGCCCGTGGCCACCACAAATTTCCAGGGCTGATCGTTCTTGGCACTCGGCGCTTGAGTCGCCAGATCCAAGAGCTTTTCAATGACGTCCCGCCCGATTTTGTCGGATTTAAAGCGGCGGATGCTACGTCTGGACCGTATTATTTCAACTGTATCCACCATAACTCCTCCTTTCTGAATCAATCATAATACACTGGAAGGGGAGTCATTTGTCCGTTCTTGCGCTTTTTTCTGATCGCGGTGATCGCAGGACAGTCCCCAATCAACTTGACGAATTTCGCAAAGGCAGGATTCCCTTGCTTTCTAACGAATACTACTGAATGCAGTAGGCGTTGGCTAGGCATTGTCGCGCCTGATAAGAATGTCTACGTAAGTACCAATGTCCTATGGCCCGAGTTGCTATTCTACACTATGGTTCTCAATGGCTTTGTCAAACTTCGGGCCAAGAAACTCTCTAAGAGCCACTATGCTCCATTCACGCACAAAAATGTGGCCTGGGATTCAGCTTTGGCTCAGGTGAGATTATTTCAGGCCGAAGTGTATAAGTGCATTGAACAAGCCGTGTCTCCAACGGTTCTAGGTCGCATTACAAACATGATGTTTGGATACTACGTTTCCTTTGAACACTATACGACACAGTACTTGGATGTCCTTAATACCAGATTTCTTGACCTGGATAAGGAAAAACGGGTGAAGAATATCTCTATCATGGTGAAACGACTCGTAGAGAAGGGCGATGAGTATCAGGAGTATCGGGAAGTGGTAAACGAGGCTGCACAGGCTCATAATTGCTCGCCGAGTTTTGTTGAGCTTGACATAGATTATCCTGAGGAGATTGATTGGTAAGGCACTACAAGGAGGAAAATCATCACCATGGAACAGAATATCAGGCGTACATTGGACTTCCTTAAACATCAATTCGACCAAAGTGTGTATATGTCGGCAAACCCCATGGATAAGAAATACAGGTTGGAACATACCATGAGGGTCACCAATATTGGCAAGGAGATTGCTAGGGGCGAGGGTTTTGAAGAGGAAACCTTGATTATAGGTTGCCTTTTGCACGATCTAAGTTATGTGGATACCTTCGACTCTGAGGATGACTGGTTGAACCATGGGAGGACTGCTGCTAAGATGGCAAGGCCTTTCTTGGAAACTTTGAATCTACGCCAGGATCAAATCGATGCGATCTGTTATGGGATCGCCATTCATGTGGATGACCAAGCCGATTTTCCTGGTGAACGTTCGCCTTTGGCTTTGAGCATAGGCGACTGCGACAATATTGACCGATTCGATGTTTATAGAATTCATGAGACTTTGAAGAACAAGTCATTTACAGACTTACCCTACGAAGAACAGGCGGAATATGTGGGCAATGTTCTAGATAGGTTGAACAAGTATAAGGACATGGAGTTTGCAACGAAGACTGGAACCCAACTGTGGAAAGATCGGATTGCCTTCCAAATGGAGTTCTTTGAAAGACTTCAGGCACAACTTAAAGCCAGTGTTTGAAGAACAGTCCCCTTAAGATGTCTCTAGCCTTTTAAGGCCCCCGCCAAGAGGCCGCGCACGAAGTAACGGCCCAAGAGTACGTAGATGATTGTCGTTGGTAAAGCTGCCAGAACCGAACCGGCCATGGGTAGATTCCAGGAGACTGCTTGGCCGCCAGCGAGATTGGCCAGGGCCACTGTTATCGGTTGTGAACTGGGCCGAGTTAGCGTGACAGCAAAGAGGAATTCATTCCAGATCTGGGTGAACTGCCAAATGCAGACTACTAGAAAGGGTGGGCCAGAAAGGGGCAGAATCAAGTACCGGAATATCCCAAAGAAGCCAGCCCCATCTATACTGCTGGCATCCAAGAGCTCATTGGGTATTTCGTGATAAAAACTTCTAAATAGTAGGGTGGTTATGGGTAGGCCATAGACTACGTGGACAAGGATCAGCCCCGGTAGCCCCCCATACAATCCCGTTTTTTGCATAAACCGGAAAAGGGGCACCAAGACACTTTGGTAGGGAATGAACATGCCAAATACAATGAGTGGCATAACAATCTTTGCGCCCGGAAAGCGATATTTACTGAGCACATAGCCGTTTAAAGAGCCCATGATCGCGGAAATGAGCGTGGCACCAATTGCTAACACAAAACTATTTCTTAGGTTGGGGGCAAATCTCTCCCAAGCTACTACGTAGCCTGCCCAGTTTATGGAGGATGGTAGCTCCCAGGCACTTACCAAGCTGATCTCTCCAGGTGCCTTGAGGCTCGTAACAACCGTCATGTAGATAGGGACTAAATAAACAATAGCCAGGAGAATTGCTAGGATTTGTGCTGATACACCAAGGATTCCTCTAGATCTCATGATGTCATTCCTCCCTGAACGAAACAACTAAGTAAGGGACGATCAAAAGCGAGACTATCAAGAATAAGATAACTCCTATAGCAGACCCAACTGCGAGTTCGTTACCGCGAAATGTTTTTAGAAACATAGTTATGGCAGGCATTGAAGTGGGATAGTGATCAGGTCCGGCGATCGCAAAGATAAGGTCAAAGATTTTGAGCGCAATATGTCCTAAGATCACGATGGCGCTAGCCGTAATGGGCTTGAGTAGCGGCAGGTCCACATACCTGTAAATCTGAAACTCGCTACCTCCGTCAACCCTAGCAGCCTCGCGAAGTTCATGGGGTATGGTGCGTAGCCCCGCGAGGTACAGAGCCATAGTATAACCTGACATCTGCCAGACGGCGGCGAGCACCACGCCCCACAGAGCTTCGTTGAAGCCATGGGCCTCTGGGAAATTAAGAAGCCCGATACGAGTTAAGATACCGCTGAGGAAAATGCCCATGAGTACAGCACAGAGAACCAGCTTACGGGCGAGGTTCTTGTTTTCTCGTCGGCGCCATTGGCCATAGGTGCTCACAGCAACCGCGATTAGCAGTATTAGACAGATATAATGAAAAATATGAGACCAGTCAAATACCAAAGTTTGGGTTCTGCTGGATAGCCACAGAAACTCGCCTGGCGGAAGCCCAATTAAGGTAGGCAAAATGTTTATACCTCCTCTGGGTTGCAATATCCAGCGCCAAATGGTTCCGGTGACCACCATAGAAAGAGACATGGGATACAAAAAGACTGTGCGGAAAAATGTCTCACCCCAGATGAGCTGGTCAATGAGGGTGGCTAGAAACAGCCCTATTAATAGGGAAAGGCCAACGAAAAGTAGTGTGAAGAAAAACATGTTTACGAGGTCTTGCCTAAAGCGAACGTTTAAAAAGCCAGTGAAGAGGTCGCGGTAATTGTCCATCCCTACGCTTTGTATGTTGGGGGTCAGCGACATGGCAGCTTCTTGACCCCAATCGGTTGTTGACATGTGGATGGAGTTCCCAATAAACCCGTAGACAAAGATTCCTAATAACGCAATGGATGGCAAGATGGTGAGAGCCGCCATTAACTGTTCCCGGCGTGACCGCATATCCTTTCAGTCCTTTCTCGTAGATTGAAGGGTAACTGTCGCCAAGTGTGGCGTCACGATAAGCCCGCCACCGAGGGGTGACGGGCTGTCTCCTTGTTCCTCTCGCTTACTTCGTCATTCCACTTTGGATTGCCACAATATGTGCAGCGTTGGCAGCTGCCCTGGCGTCTTTGTTTGCCAAGAATATGTCCATTACCGTAGCAAAGTCGTTCATGAATCTTTCGTTAGCGACAACTCCATGCGCTAAGGACCCTACAATCTGACCGGTTTGATAATCGCTGGCTGCACTTTGCAGATAGAGATCGTATTTGGTTAGATCGGAGTCAATTCTAGCGCTGATAGAACCCTTGAGCGGATTAAAGCTATCTTGGCCATCAAGGCCGCCAATGGTCTTCAGCCATGCTATGGTATTGTCCCGATTAGGGCTACCCACAGGCAAGCCGAAAGAGTCGGATAAAGCCATGAACATACCTTCTGTACCTGGCGATGCTGCCCATCCATATCCGGTTACTGGCTGAACATTGAGCGTAACAGACAGATAACCAGAGGCCCAGTCTCCCATGATATTGAAGGCGGCCTGGCCTTCAACGATCATATCGGTGGCCTGCTGCCACGACAGGGAAGGAGCATCGGGATTGGTGTACTCCAAGATTTCCCCAAACAGTTCCCATACTCCAACTACCTCGGGACTTGTCCAGGAAAGTTCACCATTCCACAAATCGCCATATTTATCGGGACCAAGCTCACTCAAAGCCACACTTTCCCAAAGGTGAGTTGCTGTCCAGTTCTCACCAAGAGACATGGGGATGACTCCCTGGTTCATAAGTTTTGGTGCAATTTCCAGAAACTCATCCCATGTGCTCGGAGCTTCCACACCCCATCTTTCAAGGTTCTCTGGTATGAAATAGAGAACGTTGGAGCGGTGGATGTTAACAGGGACTGACCAGATTCCCTCTTCTGTGCTGAGCAAATCAAATAAGTCGTCTGGAAACACTTCAAACCAGCCCTCTTCTTCAAAAAGCCAGGTTAGGTCTTCCATTCTTTGTGCCACAACCCAGGTGCCGATCAGTTCCTGACCAGCGTGGACTTGGAACGCATCTGGCGGATCTCCGCCCAGCATTCTCGTCTTCAGTACAGCTTTGGCATTCACTCCCGATCCGCCTGTTACAGTTGCATTGATCACTGTGACTTCCGGATACTTGGATTCGTATAGCTCGATTAGAGCTTCCAGGGCAGGACCTTCATCTCCAGCCCACCAAGAGAAGATTTCGAGCTCTCCGCCTATGGCGGCACTGGCAATTGTACCTAGTGTCAAAATGAGCGCTGCACAGACAGTAGCAGCTTTGAGCCATTTAAGCGTTTTCACGTCTATCCCTCCATCTTCTTGTTGTTCCGCCTTTCAAACCCACCGTTTTTTCGTCTTTTCGGATCACCTCCGCTCGCTTTTTTTCGCCTATTCTGACAACAGTAGTAGCAGCAAATCTTCGCAGATACGCAAAATAAGCCATATTTCTGCAAACGTGGCTTCGATGTTCTAGTGGAGTATATTGTTATGTGTTTGTTATATTTTACTAATTCTATAAACTAAGCAGAATTCCTCCCTAATTAGGGGACTGCCCCTCATTATCGCAACATACCTTTGTAAACCCCGGGTACCGAGTCAGGGATTTCTATGGCCCCCACACTCTTCCTATAAAACTCCATGGGGCCAGCGCCACCTATCACAGCATAGGCGTATCCCAGATGAGCCAAACCATGTAAGCAGGCTAAGAGCAAAGCTTTCCCGATTCCTCTTCCCCGGTAATCGGGATGGACTCCGGTGGGGCCAAAGAAAGACTTACAGGTCGTTTCATAACAACCAAATCCCGCCAGCTGTCCCGGTTTGTTGTCTACCGCTAAATAGATGGAACTGGGTTTACTGGTAAAGGCCACATCCGCTTCGCTAGCCCATTGTTCGCCAAAATGCTCCCGAATCCAATCCACGACTATGCGCTTTTCTGGTGGCAGCCCCAGGCGAATTGTAATACCCCGCTCCTCCATCACCTGCATGATCGGGTCAAGCCTAGGTAACTCATAGAGTTTGACTAACATATCTGGCATGGTTGACAACTCCTCTAGATAATGCGATGGTATTTTTAGGTCAGGGGGAACATGATCTGACGTCGGAGATTATGGGAACGGTAGGCCCCATCCATCAACTCTGTAAGGGCGACGGCACTATCGATACTAAAGTAATTCGGTTCATCACGAAGAATGGCTCCAACCCACTGCTCAAGAGGCGTGGGAAGGGCTTTGGGAAGCTGGCTGGGCTGAATCCAGCCCTCAATTTCCCCTTGTACTAAAGGTGAGTTGAGGCGCACCTTTCCTTCAGGTCCACCGATGTAAAGACTCCCCTCCGTCCCATAGAGTTCCAATGAAAATGGACTATGGGAAGACAGAAATGAGGTTTCGTTGATCGCAGTTGCTCCTGTTTCAAACTCAATGACAGCAACAGCGTTATCTTCTACATCCTTGCCCGTTACATGACTAAACATAGAGGAAATGCGCTTTGGTTTCCCGAGTAACCAGGTACTGAGGTACATTCCGTGGGCACCGAGGTCGATCATGGCCCCGCCGCCACATTCGTTGCGGTCATAAAAGTGTTCTGGCAACCAATTTGCCACTGTTCCATTATGGGCATTTCGGATGCGCAAGAGAGAAATCTCACCCAGCCAACCTTTTTCCACCGCCTTTTTGGCAAAGAGATTGTGGGGCATCGTGCGATGGGGAAAAGAGATCGTAAACTTGATGTCGGCTCCCCGAATGGCGCTTGCCACTTCCATGGCTTCGGCTAGAGTTGAAGTTAAGACCTTTTCGGTGAAAACATGCTTGCCGGCCCGAGCTGCCTCGATGATCACATCGCGGTGGAGGTTTGTAGGCGTATTAATGACAACACCATGAATGTCTGGATCCTCGAGAACCTTCGTTAAGTCAGCTTCGAACGGAACCCCGAGACTCTTGGCGAACTTTTCACCCCTCGGGGCATGATTATCCCAGACAAGAGCGATCTCCGTCTCTGGGTGAGCTCTGACTTCCGCGGCATAATCGGGAGCATGGACATGCCAGGCACCGAGCATGGCAATTTTCAGCACAGTATCCCTTCTTTCCAATAGATTCTTTTGTGGTAGAGTCTTTCCCAATAGATATGTGTTGCTCTTTCGTCAATAACCAGGTTTTTCCTGCGTGTTGATGTGATGAAAACGTACAGGGGATCAAGGAGGAAGAAGAATGCGTGAAGAGAAAAAGATTTTCGCGGGCGTCTTATTTGCGCCCGGAGATACAAGTTTGAGGGAGATCAAGCTTAAGACACATAATTTGTGTTCTGAGTACAATCTCACCTTCGAAGATGAAGTGGAACGAAGGGCCAAGCTAATTGGGGAGATTTTTGCCTCCTTCGGCGCGGGCGGCTTCATTCAAGGGCCGATTTTCATCCATTATGGAATTCATACCACAATCGGTAGAAACTTTTTTGGGAACTTCAATTTGACCATCCAAGATGACGCGAGAGTCCAGATTGGCGACCACTGCAGCTTTGGACCAATGTGACTATTGTAACTCCAGTTCATCCCATGCTTCCAGACGAACGCCGCGGAATCATGGATAAGGACGGGAAAATCAAGCATATGTGTTATGCTAAGCCAGTGACGATTGGCAATGACTGTTGGCTTGGTGCCAATATGGTTGTCTGCCCGGGGGTGACCATTGGCGACAATTGTGTGATTGGAAATGAGGTGCCACATGCACGAAGATCTAGTCAAGCAGATTGAAGAAAAACTTATCACAGAGGGTCTTTTGCCCTTGAGAAAGCAGGCAGAGCTAAGCACCAGGATTCTCAAAGAAAGGCTCGAGGTTGTTCTTCCTTGGGCTATGGAAGAGTCGGGATTTGACTTTTGGATCATAGCGGCCCGGGAAAATTGCATGGATCCCGTACTGAAAACCCTCTATCCTTGGGACATGATTGACGTGAGAAGAACGGGGATCTTAGCCTTCCACAGGGATAAAAAAACGGGGATCATTCGCAAAATGGTCATCGGGCGCAGCTCTCCAGTGATGAAGAGTATCTACGAGCAGGCACAAAACCCCGATGAAGACATTTGGGAAGCCATCGGGAGAGTTGTAAGGGAGTGTAATCCAGACCGGATCGCCATCAACAGAAGTAATGAAGATGGTTTTTGTGACGGACTCTCATCGACGATGTACGAACATCTGCAAGTGGCCCTGGGAGAAAATACTTCAAAGGTTCAAGATGGTGATGCTCTTTCCCTTCTTTGGCTCCAAAGAGTATCTCCCCTGGAAAAACAGACCATGAAGATTCTGGCAAGTATGACCCATGATATTATCAAGTACTCCTTCTCCAAACAGTTCATTCGCGTAGGAGAAACCACAACAACGGACGTGGAGTGGTTTATGAGGGATGTCATCAATCGTTTGGGATTTCACTATTGGTTCGGACCCGATGTTAATCTTCAGCGTCAGGGTAGTGGTAACCCCATGATGGTGAACGAAGTGATCCTTCCCGGTGATCTAATCCATTGCGACATAGGTCTGAAGGGGACGTACATTCAGCTCCATACCGATATGCAGTGGATGGCCTATATACTGAAAAGTAGGGAAACCAAGGAACACCAAGAATTATCGGCCCTTTTCGTCCAGGGTAAGAGGCTACAGGATATAGTAAGGGAGAGGATTGGAAGGTCTTCAACGGGTAATGATGCCTTCTTTGAATCGTTGGAGATGGCGAAAGCCGAGGGTATCCAAGCCATGGTGTACACCCATCCTCTAGGAACATTCGGCCACGGGGCTGGTCCAACCATTGGAAAGTATGACCAGCAGGCTTTTATTCCCATAACCGGGGAGCGTCCTATCCACGATCAGACCTGCTATGCCCTGGAACTCAATGTCTCAGGTAAAATCAAAGCCTGGGACGAACAGCTTGTCTACATGTACTTGGAAGAAGTGATCTGCAAAGACGGAACCGCAGACTTCATCGATGGTCGTCAAGAAGAGTTGATTCTCATTTGAGAGCCCATTTGAGGGACAATCCCTCACACAATTTGACGAAATGAGGATTGGCTTAAATCACAAGCCATGGACAAAAAGGTCTTCTTCATCCTGTGGCGAAAATCCAAGGTAGACCATTACTTTCGAGTGGAGGCTGTTATATGTATAGGTTTACGAACGATTACAGTGAAGGAGCACACCCCCAAATTCTTAAAGCTCTTGTGGAAACCAATCTAGAGCAGACGATTGGCTACGGAGAGGACAAGTTTTCCCTAGAAGCAGCGGATCTGATTAAAAAGAAACTAGGCCGCGAAGATGTGGACATCCACCTCATACCAGGGGGAACACAGACCAACCTCATCGCTATTTCCGCCTTTCTCAGGCCCCATGAGGCAGTCATCGCCCCTCTGACAGGACATGTTGAGGTCCACGAAACGGGAGCTATCGAGGCTACTGGACATAAGATTATCACGATGGTAGGAACTGAGGGAAAACTCAGTCCCTCTGACGTTAAGGAAGCGGTCGGGGCCCATACAGATGAGCATATGGTAAAACCAAGACTCGTTTATATCTCAAACGCCACCGAACTAGGCTCTATCTACACCAAGGCCGAGCTTAAGGCCCTAAGTGAGGTGTGCCGTGAGCACAAACTTCTTCTGTTCATGGATGGTGCCAGGCTCGGCTCGGCCTTGACCTCGTCCAAGAACGATCTCACCCTTAGGGAGATTTCTACCTTAGTAGACGCCTTTTATATTGGGGGAACCAAGAACGGCGCATTAATTGGAGAAGCCCTGGTGATCTGTACCGACAGTTTGAAGGAAGACTTCCGTTTTCATATCAAGCAAAAGGGTGCTTTGCTGGCCAAGGGCCGTTTGCTAGGGATTCAGTTTAGAGAACTATTTCGTGACAACTTGTTTTTTGAGCTCGCCGAGCACGCTAATTCGATGGCAGCGAAAATTCAAGATACCTTGGTTTCCTTGGGTTGCCCACTTTTACTGCACTCACCGTCCAACCAGCTCTTTCCCATTATGCCTAACGGGGTCATTTCAGAACTGGAAAAGAACTACTCCTTTGAGGTCCAGAAGCGGGTGGATGGGGACCATTCCATGGTGCGCTTAGTCACATCCTGGGCCACAAGAGAAAGTGCCGTGGATGAATTTATTGCCGACTTGACGAAACTCTTGTAAGGAAGATGTTGGGGGCTTACCTATGTACCGGATTCTCATTGTGGAAGATGACGCTATCATCGCCAAGACGATGGAAAAGCATATTGCAAGCTGGGGTTATGAAGTGAAGTGCGTCACGGACTTTAGAGACGTACTGTCTCTTTTTGTCGCCTTCCACCCCCAGCTGGTCTTGCTCGATATTTCCCTCCCCTTTTACAATGGCTACCATTGGTGCAGTGAAATTCGCAAAGTCTCCAAGGTTCCCATCATCTTCATCTCCTCGGCGTCTGATAACATGAATATTGTCATGGCCATGAACATGGGCGGTGACGATTTCATTGCCAAGCCCTTTGATCTATCTGTCTTGACCGCCAAGGTTCAGGCCATGCTCCGCCGCACCTATGACTTTTCAGGGCAGACGAACCTTTTTGAGCATAAGGGAGCAATTCTAAATACCAGCGATGCTACCCTGATCTATCAGGGTGAGCAGATAGATTTGACGCGCAATGAATTCAAGATCTTAAAGATGCTTATGGAGAACAACGGGAGGGTGGTTACGAGGGAATCCCTCATGACAATGCTTTGGGAAACAGACAGTTATGTGGATGATAACACTCTGACGGTCAATATCACCAGACTGCGACGCAAACTCGAAGCCCTGGGCCTAACTGACTTTATTACCACAAAAAAGGGTATGGGGTATGGGGTGAAATGAGTAGAACAAACGTGATTCTTCCCTATCTACGAATTCGCCTAAGAACGCTAGCCCTATTTGCAGTCTTTGTCTTGATCTTCTCAGCGGTCTTCTTTTTGTACGATCTTCCCAGAGAACCCCTGTGGTATGCAGTCCTTTTGTGTCTTTGGATCGGTTGCATCCTTTTGGTCCTTGACTTCTCTGCCTTTAGCAGGCGCCACAAGGCGTTGCATGCCCTGAAAAGCAGCATTACCCTGGAGCTTTCTGCCCTTCCAAAACCGAAGTGTTTGTTGGAAGAGGGTTATCAGGAGTTGGTCGCCATTTTGTTCGAGGACAAACGTCAACTTTCTTCCTCTTCCGAGAGAAATCGTAGGGATCTTGTGGAATATTACACCCTGTGGGCCCACCAAATCAAGACTCCCATTGCCGCCATGCGTTTGGCTTTACAGTCCCGGGACGATGGAGACTCTAGGGAACTTCTGATGGAACTTTTCAAGATCGAGCAGTATGCCGACATGGTTTTGCAGTATTTGCGGGTAGAAAGCCCTTCCACCGACTTTGTACTCAAGCGTTATAGCCTTGATACCATAGTGCGGCAGGTGGTTCATCGCTACGCCAAGTTGTTTATTCGCCAGAAAATACGACTGGACTTTCAGGAGCTGGACTGCGAAGTGCTCACTGACGAAAAATGGCTCGTCTTCGTGATTGGTCAGGTCTTGTCGAATGCCTTGAAATACACCAAGGAGGGGACCATCTCCATTTACCTGGAGGATCGGGAAAAGAAGATACTTGTGATCGAAGACACGGGCATAGGCATTTCTTCGGAAGACCTCCCCCGGGTTTTTGAGCAAGGGTTCACGGGATATACTGGCCGTATGGAGAAGAGGGCCACAGGGATTGGACTCTATTTGTGCAAGAGAATTCTAGACAAACTGTCCCACACCATTACTTTAGAATCAGAGGTGGGGCAAGGTACTAGGGTAAAAATTAGGTTGGATACAGTGGATACCTTCGATCCTTACGGGAATGTAAGGTTAGGCGGGGAAGTGTAAGCCAAAGCGATGGCAACGCATTTCCCCCCTTTGTTATACTAGGCCCAAGGATGGAAGGAGGTTACCTCATGCATATCTTAGAGGTAAAAAACGTCAAAAAAGTATATACCACCCGCTTTGGGGGAAACCATGTTCAAGCATTATCTGATGTGTCCTTTGGAGTGGAGAAGGGCGAGTACGTGGCCATTATGGGCGAATCGGGTTCAGGGAAGACAACGCTTCTCAATATCCTAGCAGCTTTGGATAAACCCACAGCTGGGGAGGTCCTTTTAAACGGGCGGAGTATCGTATCCATTCCCCAAAGGGAGATCGCGGCCTTTCGCCGGGACAATCTCGGGTTTGTCTTTCAAGACTTCAACCTACTGGACACATTTTCGATTCGGGACAATATCTTTCTGCCCCTGGTCTTAGCAAATACGGATCTCCAGGAAATGGAGCGTCGCCTTAAACCCGTTGCCTGCAGGCTGGGGATTGAACCAATCCTATCGAAGTACCCTTATGAAGTATCGGGTGGTGAAAAGCAACGAACAGCCATTGCCAGGGCTCTAATCATAGAACCCCAATTGGTGTTGGCCGATGAGCCTACGGGGGCTTTGGACTCTAGATCCACAGACAGCCTTCTACGGCTATTTCGGGAGATTAATGGTGAGGGTCAGACCATTCTCATGGTTACTCACAGCACCAAGGCTGCGAGCTTCGCCAGGCGCGTTCTCTTTATCAAGGACGGCGAGATTTTCCATCAACTCTATAAAGGCTCTTCATCGGAAGAAGAGATGTACCAGAAGATTGCGGACACCCTGACCATGATCGCCACAGGTGGTGGGCGCCGTGGGTAGGTTCTTTTATTGGAAGCTTGCTGCCGATAATATCCGGAAGAATTCTAGGGTCTATGTTCCCTATATTTTGACGAGTATTTCTACGGTGATGATGTACTATCTCATACATTCCCTTTCAGGAAATACGGGCTTAAGTAAAATGAGTGGCGGCACAACTGTGCAATCGATGCTGTCCTTTGGTTCTACGATCGTGGGGCTTTTTTCGGCCATTTTCTTGCTCTATACCAATAGTTTCTTGATCAAACGGCGGAAAAAGGAGTTTGGCCTCTTTAATGTTTTGGGGATGGAAAAAAAGCATATTGCCAGAATCATGATGTATGAGACCATCTATATTACCATCATCAGCATCTTTTCTGGCTTGCTGGGAGGTATACTCCTTTCTAAGGCTATGTTCTTGCTTCTCCTCAAACTCTTGCGCTTTGAGGTACAGATGGGTTTTGAGATCTCCGGCCCATCGATTCTGTCTACGTTGATCCTCTTTGGAGCCATCTTTTTTTTGACTTTGCTGGGGAACCTGCGGCAGATTCATTTGGCCAAGCCCATTGAACTTCTAAAGGGTGGTCAAGTAGGGGAGAGGGAACCGAAGACGAAGTGGCTTTTGACCCTGTTTGGCCTGGCGTCCATAGGTGCCGGCTACTACCTGGCTCTTACCACCGAGTCACCTATCGCAGCCCTGTCACTCTTCTTTGTGGCGGTGATTTTTGTGATGATGGGAACGTACTCCCTATTTGCTTCTGGAAGTATCACACTCTTGAAGTTAATGCGTAAGAACAAAGGTTACTATTATAGACCCAATCACTTTACGACGGTAGCAGGCCTGATCTACCGTATGAAGAGAAATGCTGTGGGTCTTGCCAATATCTGTATTCTTTCGACGATGGTTCTGGTTACACTCTCAACGACGGTCTCCCTTTATATTGGGGTTGAAGATGTCCTGAGGACTCGATATCCGAGGGAGATCACGATTTCTTCCTATAGGATAACAGACGAGTATATCGCAGAGCTTCATCGTGGGGTTGCTGAAGTCTTGAGAAACCACGGCGTCGCCGCTGATAACACGCTAGAGTATCGCAGCCTTGTGTTTCTAGGGGAGGAGCAGGCCAGCGAGTTCTTGACAGACCGCGCATTCATCACTGGTTTTGCAGAAAGACTCCAGGCTCTGACTTTCATTCCTGGAGAGGACTACAGCCGCCTCCAAGGAGAAACAATTCATTTAGCAGACGATGAGGTCTTGATCTACTCTGAGGGCGGAGATTACGAATACGAGACCTTAACCCTGCTTGGCCAAACATTTATCGTGAAGGGAAAACTCAGTGAATTTGTTGGGGCTTCTTTGCATACTGGGTACCTTACAGGTAACCATTATGTGATCGTAAAAGACATGTCTGTTCTAGGAGAACTCTATGAGGCCCAGGCGGTCTTTCACGGTGAATACGGTTCGGAGCTCACCCACTACCTAGGTTTTGACCTTCCAAAGGATAGGGACGCTGTCTCCATCCACCAGGATATTCTTTTAAGCCTCCCTGGTGGTGACCCCTCTAGTCATGTGGAGTCAGCCGAAGCAGCTAAGGATGAATTCTACTCCTTATACGGTGGTTTGTTCTTTCTCGGATTATTCTTGGGGACCTTGTTCATCATGGGAACGGTGCTGATCATCTACTACAAACAAATCACAGAAGGTTATGAGGACAAAGAACGCTTTGAGATTATGCAAAAAGTGGGGATGAGCCGTGAAGAAGTGAAGAAATCTATTCGCAGTCAAGTTTTGACAGTCTTCTTCTTGCCATTGGTTACTGCCGCGATCCATATTGCAGCGGCTTTTAGATTCATTACCAGACTTCTGACCATCTTTAATTTGAGGAACACCGCACTCTTTGCCTGGTGTACGGTGGGAACCTTTTTGGTCTTTGCCCTTTTTTATGCCTTTGTCTATGCCATAACGGCCAGGGTATACTACAGAATCGTAAGCAGGTAGGCAGAATCAGCGTGCGAAACTGAGCCAAATTGATCGAGGGACTGTCCCTCGATCAATTTACTTCTATCAGAAAACTCTCTGTCCTCCCACATAGGTGGCTGTAACCTTCACCGTTAGGAGCTTTTCTGGATCAATCTTTGTTGGATCTTCGGGCAGAACGACAAAATCCGCGAGTTTCCCCGCACGTAAGGTGCCCTTGATATCTTCTTCATGGGCTGCATAGGCGGAGCCTGTGGTAAAGAGGGCGAGGGCTTCTTGGGGAGTTAGGCGCTCGTTGGGGTGCCAGCCTTCCTTAGGGTATCTTCCCTGGTCTTGGCGAGTTATGGCGGCGTGCATGCCCCACAGAGGGTTACAGGATTCCACAGGACAATCGGATCCTCCTGCAGTGTGGATACCTAGCTCCTTCATGGTTTTCCAGGCATAGGAGTACTTGGAACTTTCCAGTCCAACCCTGGATTCCACAAAATGTAAATCTGTGGGAACAAAGATAGGCTGGATATCACAGACGATTCCGAGCCGAGCCATGCGTTCGAGTTGATCATATCTTGTTATTTGGGCATGAATGATCCGCGGGCGAGCGGTCCATCCTGGTTCAGCCGCCTTAGCTTTCTCATAGCTGTCCATGACCATGTCCATGGCCCGATCTCCAATAGCATGGATGGCAACTTGGAGGTTTGCGTGCGCAGCCATTAGCACCAGCTCATCCAGTTCCTCCTGGGTAAAGATAGCCATCCCCGAAGTCGTGGGATCATCGGCATAAGGATGGGTAAGGGCCGCGGTGCGTCCACCTAAGGAACCATCGGTAAAGAGCTTCAAGGGCCCTAGGGTGACCTTTGTTCCAAGGGTGGGGTGAGTCTTCCTTACTTCTAAGTAGGTCTTGAGTTCTTCGGGAGTAGACATGGTAGATTGGAGTTCTACCCTGATGGGAAGCTCTCCACTTTCCGCCAATTGGCCGTAAGCCTCCAAACGATTGATTAGTGTCCTAGTTCCGTGTAGATCATTGCTCTGTACAGAAGTTAGGCCTAAAGAGGCTGCGGCCTGGCTTGCGATGCGGATCACCCGCTTTAAGTCATCAATGGTTGGAGATGGAATAAGGCTCCTGACGAGGTCTATGGCGTTTTCTCGTAGAACGCCGGTGGGTTCACCAGTCTTCATTTCGCGGTCGAGGCCACCGCCGGCAGGATTGGGTGTTGTAGTATCAAGTCTGGCCATCTGAAGTGCCTTGGAGTTCGCTACACAGATATGTCCACAAACCCGGGTGAAAAAGACCGGTTGGGTCTTAGAAATTTGGTCCAGATCGGCCTTGGTGGGAAGTGCCTTGGTTTCAAATGTCTCATCATTGAAACCCCGGCCGAGGATCCAGGCGTGGTCAGGATTCTTATCTACATATTCTTGACCAAGGCGGACCAGATCCGAAATAGAACGGGCTTTGGTCAAGTCCACGCCGTCCATGCCTTGACCTAAATTAATGAGATGCATGTGGCTATCGTTGAAACCAGGTATGACCACCTGTCCCTCTAGATCATGGGTCTCGGTTTCTTCGCCGGCGAGAGCTTTGATCTTTTCATTCGTACCTACAGCCAGAATCTGGTCCCCTTCAAGGGCCATGGCTTCGGCCTCGGGGTGTGTTTGATCGAGGGTGATGATCTTGGCATTATAGAAAACTTGAGTGGGCTTTACTGGTTTTGTCATCATTGTAACCTCCACTTCTTGAGGGAATAGTCTAGTCGAACTTAGCATTTCTGCACCCATATTTGAATCCCTGTTAATCGGCAGGGGATTTCAGACCTCTGCAGGATTTATGCCACACTTCCGCTAACACATAGTAAGATGTGAAGAGAAGAAGGGTTTACATGATGGGAGATGGGATACAGATGAAGAAGCTCTTTGCCTCTGAGGTTCAGGAAGAACCGGATAAGGCAACGTTTTTTTCTGCAGAGGTTTTCACTGCAGAGGATTTTGCCGGTCTTCCAGCTCCCATAGAACGGTATTTTCGGCACTTGGGTTATGTAGGGCAGCGAAAAACGTCGACGGTCAAGATCATCTATGATGAGGTGGCTTTTTAAGAACGGAAATATGGACCTTAAAATGTACTGCGAGCAGTTTAACTTTGTGCGGGAGCCGGCCCGCATTGCGTACATGATCGCCAAAATTGGCGGCGTGGTTCCCTTCGAAGGACAATCTTAGCCGAATGCTTGGTAGTGCCAAGTTATGCTCTACAGGACTATATTACCTAGGAAGAGATGGATGGGCATCAAGCGAAGGCAACCATTCGGTACAAAGGAGCCGAAGCTACGGGCATTTTTACCGTTAGTGACGACTGTGAGAGTGTAACCTTTAGGAGCACAGACCGCTATATGGATAAGGGTAGTGGTATCTTCGAACTGGTTCTCTGGCGGGCAGAAGTCGTGGGATTAAGGGAGCAAGACGGAATGGTTCTGCCTAGTCGCTTTCGAGGCATCTGGGAAATGCCAGAAGGAGACTTGGCGTATTTTGATTCCGAGCTTTCCAGTGTAGATTATGATGTCGATCAGCTTTAAGAAAGGGGTGGACGGATTGCCTAAATGGTTACGCAACGTTATCATCGTTATTGTGGGGATTGCACTAGTAGCGTGGGTCGGATTGACTATCTTCAACCAGGGAATGGATAAAGTATTGGCTCTAAACATTGGTTCCATTGACGTGGCCACGCTTCCGGATGGCACGTACGAGGGTAGCTACACGCAAAATCGATGGTCCTATAGTGTCTTGGTACAGGTGAGTTCTGGAATCCTTGAAGATATCACCATCACCAAGAGTAATCATGAAAGTGTTGTAGGAAAGTGGAATGAGGAAGTCATCCAGGAGATCCTAGAGAAGCAGTCTCTAGACATTCAAGGAATTTCCGGGGCTACGGTGACTACCAAGGCTCTGCAAAAGGCTATCGAGAATGCGTTGCAAGGAATGTAAAGTCCTGGGATAATGAAGCCCCACGGAGCATCCGAGGGGCTTTTTGACTAACGAAGTTCAAGTAAGTCACGGTGGCTGGAATGAGCTAGCAGTCCATCATGTTGTAGTCTTCCGACGATGATTCCTGGAGCTACACCAACGCTCCTTGCAAACCCAGTAATTTCCTGTTTCTGTTGATACGGTCTTTTCTCCACGAAATCTCGATAGAGGTCATCAGGAACGAGTAAATCTGTAGCGAGGGCATTAGCTTCGTCTTCAGCATCATGCTCATAGTGAATGTGGATGTGATTAACGCCATGGAGCAGGAGGTGCGCAAACTCGTGAAATAGTGTAAACCAAAAAGTGTCGATGCGCTTTCCTCTAGAGCTGATGGCAACAATTGGTTTCTTCTTTCTCCAGATGGTTGCGCCGCAGATGTATGTCTTGGCAAGGTACGGCAGCACCACCAGTGCTATGCCGCATTCTGAGCAGATCTTCTGCAATATGGGAATTACCTGATCGATTGGTGCTGTCGATAGGTTTCGCAACTCAGGTATCGTAGCTTCTAAATTCTTACTCGCAAAATCGAGGGTGTTCATGTGAATTCCGTCTAGCTCAGCTTTGCGCAACCAGGCGATGACTCCCAAATCGGAGATTGGTCCAAGCTGCTTTTGCTTTCTAAAGGCAACCTGGTAGCTATCCTCGATCAGCGTGAGGTTGCTGACCCCATAATAGCTTCGAGACTCTTGAATCTGCTCAGCCTTGTTCTTGGTGGCGGTAACCCAGTTGAGGTTCGCCATTTCTTTATACGGAATGTTCCGAAGAACGTCAAGCTCTTTTTCCATGGATGCTTCGTTCCTTAGGCGGGCGAGATGAAGCTGGAAATTACTTTCCAAGTTGAGCCAAAACTGAGCGCTCGGACCAATGGTCTTTTCTAACCCTAAGGCTGTCTCGTAAGTGATAGGTGCCTTGCCGTTTATGATGTGGCTAAGATGTTTCTCGGATATCCCCAACCGCTTGGCCAGCTCTTGTTGGTTTAGACCGAGAGACGCTATGTTCTCAGCTATGGTCTCGCCCGGTGGAATGGCGACAGTGGGCGTGAAAGCCGTGTTACTTTTGTTTGCCATGATAATTCACTACCTCCTCAATGCGAATCACTTGTATCTTCTCCAAACTGTGGATGTGCTCTGCGTCGCCTGTTACAATAGGTGTGAAGACGAGGCGAAAGGGGTGTTCTAAGTCAACTGCGTACTGTTGCCTCCGTTTTCCTTCTAGCTTATGAAGCCTCGCGGCTGGATTATTGGCAATGTCGGACAAACTCACTGCCGCATCAAACTCCCCAATTCTCTGTATTAACTTGCGCGCATTCTGTAGACCATAGGTAGCTTGGGCAAATCTCGGATCCTCGCAACAGCGCTTGAGTTTCTTGGACTTATATTCTATGTTCATTATAGTGCAAACCCCTCCTTTTGGCAACGGATATTTACCTGATAGGTAAAACAAAAGCCCCAATTAGGCCTGGTAAATTCGGAAAAGACAAACAATTGCACTTAATTGTAGCATAGAATTTGTGGTGCCGCAACCACTATCGAAATCTAGTTATCGCTACCATTTGGGTCGACAAAAAGACCCCTCCTCAAGAGCCCAAGAACTCAAAGGCGGGGTTGTAAGGGCATTAGACAATTGAACAACTCAGACGACAATTGCCGACTTGACGTTTTGCTGTAAAGGCCAAGTGGCACCCCCTCACAGCTGCGTCACGGTTGCAAATTCGTATCCCAGCTCCCGCAACGTCTTGATTACATCGGGTAGTACTGCGGTTGTTGCCGGTCCATTGCAGTGCATGAGAATGATGGCGCCGTTGTGGTGTTGCGCCTGGATACGATTGATAATCTGCTCAGGCTTATTGCGGCGACTGTCCCAGTCAAAGGTATCCAGTGACCAGCGCACAATATGCCAACCCGTCTCTTTCAAGAAATTCACCGAATCTTGCCGCAGAGAGCCATAGGGAGGACGCATAACCATGGGATAACACCCCGTGAGGTTCTCTATCACCTGTGATGTTGGACCAAGTTCTAAGGCTATAATCTCTTCATTCGTCAAAAGGGCAAGGTCCCCATGGGTTCGGGAGTGGTTGGCAATTAAGTGACCTTCGTTAAACATGCGTTTCAGAAGTTCTGGGTGGCGCTCCACGTACTCACCGAGGACAAAAAATGTGGCTAAAACATCTTCAGCTTGGAGAATATCCAGAATTCTAGGGGTATAGTGGGCATCGGGACCGTCATCAAAGGTTAGAGCTACTTTGCGAAGGGGCTTTGGTTCTGGTGTGACCTCTACCTCTACCTCTACCTCTATCTCTACCTCTCCCTGTTCCTCCACATCGCCTTCGTCTGGAGTTGGTTTTTGAACGTTAGGTTGTACTACTCGCACAACGGGCCCTTCTTTCAGCACTTGGGGCGGTGGGTTTCCCTCCAAGAGTTCATTTATGTACAATTGGTTGCTTTGAACTGTTCCTGCGGAAATGAGCAGCACGAGAAGAATATATACCGGGGCCACAAGCCCCCATTTTTTATTCTGCATGAGAGTCCTCCACATGAAAGTACAGTGTTGATTGCAGGCAATCTAAGGATGTTGCAATCATCGGAAGTTCATGAAGTGAAACGTCCTTCCCCCTATTTTCGGGATGAGCCCTAGTTTTCCTGCATTAACGTTAAAGGTTATCACTATTTATATGAACTTCCCTATTTCGAGGAGGATCTGGACCTCTTGATGGGGAAACTATTAAAGAAAGTTGAAAAGGAGGAGTTACTATGAAGCTGAAGGGAACACAAACTGAGAAGAATTTATGGGAGGCCATTTCTGGCGAGTCAATGGCCCGTAATAAGTACGATTGGTACGCTAGCGCCGCTAGAAAAGAAGGCTATAACCAAATTTCCGGTATTTTCGAGGAGACCGCTCTCCATGAAAAAGAACATGCCAGACGCTTAGGCAAGTTCTTGGGAATCGTAAAGTCCACCGATGAGAACCTTAAAGATGCGGCAGCTGGTGAGAACTATGAATGGACAAGCATGTACAAACAGTTCGCTGAAACGGCCAGAGCCGAAGGTTTCGATGAGATTGCCAATGTGTTTCAAGAAATCGCAGAGGTAGAAGAAGAACACGAAAAACGTTACTTAGCACTTTTGGCCCGAGTAGAGGCTGGAACCGTGTTCACCAGAGAACAGCCCATTCGGTGGAAATGCCGCAATTGCGGATATATTCATACCGGCAAGGAAGCTCCAGAAGTGTGCCCAGCCTGCGCCCATCCCCGTGCCCATTATGAGGAGTACGCAGAGAATTACTAAGGATGATTGGAAGCAATCATCAACCTTGGGAGGTGCCATCAGGCATCTCCTTTCCAATATCAGCCGCTACTTCCCATAAGACCCTGAGTGTGTTATGGTTAAACGAAGAAAGGAATGAGCTCTCTGCTTAAGCACATCTACCCTGGAGTTTTGCTATCCCTTATTATCGCTTCTCTGGCCTGGTTTTTGGGACAAACTTTGCCCCTCATTGGTTCTAGTGTAATAGCTTTGGGGTTGGGTCTAGCTTTGAATCTCGTTTTGCCGAAAAGTAGAGGCCCTTTGAACGGGGGTTTGCGTTTTAGCTCCAAAACCGTATTGCGTTTGGCTATCATTTTACTTGGCTCAAGTTTGAGCGTAACAGAAATCTTTGAGGTTGGTCGCTATTCGCTCTCGGTTATGGTCTTTACCTTGACGGCCGCGTTTGGTTTTGGGTATATATTCGGGCGTCTTTTCAAGGTTAACTGGAAGATGACGAGCCTCATCTCTGCAGGAACAGGTGTTTGCGGGGGTTCTGCCATTGCAGCCCTTTCCCCTGTGATCGATGCCGACGACAGTGATGTGACGTATGCTGTTGGGGCTACATTTATCTTTGATATCGCCATGATTATAGCATTTCCCATCATGGGGAGGGCTTTGGGTCTTTCGGATCTAGCCTATGGACTGTGGGCCGGCACCGCGGTGAATGATACTTCAAGTGTGGTGGCAGCAGGTTATGCCTTTAGTGAAGCTGCCGGCGATTTTGCTACCATTGTTAAACTCACTCGCACTCTATCCATCATCCCCATTGTATTAATCTTCTCTGTTTTTGGAGCAGCAGCCCACAAGGGTAAAGGGAGGGAGCCTAAAGAAGGCAGCCGCTGGGCTTACCTTAAGGGTATGGTCCCTTGGTTCATTCTTTGGTTTCTTATCTTTGCCGCAATCAATAGTCTAGGACTGATTCCCATGCAGATGGGGGCTGGGCTAAAGGCTACGAGCCGTTTTCTGATGACGATGGCCCTAGGGGCTATCGGTCTTAGTACAGATATGCGTAAACTCAAAATTGCGGGATTTAGACCTATGCTCTTGGGCCTTGTGATCTCAACTATTGTGGTGATTGTTTCCCTAGTTGTACAATATGCTTTAGGGCTCTTATAGGGGAAAAGAAAAGTGCACCCGACGTGGGGTGCACTTCATCTATTCACTAGAGGCTCCGGACAAAGTCTCTACCATACTCCTGGCAAGCTGCTAATGCTTTTTCGTCAGGTACCCACTGAGCTTTGTGCCCTTCGTTTACAATCTCAAAACCTGCAGTGGATAAATCCTCGGTGAGTAACTTGTTTCCTTCACCACTCCAACCATAACTACCAAAGGCCGCGGCCTTTTTGTTCTTGAACTTCATACCCTTCACCATTTCCAATAGTGATCCCATGCCAGAGAGGTACCTGTTATTGATGGTGGCCGAACCGGCTAAGATGGCTTTGGACTTGAAGATCTCCGTCACGATATCATTCTTGTCTTGCTTGGCCACATTGAAGAGTTTTACCACTACCTCGGGGTCTTCCGCCCGGATTCCTGAAGCAATGGCTTCAGCCATAAGGCGGGTAGATTGCCACATGGTGTCATAGACAATACTGATTTGGTTTTCTTGGTAGTTGTCAGCCCACTTCAAGTACTGCTCAATAATCTGGGCGGGGTTATCTCTCCAGATTACACCATGGCTGGTACAAATCATATCCAGAGGAAGCTCGAGGGCTAATACCTCTTGGATCTTGCGAGCAACCATGCCGCTAAAGGGCGTGAGGATATTGGCATAGTATTTCAGAGCTTCCTCATACAGTTCGCACTTGTCGGCCCTATCATTGTAGAGCGTTTCGGTGGCATAATGCTGACCAAAGGCATCATTACTAAAGAGAATATTTTCGCCACTCATGTACGTAAACATGGTGTCTGGCCAGTGCAGCATTGGTGCTTCCACAAAGGTCAGGGTAGATTCACCGATCTCAAGTGTGTCGCCGGTCTTTACCGTAACAAAGTTCCAGTCTTCATGATGATGTCCCTGGATGATTTTCTTGCCGTTGTTGGTGCAATAAATGGGGGTCCCCAGAATTTCCCTCATGAGCTCTGGCAAGGCTCCGCTGTGGTCGATTTCGGCATGTTGGACGATGATATAATCGATTTCCTTGAGGTCGATCTCGTCCTTGAGATTTCTTACGAATTCTTTGTCATAGGGCAACCATACTGTATCAACAAGAACAACCTTCTCATCCCGAATAAGATAGGAGTTGTAGGAAGAACCCCTAGTGGTGGAGAGCTCATCTCCATGAAACTTCTCAAGCTCCCAGTCTACCTTACCAACCCAGGTAACCTTTTCGGTCAATTTTTTCGAGGCCTGCATAAAAACACTCCCTTCCATTCCTTAGTAAGATAATACCAAATAAATCATTTGATGACAAGACCATACACCATGCTTCTCTATAGGCTATCTCCTAAAGGCACTTTCTGCCATTCATCCCAGCGCCCTGCATCGGTGAATTGGAAGACGCTTAAGTGTGAGAACGGGAAAGAATACTCTGGGCTGAAATCCCCAAGGGCCTCTTTGAACTTTGTGAAGTGTTTGGAATCTAGGCGGGTTGCTAAGGTGATGTGGGGATGATAGGGGCGGCTGTCTACAGAAATTCTTTCGTTCTTGAGCCCCAAAGTCAGTGTTTTTTGCATAGTGTCAAGTTTCGGTGATAGAGTTACATTCACAAAAAGTACGCGGTTACCAAAAGAGCCGATGCCGGCCCCTGACACTTCAAAGGGCTGTACCTCCGTGAGACTCATCTCAAGGAGCTTTAGCAAGTCCTGGGCCGACTTGTCCCAGGCAAAGGGTGGAACAACTGTAATATGGGTAATTGTCTTCGGAGCCTTAAAGGCCCGTCGATAGCGTTCACATGTTTCTTCAAGCTCTTTTGGAATTCGGATCCCTAGGAAAAACTTCATCCTTAATTCCTCCTTCGCGGGACTGTCCCTCAGGCAGTCCCTCGATCAATTTCGTGGACATGTTCATTAATCCTTTTTCAAAAGTACGTGGCATATACTTCAAGAAATGGTATAATGGACATAGGATTCGAACGGTCGTCCGACCGAAAAAGGGGGTGTAATTGTGCTAGAGATAAGCCAGGAAGAGAAGATCCTCGATGCGGCCTATGCAATCATCGCGCGAGAGGGCTATGTTAGAACATCTTTGCGACAAATTGCCCAAGAAGCCCAGGTGGCCGTGAGCCAAATCAGTTACCATTATGAGAATAAGGAAGGTTTGCTCTTGGCGGTAGCCCGCCGTGTGGCGAACAAGTACTACGATTACATGCAATTGTCCTTGAAACCAGAAATGACTCCCCGCGAGAAGGGAGAATGCTTTATACGCCTGTATCAGGAAGTCTTGGAGAACGATTCCGATCTATTTCGCGTTCTTTATGACCTAGTGGGCCTCGCCCTCTGGTCCAAACCAGTGCGTGAGCAGGTGAGGGAGATTTTCGCAGGCATTATGGATCAGATCACCGAGGAAGTATTCACGGGAGAGTTAATGGGCCAACTCGGTTTAACCTATAGCCCAGAAACTCTGGCCAGCTTGTTTTTTAGCGGCATTTTCGGCATTGCGGTGCAGGCCTTACTAGAACCCGATAACAAAACCATAACTGGATCTTTAGATGCTCTAAATGTAATCTTCAAGGTAGGAGAGGTGGAGTTGACTTGAAACGATGGATCGAAATGGTCTTGAATCGACCCAAGATTGTCATTGGGGTGGTGCTTCTCATCACCGTAGGGGCTCTATGCTTTTTCCCACACATACAGTTTGATGCTAGTATCGACCAGATGATCCCAGATGATGACCCCGTTCTCCTTGACTTGCGGGCGGTGTCGGAGGAATTTGGGACTCAGGAGCTTTTTTTCATTGCCATAGAAAGTGATAATGTCTTTGCACCGGAAACCCTTCGGAAAATAGCCGATCTGGAGCAGGAACTCATGGCCTTGCCAGGTGTGGCAGACGTCCAAAGCCCCTTCAATGCCCAGATTGTGGAGAGTAGCTTCTTTGGCATAGAGATTGGGCCCATGTCTGAGGGCCTTCCTCAAACCCCGTCGGAGATTGAACAGTTCAAGACAGACATACTAAGCAGTCCCTATGAAGGGGTCTTGATCACAGCTGATGGTCGGGGTGCAGCCCTTCTCTTAGAATTGGAAGATCAGCCCAACATCAACCAAGTCCTCGGTCAGATTGAGGGTATTGTAAAGAGCTTTCAGGGGCCCGAAAACATCCATATGGTAGGAGACTCCTATGTCTTGCATTACACAGAGGAAGCCATGAAACAGGATGTGTTGCTCTTGGTTCCCTTCGTAATTGCCTTGATCGGCGTTGTCTTATACTTGATTTTCCGCTCCATTCTCGGTGTGATTATACCCCTAGTTACGGTAGGAGCAAGTGTGATTTGGACTGTGGCCATTATGATCTGGCAAGGAATCCCCATTTCCCTGATTACCATGGTGATGCCAGTTATCTTGGTGACGGTGGGCATCGCCTCTAGTATTCATATTCTGAACAAGTACAAGGAGGCCTTGGCCAGTGGTCTGCCTAAACGGGACGCTTTAGTTGAGACCTTTCGGGTGATCACGCCACCTGTGGCCATGGCGGCTCTGACCACATCTGCCGGGTTTGCCTCCCTGATTACCGCCTTTGTGCAGCCCATGCGCGAATTTGGGGTACTCACAGCCATCGGTGTGTTCCTTGCTATGGCTCTATCTTTAAGCCTTGTTCCGGCACTCTTGATATTGGTCAAGGAACCCCAGGTTACACTGGACAAAGAGAAAACAGGAAAGGGTAGACTCTTGACCCGCTTCCTAGATACCTTGACGGGCTGGGCCATTGACCATCATCGTAAACTTCTGGTAGGAGTCTTTGTGGTTACCATCGCCTTTGCGTACGGCTCTACCTTGGTCACCTTGGAGAGCAACATTGTCAACTATTTTAGCGACTCTAGTCCTGTTAGACGAGGTACACAGGTGATCGAAGATGTCTTTGGTGGAAGCATGCAGATCTCTGTTGTGGTCGATACGGGCGTAGAAGATGGCATGAAGGACCCTAAACTCGTGGAAGAATTGATTCACATTCAAGACTACCTCAGTTCCTGGGACACCATTAATAATGCCACATCCATGGCCGATGTAGTTCGGGAACTCAACCAAGCCCTCTGGGATGGAGATCCCGACTATTATGTGGTTCCCGATACTCGCGAGGGGATTGCCCAGCAGCTCTTGCTCTTTACGATGCAGGGCGGTTCCGGCCTTGACACCCTAGTCACCTATGATTATAGCCAGGCTCTGGTGACCGCTAGGATGAAGACCTTAGATGCGGGAGCCATGGGCCATGTCATCAGTGAAGTGGAAGAGTATCTCAAGGAGCGTTATGGTTCAAGAAGTGACCTGAGCGTACATCTCACTGGAACGCCCAAAGTGATGATGCGGTTAATGAATCGTTATGTTCAAACCCAAGTATCGAGCCTTGTGACTTCGTCCATTACGGTGGGGCTCATTGTGGCCATTATGATGAAGTCGTTGGCTTTTGGCCTGATCAGTTTGGTTCCTTTGCTCTTTACGGTATTGATTAATTTTGGAATTATGGGGTTTGCCAGCCTCCCCCTAGATGCCGTGACTAGTATTATTGCCAGTCTGGCTATTGGCATTGGCGTTGATTACGCTGTCCATTACATTAGCCGCTATCGTCTAGAGCTATCGGAGGGGTCTGACGTGAAAAAATCCTTGCGTAGAGCGGGATCTACAGCGGGGCGGGGTATTTTCTTCAATGCTCTAGCTTTGATTCTTGGCTTTTTGGTTCTGGCCTTTTCACACTTTAGAGCCATTGCCGTTTTTGGTTACTTGATTTCAGTCACCATGATCGTCAGTTCACTGGCGGCTCTCCTTGTGATTCCCATGGTGATCAACTACCTGACGAAGAGGAAATTAGAAAGGGGTATAAGAATGAAACGCACACTTGTCATCTTGCTTGTTCTTGTTTTAACAGTGACTTCTGGCGGCGTGGTATGGGCCCAACAGCTGACAGGTCAGCAAATACTGGACGATCTGAATTTTGACACCATTTTGAGCGGCTCTGGAACAGCTGAACTGACCCTGATTACGGAAAATGCTAGGGGAGCCCAAAGGGACTATTCTGTAAGGGTATATCTAAAAAGCGATGAGGCGGGGGATAGGCAGTTCTTGGAATATTTGGCACCTGCCGATGTTCGGGGTACGAAGTTTCTTTCCATTAACGATCAAGGTCAGGAGAACCAAATGTGGCTTTACATGCCCGCCCTTGGCCGCGAGCGTAGGGTAGCTGCCCATATGACGGGGGATTCTTTTATGGGAACCGACTTCACCTATG
This sequence comes from Firmicutes bacterium UBA5493, assembly GCA_002424045.1. Classification (GTDB taxonomy): domain Bacteria; phylum Bacillota; class Limnochordia; order Darwinibacteriales; family Darwinibacteriaceae; genus UBA5420. Next base: position 59,159 of record DIPH01000051.1, on the reverse strand, counting down.
ATGAGATTGGCGGAGGATTTAACTACGATGAGGATTATACGGTGGAGCGTCTAGGAAATGAGGAGTTAGCAGGGGTAGACTGCTATGTTCTAGCGTTGACTGCTTCTAGCTCTGAGGCCCTCTATGGGAAGATTCAGATGTGGGTCTGGATCGATGAAATGGTTCCGCTAAAGATCCAGTTTTTTGGCCCAGGAGGGACCCTGGCCAAAACCCTTACTATGGACAATTTTAAACTGGTGTCGGGCAACTTGATTCCCCATGACTTGGTTATGTCCAACGATGTCCAGGGAACAAGAACGATTTTGGAGATTACGGAAATGAGTCAAGAGGATGTGAGCGATGACATCTTCACCGTGCGCAATTTACGTCGGTAGTGCTTTGAGAATCTTTGGGGAAGGGTGATGATTTATGAAAAGAAGGATGCAAGTTGTGGCAGTGGTTGTTCTAGTGTTCTTGGCTTCTGTTCCTGGTTTGGCCTTGGAGCCTACAGGTGAGTTGAATGCCGGTATCGGCTTGGAGTGGAATGGAGACGATCAGAAACTTGTGCACAGTTCCACTCGTACTGGTTTTCGTTTCGTTCTGGAAGACGGTCTGGACTTTGGAGGTAGGTTCCATTTTTCCACCAAGGGCTGGTGGGATTGGAAGCACAAGGACGGAAATCTAAGCCTGGATCAGCTGTGGCTCAGCGGGTACCAGGGTGATCTGGATTACCAGGTGGGTCACCAGGTGATCAGTTGGGGTACAGCAGACGGTTTTAATCCCACCAATTACTTTTCCCGCATGGGTACGGACACTCTACTGAGTGGGAATATGAGCGGAGATCCCCTATGGGCTGGTCAGGCCATTTATTATGGACCTAGCTGGTCTATAACGGGTGTCGTGGTTCCCTTTTTCACTCCCCAGACAATCGATGATTCGATGAAAAAGATGATGATGGATCAAAACCCTCAGGCTGCCCAGGTTTTTCAGGCTATGGAGGATACCAAAAAGCCTCGGGGTCTTGGGAAAAACTCCGAGTGGGCTCTAAGGGTAGAGACCCAGATGGCCGGTTTTGATGTACAGGCTAGTTTCTTTTCGGGTTTTGAACCCTTGCCCGGTCTAGAGATGGTGTTAACCCTTAACCCTGAGCTTGGCGTTCCCGTACCTACTTTGCAGGGCACCTACCGCAGGCAGAATTTTGCGGGTCTGGCCGCGACCGGAACCATTGGTCCTGTAGGGGTCTGGGGTGAAGTAACCTATGGCGGTCCTTCTAAGTTTTCCGCATCGGAAAATCCCCTGGAGGTTGCCAGAATTCCTTTGTCCATCAATGAAAAATATCTGCAGGCGGTTATTGGAGGAGACTATACCTTCTCTGTGGGTAATGGCCTCCTAGTCCAGGCTCAGTATATTTATCGCGGTCAGGGTTCTCTTATGGAGCCCTATGTCATGCCCAATTTGGAAACGGGAGAGCCGGGGGAGATTGAAAAGGCCCACTACCTCTATGGTCGCCTTGGTTATGACTTTAGTCCTAGTAGCTCAGCGGAAGTGGTGGTCCTTCACGGATTCAAGGAGGAAGGTGGCATCATTCGGCCAGCTTACACCCATCGTTTTCCCAACTCCATTCAGTTGCAGCTTAGTTTGATCACTCCTTACGGCGATGAAAGCATATCGTCCCTTGGTACAAGAGGTCAGGTGGCTGTAACCTATCGGTTTTAATTGATTGGGGGAAAGAAGCAAATTGATCGAGGGACAGTCCCTCGATCAATTTGATCAATTTGTCTGCAATTCGTTAAATTGATTGAGGGGCTGCCCCAATTTAGAACTTGAGGCTCTTAATGCCGAATTTCCAGGTGGTATTGGCTGTGGAGTCCAATTCAACGCCTAGGGAGATATCACTGGGATAGAGACCGAAGAGGTCCATTTCCGTCCCCACACCAACCCTAAAGGTGGGTCTGACATCCAGTTCCGTTACAGGGGATTCTACTGTAACACCGCCTAGAAGGTAGGGTCTGTTCATGGCTATACCCACTGGAAATTGCTTTTCGCCCCAGGGAAATATCTGAACTTGGGGTGCTACGGCCATAAGCAGTGTGTCTTGGATCGGCGTATCTTTCTCTTCGGGCCTGAGGCCCGTCATACGGAGTGCCAAGCCTGCCACACCACGGGGCGTATCCAAAAGCTTGTTGTTGGACGCAGACACTTGCCACGCCTTATAACCTTGTGATACATAGGTGGCTTCTAGCACGAGTTGATTAATTTTGGGGCCCCTTATGGAACCGCCAAAGGTGGGTTCGTCCCTATTTTTGCTTTGCCGCACGTACAGATCGACGGCACCCCAGCTGTTTCTTCCCCAATCGATGAAGACTTCGTGTCCACCGTTATCGGCATCGAATCCATAGCGATACCCAACCCCAAACCAATTGAGGGGGCCATGGGTAAACTTGGCTCCCATTTTTGGGAAGCTGTAATCACTGTCAAATTGCACTTCTGGTTTTAACGTAAAGCGTTTAGGGAGATTAGCCACAGACCGTTCCGCTGTTTGCGTAATTACCTTGAGCTCTTCACTGGAGTATCCAGGCTGTTTGTACGGAATAAACTGGAAATACGGGTCTTTGGCCAAAATTACGGCTTTGATCTGATCCATGTACTCAAGCCCAGCTTCATATCCTTGCTGGATAAAGTAGGGTCCCCTTTGGTAATCCATGGAAGAGTCTAGCCCCACATCGGGTACGATGAGCACGTCGGCCATGGCCGTGTTGAACACATTGTATCCTTCAATCATGGCAGTTAGGGACATGCGCAGATTATCGGTGATCCTCCGGTAATCCGGGTCTTGGTGGTCCTTTTCTAGGGATACGGCAATGATCACATCGGCCCCCAAGTCCGCAGCTACATTAGCCGGTACTTGGTTTTTTAGTCCACCATCTACATAGAATTGGTCTCCTATTTGTACTGGGACAAACATGCCCGGGATAGACATACTTGCTTGGATCCCTTTGCTGACTTTACCTTCCGAGAGGGCAAGTTCTTGCCCTGTACCGAGGTTAACGACCACCGCTTGGAAGGGGATGGGCATTTCCTCGAAGGTCTTGCCGCCAAGCAGAATATCTAGGTAGTGCTCGATTCCTTTCGTGTCCACAACTCCTCCTGCAAGAGGCATAGGTATGTCTAGGAGGGAACCGAATTCGAGCTTGGTAACAAGCTCCGTCATGTTCTCCACAGAGTAGCCTCCAGCATAAAGGCCCGCCACAATGCTTCCCATACTCGTTCCAACAATCATATCCACCGGTATACCATTCTCCTCGAGGGCTCGAATCAGTCCGATGTGGCTGAAACCCCTAGCAGATCCTCCCCCTAGAACCAAGGCAATGGACGGTTGCTCCGCGGCGAGGGAGGTGGACGTCACTGCAAATCCGCCGAAGATCAAAAGCGTCACTAATACCAAGGCCCCAAGACACCTTTGCTTGTTATTCATAATTGTCACCCCACCTTTTGTGTACACAGTCAATCGACTATACAATTCGAAAAGTCTTCACCTTTATTGGTGTACACTTTCAGAATCAGTTTATTGCTCTTTGGCGGTTCAGTCAACTGCAATCCTTCGGATTGCTTCAATCCTTCGGATTGCTTCAATCCTTCGGATTGCTTCGCATTGCCATCGATAGAAGTTCCAATGTCCTGCGGGATAAAAGTTCGCGGTGAGGTTATGCTAGGTATGACACGAGTTTTTGAGTTTAGGAAAGGAGTTGAGCTATGCCTAGGGGACCTAAACCGGACAACCGCCGAGATAATGTGGATAAGCTCAGGGAACAAGTGGTGAATACCATCGAGAATCTTGAGGCTTCCCATGATACTCTACACATGGATCTCCCGGAAGAGCAAAAGGAGGCGATTCGGGCCAAGAACCGTCGCCGGGAGCACTCCATCGCAGGTAAGCGGGAAGAAATCCGCGATGAGTATGAGTTTCAACAAAAGCAAGAGCACTAAAACGCATGCCCACCCTTTCCAGGGTGGGCAGACCACCCTCCCCCGGGTGGTTTTTTCATTCTAAACAAGGGAAATCGTTAAGAGAGCAGAAAACATAGGAAACCACGTGGAAAAGAGGAGTAGTATGCCTAACTTACAATATATGAAAACGATCTATGAGACGCTCCACGAGCACCCGGAGCTATCCGAAAAAGAGGTATGGACCGCGGAGTTCGTTTCTGGAGAGCTCACAAGGCTTGGCTTTACAGTGCGCACAAATCTAGGCGGAACCGGAGTTGTGGGGACCCTAGAACTTGCTGGACTAGGTCAGACCCTCGCACTCCGCTGTGATATGGATGCCCTTCCTGTTCATGAGGAGACGGCCGTCCCTTATGCTTCGAAGAATCCTGGTGTGATGCACGCCTGCGGCCATGATAGCCATATGGCAACCATTCTTGGCACTTGTTCGTATGCTTCGCAAAACAGAGATCGTCTAAGGGGCACCCTGATGGCTATCTTTCAACCTGCAGAGGAGACTGTTGTTGGCGCTAAAGCCATGCTAGAGCAGGGACTTTTCTCTGAGCAGAAGCCAGATCGTTTGGTAGGTATTCATAACTGGCCTAGTCTTCCAGCAGGAAGCATAGGCTTGCAGGAAGGACCTATCACTGCCTTTTCGGATCGTTTCAAGGTTACCTTTGTGGGGAACGGGGGCCATGGAGCCTTTCCCCACAAGACCATCGATTCCATTGCTATGGCCACATCAGGCATTCAAAATGCCTTTTCCTTATCCCATAGGCGCGTCAATTCCAGCTTCCCCCAAGTCTTATCCTTTGGAATCATCCAAGGGGGAACAAGTTTTAATGTGATTCCTCCCCAGGTGGTGGTGGAAGGAACCGTTCGCACCATTCGCAGGGAAGATCAGGAAGCGATGATTGATAATCTTAATCAAGCCTTTGGAGCCGCAGCCCATCTCCATGGAGGAGACTATATTTTAGAGTATAGCAAGGGCGTTCCGGCTGTCGTAAACGACAGTACATGTGTCCAGGAATTGGGCAACATTTTTTCTGCTAAGATTCCAGAAGTCCCAATTGTGACTCAGGGCTTGGCTAGCTTGATCGGGGAAGATGTGGCCTACTTCTTACAAGAAGTATCAGGTGTCTTACTTCTCATTGGATCAGGACAGGAGGGTGCCGTTAATGAACTTCATCACCCAGGCTTCTTAGTGCCCACTGAGACTTTGGAAACAGGCTATAAAGCGCTAACTAGCATTGTGGAGGGATATTTATCATAACTAGATTTAGACGCTTCACAAAAACCCTGGAGACTCCAAAAAGCGCCTGGATTTTTCGCCAGGCGCTTTTCCTTTTCTATTTACTTATAACCTTCCAACGCTTTCGCCATCCGCTCTATGGCCTCTGTAATAAGGCTTCTGGGGCAGCCAATATTCATGCGCTGAAACCCCGCACCTTGAGGGCCAAACATTACTCCATCATTGAATGCGATTCCCGCCTCCCGTACAAAGAATTGGTTAAGTTCCTCTGCGGGGATTCCTAGATCTCGGCAATCCATCCATAGAACATAGGTCCCTTCGGGCTGGGCTATCTTAATTTTAGGCGTGATCTTAGCCAGTTCGGCTTTGACATATTCCACATTTTCTTCGAGATATGTCACGAGTTCGTCCAACCACTCTTTGCCCTGGCGGTAGGCGACTTCGGCAGCAACGGGGGCAAACACATTAGTGTGACCTTGGGCCAGGCGCTGCATTTGGTCACAGAACTTCTCTCTGAGCTCCTGGTTGGGGATGATCACATTAGACAGATATAAACCAGCTAGATTAAAAGTCTTGCTTGGTGCCATAAAGGTTATGGTCCGGTCAGCAATTCCAGTTGAAAGGCTGGCCAGGGGAATGTGCTTCTGGGAATGGAAGACCAAGTCAGACCAAATCTCGTCAGAAAGCACCGTAACCTCATACTTCACCACGAGCTCGCCTAGGGCCAAAAGTTCAGCCCTGCTCCACACCCGTCCCACTGGGTTGTGGGGACTGCAGAGAATCAAGAGCTTGACACCAGATTGGAAAATCTCTTCGAGCTCCGGAAGGTTCATGGTGTACCTACCATTTTTTACGATGAGGGGGTTTTCCACCACAAGACGATCGTTTTGGTCGCCGACCGAGTAAAATGGGGGATAGACCGGTGGCTGAATCACGACCTGATCGCCGGGTTCGGTCAGGGCTAAGATCGCTGTAGCCAAGCCCGAAACGACTCCGGGACTATGGTTAAGCCAAGTGGGATCAATTACCCAGTCGTGGCGAATCGTAATCCATTCAACTACTGCCTCATCGAGGCCGGCAGACTTTGTCTCGTAACCAAAGACGCCATGGGTCGCCCGGGCCTTCACTGCCCCAATGACGGCTTCAGGAGGATAAAAATCCATGTCTGCCACCCACATGGGGAGCAGGTCTTCTTTACCGAATATTTCGGCTACGCCATCCCATTTGACGCATTGGGTATTGCGGCGATCAATCACCTGGTCGAACAAAGATCGACAGCCCATAGCTACACCTTCCTTGCTACACCTGTTTTCCGAGCAGTTTCTGCCACGGCTTTGGCAACCGCTGGGGCAACTCTAGGATCAAAGGGTGAGGGGATAATGCAATCCGCTGTTGGGTTTTCAACCAAGTCAGCGATGGCGTAGGCGGCGGCGATTTTCATCTCGTTATTGATATCCTTGGCCCGCACATCCAAAGCTCCTCGGAAAATTCCAGGGAAGCCCAGAACGTTATTGATCTGGTTAGGATAATCGGAACGGCCTGTGGCGACAATGGCTGCACCGGCTTCTAGGGCAAGATCCACCGCGATTTCAGGTTCTGGATTGGCCAAAGCCATGATAATTGGCTGATCAGCCATGCCCTTCACCATTTCCTGAGTTACAGTATTGGCAGCTGAAACACCAATAAAGACATCGGTTCCTGCGAGGGCTTCCTGGAGAGTCTGCTTCTTGCCTTCGGGATTTGTGAGTCTGGCAACTTCTTCTTTAATATCGTTGTTGGTTGGATCGCCGGGAATTAAGGGCCCTTGGCGTCCGCAGCCAACAACGTTCTTGTAGCCGTCTTGTAGAAGCATCCGCACGATGGCTCCGCCTGCGGCACCAATCCCACTAACCACGATAGATGCGCTTTTGTCTTTACCAACTACCCTTAGGGCGTTGATGAGCCCCGCCAGTGTCACTACAGCCGTGCCGTGCTGGTCATCATGGAAAATGAACATATCGGTTTCTTTACGTAAGCGCTCTTCAATCTCAAAGCAGCGAGGGGAAGCGATATCTTCTAGGTTGACTCCTGCTATGGTTGGCTCGAGGGCTTTGACGATCCGAACGATTTCGTCCACATCCTGGGTATCTAGGCAAAGGGGAATGGCGTTAACATCACCAAACTCCTTGAATAGGACAGACTTGCCTTCCATAACGGGGAGGGCTGCATCGGGTCCAATATTACCTAAACCCAATACTGCGGAACCGTCTGAGACAACGGCAATCGTGTTACCCTTCCATGTATAATCCCATACTGTGTCCTTATTGTCTGCAATTCTTCTGCAGGGTTCTGCGACTCCTGGCGAGTAAGCAAGAGATAGTTCATCTGCGTTTGTTACCTTGGCTTTGCTGGTGATCTCTAGCTTGCCCTGCCATTTCTTGTGCTGTGCTACTGCCCTTTCGTAAATGTTCATCTCCATTCCTCCTATGTGGTGTGTTTCACAAATACAACAATTGTGTCATAACACTATCTTCCACACTTGCTGTTTGTTTCCTACAATGATTGTGAAAAATTTACGTTTCCTTCTCATGTGCCTTTGTTCCATCATTGCGGTGCCGTAAAAACTCCATGATTTCCTGCAGAAATTCTTCGGCATTGATCATGTCACTCTCGCTGGGCAGCTGATTTCCGTAGAGGATCTCATTGCGGAGTTCTGTTATTTGCCGAAGCTTCTCCAACGCCTGTTCATTCAGGGCCATATCCTTGGGAGCATCGCCGTTAAGAAGGTGGCCAATGGTGTCGCCAATCAACTTTTCCGATGCAATCCATTGCCTCATAAAGGAACCCAAATTCTCTTTATCCGAGAAGTAAGAGACATATTCATCGGGGGTCCCATAAGGATCTGAGCGTCCTACGGCGATCCGCGCCTCATTATAGGCGCTATAAAAATCCGGATTCTTCCGGAGGATGCGATCGACAATCTGCTGGGCCAGGGGCTGTTCCTTAGAATCCAAGTTGCAACTCTGTAGCACAGGCTTGAGGGCTGGGACAGAGTTCAAGCCAATGTCTTTAAGGAAATGAAACAAAACGTCGGTACGTCCAATAAACGGTTCAGACTCACTGCGATGTGATGCCTTACGGGTATGATCATATAAATACGATGAGAGCTCATAATGATTGGAAAAAGGTTGTCGCTCCGTATTAATCCGCCTCTTTGCTGCCGTTTGCAGACGTTCAAGGGCAATTTCCCCTGCATGCATGAGACCGTTCAGTTCATCTAGAATAGCGTATTCATCCTGGGATAGAAAACCCTCTGTAGATTTGTACACCAGGTCGTGTTCCACCTCAGCCCAGGCATGCATGAGTACAGAACCGACCTGAAGCTCAATGACGTAGTTCGCTAAGTGTAGATCCTCCAGAGGGAGGGTTTCAGGCTTTAGGCGCAGACGGTAGTGGCGGCCCACATAGCCCAAAAATCGTTTTTGATACGCTCCTGGATGCTGCAGGGCCTCAGGAAAATCCTTGACATGATCCACGTTAAAGTGGGAGCGAATGAAGTGATCGACCTCTTCCCGATCTCCTGGAAAATAGAGGGCAACCCGGACCCCGGCCAGGTCTACAATATCATCGTAGATTTCTTCTATGCTTTGATAGGCCTTTTCTTTAGCCCTAGTTTCAACTTTCGACGCAAGACTATCGAGTTTCTTGGCCCTTGAGGTGACTAACGCTCGTATACCTTGTCGTTTTAGTGCACTCTCACATTGGCAAGCGCAGGTTTGGGCTAGGTGTTCATAGTGGCCAATCTTGCCTTTGTAATCGTCGATGAACTCGCTGATCAAAGCCATGGCGCTCTCCTATCTCTGAGTAATATTCTTTTACCAGATCCACCTTAAAACAAATGCATCTGGTACAACACTACAACTATACTAAGGCTGCTGAGGGTTAGCAATGTATAATGCAAGCGTTGTAGGCGATTGCCCTTAGCGGTAAAGATCAGATAGATGGTTGTCAGCAGCATGAGGCCCGCTAATCCCACAAGAATCTTCGTAAGAACCAAGGCGGCGTTAAGGGTAGAGGAGGGTTCTAGAGCCACGGTGGGAATGCCTAAGGCCGGGTGGATCGTACCCATGACGTCGGAGAAAAGAATGATCACAGTGATGAAAAGCAGAAAGAACAGAACACCAAGGACTTTTGGCGCGACAAAACCTCTACGCCTAGGCTGCGGGCGAAAGATGCTTCTAATCCACCCTAGTATTGTTCCTAGCATAAATAGAACCGAAACGCTCAGCAAAGTAACGACAAATTTCGGAGTTTGATACCACGCAGTGCGGAGCCACGTGCTTGGTCCCGCAAAGTGAATCTTCGTCACCTTACCATCGTCAAAGCTGAAGGCGATCTTTTCCGATCCGTTCAGCTCTTGAAAGAGGTTAGGGGCAATTTCTCCGTAACGGGTGGTTACTCCATAGGCCGTAATATTTACGTAGCCGTCTTCATCAACCCTGAGGTGCATAGGTTGAGCGAGGCGCAAGAGGGACTCCACCCCTGTGAACCTACTACGGGCGGGATGAAAGATGCCGGAATAATTCTTTTCGATCCCCGCGGCAATAGCCGTGGGCTTTGCCTGAGACGTAGTCTGAGGTGTACTATTCTCGGCAGCGTTTTCTGGGAAATAGCGATCCATAAATCCCTGAAAGAGGGAAAGGCGCGCACTGTTGCCCACAGCGGAGTTGTAAGCTACGTAAAGACCAACATTTTCTTCGGGTAAAAAGTACAGTCCTGTTGTGAATAAGAGGGTGTCTCCACCGTGGGACAGCACTCTGTGCCCGTTGTAATCTGCTTCGATGAAACCATAGGTCATGCCGGGGATCTCAGGATGTCCCGAAAGCTGCTGGGTCTGCATGAGCCGGGCGGTCTCTTCCTGGAGAATTCGGTGGTCAGTGGTTTCCTCTTCGCCTTCCCCAGCCTCGGCGATCTCCCCAGCCTCTGCTGTCTCTCCTTGCTCACTTGTTTCTGGTGCGGGTACTCCAAGGTTGAGGTGAGCTATGATCAAACGGGCCATATCATGGGTTGTGCTCGTGAGCGCACCTGCGGGATAGGATTGGACATACTCGAATCCACCTGGTATAAATCTCGCGGATTCATAACGATATCCCTCACTCATTTGAGCGTTCAAGTGTGCAGGGAGTGGCTGCTCAAAGGTTGAAGATTTCATCCCTAGGGGTTCGAGGATATGTTCTTGGGCATAGGCGCTAAAGGCCTGTCCACTCACTAATTCCACAATGTAAGCCGCTAAGGTCGTACCATAATTGGAATAGGCCATCACCGACCCCGGTTGAAAGACGCGGGCAGGAAGATGGTCTTTTACGTATTGATGGAGTGGGTCCATAAGCTCTGGGCCAGAGACAAAGAGCTCGATCACTTCATCTTCAAAACCTGCACTGTGGGTCATGAGATGGTGTAGTGTAATGGGGGGAGCTTCCCTTCCCGCTACTTTCGAAGGCATGGGAAAGTCCAGGTAGGCATTTATGTCGGTATAGAGATCCAAGCGTCCTTCTTCCACAAGCTGCATGACTGCAGTCCAGACCAGAATTTTCGAGTTGGATCCTGGACGATGTAATGTGGTCTGTGGATCCATGGGTGTCTGTTTGTCTAAATTAGCAAAACCATAGCCTTTGCTAAAAACAATTTCACCGTCTTTGACTAATGCCACTGTGGCCCCTGGTATGTTATGGTTCCTTAGTTGTAGGGCCAACGCTCCGTCAAAAAAAGCCTCAAGTTCGTCTGGGCTCTCTAAATTTGCAGAGTGAACCTGCGGCATAATCATGAACAATGCCAACACAAGCCATGTTAGGAACAGTCTTCCCCTATGTATCTTTTCCATGGAGTCACCTCTCAGCGAAGTAAAGTCTAACTACCACAGACTTCGTCAAGTGAGGGATGGTTCCTTCTGTTTAGTCTAAAAGTTTCCATGGTTTGGCAACCCAGCCTGCAAAGGCAAAGCGGGCTAAGAACATGATCAGCATGGGTATGGGGTAAAGCCAAGGCCTGTATTCGAATAACTCGGCGAGATAGACCACCTGGCTAAAGCCAGTGGCCAAGCCGCCCCAGGCAAGAACGTAGAAATAGGATAACTGCTTATTCTCCCTGGGCCAAAAATAAAGGTAAAAGATGATGATCAAGGTCCAGGCTAGGGGAGCAAGAATCATCTGACCGCTGACATTAAAAATACCGTGATTCTTGAAGGAAAAGACCTTGAACAGATCACCAAGAACCAAATGACACACATAATCAAGGAGTCCGCCTAAAACGAGTCCATAGGGGAGTAAAGTACGGAACACTTTGCGAGGGACAGTGATCAGCAAGAAAAGGGCCAGAATCAGGATTAGGGCTGGGTAGAGTAACACTTGAACAGTCACAGGCGACCATCCTTTCCAAATTTAGGTTACGAATAAAGGTAGTATAACCATCCTGCTTCCCAATATTGCACTTTTCGAAAAGGTCAGGGATATGTTCATACACTGGCATCTTTTTACTTGGACCACAGTTGTGTTATACTAAGGGGTGTCATATTTGGAAAGGACTAACGACTATGCAGATTAGAAATGTGGCTATCATTGCCCACGTTGATCATGGTAAGACGACCTTAGTGGATGCTTTTTTGAGGCAGAGTGGTATTTTCAGAGCCAACCAGAAGGTCGATGACAGGATCTTAGATTCGAATGCTCTAGAAAAGGAGCGGGGGATCACCATTTTGGCCAAGAATGTCTCGGTGCAGTTTGGTGATGTAAAAATCAATATTGTGGATACTCCTGGTCATGCAGACTTTGGCGGTGAAGTGGAACGAATTTTGAGTATGGTAGACGGGGCGTTGCTCGTGGTAGATGCGGTAGAAGGGCCGATGCCCCAAACCCGTTTTGTATTGCACAAGGCACTGCAAAGAGGGTTAGCCCCCATCGTTGTTGTGAACAAGTGCGACCGACCTGCGGCCGATCCCAACCGGGTGGTAGACGAGGTCTTTGATCTCTTTGTGGCCTTGGAGGCTACAGAAGAGCAGCTAGACTTTCCAGTTTTTTATGCCTCAGCCCTGACCGGCGTGGCAAGTGCAGATTTAGAAGACCTTAGTGGCGAGAATGGTGAGACACAGAGCATTCTTCCCCTCCTTCAAGGTGTGGTAGATTTTGTGCCCGAACCGAAAGTTCAGACAACGGGTCCACTGCAGATGATGATCAGTAATCTAGAATACAATGACTATGTGGGCCGGATTGCCCTGGGGCGAATTACAAGTGGTGTTTTACAAAGTGGTCAGGAAGTTCTTCTCACCCATAGCGAAAAAGCCAGCACCAGGCGTGGCAAGATCAGTCAGGTATATACCTTCGAAGGATTAGAAATGACTGCCGTCCAGAGTATGGCTGCGGGGGATATTGCCGCCTTTAGCGGCGTGGAGCAAATCGAAATTGGGGAGACGGTGAACCAGTTGGATAGGCCCCTTCCTTTGCCCGCCATCTCTGTCGATCAACCAACCCTAACCATGGTGTTTCGAGTCAACGATGGGCCTCTAGCAGGAACAGATGCCCAGTATCTCACATCTCGACAACTGCGGGATCGCTTGTTTCGGGAAGCCAGGATTAATGTGGCACTGGAGGTGAGGGATACGGAATCTCCGGATCAGTTTAGAGTTTCAGGCCGGGGTGAGCTTCATCTTAGTGTCCTCATTGAGACGATGCGTCGGGAGGGATACAGTTTTTGTGTGACCAAACCCGAACCGGTCTTACAGCATACCGATGCCGGCGTTCTAGAACCCTATGAACGTTTGCATATTGATGTTCCGGGGGACTATTTCGGCTCCGTCATGGAACTTATTGGGCAAAGAAAAGGTGAACTGCAGACCTTGAATCAAGGTGGAGAAGACCGGATGCGGGCGGAATTTTTGGTGCCCGCCCGGGGACTCATTGGCTTTGCCTCCCAATTTCTTACGGAAACAAGGGGTCATGGTATTATGCATCATGCCTTTGCCCACTATGCACCTTGGTCTGGGACCATAACTCAAAGGCAGACTGGAAGTTTAGTTGCTTGGGAAGCAGGTATAGCTACCGCCTATGCGTTGCAGACGGCGGAAGAACGGGGCATATTGTTTATTGGCCCTGGAACCGAGGTTTATTCTGGGATGATTGTGGGTGAGCATAGTCGCGCAGGTGATCTAGATATTAATGTGGCCCGCAAAAAACAGATGACAAATATGAGGGCTGCCGGTTCCGATGATCTGGTGAAGCTCAATACTCCCAGGCAGCTCAGCCTGGAACAGCACCTGGCCTATCTGGCCCAAGACGATTGTCTGGAAGTCACGCCTGGATCCTTGCGTTTGCGTAAGCTGCTTTTGGATCGGCATGCCAGGGAAAGGCAAAAGAAGCACTCGTAGCAACAGGAGTCTTGTGGTTGCACCAGAATTAAGAAGCAAGAGGTGATGGCTGTGTTCAGATTTATAACGAAGGATATGTGGGTTGGAAACAGGGTTATGCAGTTTAAGATGGTGGATCATCCAGGTGCGGCTGCCACTTTGGTGGTGGAGGATGGCAATGTCCTCCTTGTGGAACAGTACAGGCCCGCTGCGGGGCGCCTGATGTTGGAGCTCCCTGCAGGAACGATAGATCGGGCAGAGCCACCCATCGAATGTGCCCAAAGGGAATTGCAGGAAGAAACGGGTTATTCAGCCGAGAACTGGGAAACTCTAGGGCACATATATCCCACCCCGGGCTATACCAATGAGATTTTGTATCTCTTTTTAGCCAGTAACATTACCAAAGGTGAACAGAATCTTGACGAGGGAGAGGATATTAAGGTGCGCTGGGTGCCCTTAGCCGAGGTCGCAGAGATGATTGACAATGGAGGAATCAATGACGCCAAGACCATTATTTCCGTCTTGAAGTACATTCGTAAACAATGCATGGCGGGGTGCGATACTCGCTAAGCTATGGAAAAGCCCACGGGGTATCCCGTGGGCTACGCTTTTGTGCTATTCGCTGTCTTCCAGAAGATGGCGGATAGCGGCTACATCCTCTGGGGTGCCAATATCCTTCCAGAAGCCTGTGATCTGGTGGACTTTCACCACTACCCCTGCGGTCACCATCTGCCGTACCGCTTCGGTAAGGTCATACTCTCCTCTTTCGGATTTTCCGAGATTGGCTAAGTAATCAAAAATCAAAGGTTGGAAGACATAGACCCCTGCGTTGTTCCAGTTCGTGGTGGATGTACCCTTAGGGGGCTTTTCAATGATCCGTTCGAGAAATCCATCATCTCCAAAATAAACAGCTGCCCCCGCCGTGGGATCGTCCATCCAGTTGACAGAACTTACGCTGGTTTGCTCTTGGCGGGCTAGGGTGACCATGGCCTTATAGTTACTCGCTTCAATTAAGATATCCCCATAAGAGACCATGAGAGGCTCATCCCCAGCCAAATCCCTGGCCAAAAGCAAGGCGCGACCCGTTCCATACATGCTCAGATCTTGCTTCAAATAGGTGATCTCCACACCTAGAGACTCACCTGAACCGTATTGTTCTTCGATCATCTCTCCTAAGTGACCGATCACGACTCCAACGCGGTCTACCCCCGCACCTTTCATTCCTGTAATGATGTGTTCTAAACAGGTTTTATTGCCTATGGGCAAAAGGGCCTTGGGAACGTTTTTTCCTAGTTCTTTCAAACGGGTTCCTTTCCCGGCTGCTAATATTACACCAAGCACTTACATCTCTCCTTCAGGGGATGGTAGATTCAGATAGTTGTCGCTAAAGACGGCGGTCTTTAGTTCTTCAGCTTCCTTGGGCGTGTTTGTCTCGTAGACTAGTCGCAAAATGGGTTCTGTCCCTGAGAAGCGTATGGAGAACCAATTATTATTGGTAAAGTAGAACTTCACCCCATCTACATAGGATGTCTTTGCCAGTTTCCAGGGCAGCGTTGGTGTGTACTGGTCTTTGATCAAAATCTGATCCAGACGCGTTCTGTCCTGGGGATGGTAGTGGAGATTCACCTCGCCAAAGTAGAGGGTGCCGTACTTTTCATTAATTTCCGCCAAAAGCTGGCTCAAAGTCTTGCCTGTCTTAGCCAGCATTTCCACTGCCAAAAGGGCTGCTAGGATCCCGTCTTTACCATTAACATGGCCGCGAATCTTCAGTCCGCCGCTGCTTTCTCCTCCCAGGAGCAGGTTTTCTTCATCCATCTTGAAGGAGATGTGTTTAAAGCCTACAGGGACTTCGAAGGCTGGTTCTCCAAAGGAGTGGGCGATGCGGTCCAAAACATGGCTGGTGGTTACATTGCGCACAAGCCCTCCTTTTTCTCCCCGATATGCTTTTAAGTAGTAATAGAGGAGTTTTAGAATCTCATTGGCATCAATGTAGTTACCTTTTTCGTCATAGAGTCCAATACGGTCTGAATCACCGTCGGTGGCAATGCCAATATGGTACTTCCCCTGTTTCATGATGTATTCCATGTCCTGCAGGGATTCTCGGGAGGGACTTGGTGTCCGTTGGCCGAACATGGTGTCCCGGTCCGCGTTGATTAAATCTACCGAACATCGCAGGGATGCCAGACACATGGCCATGATGTCCTTCGCCACACCAAACATGGGGTTAAACAGTACTCGAAAATTGAGTCTTTGCACAGCGTCCACATCAATTTGGGCTAAGAGAGAGTCTATGTAGGCGTTCTTATTGGAATACTCCACGATTTTTTTCTGTTCAAGGGCATCCTCAAAGGACAGGGGGGGAGCCTTCAGGTCAGGAATGGTGCTGCAAATCTCCTCCAAGCGGTTTGTGACTTCTACAGGAGCGTCTTTGCCCCCTTCGACGATGATTTTAATCCCATTATATTCGGAAGGGTTATGGCTTGCCGTAACCATGATCCCCATGGCTAGGTTCTCTTGATCAACAGCATACATGAGCATGGGGGTGGGGACCACTTGTTCAATAAACCACACCTGGATGCCACTGTGGACCAAGATTTCTGCTACTGCCCGAGAAAAACGGCCGGATAGAAAGCGCAAGTCATGCCCTATTACCACAGGTTTGTGGGCTTGTCCCACCTCTTCTAGGTAAAGGGCTACAGCCTGTGCCACTCTCCGCACATTGTTAAAGGTAAACTCCTCTGCTATAACAGCTCGCCAACCGCCTGTTCCGAACTTCACCATAACGTTCACACCTTTCCCAGTCTTGCCTAGGTATTCGCTTTGAGGGAGCTCCTTTCCTTTCAGGAAACAAAAAAGCTGCCTCCTCAGGGAAGACAGCTAACTGGTAGAGCTAGTGTGGTGGCCAGAGGAGCTGCAAGATCATCTGTTGGCTTAAATTAGCCTGGATAATCATGGCCAGAGATGCCTGCATGCGGATTTGGGCCCCCACCATATTCATGATTTCCTCTGCAATATCCGCATCCCGGATTCTGGATTCCGCCTCTGCCAGGTTGATGGCGGTGTTTTCTAGGTTGTTGATGGTGTGTTCGAGGCGCCTTGTCTTAGCGCCAATGTAAGCTCTTTGGTGGGAGACCTTGTTGATGGCATCATCTATGATGCCGATGGCTTTGTTTGCATCTTCGGCAGTCGTGACCGAGAGAATGTTGTCTTCTTCATCGTAGAGCCCCAAACCGTCTCCCTTCATATTATCAAGGCTAATATCCATGGTCTGCCCTGCATTAGCACCAATCTGGATTAACATGGGATCATTATTCTTGCTTCCGTCTAAAAGATGAATCGTATTGAACTGGGTGTTGCCCCCAATGTCATCGATGGCTTTGACGAGCTCGTCGAATTCGAGCTGCAAGGCGTTTCTCTCTGTTTCGGTGAGGGTGCCTGTGGCGGAGTAAACCGCGATCTCCCGAAGACGATGCAAAATGGCATGGGTTTCGTTAAGGGCTCCGTCAGCCACATTGAGCATAGAGATGGCATCTTGGGAATTTCGGGAGGCCTGCCTTAAGCCCCGAATTTGGCCTCGCATCCTCTCGGAGATGGCTAGACCTGCAGGGTCGTCCGCGGCGCGATTGATCCGTAGACCTGTGGAAATACGCTCCATGGATCTTGTGTAATCCCATTGGGCTGCCCGAAATGCACTGAGTGCCCTTAAGCCCGTTAGATAGAACACATTCATCACTGCCACCTCCCCTTACGTACTATATCGGTTTTTTCTCTATTCCCTTTAGAAGGCTGCCCTTTAAAGGGCCACCAGAAATGTGAGGCCCACCAAGATGCCCATAATGGCACCGCAGGTAGAGGCTGCTGGGACGCCCCCATGGTGGGCCTGGGGTAAGAGTTCGTGGAAGACCAGAAAGAGCATGGCGCCGGCTGCAAATCCTAAGGACCCTGCGAGGGACCTTGCGGAGAGACTTCCAAGTAGTCCACCTAGGAGGGCACCGACTCCCATGGGTAATCCCGCTAGGATGGTCAAGAGGACAACGTGGGTTTGGTTGTAGCCGCCTGCCAACAAAGGGGCGGCCATGGCCATACCTTCGGGAATATTGTGGATGCAAAGGGCCAGGGCGAGGGATAATCCCATGTTGTGAGACGCTAGGTAGCCTGCTCCAATCGCAAGTCCCTCGGGAAGGTTGTGCAAGGCAATGCCAAATCCAAGGAGAAGGCCTGTTTTTGCCAAACCTGTGGCGTAAAGACGGCTATCACCTACAAAGGAGGTCATCATAAAAAGTGCCAAGACACCCAAGACAATTCCCCCTAAGGTGACACCTAAACCACCCAAGGAAAAGGCCTCTAGAATGAGGTCCTGGAAGACAACGGCCAGCATAATGCCTGCCGAGAAGGCTAGCAAGAAGCTTAGCAACGCGTCTTTGGGTCGTCTTAAAAAAGACAGCAAGAGGCCCCCTGCTCCTGTGCCGAGCACTCCCGCCATGGCGCCTAAGAATACGATTCGGCTCAGTTCCCACAAGATGGCTGTCACTCCTTTCTGGAGACTCTTAACAGTCTATTGTGGTTGCGCAGAAAATATTTTGCCTTTCCAGCGAATTTTCTCCTGCGAAACTATTGACATGCTAGCCCCTTCTCGTTACAATACATTTGTTTAGTGGTTCTAAACAATGGGTTTAGTAAGACAAAACTTAGAAGAAGGGGAGCTTACGGTGAAAATTGGCGAGAAAATCAAGCGCCTGCGGATGCAGCACAATCTAACCCAAGAAGAGTTGGCAGACCGTTCGGAGCTGACTAAGGGTTTTATCTCCCAAGTGGAACGGGAGCTTACTTCACCATCGATCGCGACCCTAGTGGATATTTTGGAGTCTCTAGGCACGAACTTGCAGGATTTTTTCAATCATGAAGTGCCTGAAAAAGTGGTATTTACTAAGGACGATGTTGCGGTAAAAAGTGACCCAGAGCTAAAAAGTGAGATCAGTTGGCTAGTGCCCAATGCGCAGAAAAATGCCATGGAACCTATTTTGGTTCATATTGATCCCCAGGGACAGACGCCTTTGGACGATCCCCATGATGGGGAAGAGTTTGGCTATGTGCTCAAGGGTCAAGTGTATCTGCATGTTGGCTCGAAGAAGCTTAGGGTTCGCACGGGGGAAGCCTTTTACTTCCCGGCCCAAGAAGTCCATTGTCTCTCTAACGCCGGCAAAAGGCCAGCTAGCATACTGTGGGTGTCTACCCCACCAAGCTTCTAGTTTACGGAAGGGGGAAGGAACGTTGTCTGAGATTATTGTAGACCTGAAATCAGTGTCCAAGGTTTATGATGAAACTGTGGCGCTCGACGGTATTGACCTGTATATTAGAAAGAATGAATTTGTCACTCTCTTAGGTCCCAGTGGCTGTGGGAAGACAACGACTTTGCGTTTAATCGGCGGATTCGAACAGCCTTCGGGGGGGACGATTCTTTTTGAAGGTAGGGATATAACTGGCATTCCCCCTTACAAACGCAGGGTCAACACGGTGTTTCAACGCTATGCTTTGTTCTCCCATCTTGATGTGTTTGAAAACATTGCCTTTGGTCTGCGGATCAAAAAGCTCAGCGAAAAGGCCATTAAAGACAAGGTCAAAAAGATGCTGGAGCAAGTAAACTTAGAAGGCTTTGAAAAACGGGATGTTAATTCTCTCAGCGGTGGGCAGCAGCAGAGGGTGGCCATTGCCAGGGCTTTGGTGAACGAACCTGAGGTTTTGCTTTTAGACGAGCCCCTAGCGGCCTTGGATCTTAAGCTCCGCCGGGAAATGCAGCATGAACTGAAGAGCATGCAAAAGCAGTTGGGCATCACCTTTGTTTTTGTCACTCACGACCAAGAAGAAGCCCTGTCTATGTCGGATACCGTAGTTGTGATGCAAGATGGGAGAATCCAGCAAATTGGTACCCCCGTAGATATTTATAACGAGCCGACCAATGCCTTTGTGGCTGACTTCATTGGAGAAAGCAACATTGTGGATGGAATTATGCGCAAAGACTACTTGGTGGACTTTAGCGGCTCGAGTTTTGACTGCGTGGACTTTGGCTTCGCAAAAGATGAAGCGGTGGACGTTGTCATCAGGCCCGAGGACTTGGTACTCATACCTGCAGAAAAGGCGAGGCTTTCTGGAACGGTGAGCTCCGTGAACTTCTTGGGAGTGCACTATGAGATGCTCGTTGAGTCTGATGATGGAACTAGTTGGCTTGTCCACTCCACCTTAATGGAACCTGTGGGTACTCGCGTCGGTCTTGGTCTAGAGCCCATGGATATTCACATCATGAAGAAGGTGAGTTCGCGATGAAGCGCTTTTCGCTCTTCCCTTATGTGATTTGGATGACTTTATTTATCGTTGTCCCCATGTTCTTGGTGCTCTACTATGCCTTCACCATACCCACAGAAACTGGCGCCACTTGGTCTTTGGAGAATTTTGGCCGGTTTTTTGAGCCAATCTATTTAAGGGTATTAGGGCGATCTCTGCGGCTCGCTGTGATCAGTACGGTGATTTGCCTGATCCTGGGCTATCCAGCTGCCATGGTTATGGCGGGCAATGCCTTTACCCGTAAAAATGTGATCCTTCTCTTGTTTGTGGTCCCTATGTGGATGAATTTTTTGTTGCGGACCTATGCCTGGCTGACTATTTTGGAGCGCAATGGCGTGATCAATGTGCTTTTGGCGAATTTGAGCCTGCCCCGTTTGAACATTCTATACACGGAGGCCGCGGTGGTCTTAGGTATGGTGTACAATTTTCTTCCCTTCATGGTGTTGCCCATTTACTCCGTGCTCAGCAAGATTGACAAAGGCGTTGTGGAGGCCGCTGGGGATCTAGGGGCAAATGCCTTTCGGGTGTTCACGAAGGTGGTCTTTCCCTTAAGTCTTCCGGGTGTAGTCAGTGGTGTGACCATGGTCTTTATGCCGGCCCTGACAACCTTTGTCATCTCAAGACTCTTGGGAGGGGGGCAATTTACCCTCATTGGTAACCTCATCGAACAGCAATTCCTTGTTGTGGGCGACTGGGGCTTTGGATCAGCGATTTCTGTTGTGATGATTGTCTTCATCTTGCTCAGCATGGCCATCATGTCCTTCTTTGAAGGGGAAGAAAAGGATGTGGCGCTATGGTAAGGTTTCTGAAGCGAAGCTATGTCTACCTCGTGTTCGCCTTTCTATATATGCCCATTGCTGTCTTGATGGTGTACTCCTTTAACGACTCCCGCTCTCGGGGTGTCTGGGGTGGGTTTACCCTGCGCTGGTATGTGGAACTGTTTCAGGATCGGACCATCATGAGCTCCCTGTATTCCACGTTGTTCATTGGGGTCACCTCGGCTATCATCGCTACGATTATTGGTACTTTGGCAGCCATTGGGATTCACAATTCTAGGGGAATACAGAAAAAGCTCATCATGAATGTCACCTATCTTCCAGTTCTGAACCCTGAGATTGTGACAGCCATTTCGCTCATGATTCTCTTTGTTTTTGCCCGAGTCCGCCTTGGCTATTTAACGCTGCTCTTGGCCCATATTACCTTTAACATTCCTTATGTGATCTTGTCGGTTTTGCCCAAATTGCGTCAGCTCAACAAACATCTTTACGAAGCTGCTCTTGATCTAGGTTGCACGCAGCCCCAGGCGCTCTGGAAGGTGATTATTCCAGAGATTATGCCGGGGATTATCACAGGATTGCTCTTAGCCTTTACGCTTTCCATTGACGATTTTGTGATCAGTTTCTTTACAACAGGCTCTGGGATAAACACTCTTTCCATCACAATCTACTCCATGGCCCGAAGGGGAATTAACCCCAAAATCAATGCCCTTTCGACTATTATGTTCACGTTTGTGCTCTTGCTTTTGATTATTGTTAATGTCCGGCAAGCCCGGGAAGAGAAGAAGGGAAGGAATGGTAAACATGGTTCAAAAAAGCAAATTGATTCTTTTGATGCTAGGTTTGGTGGTGCTTAGCTTAACTCTAACCGGGTGCAAAACGGACCAACCCACACTGTATGTCTATAACTGGGGCGACTACATTGATGAGGACATCTTGGGAGAGTTTGAGAAGGAATTTAATATGAAGGTTGTCTATGACACCTACTCTACGAATGAAGACATGTATGTAAAGATCAAATCCGGCGGCAGCACCTACGATCTGATTTTCCCCTCGGATTATATGTTGACCAGAATGCTTGAAGAAGACATGCTGGAGAAAATTGACCTGAGCAAAATTCCAAACCATAGGCTCATTGACGATCGCCTCATGGGTACCGTCTATGACCCCAATAATGAGTACTCCCTACCGTATCTGTGGGGAACGCTGGGCATTTTGTACAATACTTCCATGGTGGACGAGGAAATCAACAGTTGGGATGTCCTATGGGATCCAAAATACGCCAAGGAGATTCTCATGCTGGATAGCCAGAGGGACTCCATTGGGGCCGCTCTACTCAAACTAGGCTACTCCGTCAACACCTTAGATCATGGGGAATTAGCTGAAGCAGGCGAGCTCCTTAAGGAACAGAAACCTTTGGTTCTGGCCTATGTTGTGGATGAAGGGAAGGACAAGATGGTGTCTGGTGAAGCTATCTTGGCTCTGACCTGGTCTGGAGAAGCCACGTATGCCATTTCGGAGAATGAAGATCTAGCCTATGCAATTCCTAAGGAAGGTACCAACATCTGGTTTGACGTGATGGCCATTCCTAAGGGGTCGAAGAATGTGGATGGTGCCCTGAAGTTTATGGATTTCCTCAATCGACCTGAGATTGCCCTTCGAAATACCGAGTACGTGGGATATTCGACACCAAACCTGGCCGCACGTGCTATGCTTCCTGAAGAAGTTCAAAACGATAGGCAAGCGTATCCAAGTGATGAGGACATCGATAACGCAGAATTCTTCGTGCATCTTGGGGAAACCCTCAAAGACTACGACCGCATCTGGACAGAAGTTAAAGCCCATTAAGGATGGCAAGCCCCTTCGAGAGAAGGGGCTTTTTTAGGCAGGGATATAGCGATACTCCGAGAAGGGATAGTTTACGGAAGGAGTGATTCGCTTGATACAGCACCGCAAAACCATCTTAGTTCTTGCTGTATTGGTACTGGTCAGTTTTGGTCTCACGGCCTGCAGAGAGCGACCAACCATCTACGTATACAATTGGGGTGATTACATCGACGAAGACCTCATCGCCGAGTTTGAGGAAGAGACGAAGCTACGTGTTGTTTATGACACTTATGCTACAAATGAAGATATGTATGTGAAGATCAAATCTGGTGGCAGCACCTATGATGTGATTTTTCCCTCAGATTATATGCTCACCAGGATGATCGAAGAAGATATGCTGGCGAAGCTTGATTTGGTAAGTATCCCCAATTCACTGCACATTGAAGAGCGTTTTTTGGGCCTGGAGTATGACCCTGAAAACGAATATTCTCTTCCTTATACATGGGGAACAGTGGGAATCTTGTACAATACCACCATGGTGGATGACGTGGTAGATAGTTGGGACATTCTCTGGGATCCTAAGTATAGCAAGGAACTCTTGATGCTGGACAGTCAGCGAGACTCCATTGCGGTAGCCCTCTTGAAACTTGGTTACAGCATCAATACCTTGGACCAGGACGAGCTTGCCGAAGCAGGAGAGCTCTTGAAGGAGCAAAAACCCTTGGTCTTAGCCTATGTGGTCGATGAAGGTCAGGACAAGATGATTGCTGGTGAAGCAGCCTTAGCGGTGGTCTGGTCTGGGGAGGCCACCAATGCCAGGATGGAAAATCCCGATTTGGCCTTTGCCATTCCGAAAGAGGGCACCAATGTCTGGTTTGATGTCATGGCGGTTCCTAAGTATGCCAATAATAAAGAAGGGGCCATGCGATTCATTAATTTTATGAATGATCCAGAAGTTGCCCTCCGCAATGCTGAGTACACCGGCTATGCCACTCCCAATAAAGCGGCCCGGGATATGCTACCCAAAGAGATCACAGAAGACCGCACGATCTACCCAAACGAGGAAGACCTCGTGGATGCGGAAATCTTTGTCAACCTCGGTCAAACCCTCAGCCTCTACGATCGAATTTGGACCGAAGTGAAAGCGCACTAACAGCGTGAAAGGGCCCACTTGCCGTTTAGTGGTCGTATGATTGTGAAGCATCCCTTGCTAGCACCATGGTCTCAAAGCCGTTATGGTGTTTCAACAGAACGTGGGGGGCGTCAACGGAATACCAGGCGGTCTCTGCCTGGCCCACTGCTGGTGGGCAACCTACTTTCACCTTCCAGGCTTGCAGAGTGCCTGTGGGCGTCCCTAGCGTTTCTGGACCCGTTACAGTAACCAAGACCCGTTCTACAACCGGACCGTTATCCTGTGTTGCTTGGCGCCAAGTATAGGGCTTAAAGTAATAAGCGGTTCCCACGTAACCAGAAGCAAAAGGAAGTGAACGGAGAACCCAAGGCCAGCTGGTGCTTTCCAAGACAAGACTCTGGCTACTATCCTCTAACGCCAACTCAAAGACTTCATCTGGCCGCTGCGAACTTTTGTGATGGATGAAAAAATGCTCGCCATCAAATGACCACTCCGTCTCGGTACGTCCCCAATCGAATTCCCCGATGAGTGTTCCTTGCAGCGGTTGTCCGTCAGCTCGCCTGAAGGAGAGCTCTTCCTCTTTTGTTACGTTACCTCCCATATAGCGCCCTCCAGGTGTTTGCACGTCATAGGCCTGATGCACCGATTCCCAGTGCAAGACGATGGTATTCCCTTCCGGTTCTAGACGGCAACGTACTTCAGCAACAGGATCGTCCGCGGCATTGTGCATTTCATAATTCCATGCGGTGGCATTCTCCAACTGAGTTGCTCCTACTGTGACTGGATCGTGAAATCGTTCTGGAAAACGGGTCGTGGTAAACTCATAGCCAATAACGATCAGATATAATAAACCGGCAAGGAGTAGTGGCCAGGCGCGCTTGAAACCCTTTGACCGCACATCATTGGGCTTTTTTGGAGCTGCGCTAGTACTATTCCTTAGAAGCCAAAATCCCCCGCCTGTAAGTAACAGACCAATGCCGACACTTAATGGGGATACCAAGACTGAGGTGGCATCTTTCCAAAATACATTGCTCGTAACCACTAGGGCTGCCATGGCATTGGCCCCAAAGTGTGTCAAAATGCTGGCCACAAGGGAGCTGCTACGCCAATAAACGTAGCCTAAGGCAAGGGAGAGAGGGATGATAGTTAGTCCTTGAAGCAGGGAGAGGTGGAACATGATGAATAGCCCCCCAGCAAGAAGGATAGCTTTTCCAGGGCTGAATCGGCCTTCGTAGGCCCGCTGGATGATTCCTCTAGAGAAGATTTCTTCGCATAAGGGGGCCATCACCGCATAGGCAATAATAGCCAACACTCCCTCTGAAGGATTCTGGGGCAGCAGTGCCTCCGTTCCGGCTAGGTTATAACCGAGAAGCATGTTAAGCACGGCACCGCTAACAATTGAGATAGGGTAAAGCCCTGCTCCTATGAAAAAACTGGCCAAGGCCACTTTCCAGCCGGGATTGCGAAGGCGCACCGTTTCATGGAAAGGTAGCCCCGCCCAGCGCAAATAAAGAAGTGATGGCAGAAGTACAAAGAGAGCCTCATTGAGAATCAAGCGTGGATACTGGGGCACACTTAGGAGAAAAAAATTGAGCAACTGTAGCGCAAGAACAATCAAGAATAGTATGTTCACACTATAAGTGCCATGACGCTGTGACATTTTAAATCCTCCTCCACAAAGACCCTTGTTATTCTCGAATCTGACTTTCTTTTTCTAGTGCTTGCACGCGCTTGTAATAGCTGATGATGGGAACAGCCAGAAGTAGAGCAACCCCTAAGTTAAAGAGATTTACCGGCTTGGGGTTCCCGAGGAGCCCACTGCCAAAGAGAAAGTTGACTATAGCTAGAGGAAGTAGCATAGTAATAATGCGCCTGTAATGGGCAATACGTGATTCTCGATCGGAAAAGAGTTCAAAGGGACCCTCAATTGCTTTTTTACGGAGATATACCCAGCGAATGTGGGAGGCAATGACCTCGACACCCGTATCTTCCAGAAACCCCAGGTATGTTACGCTTTCGGCGTGATTGGTGTAGTACTCCAATAGTTGAATGCGATAGATGTATTCACCTGGCTCTCCTTTCTCGAAAGTGTAACGACCGAACAGATAATCAACACAGTGCCATCCCGAGGCGGCCATCTCATTGAGCCAGGCCTCTTCTTTTTCGTAGTTAGAATAAAACTTGAACACCCGTTTTTTCATGACCCTTCTCCCCCCTAAACTAATTTTCCGTGGGTTAGTAATTCTTCTAAGCGTTTCAGTTCTGTTTGGAAGATGGATTCACCCTGATCCGTGATAATGTATTCTTTACGGCGGGAATTCTTGTCGTCTTGGAGGGCTTTGATCCATCCTTTTTCAACGAGTGTGTTGAGGGCACCATACAAAGTGCCGGGGCCTAAAGCCACTCGATCGTTTGTCAACTCTTGCACTCCTTGCATGATGGCGTAGCCGTGTCTCGGCTCATGGAGGGCTAAGAGGATGTAAAAGACTGCTTCAGTGAGGGCACCTTGCTCGTCTGCTGCCATGGGCTCACTCCTTTCAGTATATCGGGACAGGTTGTAACGTCTGGGGTTATATCGCCTGCCGTAATAAACTATATCACCTCACGATATAGCTGTCAACTGATAAAATAAAAAGCCTCCAACACCCCAGGAGTGTCCCTGTCTGGTCGCAGCTGTATTCCCTCTACATCGATTCTGTCAAGCTCGACTTATCAGAGGATTTCAAGTGCCGTAGGTCATGCGCTTCCTTCGGGATCTATCTGTACGCCTTTTCGCATTGTCCTCAACTAATGGGTGATTTATGATCTAGCCGAGAACACCCGCGATTTTAGTCGTGGGAGGTTCAAGACGATAATTAGTTGAGAGAGATTGGAGGGGAAAGCCAGAAAGACTTAACTATGTGCGACACATATAATATAGGGTAATCTAGAGGGGAAGTGTGAAGTCATGAAACGATACAAATATCTGATCTTCCTGGTTTTGGCATCTTTAGTGATTACTGGTTGTACTGGTGGTGTTGTTATTGTTAGGAAGGGAAACATTATCGGTCAGGTTTATTCGAGTACAGGTGCTGTGCTTGAAGGCGCATATGTGGAGATCGACGGGAAATCAAGACTGACTGATGGCAATGGAGTCTTTGATATAAGAGATGTTGCCAGCGGTGTACAGACGATCACCATAAGCCACCCGAGTTTTCAAGAGCTACGGACTAAGGTGACGATTCCGGCCAACGGAACAGCATACCACGCAGGAATAGAGGGCTTTTATCTTGTTTCTAAAACAGCTAGTACTGGATCTATAGCTGGTGAAGTTCTCTTTGCAGGCTCGCGGAACCCTGTGAAAGATGCTCGAGTGAGTATTGGGGGACGCGTCGAATACACAGATGCGTGGGGAGAATTTGTCATAGACAAAGTCCCGTCCGGGTCTCAGCAGCTGAGAGTAACCCATAGTGAGTTTAGCCAATCCTTTGAAAGAAGCGTCACCATTGAAGTGAATAAAAGGCTGGAGCTCTATGGCAATAATGCAATTGTGGTTGAACGGTGGCAACCCCCTGCCCAGACTGGTTCAGTCGAAGGATACATCTACGTCCGCTCGGGATCACAAATGTCTGCCGCGTCTCTCGAAGAGATAGGGCCCTTGTTCTCAGCTCAAGCCACTCCGCCTTCTGGGTTCGAGCCTCTAACCGATGCTACTGTTCGAATAGGTGGTAGGAACTCAAGTACGAATTGGGACGGTATGTTCTCTATTAGCGGCATTACTCCAGGAACATACACCCTAACAGTAACAAGCCCTTCACTACGATTTACAATTGAGAAAAAGAATGTTGGGGTGTATGCCGGTCAGGTGACCAGATTTACTGGTTCAGACGCCCTTTACGGTGGGATTGGCTACTATGTTGTTATTGGAATTGGTGACTACCCCGGTGAGCCGACTATTCCAGGATCTGTAGCTAATGCCCAGAGGGTTTACGATGCTTTATTTGACAGAAACCAACTTGCCGGATTAGGAGAGTTATTAACGGATCGGAATGCAACAAAGACGAGAATTAAGGCTGCTATAGGTAGGGCGATAGACCAGGCTGATAGTCTAGACGACTACTTGGTCATCTACTTCTCAGGTCTATCTGGCCAAGATTACTTATCACCCAGCGATGATCCTGGAGGCGATTGGTCAAAGGTGATTACCGACACTGATTTGGAGAGATGGGTAAGCGACTTCCCAGGAAGTGTTACCCTGATTATTGATGGCTCAGAATCCTCCACCATGGCAGATGGTTTTCCCTTCCAACCGCTTGCTTTTAGAAAACATGAATACACGGTGATTAGTGCCGCAGGTCCGAGACAAGGGATTTTTTACGATCCTAGCTTGGGCAGCAGTGTGTTCACCCATTTCCTCGTCAAAGGCATCTCGGGATGGTACCCTCCCGCTGACCTGAATGGAGATGGTGACATTACAGCCTCCGAGCTTTATCAGTATGTTTATAGTGAGATGGATGACTATTTGTGGGGAGATCCCGATCGTCACCTCCCATCTTTCTGGGGAACCGATTACGGGTATTCGGTTATCTTCCGATATTAGTCAATCCAAGAATTCTGTAGAGAGGTGAGTTTATGCGCAAATTCATGATTATTGCATTGCTGTTAGTGTTGGTTGTGTCGCCTGTATCAGCTTTTTCACCCAGGGAAAGTAATTTGAGTACCAACCTTGCGTCTATTGCTTGGTATGATGGTACAGAACTTAATGTGGCTGTTGCTAACACTGCTAACACTCGCACAACTGTCACAATCTCCACTCCAACGGTGGATTCCCGGGGAAGACAAGTTTTTTCGAGTACACGAGTTGATGTACCTGGTAGAACCATTGTTCACGAGACATTCCGTCCAGCTACCCCTCGTCGTAATGAACAGTTACTTGTACGGGTAGCCGAAGGTTATCGCTCTACCAATGTTCCAGTTCAGATCACAAGCATCATGGACCCAGAAAGCTATATTGTGCCTGCCAACACCCACTGGACTGTCTCCGTCGATCTCGATTTTTTGCTTCAGGACTCTGGCACAACAAGATTGGTCGTTGATGATTACTACCAAACTGCTGATGGCTACAACCAGGACCGCATTCGGATAGAGTCACTCCAAGGAGGACTCAGCCAAGGCCGTGGGAACTCTAATACCATTGAGTATGTAAAACCTTCCATGGTGCTCACGATGAAAACACCTCAAGTCTCAAATTTGACAACCATGACCTTTAACATTCGCAAGACGGATGGTTTTGACTGGCGTAATGAGGAGTTCCAGGGACCCCTGATCATGGTCTACGGACGCAATATGCGCTATGCAGGAACGGGTTCAAGCGATTCAGGCCGAGTAAGATATTAGGCACTTCTAGTTGAAACCAGCCAACAGGTTCGCCTCTTGGCTGGCTTTTGTTTGCAGGGATTTTGACCACCATCTGGAAAAATATTCTTGGAGGCAGAAAACAATGATGCAAGATTGGTTGGGAGGAACCACCTGATGCACCCTTTTGCACTGAGTAGCACTGATCTAATGACGATCAAGGAAAAGCTGGCCGCCAAGAAAGCCCTAGCCAAAGGCAGAAGCCAGGTTCTTTTCGACGTTTTAGACGGTTCGTTATGCCCCGAAGAGCAGGTGGCCCTAGAGTTTCTTTTTGCCTTCATGCCCTTGGTAGATCTGGCGGATTACTCTGGAGAGCTATTCTTAAAGCATGTGCGCCATAGTCTGCGGGCCATCAAAGAGGCTCCCTGGGGCAAAACGATCACCGGTCAACTCTTTCTCCACTATATTCTTCCTTACCGCATCAGCAACGAAACCATTGAAGATTATCGTCCTTATTTCTGGAATGCGCTCTTTGACAGGGTAAAGGATTTATCCATGGCCGATGCCATCTTGGAGACAAATCATTGGTGTCACGAAAAGGCCACCTATATTGCTTCAGACCCTAGAACTGCCTCTCCCCTAACCCTGGTGCGTACAGCCCGGGGCCGCTGTGGTGAGGAGTCTGCGCTCTTGGTTGCGGCCCTGAGGAGTCTTGGCATTCCGGCCCGGCAAGTCTATGCGCCCCGATGGGCCCATACAGACAGTAACCATGCCTGGGCCGAAGCCTGGGCCGATGGAGAGTGGTTTTTCCTAGGTGCTTGTGAGCCAGAGCCTCGCTTGAATATGGGCTGGTTTGAAGGTCCTGCTAGGCGTGGCATGCTCCTCCACACTCGGGTACCAGGTACCATCTATACCGGTCCAGAGGAAGTGGTGCAAGTAACGGACGAATTTACAGAACTGAATTTGCTGCCCAACTATGCACCGATCCAAGACTTGACGGTGCAGGTTCAAGACATGGAAGGTCATGTAGTGGTAGGAGCCGATGTCGACCTGCAAGTCTTTAACTACGGGGGCTTTGCCTCCTTGGCCAGGCTTAAAACAGATCAAGAAGGCAAAGTGCAGATTACCACAGGTCGTGGTGACCTCTTGATCCACGCCTCAAAAGAACAAGCTTGGGGGTCGGTTTTGGCCAACTACTCTGCTGGTGGCAACGCTGACGAAAACGTCCGGACTCTGGAATTGGTCCTAGGGCCGAAAAACAAAGAGTTTCAGCAATTCTCAATTAATGTTCCACCCCATCTCCCTGGGAAGGGACTGGAGATTCACCCCTGGGAACGGGAACGAAACGATGCCCGCCTCAAGGCAGAAGACAAAATCAGGTCCGCCTATGAGGCCACCTTTGTGGCACAAGAACAAGGAGTACAAACAGCCAAAGAGCTTGGCGTTGACCCTGAAAAAGTGTGGACTGTTTTAGAGAAGGCCCGTGGCAATAGTCATGCCATTTTGGACTATCTCAAACAGGCGGTTCCAGAGTTTGGGCCTATGGCCTTAGAACTTGTGGGTGGCCTCTCGGCGAAAGATCTAACCGATACAACCACTGAGATTCTCTTGGACCACCTCCAAGGGACCCTTCCCTATGAGGAGCTCTATCCACAAGAGGAGTTCGTCAACTATATCCTACAGCCCAGGATAACCCACGAACAGCTCCGGGGGTATCGGGCGTTTTTCCAGCAACACTTCACCCTAGATGCGCAGGAAATTTGCCGGCATAATCCCCCCCTTCTGAAGGCGTGGATTGATGAGAACATCACCGACGTTGCAGATGGATCCGTGGGGGGGTGGCCCAGTCCCCAGGGGGTCTATGAGCTTGGGGTAGGAAATGATCTAGCCCGGCAAATACTCTTTGTAGCCATGGCCAGAAGCTTTGGTATACCTGCCAGACTTTCTCCCGTTGATGGTGAGCTGCAATATTTGCACGAAGAAACATGGACTCCCTTAGACTTGCAAGATAGGCTAGCGGGTAGCGGTGCTATTCGCATCCTCAAGCCAACGGAGTATACCGGAACAATCAATTACTTCCAAAACTTCTCCTTAGCACGTCTAGAAGACGGGTTTTTCAAGACCTTACGTTTTCGCGGACTTGACGAAGAGACCTTTAATGAGGAGAACTTTAACCATGAACTTCAGCTTAGAGCAGGGGTCTATCGAATCACCACAGGCAATCGCCTCGCGGACGGAAGGGTCTTAGCCACCCTGAAGATCTTTGCCGTAGAGCCAGGGAAGATGTGCGATGTGCAGCTGGTCTTAGCACAGGAGACGGTCCGTGCTGAGAGCCTAGGTGATCTGCCCGAAGGACTACGGTTAAAGAGGTATGGAGCAGGTGGTGATGTAGATCTAGATGACCTCCGGAAAAACGGGGCCTTGGTTTTAGCCTGGATTGATCCAGACCGCGAACCCACCAAACACCTAATCAGAGACCTGACGGAACGCAGGAGGAAGTTTGATGCCCTTAACGTTTCTATTATCCTCTGTCTTGGCGCAGATACGATCACCGATTCCTTTGACCTGGCCAATTACGGAGCCTTACCGGCCAATGCCCACTTTGTTAAGGACTGGCGTTATGAAGTCCTGGAACATACACAACGCTCTTTGCAGGATCCAATGCCTCGTAGTTTTCCTATGGTCGTGGTAGCCGATGAGCAAGGAGTAGTTCGTTATGTCTCCACTGGCTACCAGATCGGAACGGGCGGTCAGATCTTGGAGCATGTACAGAAAGGGTGACCTGGATTGGACAGGTATTTTACAACGGGAAAAGCAGATAGGTATATCCGTGACTTGAACCTCCCACGACTAAAGTCGCGGGATTCCTGGGTAGTCTGTTCCATTGAACAGAATTGGTACAAAAAGATGTACCACCAGGCTAGCCCCGCCATCCCGGCGGTTTGCCCGATGCGATGCATCTAGGCAGTACGTAATCTTTTGCCTTCGGCAAGAATGTTCAAACTTGCGTTTCGATCCCTGGAGTACGATCTTGGATACGGTGAAAAAGTCCGAAGACGGTAGCGAGCTCATTTTGCGTTTCTATGAGTTCGGCAACCGTAGAGACGATGTGGAAGTGACATTATCCCGTAGGCTTCAAGCTGTGAGGGAGTGTAACTTGACGGAAAAAGACGACAAGGATGTTGACTTTGAAGACCATCGTTTCACCTTTACACTTAACCCTTACGAAATTACGACTTTCAAAGTTAGCTGGCGTTAGGTGGCAAAAATGTCACTGACATTTACCTCTAATCCCGGGAAAGCGTGGGACTCAAAGCTGTTTTCGATCTGGTGGGTAGTAAAGTCAAGGATGTCGTGATCCTCAAAGCTATACACCATGACGCGGTGCTTCTTTGGATCCACAATCCAATATTCCTTAACCCCTGAGAGCATAAAGGTGTTGAGTTTATCAACCAGATCTCGCCTTTGTGTACTTGGCGAGAGTATTTCTATCACCAAGGTCGGAGTACCCATATAACGCCCGTCAATGACATTAGCCTCAAGATCGCAGGCGATGAGCAGATCGGGCTGGCAGACATCGGGTTCTTTAATGTCCTTCTTGTGAAAATGCACATCAAAGGGAGAATAAAACACTTTGCAGTGACTACCTTTCAAGTAGGAGCGGAGTAACACATAGAGGTTTCCTGATATTTCTTGATGGTCGGTTGATGGCGAACCAAGAACAATGATCTCGCCATTGATAAACTCCATGCGTAGATCGCTTTTTTCGTAGATCTCCATAAACTCTTCATAGGAGACCTTAGGACCCGCTGTTAGATATTCTGCAGACTGCTCTTTAAGCTGCAAGTAACCCTCGTAGTCCTTGAGGTAGGGGCTTAAGCGGGCGGCCTTTTTACCATTTTTCGTAATCACGACATCGTGATTGTCCATGACATAGTCAAGATAGTGACCAAGATTCTTTTTGAGTTCCGTTGCGGTAATCGTGCGTTGCATAGCAAACACCTCCGTACGATTATTATAGTAGTTCGTGCGATTAGTGTCAAGCGGATCGCACGAAACAAGATATTTTTCGGCCACTGGCAAATACAGTGGGATATAAGCGAATAGGTGTAATGATGGTTCTTCCGGAACCACCAGTAGTTTTAAGAAAATGGAGGGATCGTGAGTGCGTCGTTTAACCTTGGTTCAATCACTCTCAATCATAATGTTAATGGTCCTTATGGCGACGTCCCCAAGTCTAGCAGCTCTGAGGGATGGTTATCTAGGTGATGTGGCTCTGGTAGCTTGGTTAGAGGGCGACACCGTCAAGGTGGCCTTGGCCAATGAGTCCACTACACGCAAGAGTATTACCATTGCTTCTGAAGGGTGGGATCAGCGCTGGCGGCCGTTCTTCTTAGATCGGACAGTGGTTGTACCGGCCCGCACAGTACTTGTGGAAGCTTTTACCCTAAGCTCGGTCTGGAGGGGAGAACCCCTGGCCATCCAAGCCAGCACCTGGGATCGGACGGCCGTCGTGGAAGTACAGACGCAGGAGATTTTTGAGCCAGACTCCTATGTGGTGCGTTCTCAGGCAGAAGTAGGTGTAAGGGTGGACCTAGGATTTTTCGCAGCGGATCTCCAGAACTCCTACCTCATGGTTGATGAGCACTATCGAGGGATAACTCCCGATGATACAGGTCGAATTCAGGTTCGCCAGGTAGAGGGCGGGTTTAGGTATTCACTAGAGCAGCGGAGAGTAGAGAAGATCGAGCCTTATATGATGTTGTCCATGTGGGCACCTCAGCCCCGCACCGATGCTACCGTCTTTTCCTTTAGCATCTACAAATACAGCGATGATGCCTACTGGAATTACTATCAAGATGAGATTCCTGGTCCAACCATCTTAGTCTATGGACGAAATCTCGCTTTACAGGACAATTCACATCTCTATCAGCCGCCTACCCCATCCTGGGATCGATGGTAGACATAGATGTACCCCCTTTCCAGGGGGTTTCATTTTTTTGCAGGGAGATGGTAGTTGTTGTGGAACATAGCAAGGAGAACTCTAAGGAGCTTTTGCCATGTTAAAGAGAGCTGGCTTTGCAGTAGCCACGGGTAACGCCCATCCGAGTCTGAAGGAAGAGGGGGACTTTGTGACAAGTAGTGATGATCAGGAGGGAATTCTCCAGGCCGTACGGAGGATTCTTGATTTAGGGGGTGAAAGTCGTTGAAAAACGTAGATTTTGTGATTATAACTGGGTTATCAGGGGCCGGCAAGACGCAAGCTATGAAGGCACTGGAAGATCTATACTTCTTCTGTATCGATAATCTGCCTCCTGCCCTTGTACCCCGTTTGGTAGAAATGCATGGCCAAAGCCAGACGGATCGCCAATATGCTATCGCCATTGACATTCGGGTGCGGGAATACTTTAGCGACTTGCGGCGATCGTTAGAGTGGCTAGAAAGCAGCGGCTATTCTTATCATCTGATTTTCCTAGACTGTAGCGATACTGTGTTAATTAAGCGCTTCAGTGAAACGAGGCGCCTGCATCCTTTAGTGAAGGGTCAGACCAAGGCGGAGGGCATCGCAGAAAACATTGCGGCAGAGAGGCGTCTTTTGGCGGAGGCCAGGGAAATGGCCCATTTTATCATTGACACAACAGATTTACGCCCTATGGATCTTAGAGTGCGCCTCAACGAGATTTATCTCGGCTTGCCCCTCCAAGATTCGCTTATGGTAGACGTTTTTTCCTTTGGTTACAAATATGGTGCTCCCATTGACGCCGACATTGTCTTTGACGTGCGTTTTATCCCTAATCCCTTTTATGTGGATGACTTGCGCCCCTTAACAGGTGAGGAGAAGGCTGTCTCCGATTATGTGCGGGATTTCCCCATCACGCAGCTCTTTTTAGACAAATTCACGAGTCTAGTGCGGGACTTGCTACCCAACTACGCTAAGGAGGGTAAAGCCCGTTTAACGATTGGTATAGGCTGTACAGGTGGACAGCATCGTTCCGTTGCCATTGCTCTGGAGCTTGTGAGACGCCTGAAGGAGATGGGCATCAACGCAGGAGCTCGCCATCGCGAGCTGGACTGATGGCCAGAACGAACTATCAAGGGACCAAGTAGGAAAGGTGGCTGCGGATGAATCGTGCAGAACGTTTGGGGCAAGAAAAAATCTTGCCCTTGCTCATTAGGTTTTCCATACCTGCTATTGTAGGCATGTTGGTACAAGCGTTGTATAATGTGGTGGATCGCATTTTTGTAGGAAATGGTGTGGGGTCTTTAGGTTTAGCAGGCTTGACTGTGGCTTTCCCAGTGATGTTGGTGCAGATGGCGTTTTCGATGCTCATCGGTTTGGGTGCTACTGCCTTGATTTCCATTCGCCTTGGGGAAAATCGCCAAGAAGAAGCGGAGCAGATTATGGGTAATGCAGTAGGCATGTTGGTCTTGATTTCCTTCGTCATCACTGTCTTTGGGATCGCTTTTTTAGATCCTCTGATGCGTTTGATGGGGGCCAGTGATGTGGTTTTACCCTATGCCAGGGACTATGTAAGTATCATCCTCTACGGAACCGTTTTTCAGTCCATGAGTTTTGGCTTAAATCACATGATTCGAGCCCAGGGAAATCCCAAGATAGCCATGGCTACTATGCTGATTGGGGCCGTCACAAACATCATCTTGGATCCCATCTTTATCTTCATCCTTGAATGGGGGGTGGCCGGAGCCGCTTTCGCCACGGTCTTGTCGCAGATTGTTTCATCGATCTGGGTGCTATCCTTCTTTCTAAGGGGCAAGAGCCAGCTACGGCTGGATTTTAGGAGTATCCATAAGATTAGGTGGTCGGTGGTTTTGCAGATTATATCCATTGGCTTTGCCCCCTTTGCCATGCAATTGGCAGGGAGCCTGCAAAATCTAGTCCTCAATCAGAGCCTGGCCCATTACGGTGGAGATTTAGCCATCTCGGCTATGGGAATCGTGTTCAGTGTAAACACTTTGTTCTTGATGCCCATGTTTGGCATCAACCAGGGCTCGCAACCGATCATCGGGTTTAACTACGGTGCCAAAAAATACGGTCGAGTCAAGCAAACACTTTGGTACGCGGCGGTGGGAGCCACTATTTTATCGACGGTGGGGTTTTTGGCCACACGTTTCATGCCCATACAATTAGCCTCCCTCTTTGGACGGCACGATGGCGAGTTAATGGCCCTTACGGTGCAGGCCATGACCACAGTCATGATATTTTTCCCCGTTATTGGCCTGCAAATCGTGGGAACGAATTTCTTTCAAGCCCTAGGAAAACCAAAGAAGGCAGCATTTTTGTCCTTGAGTCGCCGAGTCCTTACGATCATCCCCTTAATTGTGATCTTACCGCGATTTTTCGGTCTGAGAGGAGTTTTTTGGGCCTATCCCTTAGCGGATCTGGTAGCCACAATTATCACTTTTTGGTTCTTACGTCGGGAGTTTGCCGGCTTAGACTCCGAGGAGTTTGAAGCAGTCAATTTGGTCACGGCACCCCAAGGAGAGAGGTGAGCTTTCCATGAGAGTTTACGTAGCGCAAGTGAACCCCAGGGTGGGAGACTTGGAAGGGAATAGGGAGATCATACGCCAAATTGTCCAAGGAAGCTCTGGAGCAGAACTCATTGTTTTTCCTGAACTTTTTTTGACAGGTTTTCCACCGCAGGATCTCCTCTTGAAGCTGGAGTTTTTGCAAAGTGTAGAGCAAAGCCTTTTGGAGGTTCAAGAATTCACGAGGGGATTTCCAGAGCTAACCCTCATCTTGGGTGCACCTTGGCGTGAGGATAATCGCCTCTATAATGCTGCCATTGTCATCAAGGATGGTACCATTTTGGGTGTGTACCGTAAGCAGAAACTTAGTAAATTCCGGGGCTTCGATGAAACCTTCTACTTTAGCCCTGGCCCTCGTTCTACCCCCATCAGGGTGGGTCAAGAGGTTCTTGGCCTAAGTCTCGGACTTGAGCTGGATCACAGGATGGCTGGGGAGTTAAAAAAAGGGGGCGCGGATCTGATGATTAACCCCGCTGCTTTGCCATTTAGAGTAGGAGAGTCTGCAAAAGATGTGGAACACCTCTCCAAAGTAGCCAGGGAGAACAGAGTGCCCATTATTCGAGTGGCTCAGGTGGGAGCCAATGATGGTTTGATCTTTGCGGGGGGAAGTTTTGCCGTGGATAAGGCAGGTTATCTTAAGACCACTCTTCCGGAGTTTCAGACAACGGGTACCTTGGTGGAACTCAGTATTCCCACGGAGACAATGGACCAAAAACCTCAGGACGAAACGGAACAGATCTTTCACGCGCTCGTTTTAGGCTTAAGGGATTATGTGCGCAAAAGCGGCATGTCGAGGGTAATTATTGGGCTCTCTGGTGGTCTAGACTCCGCGGTCTCTGCCGCCATAGCCGCGGAGGCACTTGGTCCTGAGAACGTCTGGGGAATTAGCCAGCCTGGGCCTTTTTCTTCCCCAGGAAGTGTGGAAGATGCCCAGGCTTTAGCGGAGAATCTCAAGATTCGCTTCGACATTCTGCCCATAACCGAGCTTTACGAAGCTACCTTAACATCCCTCCAAGAGCTGTTTTCTGGGACAGAGGCAAATGTTGCGGAGGAAAATATTCAGGCGCGCCTCAGGGGAAACCAGCTCATGGCCCTTTCCAATAAGTTTGGAGGCCTAGTTTTGACCAATAGCAATAAGAGTGAACTCGCGGTGGGGTATTGCACCTTGTATGGTGATATGTCAGGTGGGCTTGCGGTTCTTGCCGATTGTTATAAGACGCAGGTGTACCAATTGGCCTACTACGTCAACCGGGAACGGGAGATTATTCCCTGGAATACGATTGAGAAGCCTCCCTCTGCAGAGCTTAGGCCGGACCAAAGGGATGATCAGACCCTTCCTCCTTACGATATTCTAGATGGCATTATTAAGTTGTATCTTGATGAAGGTCTGAGTGCCTCGGAAATTGTGGCCCAGGGCTTTGAGCTGGAAACGGTGCGCTGGGTGATGCGCACCATTGATAACAATGATTATAAGCGCAGGCAGGCGGCGTTGATCCTACGGGTGACTACACCCATATTAGGTGAAGACCGCAAAATGCCCCTGGCTGCCCAGAAGAATTGCTTCACGAGGAGATGAAAGATTCTAGATGAGTGAAATTCCTATTCTATACGAAGATAATCATCTTTTAGTGGTTGTGAAACCACCGAATCTCTTGTCCCAAGGGGATGCCACGGGCGATGCCGATCTCCTTACGCTGACGAAGGAATATATTCGCGATACGTATGATAAGCCGGGTAATGTGTATTTAGGTTTGGTGCACCGTCTCGATCGGCCAGTTGGCGGCGTAATGGTCTTTGCTAAGACTTCAAAGGCGGCAGGACGTCTCTCAGAACAGATTCGGGAGCGCAAATTTGGACGGGGCTATTTGGCTGTGGTGGAAGGTCACCCTGAACCCATTAGGGGACGTTTGCAGAGTTATCTTCTCAAAGATAAAACCAAGAATCTGGTTCAGATGGTAGGACCCGGTGTGCCCGGTGCGCAAGAAGCTGTACTTGATTATGAGGTACTTGATATGACCCGGAGCCAGAGCCTGGTGAGAATTACACTGCAGACCGGTCGTTCGCATCAGATTCGGGTGCAGATGGCAGAGCGTGGCCACCCCTTACTTGGAGACAGGCGCTACGGACCAAGGAAGAACGAGAGGCAGCAAATTGCCCTCTGGGCAGAGCGCATTTCTTTTGTCCATCCCACGACCAAAGAAAAATTGGAGTTTGCTCAGCTGCCCCCTGCAGTTAAGCCCTGGACTGAATTTCGTTTAGCGCTTTGATTCAAGGAGTTTCTGTTCAACGGTTGCTTGCGCCCCTAAGGTCAAAATGGCCATGCTTATGGGGATGTCAAAGCGCCTAGGTCCTGCGCTGCCAGGGTTGAGAAAGAGGAGGCCGTTGCGATATTCCTGCAAGAATTTATGGGAATGGCCGAAAATTACGATGTCTGTATTGTCCCGAAGGCTCGGAAGGTCCCCGATATTATGGACAACTACAATCGACCATGTGTCCACTTGAATTCTCTCTGTGATTCTCAAATGATTGGCCCAAGAGGCCCAATCCATGTTGCCCCTTACTGCTGTAGTTGGTGCAATTCGTTCCAGTTCCCCAAGGACAGAGGGGCTATCGATATCGCCAGCGTGGATAATGAGCTGGCAGCCTTGTAGCATCTCCCTAGCCTGATTGCGAAGTAAACCGTGGGTGTCTGAGATCACGCCAATTCGAGTGGATGCCATGGACAATTCCCCCTTTTCAAGTAGATTACCACAAAAAGAGCCCAAGATCCTCTAGGCTGAGAATCTTGGGCTCTTTTCTTCGTTCTATTCAGCTAACCCTGCTCGAAAGGTGGCCTGAAGGGTGACGGAAACTTGAAGTTGGCCAGGCATAAAGGAGTCAACTTGCCCTTCGGACATGCTAGCTCCTTCCGTATCGAAGGTGGATCCGTAGTAGTAGCTTTCTTCTACACTTTCCAGAACCAGATTACCTGTACCATTGGCATCGGCTAGTAAATTAGCTTTCCACCAGGCTTCGTCCATGGCCCGCCTGTAAGCTTCTTCCCGGGGGGTACGGTTGTCTTGTACTCCATACTGGAGACCATAGATGATATTTGCCCCGGCCTGTGTCACTTGGTCGAGGAAAGGTGCGACTTTCGCTAAATCCGAGATCTGCACTTCAAACACATGACGCAAGGTGAAACCTTCGGGAATAGATTGCTGGGTTGCGTCATCCCAGCGTTCTTTTTGATACATGTTAAACTCGGAGGTCCTGACCAACTCTGGCGAGGTAAACTCTCCAACAATCCCGATAATGTCCTGCATCACCTGATTACTGTTGGTCAACGTCTCTTCAGCCGTGATTCCATCTGTTTTTGCCCCAACCCACATCTGTGCTTTGGTAGGTGGTACGTAGACCGTTCCTGTTGCCTGTACTTGAATGGTGAAGGTCTCAGGAGCGGCACTGGCTAACGCCGAGAAAGCTATTAACAGTACTACAACTAGCGTAAGCGCCCAAACTTTTCTTTGCATAGAAGTCCCTTCCTTCTAATTGTTGTTATACACTTCGCTTCTCCATTTGGCTTTTTGAGGCAATAATTCTGGAAGAATTTAAGACTGCCAGAATTGTGACTCCCACGTCGGCGAAAACGGCTTCCCAGAGGGACGCCATGCCTAAGGCTCCTAGGGAGAGGACAACAACCTTCACGGCAAAGGCTAGAGAAATATTCTGCCAGACAACGCGATTGGTGCGGCGAGCCGTATCCATGGCTTCAACAACGCCAAGGGGATCGTCAGTCATCAAAACCACGTCGGCTGTTTCGATGGCAGCCTCTGAGCCTAGGGCACCCATGGCTATACCAACGTTGGCTCTAGCTAGTGCAGGGGCATCGTTAATCCCATCGCCCACGAAGACAACCTTGCCTTTCACTTGTTTTTCACCCATGATTCTTTCCAGTTCCTCCACTTTTTGGTGTGGAAGGAGTTCTGAGCGGACGTCTTCGATACCAAGCTCCTTAGCCACTTGCCCAGATACGCGGGAGGCGTCGCCGGTGAGCATAACGACCTTGGTTCCCATAGACTGCAGGACCTCAACCGCACGTCTGGCACCTCTTTTGGGTTCATCCATAAGGGAAATGGAGCCTGCATACCCGCCGTCTTTGGCTACGTATACACCTGATTGGTCATTGTTTCCCGTCACCTCGATGCCAAAACGCTCCAGCAGATGTTTACTACCCACTAGGATCTCTGAACCTTGATAGCTGGCTCGAACACCGAATCCCGAGAGTTCTTCGATGCATGTAATACTGCCTTCGTCGATAGAGGCATCAAAGGCTCTGATAATGGAGCGAGCTATGGGGTGGGAAGAAGCGCTTTCTGCATGGGCCGCCATCTCCAGAACATCGTATTGTGTAAAGGGATCAACGGACGTCACCTTCTGTACCGAAAAGTGCCCCGAGGTGAGGGTACCTGTTTTGTCAAAGACAATGGTATCCGCTTCATGG
The DNA here is from genome assembly GCA_002424045.1 of Firmicutes bacterium UBA5493. Taxonomy (GTDB): domain Bacteria; phylum Bacillota; class Limnochordia; order Darwinibacteriales; family Darwinibacteriaceae; genus UBA5420. Next base: position 18,134 of record DIPH01000051.1, on the reverse strand, counting down.
AGTGCCTGAAGATAATTGCTTCCCTTCACGAGGACACCTTGTTTGCTGGCCAGGCCAATTCCCCCAAAGAAGCCCAGGGGAATGGAGACAACCAAGGCGCAGGGACACGAGGCGACCAAAAATACCAGGGATCGATAGAACCAGTCGTTAAAAACTCCACCAAAAAAGAGGGGTGGTATGATGGCAATGCTAGCTGCGATGCCTACTACGACAGGTGTATAATAGCGGGCAAAGGTCGTTATAAAGTCTTCTGTGGGGGCCTTATTTGTGGTTGCATTTTCCACCAAGTGCAAAATGCGAGATACGGCTGAATCCCTTGCCAGCTTCGTCGAACGAATGGTTAGAAGACCACTTAAGTTGATGCAGCCAGATAAAACTTCCTCACCTTCCTGAACTTCCTGAGGCAGACTCTCGCCGGTCAAGGCGGAGGTATCCAGAGAGGAAGACCCGTGGACAACTTCTCCATCCACAGGGATGCGCTCACCAGGTCGAACTACGAGCAGATCGCCTACACGTACGTCTTCTACAGGAATGTCGACGATGGAGTCTTGGACTTTGCGGTGGGCTGTCTCTGGCTTTATAGCAATTAGGGACGAAATGGAGCGCCGGGAGCGATCTACGGCCAAGCTCTGTAGGAATTCGCCGGTGCGGTAGAAGATCATCACGGAGGCGGCTTCGGGGAATTCACGGATGGCTAGGGCTCCTAATGTGGCGATGGTCATCAAGAAATTCTCATCGAAGATCTGCCCTTGGCGCAAGTTGCGAAGAGCTTTGTAGATGACTTCGTAGCCCGCAAGAACATAGGACATAATGTAGAGTGCGGTCTTGAGGGGGCCACCAGGAACGAAGAGGGCCACGATGAAGCTCAACATACCCAAGAAGAAGCTGGAGTTCTGGACTGTAAACAGTGTTGGTCTTTCCAGTTTGGTGGATTGTTCGGTTACGATTACATCGGGCTCAAAGGTGGCGACCGTTTCTTGCAGAGCATGTTTGAGTGCATGAATGTCTGCCGGGTGAATATCTAGGAAAATGCGGCTGGTGGAAAAGTCAACAAATGCACTATCGACGTTTTCTAGCTTGCTTGCGGCTATTTCTATTTTTGCGGCGCAGCTTGCGCAGGCCAAACCTTCTAAATTATAGACAACTCGCATGGTCTCACCTCAGTTGCGTTCTTGAATGTGTTGATATCCTTGGTCGAAAATGGCTTTGATGTGGTCATCGTCTAGGGAGTAATAGACAACTCGGCCTTCTTTGCGGTATCTCACTAGTTTTGCTCCCTTGAGCACCCGAAGTTGATGGGAAATTGCAGACTGGGTCATATCTAGAAGGTGGGCAATGTCGCAGACACACATTTCAGATTGAAACAGGGCATAGAGAATCCGAATTCTGGTCGTATCGCCAAAGACCTTGAAGAACTCCGCTAGATTGAACAGCTCTTCTTCTGGAGGCATAGTCTTCCGCAGTTGTTCCACCAGCTCTTCGTGGATAACAGTTATGTCGCAGCAAGGACTTTTCTCGTTCATGAAACCACTCCTGTCAAATGTGAATACCTGTTCATATGTTCAATTACAGTATATGCCGCTCGCTATTTCTTGTCAATAGTGATCAAAAAAAGTCCCTCCACCAATTTGAACGGAATTCGTCAAATTGATCGAAGGACTGTCCCGCGAAGGATTTAGTCAATTAAGAACACAACGGAATAATGAGCTAGAAAGTCATAGGTGTCTAGTGCATCTAAAATGGCCTGGGCATCTGCGTCACTAATTGTCACGCTTGATTCTGTGCTGCCCTTTAGATCTAGAGCGTGTACCACTAAGGGAGAAACCTTGACGGTGTCATCGGGTTGAATGCGCCTTAGCAGATCAGAGTTTAACTCCTGTCCATAAGAGGCAATACCCGCTTCTTGAAGGAAGCCGTAGGAAACCGCCACGCCCGCGTAAATTAACTGTCCAGACTCGGAGAAAATCTTAGGGCTCATCCCGCGCTGGAGATTCAGTCCTCGGGCGTCGACAATGAGGCCTGTGTAGACGAGTCCCTGACGAATTAACTCCTCGTCGGCTAGATCTAACTCAACCCGGCGGATATTAAACTCATCCCATTCCATTTCCACACCTTCTGAGGCGGTGAAGACAACGGTGGCCTGCAGAGCTCCTGGAGGTGCCGTAACAATGGTAGAAATGTGCTGCCACTGATTGGGACCAGCCAAACTTCTACTTAACTGGGTAGATCGCAGGTATTGACCATGTTCGTTATGGATGTACACGGATGCAAGGGTGGGGGCATCTTGTAAGTCAGTTTTGATGCGTACACTCACCTCATAGCGGGCTCCGGCTTCCAAGAGAAAGGTTCGCCTAAATTCGCTGGCATATCCGGTACCTGCTGCAATGCACACTAAAAGCGCAATAGATAGTACTACAATCTGTTGCCTAGATTTCACAGTATCGACCTCCGTTCAATTCACTACAATTTTCGTAGTTTGCACTTTGGATCTGACCCATTATGTAGAAAAAGGACCCTTTTGGGGTCCTAGGCTTTATTACCCGACAATTAAGGTTTGTCCTGCCATGATATTGTGGATGTTTTTGATATCATTCCATTCTACCAACTTCGCAAGGGCCACTTTATAGGTCCTGGCAATCTTGAAGAGTGTGTCACCGATTTCAACCGTGTGCGTTACCTGCTTCGTTTCGGAATCACCTTCTGGATCACCCAAGTAATAATGGATAGGAATGCGGATCGTCTCTCCCGCGGTTAGTCTGTCAGTAGAGAGTCCGTTAGCTGTACGCAGGGTCTCTTCTGGAACCTTATAAGCGGCCGCTAGAGAGCGGGCGTTGTCACCAGGCTGTACCACATGGTAGCTCCACAAGGTTTCTACGGGTACGAGGAGTTTTTGCCCCACTTCGAGCTTGTCCGGTGTGATTCCTGGGTTAAAGTCTAGAAACTCAACGACAGTTGTTTTGTGCTCCTGGGCCAGTCGATGCAAGGTATCCCCGGCTGCGATGGTATGGTACTGTGGTTCAGCAGCTCCTGCACCTGCAACCATGGTCAATCCTAGTAGTAAAACAAGAATTATAGACGTCATTCTTTTCATTCTTACACCTCCAACCCCCATTATGGACTTGGGCTGGGCTAAAGGCAAAGGTATGTTCTGGTTCTCCTAGTATGATATTCCGCTTCTCCTCAGAGTCCACTCCAAAAGCTCAGGAGTGACATTTACTTGGAAAAAGACTTCCATAAAAGCCTTGTACGTTTCGGCCAGTTCAGTACCATAGGAGGCGGGATAGGCGATGGAATGAAGCCATTCCAGTCCCAAAAGACTAAAGATGGACCCCGGTTCAAGCCAATTCGAGGGAAAGGCAGGAATTTGGTAAATGCGCTTGTGCCCTTCCCTTTCTATGGCTTTATAGGGATCGGATATGGTGTGGGGCATAATCAGGACAAAATCCGGTAAAGGGGGTTGATTGTCCCAGATGGCCATCTCTGTCATTCCAGCTAAATCCAAAAGTTCGTCAAAGTGTCCTGGATCACAGGATGATACAATGTGCACAGGAATAGGGGCATAGCCCATCTGCAGTTTTTGAAAGTTTTTCATCTGTCCTAGGCGGTTCTCTATGAAGGTGGCCAGTGCTTGTCCTCTCACTTCTCTCCCTAAGATTTGCCCCAAGAAACGCAAGGCATCGGGGAGGGCTTGCAGACGGTGATCCACCAAAACGGCGGGAATACCAAGTGCTTCTTCCATCTCCCCCACCAAAGCAATGTTGGTCTGATCCACTGGTGCATAATGAATGACCAAATCAGGCTCTTGTTCTAGGACTGCATCGAGCTGAATAGTGTAAAATGTCTCGTCCCAGGTGCCCAGGGTAGGTAAGGAATGGTATTGGGGCAAAATGGCAAATTCGATTTCGGGGCTCAAACCTCGGTTCCAACCTGTAATAGAGTCTGGCTCCACCGAGTAGACCAAGAATGACCCCGCTTCAGTGGTTGCATACACCTTCTTAATGGTAGGCGGAAGGTTCACGAGACGCCCTCCGTGGTCGGGATAAAGGCCAAATGGTAGTGCTGGATCACCTAGGGTTTTAGGGAAAAGGAGAAGAAGCAAGACGATCAGAACTAGAGTTTGGCATGGATGGGTACCTTCTTGCATCTGAGCATCTCCCTTCTGCGATCTCTGTAATTGTAACTTTATGCCACAAGGGAGCGCCTGTCAATGCTATGGGACAATCGGCTTGCTAAATGGCTTGTTAAAAACCCATCGAATCCCCTTCCTTCTCCATTGGCTCCTCAAATACTATGAGGATAGGTCGGAATTCGCTTAAGGATGGCGGCATAGTTGCATTTTTGCTGAATTAAATCCGAATATCGTAAACAAGTTATTGACAAGCCAAAGCGTGGGGAGTATAATTTAGAAGTAAATAGTGGGAATACATTACCATATTATACAAGGTTGTTGATTGCTGCAGGCTGTCTTAGGGCCCCTTGGGCCAATGCTTGCGAAGTAATCACCCATTGGGGGTCTCCATAATGAGCAATTCCGCACTCGCCAAGGCGCAAGCTGGTAGTCTTGATCTGGATACTGAGAGTTGGGATCAGGATGTTCTTTTAAGGGTAAGGGATTTGCACACCTATTTTTCCACCGATGAAGGCCTGATTAAGGCTGTCAATGGTGTTTCTTTTGATATTCAAAAGGAAACAGTCTTTGGAGTCGTTGGTGAAAGTGGCTGCGGAAAGAGCATTACCGCTATGTCCATTATGCAACTACTTCCCAAACCACATGGTCAGATTCACTCTGGCCATGTTTTTTTTCGTCATGGTAAGGGAGGGGTGGTTGATTTAGCCCAGCAAGACCCCACGGGATCTTTGATGCGACGCATCAGGGGTAATGAGATAGCCATGATTTTTCAGGAACCCATGACCTCTCTGAATCCAGTATATACAGTCGGATATCAGATTGTGGAGGCGATCACGCTTCACCAAAAAGTTACCGAAAAGCAGGCTTGGAAAATGGCTGAGGATATGCTTGCCCGGGTTGGCATTCCTAGCCCAGCGCAGCGCGTGAGGGAGTTTCCCTATCAAATGAGTGGCGGTATGCGTCAACGGGCCATGATTGCCATGGCCTTGTCCTGTAACCCTACCCTTTTAATTGCCGATGAACCTACTACGGCCCTTGATGTCACAATTCAGGCCCAGATTCTCGATTTAATGCGAAGGCTCCAAGAAGAATATAAGATGTCCATTATGATGATCACCCATAACCTTGGTGTGGTGAGCCGTATGTGTGATGAAGTAGCGGTGATGTACATGGGTAAGATCGTTGAGTATGCCAAGGTTCGCACCCTTTTTCACAATCCTGCCCATCCCTATACGGTAGGGCTGTTGAATTCTATTCCTAAGCTCGATGGACGCAAGAGAAGGCTTGAACCCATCAAGGGCGTTGTGCCAGACCCACGGGCTATTCCTGCGGGTTGTAGTTTTAGGGAGCGTTGCCCTATGGTTATGGAGCATTGCCTCCAGGATCCACCACTTGTTGATCTTGAAGAGAATCATTCCGTCCGTTGCTGGCGGTTTGTGGCTGAAAGTATGACGGAAAGGGATGCTCAGTGATGACGACTGCAAAGACAGATGACATTCTGCTAGACGTTCAAGGCTTACGAAAGTACTTTCCCATTACAAAGGGACTTTTTCGGCGAACTGTGGGCCATGTGAAGGCTGTTGAGAACGTGAGCTTCCAGGTTCGGAAGGGTGAAACACTTGGTGTTGTCGGTGAAAGCGGTTGCGGAAAGACCACCATGGGTCTCAGTATTATGCACTTAATTCAGCCCACCGATGGCCAAGTTCACTTGAATGTTAATGGGGAATGGTTGCAGGTTAACGCGAGAACCATTGGCAATTTGCGTGACAAGATGCAGATCGTTTTCCAGGACCCCTTTTCATCTCTAGATCCTCGGATGCGAATCCGAGACATTGTCGCAGAACCCCTGCAGGCCCATGGTATGAAAAAGCGCCGGGAACGCTATGACCGAGTTGAATCACTCCTTGAGGCAGTGGGTTTAGGGTCCCACCTTATGAATCGCTTTCCCCACGAGTTTAGTGGCGGTCAAAGGCAACGAATTGGCATAGCTCGTGCGTTATCGTTAAATCCTTCTCTTGTTGTTTGTGATGAGCCTGTATCTGCCTTAGATGTCTCAGTGCAGGCCCAAGTACTTAATCTACTTGATGATCTTCAATCGGAATTTGGTTTGACCTATCTATTTGTGGCCCATGATTTGTCTGTGGTGCAGCATATCAGTGATCGGGTGGCTGTGATGTACTTAGGAAGAATCGTGGAAATGGCGGAAGTAGAGCAGCTCTTTGGAAATCCAAAGCACCCCTATACGGAGGCATTACTCTCTGCAATCCCCGATCCAGATCCGGATATTGTGGGGGAAGAGATCATTTTGCAGGGTGATGTACCGAGTCCAGCCGCTCCGCCCCCAGGTTGTCACTTCCATCCCCGCTGCCGTTATGCGAAGGATCGATGCCGTCAAGAAATTCCAGAGCTTGTAGATGAGGAAAAAAGGGGACACTTAGTGGCTTGCCACTATGCCCGGGACCTAGACTTAACCGGTGTAACTCCCAGAGAGACTGCATAGGCAGGGTTTATGGGTAAGGTTGAGTTTAAGCCATAGCCGTCAGGCAATACCAGAACGAAAGGGAGGAAAGGCATTGAAAACGAAGTTGTTTAGTCTGCTCATCGTGTTGTTGGCACTTAGTCTGTCAGTTTCTGTTTTCGCAGCTCCATTTGATCCCGAAACGTTTGTCTATGTAGGTGGAGCGGGAGGTCCTCAGACCCTCGATCCAGCGTCGTCCTATGACACCGCTAGTGGGGAGGTTATTCATCAGATCTATGACAACCTGTTTGAGTATGTTGACGGCGAACTGGATAACATTGGACCTATGTTAGCTACAGAGGTACCTACTGTTGCTAATGGCCTCATGTCAGAGGATGGACGCACCATTCGGGTACCCATTCGTCAAGGTGTGAAGTTCCACAGTGGTGCAACATTGACTGCTGAAGATGTAAGGTACAGTTTCCTGCGGGGCATGTTGGCAGACCCTGCTGGCGGACCCATGTGGATGTTTTTCGAACCTCTCCTCGGTGTTCAGACCATGCGTAGTGTGATCGAAATGGCTGGCGGTTCAGGCGACTTTGCTGCCATTGACGAGGTTGACCCAACCATATTAAGGAAGGCCTATGATTTGGTCGCTGCCACCATTGAAGTTGATGGGAATGACATTGTCTTCCATTTGGTTGAGCCCTATCCACCATTTATTAACATTCTCGCCAAGGGTGGTTCTTGGTCGGCCATCATCTGTAAAGATTGGATGGTTGCTAACGGTGATTGGGATGGCAATCCTGACACTTGGGCTAAATGGTATGATCTGGCCATTGAAGACATGACCCTGTACGACCATGCCAATGGTACCGGCCCTTTCAAACTGGAAACCTGGGATAAGAGCGGTGCACAGGTCCTTTTCAGTCGCTTTGATGAGTACTGGCAGGGTCCTGCAAGCCTTAAGAGCGTTGTAATTAAGAACATTCCAGAGTTGGCCACTCGTCAATTGATGCTTCGTGTCGGTGATGCGGACGCTATCTACGTTGGTCAGGAAGATCTGCCTCAAGTTCGTTCTATGCCTGATGTGACGGTGATAGATGGGTTACCTCAGGTTACCAATACCGTGCTATTTTATAGCTTTACCATCCCAGTTGAGGGCAATGAAGACTTGGTTGGTAGTGGTAAACTCGATGGTAACGGTATTCCAAGCGACTTTTTCGCTGATGTAAATGTCCGAAAAGCCTTCAATTATTCCTTCGACTATGAAGCTTTCTTACAGGAAGTCGCTCTCGGAGCCGGTGTCACTCCTGTAGGACCTATTCCGCAGAGCTTACCTTATGTAAACACCGAACAAGAGTATTATTCGAATAATCCGGCCAAAGCCGCAGAGTACTTTAAGAAGGCTTTTGACGGCGAACTCTGGGAAAAGGGATTTGAAGTCGGTATTGTGTACAATACGGGCAACAATACTCGTAAGACTGCGTTGGAAATTCTCGAATACAACGTAGAGAGCATTAATCCCAAGTTCAAGGTTAATGTTATCGGTCTAGAATGGGCCACTGTTCTAGATAAACTCCGTTCCGCTTCTCTTCCTGTGTTTGTCATGGGATGGGTCATGGACTTCCCCGATACGCACAACTTCGCCGTTCCGTTTATGCATTCCACAGGAACCTTTGCCGGTTATTGCGGACAGGGTTTGATTGATTTGGCCAAAGTGGAGTTCGATGGGTTGGTAGAAGCCGGTATTAAGGCTACAGATCCGGTGGAACGTGAGAAGATTTATTTCGAATTGCAGAAACGTTATGTTGATCTAGCTGTTGGTATGCCATTTATGGAAGCAACAACCCATCGGGTTATGCGGGATTGGGTCAAAGGATTCATCTACAGCCCAGCCTACAGCGCCCAGTACGATTACTACACAATCTTCAAAGAACAGAAGTAATCCGTGTCCATCTTTCTAGGTGAGTAGGATTGCCAAAGGGCAGTCCTACTCCCTTATCTCGCTAGCTAAGGAGTAAGAATATGATAACCTACATCGCCAGGCGGTTGCTATTTCTACCAATAGTCCTAATTGGGGTTACCCTTTTGGTCTTTGTGGCCATGTCATTCTTATCCCCCTATCAACTCGTTAGTGCCTATATTAAAAGTCCTGAGGAACTGAAGAACCAGAGCCTGGACGACCTAGTTCGAAAGTATGGACTGGATCAACCTGTTCATGTTCGCTATGTTAGCTGGGTGAAAAACCTGCTCAAGGGGGATTTGGGTTATTCCGTATCCGCGAACATGTCGGTGACGGAAGCTGTTGCCAAACGCTTTCCGGCCACCATTGAGTTAGCCTTATTCGCCATTATTCCCGTTGTCTTGGGGGGCATTTGGCTTGGAACAATATCGGCAAAGCACTACAACAGGCCACTCGACCATGTAACTCGGACCTTTGCCATTATCGGTTGGTCTCTGCCAGACTTTGTCTTTGGACTCATACTGCTCATGATTTTCTATGGCGTCTTAGGTTGGTTTCCTCCAGGGCGACTCTCCATGTGGGCTGATACCGTGGTGTTAACGGGAGATTTTGTTAGGTACACGGGGTTGAACACCGTTGACTCACTGCTCAATGGGAGACCGGATATCTTCTGGGATTCTGTACGCCACCTAATCGCCCCCGTCATTACCCTTTCCTATTTGTGGTGGGCTTATCTGCTTAGAATTACTCGGTCGAGCATGCTAGAAGTGATGAACAAAGACTACGTACGGACGGCCAGGGCCAAGGGTTTGACAGAAAAAGTCGTAGTAAACCGCCATGTTCGCCGCAATGCCATGATTCCCGTTGCCACCGTTTCGGGATCCATGGTTCTGGGTCTTTTGGGCGGCGTTGTCATAGTCGAAACGGTGTTTGATTACAAGGGGATCGGGCTCTTGACAGCCACAGGGGCCCAACAGTTGGACTATACATTAATACTTGGGACCACCCTGTTTTACGGAATGCTCCTGGTTCTGATAAACCTAGTAGTAGATGTTCTCTATGCGGTAATTGACCCTAGGGTGAGATTGGAGTGATAACATTATGGTGATGAAGAAACTGCTGCACAATCCCCTTTCTATGATCGGACTCCTCCTCTTATTGGGGTTTATTCTAGTCGCCATTTTTGCGCCCTGGATAGCACCGACCCAGGACGCCTATGCAAATGATCCCTATCGAGTACCCCGCTTTGGTTGGGGCACCACTCCAGAACCACCGTCACCACAACACCCCATGGGCTTAACACAGGGGAAATACGACATTTTCTATGGTATCGTCTGGGGAACGAGAACGGCCTTTCAAGTGGGCCTTATCGTCACGGGCCTTTCGTGTTTCATCGGTGTTGTGATTGGTTCAACGAGCGCTTATGTGGGCGGAAAATTCGATGAAGTTGTCATGCGCTTTGTTGATGTATTTATGAGCTTCCCCTTTCTGATTGCAGCCATTGTTATTACCGCTATCTTGGGGAGAGGTCTTGATAAAGTTATCATCGCGCTTGTGATCTTTCGTTGGACAGGTTATGCACGCCTCATTCGGGGCAATGTACTCCAAGTCAAACAAGACGAATACATTATGGCTGCCAGGGCAGGCGGTGTATCCCACCCAAAAATCCTGATGCGGCATATCCTGCCGAACACAATTTTCCCCGTTTTGATTCAGGCTTCCATGAACATGGGTTCTATTGTAGTTACTGCCTCCACTCTGAGCTTCTTAGGACTGGGTGCTCCTGAAGGTCATGCAGACTGGGGTCAGATGATTAGTTTTGCCCGCAACTGGGTTTTGGGGACCCCTGATAACTCTTTGGCCTACTGGTATACTGTGGTCTGGCCAGGTTTAGCCATTGTCCTTTTTGTGTTGTCGTGGAATCTCATTGGTGACGCTTTCCGAGATATTATGGACCCGCGGATTCAGGGATAATGAGGCTTGGTTCGAGCTTGTTAGTGGAAAGAGCACTTCCTGAAATGTTGGGGGTGCTTTTTTTGCTATTGTAAATTGTATTCACTGTGTCTGTTCTATGAGAAGGAAGTATGGCGAATGGTGAGAAAGATAGCGAAAATTTGCGCATAATCTACAACCGGGGAGAAAAGGATGCTTGACTTTAGGCCGTTGAGCTTGTATTATTTAAAAAACACCCTTCCGCAGAACAACGACGCGGTTTTCGCAAAACCCCTACATTAGCTTGTGGTTTTTCGTCGGAATGAACTTCGCCGTGGATTTCGTTGCTATGGAAGGGAACTACAAGAAAAAAAGGGAGGAAATTAGATGTTTAAAAAGTCGTGGTTCGTTGTGCTCTTAGTGTTGGCAGTGGCTTTTGCTGGAGTCGGTGTCGTTGGAGCCCAGACATTAACCGTGGCCCAGGGTGCAGATCCAGTAACCTTGGACCCCCATGGACAAAACGATCAACCTTCAGCTCGTGTGCGTGTGCAGATTTTTGAGACGTTGGTTAATCATGGTCCAAACTTGGAGATCATTCCAGGTCTAGCCAAGAGCTGGGAGCAGATTGATGACGTTACTTGGGAATTTAAGCTCGAAGAAAACGTAAAGTTCCATAATGGTGATGGCTTTACGGCGGCAGACGTGAAATACTCTTTCGAGCGGATTAAAGAATTACCATCCCCAGCAGCGTTCTTAATTGACTCTGTTAAGGAAGTAGTGGTCGTTGATCCCTACACAGTACACATTGTTCTTAATGAACCATTTGCACCAATTCTTGCTCACTTAGCCCACCCATCCAACGCTATCGTTAACCGGCGTTCGGTTGAAGAAGCCGGAGACGGCTTTGGTTCGCTAGTCGCTGTGGGGACAGGCCCCTTCGTATTTGAAGACTGGGTATCTGGCTCACATGTAACACTCTCCCGTAATGAGCAATATTGGGGTGAACCGGCAAAAGTTGAAACACTTGTTATCCGTGGCATTCCTGAAAACACCGTAAGGGCTATTGAGCTTGAGACCGGTGGTGTAGACATTGCTTACAATATCGACCCTACCGACGAGTTCCGCTTGACTGGTACACCAGGCTTGATCCTTGACAAGTCCCAGACACTTTCCACAAGCTATATCGGCTTTAACGTACAAAAAGAGCCATTTGACGATGTACGCGTTCGTCAAGCAATCAACTATGCTCTTGATGTTGAAGCTGTAGTAGACTATATCTACACCGGTCAGGCAGCACCTGCTGGCGGACCTCTTGCTCCACTGGTATGGGGAGCCCTTGATGTTGAGGGTTATGAATTCAATCCTGAGAAAGCCAAAGCCCTTCTGGCCGAAGCTGGCTATCCTGATGGATTCAAAACCACCATTTGGACCAATGACAATCCCTTGCGTATGCAGATTGCTGAAATGTTCCAAGCTGACCTAGCTGAAATTGGTGTCGATGTGGAAGTCCTTATTGTTCCATGGGCCACCTATTTGGCAGATACAGCTGCCGGTAAACATGATATGTTTATTCTGGGTTGGGTGACTGTAACAGCTGATCCTGACTATGGTCTTTATGCACTGTTCCACAGCAGTCAGTTCGGCGATCCAGGTAACCGTTCCTTCTACGCTAATGAGCGTGTTGACGAGTTGCTCGACCTCGGTCGTGTCGAAGCTGATCCTGACAAACGTGCAGCGATCTATGCAGAAGCACAAGAATATATCGTAGCCGAAGCCCCATGGGCGTTTCTCATTGCCACCATGGAAGTTAACGGCATGCGGGACAATGTAGAAGGCTTCATGGCCCACCCAGCTGGTCACCATAAGCTCTCTACCGTTTCCAAGAAGTAAATAGTAACCTTGTTGAATAAAGGATGGGGAAGGCCCGCAGGGTCTTCCCCAGTCTTGGGCAAGCAGGGTTGAAGGAAAGGTGGTCTGCCTGTGTGGCGGTATATCATACGACGCTTGCTTAGTTTGATTCCCGTATTGATCGGGATTTCGCTCTTTGTCTTCCTACTCATGCACCTTACACCGGGTGACCCAGCCCAACTGATGCTGGGAGAGGGTGCACCAGCTCATCAACTGGAAGCCCTGCGTGAGTCTATGGGCCTTAATGAGCCCTGGCATATTCAATATATCAATTGGCTGAAAAATGCTATTAGGTTAGATTTCGGCCATTCACTGCGTTCGAAAAAGGCTGTAGCAACAGAAATTCTCGACCGACTCCCGGCAACGGCGGAACTGGCCATAGCTGCAGTGTCCATTGCGGTGCTGATTGGGGTTCCGGTCGGTATTCTTTCTGCGAGTAAACCAAACTCCACATTTGACAATATTGCCATGGTCGGCGCTTTGACCGGCGTTGGTATGCCCGCGTTTTGGCAGGGTATTATGCTTATACTACTATTTTCCGTTACATTCCAGCTGCTCCCATCGTCGGGACGATTGGGAGGGTGGCAATACCTCGTGCTCCCGGCGGTAACCCTTGGGACTGCAGCTACGGCAAGTATTGCTAGGTTAACTCGTTCGGCCATGCTCGATGTTTTGCAACAGGACTATGTCCGTACAGCACGGGCCAAGGGATTGCGCAGCCGTCGTGTTGTCTATAGGCATGCATTGCGCAATGCTCTTATTCCTGTTGTGACCATGATTGGTCTCCAATTCGGGGGACTCATGAGTGGAGCGGTTTTAACAGAGACTATATTTGCCTGGCCCGGCATCGGTCGTATGCTCGTGGAGGCTATTAATAATAAAGATTTCCCCCTCGTTCAGGGTACTATTATGACCTTTGCCCTGACGTATGCTTTGGTGAATCTTCTTGTTGATGTGTTGTATGCATTCTTGGATCCTCGTTTACGAACGACTTACGAATAGGAGGGAGGCAGCTGAATGGCAGTAGAAGTATCGAAGAGCCAAAGTCAACTTTCTAGGATTTTCAAACAGTGGAGACGTAATCGTCGCGCTGTTGTGGGAGCCTTCATCTTGATGATGATTATCTTCATGGCCATTTTTGCGCCATTTGTGACGAGGTACGAACCTCAGAAGCAGAACATGCGCAATCGTCTCCAACCGCCGTCCGCCGAGCACATTTTCGGTACGGATCAATTTGGGCGCGACACCTATTCGCGGGTGGTCTACGGAGCCCGATTGTCGCTTCAGGTTGGCTTCTTTTCTATCGGTATGGCTTTGCTGATAGGCTGTACCTTAGGCCTTGTGGCTGGTTATTACGGTGGCGTGATTGATAACGTGATTATGCGTGTTGTTGATGTCCTCATGGCATTGCCAGGCTTCTTGCTGGCCTTGTCCATTGTGGCGGCCCTAGGGCCTGGTTTGCAAAACGTTGTTTTGGCCATTGGCGTTTCATATATTCCGTCCTTTGCACGTATGATGCGATCGGCGGTTATTTCCACTCGAGAATTGGACTATGTGGATGCAGCTAGATCCCTTGGTGCTAAGGATCGACGTATTATATTGACCCATGTCTTGCCTAACTCAATTAGTCCCATTATTGTTCTGACTACACTGAGCATGGCTGGAGCTATCTTGTCAGCGGCAGGACTGAGCTTTTTAGGCATGGGAGCCCAGCCCCCTACGGCAGAATGGGGTAGCATGATTGCCAATTCCCGTCCATTTATCCGGGTTTCCCATTGGGCTGTAACCATTCCGGGACTGGCTATTTTCACAACCGTGATGTGCTTGAATTTGGTAGGCGATGGTTTGAGGGATGCCTTAGATCCTCGCCTGAAGAATGTAGGATAAGTTGGATTGAAGGCCTTTGCACTTTTGGTGTAGGGGCTTTTTTTATTAAGGAACCACTTGAATATTAGAGCATAGTATGGACTGTTGTAGTAATTGAGGACTAGGAGGTCTGTACTATGCGTTCTCTTTTGAAGAAAGAGGATTGGTGGGCGAATTGGTTAGGGGCTTTTTTTATTGGGGGAGCAGCCTTGGGTTTAATACCCTTCATACCTAAGCTGCCGAAGTGGACCGTTTGGCAGAATGCACTGCCGGTAGACTTGATTGTACCTATTTTGTTGTGGGGTGTGGGACTTGCTGCTGTGACTGCCCTGGCACTCAGAATTATGGGCGAAGAGGTGCGAGGTTATCTGAAGGCCTTCCCGGCCATTTTTATCCTGGCCGTCTTGTCGTATTTGATAGGCAACCAAACCACATTAGCCCACTATGGCTTTAACGATGTCATTTGGGCTATCGTGTTGGGAATGCTGATTAGCAACTTGTGGAAAAAGCCTGCTTGGATCATTCCCGCCCTTCGCACCGAGCTTTTCATCAAGACGGGACTTGTGCTCCTAGGCGCAGAAATTCTCTTTACTCGGGTGCTTTCCTTAGGCGGTCGGGGTTTAGGCGTCGCTTGGATCATTCCACCAACTCTCCTTATTGTCATGTATCTGTATGGAACTAAGGTATTGAAAATGAAGAGTAAGGCGTTGGTGGCGACAGTGGCGACTTGTACGTCGGTCTGCGGTGTGTCTGCCGCCATCGCGACCGGAGCTGCGGTAAAGGCGAAAAAGGAAGAGATTAGTGCTGCCATTTCTGTTTCTCTGATTGTGACAGTCATCATGATGCTGGGTATGCCTGTTCTGATTCGCTGGATGGGGTTGAGTGAGGCTATTGCTGGAGCATGGATTGGAGGAACGGTAGACTCCACAGGAGCTGTGGTAGTAGCTGGTAGTATGGTTGGTCCCTTTGCCATGGAAGTAGCGGCTATTGTGAAAATGCTTCAAAATGCCCTCATAGGTTTAGTGGCCTTTGCCTGGGCCCTTTTCTTTGTGACCAGAGTAGACCAAGAACCAGGAACAGAGAAGCTGAGTATCAAGGAAATCTGGATCCGTTTCCCCAAGTTCATCCTGGGTTTTGTGGGGGCATCCCTTTTCATGTCCTTTGTGCTTGTTCCCATGTTGGGGCAAGGGGAGGTTGAGGGTATCCTAAAAGTAACAGCCACCGCTCGCAATTGGCTCTTTACCCTCGCTTTTGTGGCCATTGGTTTAGACTCACGCTTTGCCAACCTGAAGGAGATTTTCACAGGGCAGAAAACAGTGAAATTGCATCTAGTTGGTCAGGCTGTTAACATAATCCTCTCGCTTCTTGCTTCTTTGTACTTTTTCAGAGGGTTTTGATGCTCCTCGTTTACCACGTGATTCGATAGTGCAAAAAAAGCTCGTTGCCTTCTCGATTGACGGAGATCAATTGGATGTCATGGGCCTTCTCTAAAACATGGTCGCCTGCACTTAAGCTTAGGTCTGTGCGTTTTCCTATCAGGCTGGGGTGCAAAGTGAGAAAGAGATCATCCATAAGCTTTGCCTGCATGAACTGGTAATTAACGCTCGGACCTCCTTCGACTAGAAGCCTTTTGACAGCATATTTCGTCTGCAATAGAGTTGTTATGGACTGTGGATCTGGGTTTTCCATTATTTCTATTTTGGATTGGCCTTGGATTGAAGAAGTCAGGTTCTGAGCTCCTGCAGTAGATGTAATGATAATAGGGGGCCTGGGAGCTTTGGTGAATAGGGAGCTGAAGGGATCCAGATTTCCGCTTTGCGTCAGGAGCACAGTAAGGGGTTGCCTTGCCAGCCCCCTTCCTTGTCTGGACCCCTCGAGCTCTACAGGCACACCTAAGTAGTAGGGATGGAGACGGATAGTATTTCCACCTGCTAGAACTGCATCAAAGTGGCTGCGGATTACGCCCATGGTCTTAAGGTCAAAGGAGCTGCCGAGACTTGAGGGCTGGGTGCCGTCTGCAGTCACTTTGCCGTCAAGGGAGGTGACCATATTGCAGGCAATAAAAGGCCTGTGGGCGGGATACGGGAATGTCAGTTCTTGATAAAAATGATGATGCACAGTATCATCCTCCAGAGAAATTCGTATTACTTCACACCAATGATGAAAATGAGGCAGAGGATGTAGCCAATAATTGTTAGTACGCCTTGCAGGCGGCCGATACGTCTAGTGAATAGAGCCGGAACGAACAGAATTCCCATCATAAGCAGGCTTATGGGAATATCCACTTGAAACACAGTTGGACTTACGGAAAAAGGCTGAATAAGGCCTGCTAGGGCCATGACAAAAATGATATTCAATGTGTTAGCACCCATCACATTGCCTAGCACAAGATCGATGTGCCCCTTTCGGGCTGCTGTGATGCCAGTAATGAGTTCGGGTAGCGAACTGCCTACGGCAAACAGGGTGAGGGCGATAATAGCCTCAGAAATCCCTAGAACCCTAGCTATTTCCACACCTGAATCTAGGAGGAATTTTGCTCCTAGAACGACGGCTGCACTACCGACTATAAGCCGGATCACGGGTCGAGATAGGTTCTTTTCTCCCGCCGTCTCCTTTTGCTCCAGGGACTCTTCCATCCCTTTCATCATATTTGAAATTAGGAAGAACAGCAATACAAAGGCCAAAAGCAGAGCATCTCCCCTGGAGATGTGGTGATCGAGGGATAAAAGGGCAAACAAGATCGGGACCGCTATCATAGTTCCGGCCTTGTAAAAGGGTTCTCGGGACGTTAGCGTTGGCGGCTTGATGAGCACTGCTAGACCTAAGATGACTGCTGTGTTGAACAAGATGCTCCCCAGAGTTGTCCCGGCGATAATCTCCCCCTTACCTTGATAAGCGGCAAAAGCAGAAATGAGTGCTTCAGGTAGTGTGGTTCCTAGACTTACAACGGTGGCTCCCACCACAATTTGGGAGATACCTAGTACATTTGTGATCCCAACCGCACCGTCAACGAGCCAATCGGCTCCCTTAGTTACAGCTAGGAGGCTTGCTAAGAAGATTACGTAGATCATTCATGGTCCCCTCTCAAAAAAGAGACTTTCAGCAGGCTATTTAGCATGCCAAAAGTCTCGTCCTTTGTTGCCAAAGCGCATCGCCAGGTTGAGTTCAACCGTAGTGTTGACGGATGCAGTTACGACTACTCCCTTTTGTTATAGGGTTCTTACTTGACAATATTTGTCTCCACAAAGGCATCTACACCTTTGCGGAGGTTAGCGGCCCATTTTTCGGCCAACTGAGCCCGGGTTGCTTTGTTAGCATCGGCGTGATACTGATCCACAGTCAAGATGAACTGGTCTTTCACGTAAATGTCGTTGCCTTTAACATGGACGTCTTTGCCTGATAAAGCACCTTGTTCTTGTCCATCATCAGCCCATGCCTGGAAGGCTTTGGTCAAATTCTCCCAAACACCGTTGATTTTGTCGTAAGGGACAGTTTGACCCTCATAACGATAGAGGAAGAAATTCACTCCGGTCCCTGGGATATCCACAGGAACACCTTGGGCCAGTACGGTACCACTCAACACAGCGACTAAAGCAACTACCAGAAGAAAGTTGATCTTGCGCACTTGCATTACACCACCCCATTATGATATAGTTCATACAGTATCATTTCTCGCAAGACCGCCGAATTCCTTTCGAGGTCAGACAAGTTAAAAAAAGAGTTTATTGACACATGATATGCGCGTTATTGGAAACTCTGAAGTGAAGAAATTTTGTTGGCAAAACAGTTGACATCCATTCTAAGTGCTGGTATACTTTTAAATTGTCTGGACCTCATAATTCTAATTCGTTTCGGGCGAATAGCTCAGCTGGGAG